>NZ_LNBE01000004.1:0-653784 GCF_001445655.1 Streptomyces roseifaciens
CGCCGAACAATTTTTCAGCCTCAGGCCCCGAGTGTTATCACTCGGGGCCTGAGGCATTTTTGCGTTCAGGACGTTTTCCCTGAATCCCCTTGCCTGCTCGGCTGCATTCCTTCAGGAAGGAATGCAGCCGAGCAGCAGCAATTGCTCTTATTCGCCCGCCGCCCGTGCGAGCTCGATGTCGAGGGACTCGCGTCGAATGCGCTGGTCCATGTACAGCAGCGCCGTCATGCCGGCCGTGACCGGAAGCGTGATCGTGGCGCTGATGACCGCCGCTATACCGATGGAAATGAGAGAGGCCCAGTCGGTCGCATCGGCAGCCGACTGTTCTCCGTAACCGTGGATGAGGACGTCGAAGACGATAACGACGGCCTGGGCCATGAGAGCGACCAGCAGCGTGATCATCACGGACATGAGCTGGATTCCGAAGACCCGCCACCAGGCGCCCTGCACCAGCTTCGCCGACCGCCTCATTGCTCCGAGCACGCTCTGCTTCTCCAGCATCAGCGCCGGTGCGGCGAGGCTGTAGCGAATCCAGAGCCAGGTCGCCACGGCCATGGACACCAGGCCGCCCAGAGCCATGAGCGACATCCCTGCCTGCTCGGCTCCGGCCGCGGCCGCCAGCAGGCCCCAGACGATACCTACGGCGAACACACCCACCAGGAGCATCGGCACCAGGACCAGTAGCCCCGCCATCCGTGCCAGCTGCGGCCTGGCGCTCCGCCATGCCTCCCGGGCGGTGACCGGGCGGCCGAGCACCGCTCGGCTGACGATCACCGTGAGCAGGGCTGCGGCGGTGATGGAGCCGACCAGGCTGAGCAGCCAGGTCACCCCGAGGCTGCCGAGGCCGTTGCCTATGGCGTCGACCAGTTCCTTCGGCGTCTGCGGGGTCTCCCCGTTGAGCGCGTCGAGCTCCTTCGTGCCGCGTGGCCACAACCGCTCGATCACCGTCGCCACGGTCTGCGTGCCCACGGCCACCGTCAGGGAGATGCCGACGACCGAGCGCCAGTGGAGGCGCATCGTGCGGACCGAGCCCTCCACGATCTCCCCGGTCTGCAGCGGGCGCAGCGGGATCACCCCGGGCTGGGGCGCCTGCGGCCGGCCCCCCGCCCACTGGTTCCAGCCCGGCTGCGGTCCCGCACCACCACGGCTTGCCCGGTTCTGTGGGCTCGGTGTACCCGGTGCACCCGCACCCGGCGCCCCCGGCGCTCCCGAGGACGTGTTCGCCCGGGCGCGTGTGCGCTGGCGGGGCGGGCTCGGGGAGGAGGTCGACCAGTCACCCGGTGGCGGCTGTTCCTGTGCCCACTGGGCTCTTTCCTGCGCCTGTGCCTGCCCTTGGGTCTCTGTCTGTGCCTGTGCCTGCTCCGGCTGCTTCTGTTCCTGTGTCGCCTCCTGCGTCGCCGCCGGGTCGCGCTCGTCGGACGGGGAGGATCCGGGCGAGGTCCGGCCCGGAGAGTCAGTCATGTGCGTCTCGCTCCTTCTCAGTGCCCGCCCGTCCGCCGGTTCGGCGGCGAGCGACTTCCGGCAATCGTGTCACGGTGATCCGAGCGGCTCGCGAGCTCGTACGAGGGAGTAATCCCAAGGCGACCTTCAATAGTCGGGGCACGAGCGGCAGACTGGATGGATGGCTGATCAGTTCGCGGCATCCATGGCGTCCGTCGAGCCCGGCTCCGTTCCAGCGCTGAGATGGGAGGAGCCGCCGGAGGGACCCGTGCTCGTGGTCCTGGACCAGCGCCGGTTGCCCGCGGAGGAGGTCGGGCTGGTGTGCACGGACGTGCCGGCGCTGGTCGACGCGGTCCGTGTGCTCGCCGTGCGGGGCGCTCCGCTGCTGGGCATCGCCGGGGCGTACGGGGTGGCGCTGGCCGCCGTCCGCGGCTTCGACGTCGTGGAGGCAGCCGACCTGCTCGCGCACGCACGCCCCACGGCCGTGAACCTCGCCTACGGGGTGCGGCGTGCCCTGGGGGCGTACGAGAAGGCCCTGAAGGACGGTGGCGGGCCCGAGGAGGCCGCCGCGGCCACGCTCGCGGAGGCGCGTGCCCTGCACCGTGAGGACGCGGAGGCGAGTGCGCGGATGGCGGCGCACGGGTTGGCCCTGCTGGAGGAGCTGGTGCCCGGCGGCGGGTTCCGGGTTCTCACGCACTGCAACACCGGTGCCCTGGTCTCCGGGGGCGAGGGCACGGCGCTGGCCGTGGCGGGCGCGGCGCACCGTGTGGGGCGGCTGAGGCGCCTGTGGGTGGACGAGACGCGACCGCTGCTGCAGGGGGCGCGGCTCACCGCGTACGAGGCGGCCCGGGCCGGGATGGCGTACACGCTGCTCGCCGACAATGCGGCGGGGTCGCTGTTCGCCGCGGGCGAGGTGGATGCCGTGCTGATCGGTGCGGACCGGATAGCCGCGGACGGTTCCGTGGCGAACAAGGTGGGCAGCTATCCGCTGGCTGTGCTGGCCCGCTATCACCACGTGCCGTTCCTCGTGGTGGCGCCGGTGACGACCGTGGACCTCGGTACGCAGACGGGTTCGGAGATCGAGGTGGAGCAGCGCCCGGGGCACGAGATCACGGAGTTTACGGTCGTGCCGCCGGGGGCAGGCGCGGAGCCGGGCACGGGGGTGCCGGTGGCTCCCCTGGGGACGCAGGCGTACAACCCTGCGTTCGACGTCACACCACCGGAACTGGTGACTGCCATCGTCACGGAGAACGGAGTCGTCTCGCCGGTGACCCGGGCGGGGCTGGCGGAGCTCTGCGGCAGGTCACAGCGGGGATCCGGGAGTGGGCCGGCCTGATCCGCACGTGTACTGTCCACCCCTGGCGGCGAACGCTGTCGGTGTCCCGGGTCAACGGGACACACCGAAGTGTGTCAGTCGCGCCAGGTGAGCTCCGTCACCCGGCTCTATGGACCGGATGCGAAAATGGGATGATGTCGATATGAAGGGACGCGTCCTTGTCGTCGACGACGACACCGCACTGGCCGAGATGCTCGGCATTGTGCTGCGTGGTGAGGGGTTCGAGCCGTCGTTCGTAGCGGACGGCGACAAGGCACTTGCTGCTTTTCGTGAGGTCAAGCCCGATCTTGTGCTGCTCGATCTGATGCTGCCCGGCCGGGACGGCATCGAGGTCTGCCGGCTCATCCGCGCCGAGTCCGGCGTGCCGATCGTGATGCTGACGGCGAAGAGCGACACGGTCGACGTCGTCGTCGGCCTGGAGTCGGGGGCCGACGACTACATCGTCAAGCCGTTCAAGCCGAAGGAGCTGGTGGCGCGGATCCGCGCCCGTCTGCGCCGCTCCGAGGAGCCCGCGCCGGAGCAGCTGGCGATAGGGGACCTGGTCATCGACGTGGCCGGGCACTCGGTCAAGCGCGACGGGCAGTCGATCGCGCTGACGCCGCTCGAGTTCGACCTGCTGGTCGCGCTCGCCCGCAAGCCGTGGCAGGTCTTCACCCGTGAGGTGCTCCTGGAGCAGGTGTGGGGCTACCGTCACGCGGCCGACACCCGCCTCGTCAACGTGCACGTGCAGCGGCTGCGCTCCAAGGTCGAGAAGGACCCGGAGCGGCCGGAGATCGTGGTGACCGTCCGTGGTGTGGGCTACAAGGCCGGGCCGAGCTGACATGTCGGGCAACGGTGCCGCCCCGGAGCGGGGCGTGGGGCGGCCCGTCGAGACGGCGGGCGGCATATCTTTCTTCCGGCGGCTGTGGCGGGCCGGGCGGATGCTGTCCGACGGCGCGGCCGCAGGGCCGGTCCACCCGGTACTGAGGCTGTACGTGCGCTGGGTGCGCCGTCCGCTGCTGCCCGCGATGCGCCTGTGGCGGCGCAACATCCAGCTGCGGGTCGTCGCGACCACGCTGCTGATGTCGATGGGCGTGGTGCTGCTGCTCGGCGTCGTGGTCATCGGGCAGGTCCGCAACGGCCTGCTGGAAGCCAAGCGGCATGCGTCGCAGAGCCAGGCCGAGGGCGGCTTCAAGGCGGCGCGGGACGCCGCCGACACCGCGGGGGACACCCGCGGGCAGGACGCCCAGTCGGGCAGCCGCGGCGGCACGGATCCCGGGGCCTGGCTGACGGCCCAGGTGCAGCAGCTCTCCAGCGGCGGGCAGGGCGTCTACCACGTGGTGGCGCTCAGCTCCGGCGGCGGCGACCTCGTCTACGGCGACCTGGGGTACAACGACATGACGTCCGCCGGAGCGCGCGGCCCGCGGGCCTCCGGTGACATCGACCCCGAGGCCAGCATCCCCGCCGACCTGCGGAAACAGGTGGATTCCAAGACCGGGGCGCTGTGGAAGTCCGCGTCGGTCAAGCACAACTCCTCGGACGAGGGCGAGCCGGCGCTGGTCGTCGGCAAGCGGATGTACGACCCCAACGGCAAGGCGTACCAGCTGTACTACCTCTTCCCGTACACCCAGGAGGAGAAGTCGCTGAGCCTGGTCAAGGGCACGCTCGCGACGGCCGGGGTGTTCGTGGTCGTGCTGCTCGGGGCCATCGCCTGGCTCGTGGTGCGGCAGATCGTCACGCCCGTGCGGATGGCCGCGAGCATCTCCGAGCGGCTGGCGGCGGGCGTCCTGCAGGAGCGCATGAAGGTCACCGGTGAGGATGACATCGCGCGCCTCGGTGAGGCCTTCAACAAGATGGCGCAGAACCTCCAGGTCAAGATCCAGCAGCTGGAGCAGCTGTCGCGGATGCAGCGCAGGTTCGTCTCGGACGTCTCGCACGAGCTGCGGACGCCGCTGACGACCGTGCGCATGGCCGCCGAGGTCATCCACGAGGCCCGTGAGGACTTCGATCCGGTCACCGCGCGCTCGGCGGAGCTGCTGTACGGGCAGGTCGACCGCTTCGAGTCGCTGCTGGCCGACCTGCTGGAGATCAGCCGGTTCGACGCGGGGGCCGCGGCCCTGGAGGCCGAGCCGATCGATCTGCGGGACGTCGTCAACCGTGTGATCGAAGGGGCGCTGCCGCTCGCGGAGCGCAAGGGCAGCAAGCTGCTGGTGCAGGGCGCCGAGCAGCCGGTGATCGCGGAAGCGGACTCCCGGCGCGTGGAGCGCGTGCTGCGCAACCTGGTCGTCAACGCTGTGGAGCACGGCGAGGGCCGGGACGTGGTCGTGCGGCTGGCTGCGGCCGGCGGCGCGGTCGCGGTGGCCGTCCGCGACTACGGCGTGGGTCTCAAGCCCGGCGAGGCGGTCCGGGTGTTCAACCGCTTCTGGCGGGCCGACCCCGCGCGCGCCCGCACCACGGGCGGTACGGGCCTGGGCCTGTCGATCGCCGTGGAGGACGCGCGGCTGCACGGCGGCTGGCTGCAGGCGTGGGGCGAGCCGGGCGGCGGTTCGCAGTTCCGGCTGACGCTGCCGGGCACGGCCGGCGAGACCCTGCGCGGATCGCCGATCCCGCTGGAGCCGGAGGACTCCCGGCGCAACCGCGGGCTGAGCGAGGCCGGGGTGCCGGTGGCCGTGGCCGGGCGGTCCGGCGGCGTGCCGCCGCAGGGCGCCGGGCTGACGCCCGTACCGCCGCAGAACAAGAACGTGCCCGCCGTGGATCCTGCGGCGCTGCCGGGCAGTGGTGCCCGTGTGGTGCGCCCGGGAAGCCAGGACGGCGGCAAGCCCGCGGCTGGGGCCGCGGGGGAACGTGAGGGGCGGGCGCGTGGGCGCTGAACGCAATCGCCGCAGACGGGCGGGCAGCCCGCGGCGGCGGACCGCGGGGTTCGGCGCGCTCGCCGTCAGCGCCGCGCTGCTGGCCGGGTGCGCCTCGATGCCCGACAGCGGCGAGGTGACGGCGGTCGACTCGTCGCAGCGCGCCGACGCGGACTCGCAGGTGCGCGTCTACGGCGTGCCGCCGCACAAGGGCGAGCGGCCGCAGGAGCTGGTGACGGGCTTCCTGGAGGCCACCACCAGCGACGATCCGGACTACGGCACGGCCCGCATGTACCTGGCCAAGGGCAAGCAGCGGGAGTGGGACCCCTCGTGGGGCACGGTCGTGCTGGCGGAGCCGCCGCAGGTGCAGGTGGAGCACTCCGGCGACCGTGACCGGGACTACACGATCACCCTGATCGGCAAGCAGGTCGCCAGGATCGACGCCAAGCACGCCTACAAGCCGGAAGAGGCTTCGTACAAGGAGCGGATCCACGTCGCGCGCGAGGGCGGCGAGTGGCGCATCGACAGGCTGCCGGCCGGGCTGGTGCTCGGCCTCGCCGACTTCCAGCGGATCTACCGGTCCGTCAACAAGTACTACTTCGCGGAGCTGGGCACGTCCGGCTCCGGCAAGGGCCGGGACGTGCTCGTCGCCGACCCCGTCTACCTGCGCAAGCGCATAGACCCCGTGACGTCCACGGTCAACGCGCTGCTGGACGGGCCGACCAACTGGCTGGACCCGGTCGCCGCGACGGCGTTCCCGACGGGCACCAAGGTCGTGGACCGGCGGCTCTCCGTGGACGACTCCAACGCCCTCAGGATCCGGCTCAACGATAAGGCCGCGGGCACCAACCAGGCGCAGTGCCTGCGCATGGCCGCGCAGCTCCTGTACACCGTCCAGGACCAGTCGGCGAAGGTCGGCCAGGTGGTGCTGCAGCGGGACAACGGCTCGCAGCTGTGCTCGCTGGGACGGGAGGACGCGCGCAAGTACGCGCCCGACCAGGCCGCCGGCCGCGGCGCCGACCAGCAGTACTTCGTGGACGCGCAGCACCGGATGGTGAGCCTGGCCGACGGCGACGAGGAGCCGCGGCGGGTGCCGGGACCCTTCGGAGCCGACGGGGCCGTGCAGCTGAGGTCGGTGGGAGTGGACCGCAGCGAGCACCACGCCGCGGGCGTGGCCGCCAACGGCCAGGCGCTGTACGTCACCCGCCTGGAGACCGGATCGGCGCTGGGCGAGCCCCGGGTGACCGCGCGCGGCGGGGCGAAGGCCGGGCTGACCGCCCCGAGCTGGGACGGGCTCGGCGACCTGTGGGTGGCCGACCAGGACCCGGAGCGGCCGCGGCTGCTGCGGCTGCCCGGCGGCACGGGCACCCCGGAGGAGGTCCAGGTGCCCCGGCTCGACGGGCGCATCACCGGGTTGCGGGTGGCGGCCGACGGCGTGCGGATCGCGCTGCTGGTGACCAAGGACGACCGTACGAGCCTGAAGCTGGGGCGGGTCGAACGGCACGCGGGCTCCGGGCGGCTGAGCCTGTCGGTGCAGGAACTGCGCTCGGTGGCCCCGCGGTTGGAGCAGGTCGACGCGGTGTCGTGGGCCGGCGGGAGCCGGCTGCTGGTCGCGGGGAACGAACAGGGCGGGCTGCAGCAGCTGCAGTACATCGACACGGACGGCTCGCTGTCGAACACCTCCGCACTGCCCGGCATCACGGGAGTGCGGGGCGTAGCGGCCTCGGAGAGCACGGCGAAGGCGCCGGCGCTGGTGGCCGAGCGGGACGGCGGGATCGTACGCCTGCTGCCGGACAGCAACTGGAAGCTGGTGACCAAGGAAGGCTCCGCGCCGGTCTACCCGGGTTAGCCGCCGGGCGCGGTTGCGCAGCGCAGGGTTTTCCACAGGGGTGGCGGGGCGCCGCGGCCGGCGGGACAGTGGATCTGTGCGCGCGTGGTGGCAGGAGATCGCGGGCCTGGTGCTGCCGGGCGAGTGCGCGGGGTGCGGACGGCCGCGGTCCGTGCTGTGCGAAGCGTGCCGGGCGGCGCTGGGCGGAGGCGCGGTGCCGGGCGCGGGTGCGGCGTGGCGCGTCAGGCCGGATCCTGTGCCGGCCGGGCTGCCGCCGGTCCATGCCGCCGCGCGGTACGAGGGCCCGGTGCGCTCGGCCCTGCTCGCGCACAAGGAGCGCGGAGCGCTGGGGCTGGCGGGGCCGCTGGGGGCTGCCCTGGCGGGTGCGGTGCGCGCTGCGGCCAGTTGTCCGGGTGGTGGCCGGTGGGGCGGGGGAGGGGCCCTGGAGGCCGGTGAAAGACCCTTGCTGCTCGTTCCCGTCCCCTCGGCCCGCCGTGCCGTCGCGGCCCGGGGCCACGATGCCGGCCGGCGCCTGGCCCTCGCCGCCGCGCGGGCCCTGCGTGCCGGCGGCCTGCCCGCCCGCGCGGCGCCCGTGTTGCGCCAGTGCAGGGCCGTCGCCGATCAGGCCGGGCTGGGCGCCCGGCAGCGCAGGGCGAATGTGGCCGGTGCACTGGGGGTACGCATGGGAGGAGAGGGACTCTTGATGCGCGAGGGGCCGGTGGTGCTGGTAGACGATCTGATGACCACGGGGGCTTCGCTCGCCGAGGCGGCCCGTGCCGTCTCCCTCGCGGGCGCAGAAGTGCTGGGCGCCGCCGTCGTGGCCGCGTCCGGAGTTCCCCCGCGCGAGGCCGAAAAGAAGCGGAACTGAAGGGCAACGTCATTCGTTGCTGATGGTAACGGCAGGGAAACACCTGAATGGAGGTACGTCCCGGTAGGGGCTACCGACAGGCGTCCGAGCGAGATATGTTCGGTTGTGAGGAATGGCAGGGGCTATGCCTCGCATTTCCGAATGGCGCGCTTCGCTCGCTTTCACGGAAGCTTGAAGTCGATGGGGTGCAGACCTTGCCGATGGGGGAGGAGGAGGTGAAAACCGCCAAGTCGGTGGCTCCGGGTATCCCCGGAGTCTGATGCAAGAGGGATGCGCTCCGCACCTTCGGCGGGGCGATCCGGGAACGGAGTTCTGCGTGGACATCGTCGTCAAAGGCCGCAAGACCGAGGTGCCCGAGCGCTTTCGCAAGCACGTGGCCGAGAAGCTGAAGCTGGACAAGATCCAGAAGCTCGACGGCAAGGTGATCAGCCTCGACGTCGAGGTGTCCAAGGAGCCCAACCCCAGGCAGGCCGACCGCTCCGACCGGGTGGAGATCACGGTGCGTTCCCGTGGACCGGTGATCCGGGCGGAGGCCGCAGCAACCGATCCGTATGTCGCACTGGACCTGGCCACCAGCAAGCTCGAAGCACGACTGCGCAAGCAGAACGACAAGCGCCACACCCGGCGGGGCAACGGCCGCATCCCCGCGAGCGATGTCGCTTCGACCGTCATCGGCGCCGCCGAGCTCACCGACAGCGGTGAACTCGCCGTCGAGCACGCGTCGGACGGGGTGCCGGTCACCCGCATGGGATCCCTGGAGATCCGGGGCGAAGGCCCCCTGGTGGTCCGCGAGAAGACCCACGCCGCAGCGCCCATGACCCTCGACCAGGCGCTGTACGAAATGGAGTTGGTCGGGCACGACTTCTACCTGTTCGTCGACTCCGACACCAAACAACCCAGTGTCGTCTACCGGCGGCACGCCTACGACTACGGCGTCATCCACCTCAATGCCGACCCGCTCTTCGAAGGAGAGCCCGGTGGTGCGGGCGGGGAGCTGGGCGGCTGAGCCGGGAGGCTCCGGCCTCCCGCGCCATCTGCCGTAACCGTCGGTCCGGTGCCCTCGGGGCGCGCCCCCCGCGCCCCCGGGGCGCCGTCGTGCGACGACGGAAGCGGCATCCGGCCCCCCGGCATGAAATCATGACCCGACGGCCAACCACCGGCGCCGGGGAACCGGTTGGGCGGCGCAGCACGCAACACAGTGCAACCGCGAGGGGCTCTGGGCCTTCAGGGGTCTTCAGGGGGAGGAACAATGGCGGACAGGTTCGGGCCCGTACTCGAGCCCGGCGAGGACGACGACGAGGCCTGCACGGGCAGGGGAGCGGCGCGCGAGGAGCCCATCCGGGTCCTGGTCGTGGACGACCACGCGCTCTTCCGCCGGGGCCTGGAGATCGTCCTGGCGCAGGAGGAGGACATCCAGGTCGTCGGCGAGGCCGGGGACGGCGCGGAGGCCGTGGACAAGGCGGCGGACCTGCTGCCCGACATCGTGCTGATGGACGTACGCATGCCCAAACGCGGCGGCATCGAGGCGTGCACCTCCATCAAGGAGGTGGCCCCCAGCGCGAAAATCATCATGCTGACGATCAGCGATGAGGAAGCCGACCTCTACGACGCCATCAAGGCCGGGGCGACCGGCTATCTCCTCAAGGAGATCTCCACCGACGAAGTGGCGACCGCCATCCGGGCCGTTGCCGACGGGCAGTCGCAGATCAGCCCGTCGATGGCGTCCAAGCTGCTCACCGAGTTCAAGTCGATGATCCAGCGCACGGACGAGCGCCGGCTGGTGCCGGCGCCCCGGCTGACGGACCGCGAGCTGGAAGTCCTCAAGCTCGTCGCCACGGGAATGAACAACCGCGATATCGCCAAGGAATTGTTCATCTCCGAGAACACCGTCAAGAACCACGTGCGCAACATCCTGGAGAAGCTGCAGCTGCACTCCAGGATGGAGGCGGTGGTGTACGCGATGCGCGAGAAGATCCTGGAGATCCGTTAGCTAATCCAGGGCGGTGATCAGCGCTGCGGCCAGCTTCGCGTCGTCGCAGCGCTCGATCCGGACGGCGTCGCAGCCCACCCACTCGGCCGCCTCGCGCAGCGCCGCGGCCATCGGGGCCACGGCCTTGGGCCCGTCGAGGGAGACCTGGCGGGCCACCAGCGTGGCTCCGTCGCGCGCGGGGTCGACACGCCCGAGCAGCCGGCCGCCCGACAGCAGGGGCATCGCGAAATAGCCGTGTATCCGCTTCTCCCTCGGGACGTACGCCTCCAGGCGGTGCGTGAAGCCGAAGATCCGCTCCGTGCGGGGGCGGTCCCAGACCAGCGAGTCGAACGGCGACAGCAGCGTCGTGCGGTGCCGGCCGCGCGGCTGTTCGGCCAGGAGCGCGGGGTCGGCCCACGCCGGCTTCGCCCAGCCCGCCACCTCGACCGGCACCAGACCGGTGTCGTCGATGACGGCGTCCACCTGCTCGCCCTTGAGGCGGTGGTAGTCCGCGAGGTCCGCCCGGGTGGCCACGCCCATCGCGGCACCGGCCTGCGCCACCAGGCGGCGGATGCACGCGGCGTCGTCCAGGTTGTCGTGGAAGAGGGCGGTGGGGACGGCGCGCTCCGCCAGGTCGTACACGCGCTTCCAGCCGCGCCGGCGGGTGCACACCACCTCGCCGGTGTCCAGCAGCCACTCCACCGCGATCTTCGTCTCGGACCAGTCGTACCACTCTCCCCCAGCTACCGCTGGGAGGTGCCCCCAGCCGTTCTTGGCGCCGCCCAGCTCCGTGGCCGTCAGCGGGCCGTCGGCCTTGAGCCGGTCGCGGACCGCCGCGCACGAGCGCTCGGCGTCCTCCATGACGTGCCAGCGGTGGCCGCGGGCCTGGAAGGCCCGGCGGCGGAAGGCGAACAGCGGCCACTCCTCGACGGGCAGGATGCACGCGGCGTGCGACCAGTACTCGAAGGCGTGGTCCCCCGACCAGTAGGCCTCCTCGACCGTGGACCGGCCGACCGCGCCCAGCCGTGCGTACGGCACCAGCTCGTGCGAGCGGGCCAGCACCGAGATCGTGTCCAGCTGGACGGCCCCCAGGCGCCGCAGCACGCCGCGCGTGCCCGCCCGCCGGTCCGGCGCGCCCAGCAGGCCCTGGGCGCGCAGCGCCAGCCGGCGCGCGTCATCGGCGGACAGGTGGTGCTCGGGCTTACGGGCCTTGGCGGAGGCGGCAGTTGTCATGGCGGCCACCCTAGGCGGGGGCACTGACAACGGCCGGGCTCGCGCCCGGGGCCGCCAGGCAGCCGGTCAGCCGCGCTCGGGAAACGGCAGGTAGGGGGCGGCGGTGGGCAGGCCCAGGTCCGAGGGGAGCAGGGAGCCGGTCCACGCGTCGCGCCGCGTGCCCCCGTAGACGATCTTCGACCGCATGACGCCCTCCATCCGGAAGCCGGTCTTCAGGGCCACCGCGCGCGAGCCCTCGTTGCCCGCCTCCGCGTACCACTCCATGCGCTCGACGCCGAGGGTCCCGAAGGCCCAGCGGACCACCGCGCGGGCCGCCTCCGCGGTGTACCCGCGGCCGCGCCGCTCCTTGGCGGTCCAGTAGCCGAGCTCGGCCTGGCGTTCGGGGGAGCGCAGCTGTGCGAGCCGCACCAGGCACATCGAACCGGCGAGCCGGCCGTCCTCCCGGGTGAAGGCGCCCCAGGTGTAGAGGGTGTCGTCGCGCCAGCCGGCCGGGCAGGTCTCCTCGATGAAGGTCCGGGCGTCCTCGGGCGTGTACGGAGAGGGCACGCTCGTGTACCGGGGGATGTCCGGGTCCTGGCAGGCGGCGTGCACCGCGTCCGCGTCGGAGGGGGCGAAGGGACGCAGCAGCAGACGCTCGGTCGTGAGCTCCATGGGGTCCATGGGCGGAGTGTAAAGACCCTCAGCCCGGCACCTTCGGGATTATTCGCTCGTTCCATAACCGGGTGACACCGCGGGTGACACCCGGCCCGGGTGATGACGGACCTCCCGGCGCAGCGGGGTCCTCGCTTACGATGGCCGTTGCGGCGGGGACTGTCCCGTCGTGCCCGCGTACCCGCCCCCTGCCCACGGCGGGGGAGAACCGGTGCCAGGCCCGACCGGCAAGGAGCTAGCCTACGTGTCCGTCTTCGGCAAGATCATGCGTGCAGGAGAAGGCAAGATCCTGCGCAAGCTGCACCGCATCGCGGACCAGGTCAATTCCATCGAAGAGGACTTCCTCAACCTCTCCGACGCCGAGCTGCGCGCCCTGACCGACGAGTACAAGCAGCGCTACGCCGACGGGGAGAGCCTGGACGACCTGCTCCCCGAGGCCTTCGCGACCGTCCGCGAGGGCGCCAAGCGCGTCCTCGGCCAGCGTCACTACGACGTCCAGCTCATGGGCGGCGCCGCCCTGCACCTGGGCTACGTGGCGGAGATGAAGACCGGTGAGGGCAAGACCCTGGTCGGCACGCTGCCCGCGTACCTGAACGCCCTGTCGGGCAAGGGCGTCCACCTCATCACGGTCAACGACTACCTGGCCGAGCGCGACTCCGAGCTGATGGGCCGGGTGCACAAGTTCCTGGGCCTGTCGGTCGGCTGCATCCTGGCGAACATGACGCCGGCGCAGCGCCGCGAGCAGTACGGCTGCGACATCACGTACGGCACGAACAACGAGTTCGGCTTCGACTACCTGCGCGACAACATGGCGTGGTCGCAGGAGGAGCTGGTCCAGCGCGGGCACAACTTCGCCGTGGTCGACGAGGTCGACTCGATCCTGGTCGACGAGGCCCGTACGCCGCTGATCATCTCCGGCCCGGCCGACCAGGCCACCAAGTGGTACGGCGACTTCGCCAAGCTGGTCACGCGCCTGAAGAAGGGCGAGCCGGCCAACCCGCAGAAGGGCGTCGAGGAGACCGGCGACTACGAGGTCGACGAGAAGAAGCGCACGGTCGCCATCCACGAGGCCGGCGTCGCCAAGGTCGAGGACTGGCTGGGCATCGACAACCTCTACGAGTCGGTCAACACCCCCCTCGTCGGGTATCTGAACAACGCCATCAAGGCGAAGGAACTGTTCAAGAAGGACAAGGACTACGTCGTCATGGACGGCGAAGTCATGATCGTCGACGAGCACACCGGCCGTATCCTCGCCGGCCGCCGCTACAACGAGGGCATGCACCAGGCGATCGAGGCGAAGGAAGGGGTGGACATCAAGGACGAGAACCAGACGCTCGCCACGATCACCCTGCAGAACTTCTTCCGCCTCTACAGCAAGCTGTCCGGCATGACCGGTACGGCCATGACCGAGGCCGCCGAGTTCCACCAGATCTACAAGCTCGGCGTGGTGCCGATCCCGACCAACCGGCCGATGGTCCGCATGGACCAGTCCGACCTCATCTACCGCACCGAGGTCGCCAAGTTCGACGCCGTGGTGAAGGACATCGCCGAGAAGCACGAGAAGGGGCAGCCGATCCTGGTCGGCACCACTTCCGTGGAGAAGTCGGAGTACCTGTCCCAGCAGCTCGCCAAGCGCGGCATCCAGCACGAGGTGCTCAACGCCAAGCACCACGAGCGCGAGGCCTCGATCGTCGCGCAGGCCGGCCGCAAGGGCGCCGTCACCGTCGCCACGAACATGGCCGGCCGCGGCACCGACATCAAGCTCGGCGGCAACCCGGACGACCTCGCCGAGGCGGAGCTGCGCCAGATGGGTCTCGACCCGGTGGAGCACGTCGAGGAGTGGGCGGCCGCGCTGCCCGGCGCCCTGGAGCGGGCCGAGGCCGCGGTCAAGGCCGAGTTCGAGGAGGTCAAGGACCTCGGCGGCCTCTACGTGCTCGGCACGGAGCGCCACGAGTCGCGCCGTATCGACAACCAGCTGCGCGGTCGTTCCGGCCGTCAGGGCGACCCGGGCGAGTCCCGCTTCTACCTGTCCCTGGGCGACGACCTGATGCGCCTGTTCAAGGCCCAGATGGTCGAGCGCGTGATGGCCATGGCCAACGTGCCCGACGACGTGCCGATCGAGAACAAGATGGTCACCCGGGCCATCGCCTCCGCGCAGTCCCAGGTCGAGCAGCAGAACTTCGAGACGCGCAAGAACGTCCTGAAGTACGACGAGGTGCTCAACCGCCAGCGCGAGGTCATCTACGGCGAGCGCCGCCGCGTCCTGGAGGGCGAGGACCTGCAGGAGCAGATCCAGCACTTCATGGACGACACCATCGACGACTACATCCGCCAGGAGACCGTCGAGGGCTTCGCCGAGGAGTGGGACCTGGAGCGGCTGTGGGGCGCCTTCAAGCAGCTCTACCCGGTGAAGGTCACCATCGACGAGCTGGAGGAGGCGGCGGGCGACCGCGCGGGCATCACGGCCGAGTTCATCGCCGAGTCCATCAAGGACGACATCAACGAGCAGTACGCGGCGCGCGAGGAGCAGCTGGGCTCCGACATCATGCGCGAGCTGGAGCGCCGCGTGGTGCTGTCGGTGCTGGACCGCAAGTGGCGTGAGCACCTCTACGAGATGGACTACCTCCAGGAGGGCATCGGCCTGCGGGCCATGGCCCAGAAGGACCCGCTGGTGGAGTACCAGCGCGAGGGCTTCGACATGTTCCAGGCCATGATGGAGGGCATCAAGGAGGAGTCCGTCGGCTACCTGTTCAACCTGGAGGTCCAGGTCGACCAGCAGCTGGAGGAGGTCCCGGTCGAGGAGGCCGCGCCGTCCCTGGACAAGGTCCAGGACACCATCCCCGCCGCCCGTCCCGAGATCCGTGCGAAGGGTCTCGCGCAGCCGCAGCGGCCGGACCGGCTGCACTTCTCGGCCCCGACGGTCGACGGTGCGGGCGGCACGATCGAGACCGACTACGCCAGCGACGACACCGGCGAGTTCCGCTCGGCGGCGGACGGCATGACCCGCGCCGAGCGCCGCAAGGCGCAGAAGAACAGCGGCGGCCGTCGCCGTAAGAAGTGATCCCGGCGGTTCGCCGGGCGTGAGCCTTCGGGCATGAGCCTTCGGGCATGAGCCTTCGGGCATGAGGCGGGGCGGGACACCCAGGTGTCCCGCCCCGCCTCACGCGTGTCAGCGGCGGGTGCCGCCGAGCTCCACGGCCGAGCACCGCCAGCGCTGGTCGGCGCAGCGCTCCAGGCGGAAGGCGAGCGCGAGCAGCCGGTCCCCGGAGGTGATCCGGGCGAAGGCCTCGATGACGCCGGGGGAGGGGCGGAACTCGTCGCAGTGCCTGACGGCGGGGCTGCGGCCCGGCGGGGCGGGCAGCAGCGGCGCGTGGGGCGCCATGGCGGCCAGCTGGTCGTAGGCGGCGCCCAGGGTGTGGCCGAGCATCCAGTGGACGGGGCGCTGGCCGCTGAGGGTGAGCAGGAGCCGCTCGGCGAACCAGTAGCGCGGCAGGCGCTCGCGTTCGCGGCGGCGTGCGGCGGGGTCCGGGGCCGGGCGGCGGGAGTCGGTGCGCCGCGCGGGTGCCGTCCGGGCGGCGGGCCTGCCGGTGCGGGCGGTCGTCCTGCCGCCGGTGGTCCTGTTGATGCCGGTCCTCATGCTGGCCGCCCCCTCGCGGTGCCTGGCCCGGTGGGATTACCGGGCGGTAGCTTCCGTCGGGTGATCTTCTATCGGGGGTGGCGGAGGGCGGCAAGGACGGAGCCCGGGCCCGTGCCGCCCACGGGTGTTTCACCTATTCGGGGGACCCGGGGGCGGCGCGGGGCGGCCGGGTGCCGCACGGCACGACACGGGGTGCCGAGGAGCCGCCCGCAAGCGGCTCACCTGCACTTCGAAGGGGGACCCGCGCCCGTATGCTGACCTCACAACCGAAACGTCCCCAGGATCGAAGGAAAGCGGCGGTCATGCGCGTCTACGTCCCCTTGACCCTCCCCGGTCTCGCCGAGGTGCACAAGGCGGGAGTGCTGGGCCCGGCCCCGCTGGACGCCTTCGCCGTCACTCCGGCCCTGCGCGAGTGGTACCGCTCCGACGACGTCGAGGAGCTGGAGTACGCGGCCCTGGGGCGCGCCGCCCAGGGTTCCCTGCGCCTGCTCGCCGCCGACCCGGAGGCGCCCCGCCGCCGCGTGGTCGTCGCGGTCGACGTGCCCGAGGGCGCCGTGGCCACCGACCCCGAGCGCGGGCTGGACCAGTCCGCGTACGGCGAGGTGCGGCTCGCGGAGGCGGTGCCGCTGGCGAAGGCCGCGGCCGTGCACATCGACTCCGGCGACGCCGAGGAGGACGTCGCGGCGGCCGCCGCGGCGCTGGGCGCCGCCGACCGCGGTGACGACGACGCGCAGTTCACGGTCGACGGGGCCGAGGACCACGAGCTGATGTGGTTCGGCGTGCAGGAGATCCCCAACCTGATGTAGGACCGGCTCCGGTTCAGGGCCGGCTCCGATCCGGGGGCGGCGTTGTCACAGCCGCCCCGTACAGTTTCCGCATGGGGAAGCACGAGGCCCACATCGTGTGGGACTGGAACGGCACGCTCTTTCACGACGTCGACGCGGTCATGACGGCGACGAACGCCGCCTTCGCGGAGATCGGCCTGGAGCCGATCACCCTGGAGCGCTACCGCGCGCTGTACTGCGTCCCCATCCCGCGCTTCTACGAGCGGCTGATGGGCCGCCTCCCCACCGCCGCCGAGTGGGAGCACATGGACGGGGCCTTCCAGCGGCACTACCACGACCACCACCTGCGCTGCGGCCTCGCGGACGACGCCGAGAAGCTGCTGAAGCACTGGCAGGAGTCCGGCGGCACCCAGTCGATCATGTCGATGTACGGGCACGAGGACCTCCTGCCGCTCGTGCGCATGTTCGGCATCGAGCGGAGATTCGTCCGGGTGGACGGGCGGACGGGCCCCTCCGGCGGCAGCAAGGCCGAGCACATGGCCCGCCACATCGCCGGCCTGGCGGGCGAGGGCATACCCGCGGCGCGCACGGTCGTCATCGGCGACGCCCTCGACGACGCGGTGGCGGCGGCCCACGTGGGTGCGCACGCGGTGTTGTACACGGGCGGCTCGCACGACCGGGCCGGGCTCGCCGGGGCCGGGGTGCCCGTCGTGGACACGCTGGTGGAGGCCGTCGCGGAGGCTGAGCGGCTGACCCGCTGACCGCGCTGTCCATATCGTCAAAGATGGGCCCCGGGTTTTGTACACAAACCGCTCGTGACGCCTCCCGGGGGAAGAGCGATAGCCTTACGGGGTGATCAGCGCGATATCCAGCGGGGGCGACGGCGCCCCTGTCCTGCGCCCGGAGTGCCACGGCACCCGGGAAGCCGCTGGTCGCCCGGGCGGAGCGCATTCGGCCGAATCGGCCCGGACCGCTCCGGTCATCCCTCATTCCGGCATACCGTCGAAGACGACCGGAGACCCCGCGTCGCGGCGTGATGCCTTCACCACCTATGTCACGCAACGGCGCGCGACAGGAGCCAGAGGACATGCAGACCAAGCTGGACGAAGCCAAGGCAGAGCTGCTCGAGAGGGCGGCCCGCGTCGCTGAGAACAGCCCTGCCGGGGGGCAACAACCGACCGGGCCGAAGGGCGAGGCGGGACTCGACCAGGAGACCCTGACCGCGTACCTCCAGCGCTACTACCTGCACACGGCGCCGGAGGACCTCACGGGTCGCGACCCGGTCGACGTCTACGGCGCCGCGGTCTCGCACTACCGCCTCGCCGAGAACCGCCCGCAGGGCACGGCCAACGTCCGGGTGCACACCCCGACCGTCGAGGAGAACGGCTGGACCTGCAGCCACTCCGTCGTCGAGGTCGTCACCGACGACATGCCCTTCCTGGTCGACTCGGTCACCAACGAGCTCTCCCGCCAGGGTCGCGGCATCCACGTCGTGATCCACCCGCAGGTCATCGTGCGCCGTGACGTCACCGGCCGCCTGCTCGAGGTCCTCGGCTCCAACTGCGAAGCCCACGGCAGCGGCAAGGACGCCGTCCTGCCGCACGACGCGCTCACCGAGTCCTGGATCCACGTCGAGATCGACCGCGAGACCGACCGCGGCGACCTCAAGCAGATCACCAACGACCTGCTGCGCGTCCTCTCCGACGTCCGCGAGGCCGTCGAGGACTGGTCCAAGATGCGCGACGCCGCCCTGCGCATCGCCGACGACCTCCCCGGCGAGCCCCTCCCCGGCGATGTCGCCGCGTCGGACACCACCGAGGCCGGCGAGCTGCTGCGCTGGCTGGCCGCGGACCACTTCACCTTCCTCGGCTACCGCGAGTACGAGCTGACGAAGGTCGCCACCGAAGGCGGCGAGGAGGACGTGCTCAGCGCCGTCCCCGGCACCGGCCTCGGCATCCTGCGCTCCGACCCCCACCACGACGAGCAGCAGCGCGCGGGCGGCCCGCACTCGCACCTGCCCCGCCCGGCGTCCCCCTCGTTCAACCGGCTGCCCGCCGACGCCCGCGCCAAGGCCCGCGAGCACAAGCTGCTCGTCCTCACCAAGGCCAACAGCCGCGCCACGGTCCACCGCCCCTCCTACCTCGACTACGTCGGGGTGAAGAAGTTCGACGCCGACGGCAACGTGGTCGGCGAGCGCCGCTTCCTCGGCCTGTTCTCCTCCGCCGCGTACACCGAGTCCGTGCGCCGCGTGCCCGTCGTCCGCCGCAAGGTCCAGCAGGTCCTCGCCGACGCCGGCTTCACGCCCGACAGCCACGACGGCCGCGACCTCCTCCAGATCCTGGAGACCTACCCGCGCGACGAGCTCTTCCAGATCGCCGCCGAGCAGCTGCGCTCCATCGCCACGAGCGTGCTCTACCTCCAGGAGCGCCGCCGGCTGCGGCTGTACCTGCGCCAGGAGGAGTACGGGCGCTACTACTCGGCGCTGGTCTACCTCCCGCGCGACCGCTACACCACCGGGGTGCGGCTGCGCCTGATCGACATCCTCAAGGAGGAGCTCGGCGGTTCCAGCGTCGACTTCACCGCGTGGAACACCGAGTCGGTCCTCTCCCGGCTGCACTTCGTCGTCCGCGTCGAGCCGGGCGCGACCCTGCGCGAGCTCACCGACGCCGACGCCGACCGCATCGAGGCCCGCCTGGTCGAGGCCGCCCGCTCCTGGGCGGACGGCTTCGCCGAGACGCTGACCGCCGAGGTCGGCGAGGAGCGCGCCGCCGAGCTGCTGCGCCGCTACGGCCAGGCCTTCCCCGAGGGCTACAAGGCCGACCACAGCCCCCGCAGCGCCGTCTCCGACCTCGGTCACCTGGAGAAGCTCACCGTCGCCGGCGGCGACCGCGACTTCGAGCTCAGCCTGTACGAGCCGGTCGGCGCGGCCCCCGGCGAGCGCCGCTTCAAGATCTACCGCACGGGTGAGCCCGTCTCGCTGTCCGCCGTGCTGCCGGTGCTCCACCGCCTCGGCGTCGAGGTCGTCGACGAGCGCCCGTACGAGCTGCGCTGCTCGGACCGCACCACCGCCTGGATCTACGACTTCGGTCTGCGGATGCCCGAGCGGATCGAGGGCGACGACGCCCGCATCCGCTTCCAGGAGGCCTTCGCGGCCGTGTGGACCGGCGCCGCGGAGAACGACAACTTCAACAACCTGGTGCTGCGCGCCGGCCTGGACTGGCGGCAGGCCATGGTGCTGCGGGCCTACGCCAAGTACCTCCGGCAGGCCGCCTGGCCGTTCAGCCAGGCGTACATGGAGGACACCCTCAGCAACAACGTCCACACCACCCGCCTGCTGGTCAACCTCTTCGAGGCCCGGATGTCGCCCGCGCTCCAGCGCGCCGGCAACGAGCTCATCGACGGCCTGCTGGAGGAGCTGGACGGCGCCCTGGACCAGGTCGCCAGCCTGGACGAGGACCGCATCCTGCGGGCCTTCCTCACGGTCATCAAGGCCACGCTGCGCACCAACCACTTCCAGCGCAACGCCGACGGCACGCCGCGCCCCTACCTGTCCCTCAAGCTCGACCCGCAGGCCATCCCCGAGCTGCCGGCGCCCCGCCCGGCCTTCGAGATCTGGGTGTACTCGCCGCGGGTGGAGGGCGTGCACCTGCGCTTCGGCAAGGTCGCGCGCGGCGGTCTGCGCTGGTCCGACCGGCGCGAGGACTTCCGCACCGAGATCCTCGGCCTGGTCAAGGCCCAGATGGTGAAGAACACCGTCATCGTGCCGGTGGGCGCCAAGGGCGGCTTCGTCGGCAAGCGCCTGCCCGACCCGTCGGTGGACCGCGACGCGTGGCTGGCCGAGGGCATCGCCTCGTACAAGACGTTCATCTCCGGTCTCCTCGACATCACCGACAACATGGTCGGCGGCGAGGTCGTGCCCCCGAAGGACGTCGTCCGCCACGACGAGGACGACACCTACCTCGTCGTCGCCGCCGACAAGGGCACCGCGACGTTCTCCGACATCGCCAACGAGGTCGCCCAGTCCTACGGCTTCTGGCTCGGCGACGCCTTCGCCTCCGGCGGCTCGGCCGGCTACGACCACAAGGGCATGGGCATCACCGCCCGCGGCGCCTGGGAGTCGGTCAAGCGCCACTTCCGCGAGCTGGGCCACAACACCCAGACGCAGGACTTCACGGTCGTCGGCGTCGGCGACATGTCCGGTGACGTCTTCGGCAACGGCATGCTGCTCTCCGAGCACATCCGCCTGGTGGCCGCCTTCGACCACCGCCACATCTTCATCGACCCGACCCCGGACGCGGCCGTCTCCTACGCCGAGCGGCGCCGCCTGTTCGAGCTGCCCCGCTCGTCCTGGGCCGACTACGACACAGGGCTGCTCTCCCAGGGCGGCGGCATCCACCCGCGCACCGCCAAGTCGATCCCGGTCAACGCCCACGTGCGGCAGGCCCTCGGCATCGAGCAGGGCATCACCAAGATGACCCCCGCCGAGCTGATGAAGGCCATCCTGCGCGCCCAGGTCGACCTGCTGTGGAACGGCGGCATCGGCACATACGTCAAGGCCTCGGCCGAGTCCCACGCGGACGTCGGCGACAAGGCCAACGACGCCATCCGCGTCGACGGCCAGGACCTGCGCGTCAAGGTCGTCGGCGAGGGCGGCAACCTGGGCCTGACCCAGCTCGGCCGGATCGAGTTCGCCTCCAACGGCGGCCGGATCAACACCGACGCCATCGACAACAGCGCCGGCGTGGACACCTCGGACCACGAGGTGAACATCAAGATCCTGCTCAACGCGCTCGTCATCGACGGCGACATGACCGTCAAGCAGCGCAACAAGCTCCTCGCCGAGATGACCGACGAGGTCGGCGAGCTGGTCCTGCGCAACAACTACGCGCAGAACGTGGCCCTGGCCAACGCCGTGGAACAGGCCCCCAGCCTGCTCCACGCCCACCAGCGGATCATGCGCCGCCTCGGCCGGGACGGCCACCTGGACCGGGCCCTGGAGTTCCTGCCCAACGACCGGCAGATCCGCGAGCGGCTCTCCGCGGGCCGCGGGCTGACCCAGCCGGAGCTGGCCGTCCTGCTGGCCTACATCAAGATCACCACGGCCGAGGAGCTGCTCGGCACCGGGCTGCCGGACGACCCGTACCTGGAGCGGCTGCTGCACGCCTACTTCCCGCAGGCGCTGCGCAGCGGCTTCGCCGAGCAGGTCGACGCCCACGCCCTGCGCCGGGAGATCATCACCACCGTCCTGGTCAACGACACCGTCAACAGCGGCGGCTCGACCTTCCTGCACCGCCTGCGGGAGGAGACCGGGGCCTCGCTGGAGGAGATCGTCCGGGCGCAGGCCGCCGCCCGCGCCATCTTCGAGCTGGGCTCCGTGTGGGACGCCGTCGAGGGCCTGGACAACGTGGTCGCGGCCGACGTGCAGACCCGCATCCGGCTGCACTCGCGGCGCCTGGTCGAGCGCGGCACCCGCTGGCTGCTCAACAACCGGCCGCAGCCGCTGGAGCTGGCCGGGACGATCGAGTTCTTCCACGACGGCGTCGCCAAGGTCTGGGCCGAGCTGCCCAAGCTGCTCAAGGGCGCCGACATGGAGTGGTGGCAGTCCATCCGCGACGAGCTGGTGGACGGCGGGGTGCCGGACGAGCTGGCCGTGCGCGTGGCGGGCTTCTCCTCCGTCTTCCCGGCCCTGGACGTCGTCGCGGTCGCCGACCGCGCCGGCAAGGAGCCGCTGGACGTGGCCGAGGTCTACTACGACCTCGGGGACCGGCTGCACATCACCCAGCTGATGGACCGGATCATCGAGCTGCCGCGCGCGGACCGCTGGCAGTCCATGGCCCGCGCCTCCATCCGCGAGGACCTGTACGCGGCCCACGCCGCGCTGACGGCCGACATCCTCTCGGTGGGCAACGGCTCCTCGACGCCGGAGCAGCGCTTCCAGGCCTGGGAGGAGAAGAACGCGGCGATCCTCAGCCGGGCGCGCACCACGCTCGACGAGATCCACGGATCGGACGCGTTCGACCTGGCCAACCTGTCGGTGGCCATGCGGACGATGCGCACCCTGCTGCGGACGCACACCTGAGCGGTGTGCCGGAGCGTGCGCCCGGGCAGCCCGCCCGGGCCGCGCGCCGCGGCGAATTGACGCACGGCTGACGCCGGAGTGAACAAAGGACGGCCCTGGGGACAAAACCCCCGGGGTCGTCCTTTTGCCGTGCTAAGAGGGACGGATGAAGGCCGTTTCCCGGTTGACGTCCGGGCCCTCCTCCGATGCCCTGTCCGACGGCGCGCGCCGCGCCGCGCCGCCCCCGCCGCCCGCGCTCCCGCGCCACGGGACGGCCCGCGCGGTGGCCCTCTACCTGGCGGTGTCGGCGGTCGGATTCGCGGTGCTCCTGCTGGTGAGCCGCCATCTCGGGCGAGGCCCGGAGGTGCTGCTGTACCGGTGGGACAGCGGCAACTACCTGCACATCGCCAAGCGCGGCTATCCGGGGGAGATCCCCTACGGCCCGGACGGGGAGCCGAAGTTCAGCAGGCTCGCGTTCTTCCCGCTGGTGCCCGGGCTGATCCGGTCGGTGCGGCTGGTGACGGGGCTGTCCCTGGCGTGGTCCGGGGTGGTGGTGTCGTGGACGGGCGCCGCGGTGGCCGCCGCGGGGGTGTTCCGGCTCGTGCGCGCCGTCGGCGGGCGTCCGGGCGCCGGGTACGCGTGCGTGGCGCTGTGGGCCTGCTCGCCGTACGCGTTCGCGCTGTGGGTGCCGTACTCGGAGGGCGTGTTCAGCGCGGCCCTGATCTGGGCGCTGGTGGCCATACTGGCGCGGCGCTGGCTGACGGCGGCCGCGCTGTGCGTCGTGGCGGGGACGGTGCGGCCGAGCGCCACGGTGCTGGTCGGCACGGTCGTGCTGGCCGCCGGGTGGGAGCTGGTGCAGCGCCGGGGCGGCCGGCGGGCCTGGGTCGCGCTGCTGACGGCGCCCCTGGGGCTGCTGGGGAGCTGGCTGTACCTGGGGAGCAAGGTGGGCCGGGTGGACGGCTGGTTCGAGGCGGAGCGCGCGTGGGGCCAGTCCTTCGACTTCGGCGCGGGCACCGTGCAGGTGCTGAAGGGGATGCTGCTCTACCGGCACGCGGGCCGGATAGGCGACCTGCGGTCGGCCGCGGTGATCGCGGTGGTGGTGCTGGGGGCGATCGGGGTGCTGGCGCTGGCGCGGGACCGGAAGGTGCCGTGGCAGCTGGTCGTGGCGGTCGCCGGGGCGTGGGTGCTGATGGTGGGGACGCCGGGTTCGCCGCTGTCCAAGCCACGCTTCATGCTGCCGTTCCTGCCGGTTCTGCTGCTGTTGGCGGCCAGGCCGCTCGCCCGTGCTCCGCTTGGGGTGCGGGTGTGTCTCTACGGTGGGGGTGCGGTGGTCTCGGGGTGGTACGCGGCGGGGTTGCTGGTGCTGTTCGAGGGGTCGCCGTGAGGGGCGCCGGGCGCCAGGGCCCTGAACACCCAGGCGCGGTAGGACCAGAAGCGGAAGAGCGTGGCGGCGCCGATGCCCAGGAACTTGAAGAGGTTGTTCTGGAACGGGGTGTCCCAGCCGAAGGAGTACGTGGCGACGTAGAGCACCCCGTTCTCGATGACCAGCCCGATGGCGCTGAAGGCGGCGAAGAGGGCGACCTGGCGGCTGCGCCGGCTCCGGTCGCGGTCGCGGTAGGCGAAGTGACGCAGGCCCAGGTAGTTGAAGGCGATGGCGACCACGGTCGCGATCACGCTGCAGCGCACCACCGGGAGGCCGGTGACGGTACGGCAGAGGTTGAAGACCGCGAGGTTGACGACGATGCCGAGGCCGCCGACGGCGCCGAACTTGGCGAATTCCCGGCCGAGGGCCGCGAGCCCCGACGTCGCCGCTGGTCGCAAGGGTCGCAAGGGCCTCTCCCATTACGGTCGTCCCGGTATGGCCGCCACGCAAAGCAGACATTTGCCGCAGAGAACTGATTGTAGTGTAAATTGCCGCAAAAACTGACACAGTGCGAAGATGACGGCGAGGACAGTGGCATGACAGAGGCGGTACTGCTCGTCGGCGGCAAGGGGACCCGGCTCCGGCCGCTCACCCTCAACACGCCGAAGCCGATGGTCCCGGCCGCCGGAGTGCCCTTCATCGCCCACCAGCTGGCCCGCGCCCGGGCCGCCGGCGTCGGCCACGTCGTCCTCGCCACCTCCTACCTCGCCGAGGTCTTCGAGCCCTACTTCGGCGACGGGACCGCCCACGGCCTGCGCCTGACGTACGTCACCGAGAAGGAGCCGCTCGGCACCGGCGGCGCCATCCGCAGCGCGGCGGAGGCCCTCACCACCGGCCCGCGCGGCCCCGTCCTCGTCTTCAACGGCGACATCCTCACCGGGCTGGACATCCGGGGCCTGCTGCGCCGTCACGAACAGGCCCGGGCCGACGTCACCCTGCACCTGACCAGGGTGGCCGATCCCAGGGCCTTCGGTCTCGTCCCCACCGACGCCGACGGGCGCGTGCTGGCCTTCACGGAGAAGCCCGGCCGCCCCGAGGAGATCGTCACCGACCAGATCAACGCCGGCGCCTACGTCTTCCGCCGCGACGTCATCGACACCATCCCCGCCGGCCGCCCGGTCTCCGTCGAGCGCGAGACCTTCCCCGGCCTGCTGGCCTCCGGCGCGCTGCTGCACGGCGTGGTCGACGCCTCGTACTGGCTGGACCTCGGCCGCCCCGCCTCCTTCGTCCAGGCGTCGGCCGACCTCGTCCGCGGGGTGGTCCGCTCGCCCGCCGTCCCCGGCGAACCGGGCGAGCACCTGGTGCTGCCCGGCGCCCGCGTCGAGGAAGGGGCCCGCCTGTCCGGCGGGACCGTCGTCGGCGCCGGTGCGCACGTCGAGGCCGGTGCGGACGTCGAGGGGTCCGTCGTGCTGGACGGCGCGCACATCGGGGCGGGCGCCCGGATCCGCGCCAGCATGATCGGCCGGGACGCCCGGGTCGGCCCGCGCACCGCCCTGGACGGCGTGGTGATCGGCGACCGTGCGGAGGTCGGCGCCGACAACGAACTGTGCGACGGCGCCCGCGTCTGGTGCGGCACGGCCATCCCCGACGCGGCCATCCGCTTCTCCGCCGCCTGACGCCGGGTCGGCCCCGGCTCCCTCCGGCTCCCAGAAGTCTCCGATGTCTCCGATGCCTCCGACGCCCTCCGGCCCCTGCAGTCCCCCTGCCGACGAACCCACGAGGACCGAGCCCATGAGCGCACCACACACCCCCGCCGCGGCGCCCCCGCTGCCCGCCGAGTGGGGCAGCACCGCGACGACCGTCGTCATGCCGACGTACAACGAGGCGGCGAACCTGGCCACCATGGCGGAGGCGCTCATGGCCCTGCCGCTGGAGGGCCTGCGGCTGCTGGTCGTCGACGACAACAGCCCCGACGGCACCGGGGCCATCGCCGAACAGCTGGCCGAGAAGTACAACGAGCCCGGCCGGACCCGGGTGGGCGTCCTGCACCGCACCACCAAGGACGGGCTCGGCCGCGCCTACGCCGCCGGCATGGCCCGGGCCGTCGCCGAAGGCGCCTCCTACGTCCTGCAGATGGACGCCGACGGCAGCCAC
Source organism: Streptomyces roseifaciens (assembly GCF_001445655.1). Classification (NCBI taxonomy): domain Bacteria; kingdom Bacillati; phylum Actinomycetota; class Actinomycetes; order Kitasatosporales; family Streptomycetaceae; genus Streptomyces; species Streptomyces roseifaciens. Next base: position 26,151 of record NZ_LNBE01000004.1, read on the forward strand.
CCCGCGGAGAAGATCCCCGAGCTGCTCGGGGTCGCCCTCGCCACCGGCGCGGACGTCGTCGTCGGCAGCCGCTACGTGCCCGGCGGCTCCCTCTCCGACGCGTGGGGCGCGCACAGAAAGGCCCTCTCCCGCTGGGCCAACGCCTACGCCAGCACGATCCTGGGCACCCGCGTGCGGGACATCACCGGCGGCTTCAACCTCTGGTCCGCCGCCGCCCTGGACGCCATCGACCTGGAGACCGTCGACAGCGCCGGCTACAGCTTCCAGGTGGAGATGAAGTACCGCGCGCTCAAGGCCGGGTACACGGTCATGGAGGTGCCCATCCACTTCGAGGACCGCACCGCCGGCGAGTCGAAGATGAACCTGGCCGTCCAGCTCGAATCGGTGGTCATGCCGTGGCGGCTGCGCACGAGGTCGGCCCGTGCTTCCGGCCACCGTCCCCGCTGAGCGGGCGGCCCCGCCCGGGGCCGCCCGCCCGGCCCGCGCAGCGGCGGCCCGCGGGCCCGCTGCCGCCGCCGTCCTGCTGCTGGCCGTCCTCCTGCTGCTGATGACCGTACGGCTGCCGTGGTCCGGCGACCTCGGCATGCACGCGGCCGTCCTCGAACGGCTGCGCGCCGATCCCCTCCACCCCGGCAACCCCCTGGTCGACGCCCCGACCCCGAGCCCGTACTACTCGCCGTGGACCGTCCTGCTCGCCCTCACCGGATCGGCCACCGGCTGGGGCACCTTCACTGTGCTGCGCCTGGGAGCGCTCGCCGGGCTCGTCCTCCTCGGCACCGGCGTCCACGCCTTCGTGCGGACGTTCACGCGCAGTAGGACGGCGGTGCTGCTGGCGGTGCTGTGCCTGCTCCTGCTGTACGGAGTGAGGCTTTTCGCGTGGAGCGGCGTCCTCGGGCTCACCTCGATTTCGCTCACTCTCGCCTACCCGAGCACGTTCGCCTTCGGCATGGCCTTCCATCTGTGGGCGCTGCTGCGGCGCGGCCCGGCCGCCGCGTGGGGCACGGCGGCCTTCCTGGGGCTCGGGCTGCTGCTCGCCGGGATCCTGCTCACCCATCAGTTCACGGGCGCCGTCGCGGCGCTCGGGGCCGCCGCGGTGCTGCTCGGCGCGCGGCCGTGGCCCGGACGGGCGGTGTGGGTACGGGTCGCCGCAGCGTGCGCCCTGGCCGCGGCGGTGCTCGCCTGCTGGCCGTACTACGCGTTCTTCTCCCTGCTCGGGACGGGCGGCCTGGACGGCATCCACCGGCCGCTCTACGACCACCTCGCGACGAAGTTCTGCCTGATCGGTCTCGGCGCGGCCGCGCTCGTGCTGCGGGCCCGGCGCGACCGCCGTGACCCGCTGGTGATCTTCTTCTTGCTGGGGCTCGCCGTCTTCGCGGCCGGCGGCCTGAGCGGCCATCAGGCGTGGGGCCGGATCCTGCCCGCCGTCCTCGTCCCCGCACAGCTCGCCCTCGCTCTCGAAGCGGCCACCGGCAGCCGCCGCACACGGATGGCGCTCGTCCCGCTGACGGCCGTCGCCCTGTTGGCGGGCGCGTGGACGCAAGCGGGGGTGCTCACGTACGTCCTGCGCCCCCAGGCCCTTCCGCCCGTCCTGCGCCACATCCACACCGTCGCGCTCTGGCCGCGGTTCACCTGGGCGGCGCGTGAGGTGCCCGCGCGGCAGACGGTGATGACCGACAACTACTACGCGCTGCGGATGCTGCCCGCCTACGGGCCGTACACCGTCGCCCCCGCCTATCCCGACGTCTTCCTCCGCGACGCGGCACGCCGCCACGACGCGACCCGCCGCTACTTCGCCCCGGCCACCTCCCGGGCCGAGCGGCTCGGCATCCTCAAGGAGTACCGCGTGCGCTGGGTCCTGCAGAAGAACGGCGGGCCGGGCCTGGACCGGGGCGATCCGGCCCTGCGCCGGACCGTCCGGGGCCCGGCCGGCTTCCTCCTCGCCGAGGTCGCGCCGTGAGCGCCGCGGAGGCCGCGAGCCGCCCCGACGCCCTCGGGAGGTGGCTGCGCGGACGGGCCCCGTGGCCGGTGCTGTCCGCGGCCCTGCTGGTGCTCGCACTGGACGTCGTGCGGGTGGTGCAGGGGCCGCGGATGCCCGGGATAGACAACGCGGTGGTCGTACGGGCGGCGCGGGCGCTGCTCGACGGCGGCTCGCCGTACGCGGACAAACGGTTCCTCTATCTGCCGGGCGCGGTGTTCGCCGCGGTCCCCGAGACCGTGTTCGGCAACGAAGCGCTGGCCAGGGCGGTGCCCGTCGTCACCGCGCTGCTCGTCCTTGCCGGGGTGGTGCTGGCCTTGCGGATCTTCGGGGTACGGGCCGACAGCCGGCTCGCGGCGGGCGTCGTCGCGGCGCTCGGCGTCTTCGAGCCCTTCCACGGCGTCGTCTACCTCGGCAACTGGACGGCCCTGTCGGCCGTCGCCTTCCCCGCCGCCCTGCTGCTCGCCCGCCACGGGCGCTGGTGCGCGGCCGGGGCGGTGGTGGGGGCGGCCATAGCGCTGAAGCCGATGCTCGTGCCGCTGCTGCTGCTGTTCGTGCTCGCCCGGCGGTGGCGGGCGCTGGCCTGGGCCGTGGGCGTTCCCGCCGCCGTGTCGCTGGCGGCGGCCCTGGCGATGCCGCGGCCCGGGCTGTTCTTCACCCGGACGCTGCCGTTCCTGCTGCGCGGGCAGGACGCGTACGCCCGCCCGTTCGACGCCGCGTGGCCGTCCGTGCTGCCCCGGCTCGGCGTGCCGGAGCCGCTGGCCCTCGCGCTCGCGGCCGGCGCGGCGGTCGCGGTCCTGCTGTGCGCCCGCCTGCGGTGGCGGGCCGGCGGCGATCCGGCCCTGCGGCTGGTGGAGTGCGCGTCGCTGCTGATGCTCGCGGCGTTCCTGGTGTCACGGCCGTCGTTCCAGCACTACATGCTGGTCGTGCTGCCCTCGCTCGCCGCGTCGCTGGTGGTGCGCGCCGCCGCGGCGCGCTCGGTGTGGCTGTGGCTGCCGCTGCTGCCGGAGGTCGCCGGGGTGTCGTGGCCGCACCTGGAGACGGCCCGCAGGCACGCCTTCCGCGACGTCGTACTGATCACCGGGGTGACCGCGGCCCTGGCCCTGCACGCCTGGCGCACCCGCTCGGACCCCTCGGGGGAGGTGACTGTCAGTGCTCGCGTCTACGCTTTGAGTAATCGCGAATCCGTCCGCGCGGATGGCGGGCCGCCCGAGCGTGCCCGCGATGCGCCGGACCGCACCGAGACGAGGTGACCGTGACCGCCGCACATCCCGCCCCCGGCCCCGATGTCAGCGTCGTCGTGATCGTCCACAACGACGCCGACCGCCTGCCGCGCGCCGTGCGGTCGGTCCTCGCCCAGTCCCTGCGCAACCTCGAAGTGATCATCGTCGACGACTGCTCGACGGACGGTACCTTCGCGGCCGCCGAGCGCCTCACCACCGCCGATCCCCGCGTGCGGCTCATCCGGCTGCCCGTCAACAGCGGCGGCTGCGGCGCCCCGCGCAACGCCGGGATCGACGCGGCCCGCGCCCCCCACCTCATGTTCCTCGACAGCGACGACGAACTGCCGTACCACGCCTGCAAGTCCCTGCTGCTCACCGCCGAGGAGACCGGCGCCGACCTCGTCACCGGCGAGGTCACCCGCCTCTTCGAGGAGTCCGGCACCACCGGCCTGTGGTACCCCGAGCTCTTCGGGGACGTGCGCCTGGTCCACGGCATCCGCTCCGCCCCCGAGTTCTTTCTCGACCACCTCTCCACCAACAAGCTCTACCGCGCGGACTTCCTCGCCCGCCACGGCCTCCGCTTCCCGGAGGACATGCACTACGAGGACCAGCTCTTCACCGCCCGCGCCCTCACCCTCGCCCGCACCTTCGCCGTCGTCCCCTGGCCCGTCTACACCTGGCGGCTCGCCGCCGACCCCGCCACGCTCTCCATCTCCTCCAGCCGCCACAAGCTGCGCAACGCCGTCGACCGCATCAAGGCCGCCCGGCTCATCGATGCCTTCCTGGAGGAGTCCGGCAACGCCGCCCTGCGGCCCGCGAAGGACGAGAAGTTCCTCCGCCACGACTTCCGCCTCTACCTCGGCGACCTCCCCTTCCGCGACCCCGAGTGGATCGCCGGCTTCGCCGCCGCCGTCACCCCCTACCTCGCGGAGATCGCCCCCGAGGCCCTCGCCGCCATGCCCCGCGAACAGCAGATCTGTCAGTTCCTGCTGTGCGCCGGGCGGTACGAGGAGGCCGCCGAGTGCGCCCGCACCCTCGACCGGCCCCGGCTCGCCCCCCGCCACGTCGTCCGCGAAGCCGGCCGCACGTACTGGGGCCTGTCCCTGCCGCTGAACGCCGAGGAGGCCGCCGGCCTCGACATCACCGCCTGGCGCCTGGACGACCAGCCCTTCACCGCCGGCCCCCTGCGCCACGAAGTGGCCGAAGTCGCCCCCGACGGGCCCCTCCTGCGGATCCGGCTGCGCACCTACGACCCCGCCCTGCTGCTCACCGCACCGAGCCCGGTCGGCACCGAGCTGCGCATCGCCACCACCGGCGAGCCGCTGACCGTGCCCTTCGCGTACGACCCCGCCGCGCCCGGCGAGGACGGCCGCTTCGCCTACCGCACCGCCGAGGCCGTTCTCGACCTGCGCCGCATCCCCGTCGGCCCCAAGGGCTTCCGCGGCCGCAGACACCCCGTCGTCGTCCTCGAACGCCTCGGCCTCACCCGCACCGACCCCCTGCTGGCCCCCGCGGGCCTCGCCCCGCTGCAGGCGAGGATCCCCCAGCGCGGCCCGCTCGCCGCCCACACCGTGCGCGTGGCCTGCGAGGGGCACGGCGCCGGCCGGCTGGAGCTGTCCTGGGAGCGCGCCGGCGCCCTCGGCCGGGCGGAGGCCGCGGCCGGTCGGCTGCAGCCCGTCCGGCGCAGCGTCCAGCGGCTCACCCGCCGCGTCACGGGCCCCCGCATCAAGGCCCTCACCTACCACGAGCTGCAGAAACTGCCCGTGGACGAGGGCCTCGTCGTCTTCGAGGCCCTGGAGGGCCGCGGCTACGCGGACAGCCCCCGAGCCATCCACGAGGAGCTGCAGCGGCGCGAGCTTCCCCTGCACGCCGTCTGGTCCTACTCCGGCAACCGCTCCTCCTACCCCGAGGGGCTCCCGCTGGTCCGCCGCGGCAGCTGGGAGTACGTCCACGCCCTCGCCCGCGCCCGCTACTGGGTGGACTCCCACGGCTTCCCCACGCTCTACGGCAAGCGCCCCGCCACCCGCTATCTGCAGACCTGGCACGGACAGGCCTTCAAGCACATGGGTTTCGACGTGCCCGAGCTGCGGCTGGCCGGCCCCGAGCGGCGGCAGCGCCACCGCGAGACGATCGCCCGCTGGGACGCCCTCATCGCCCCCAGCGAGGAGTTCGAGCGCACGTTCGTCCGCGCCAACGGCTACACGGGCGAGCTCCTGCGCACCGGCCTGCCCCGCAACGACGACCTCGTCCGCTGGGACGACCCCGGCCGCCGCGAGCGCGCCGCCGCCACCCGCGAGCGCCTGCAGATCCCCGACGGCCGCCGCGTCCTGCTCTACGCCCCCACCTTCCGCGACGGCGCGCGCGGCAGCGGCGAGTCCGTCCGGGCCGACCTGGCCGAGCTCGTGCGCTACCTCGGCGAGGAGTGGACGATCGTCGTCCGGCCGCACTACTACGAGCGGTACACCGTCCCCCGCGAGCTCGGCCACGCCGTGCGCGACGGACGCGACTTCGCCGACCTCAACGACCTCCTGCTCGCCTCCGACGCCCTCCTCACGGACTACTCGTCCCTGATGTTCGACTACGCCAACCTCGGCCGCCCCATCCTCTTCTTCACCGACGACTACGAGCACTACCGCGCCACCGCCCGCGGCACCTACTACGACCTGCCCGACATCGCGCCCGGCCCGATGCTCACCACGACCGACCAGCTCATCGCCGCCCTGCGGGACCTGAAGGCGGTGCAGGAGGAGTGGGCCGGGGCCTACGCCCGCTTCCGGGAGCGGTTCAACCCCTACGAGACGGGCAAGTCGAGCGAGACCGTGGTGGACCTGTTCTTCGCACGGGTCCTCGCAGGGGGCGAGGCCCGGTGAAGCGGCGCAACCTCTTCCTCCTCGGGATCGACGTCGACTCCATGGGCGGCTCGCAGCGCGTCCTGCACACGCTCGCCCAGGGCTTCGCCGAGCGCGGCCACCGCGTCGAACTCATCGGCATCCGCCCCAGCCCGGAGCCCCACACCTTCCTGGCCGCCCCCGCCTACCGCCGCACCACCCTCTACCGCACCCCGCCCCCGCCCGCCTGGCGCGCCGTCTCCTTCGGCGAGCGGCTGAGCCCCGCGCGGCTGCGGGCGGCGCGCGCCGAGCGGCAGGAGCGGGAGCGGGCGCGGGAGCGGCTGGCCCGCCGTTTCGCCGACGTCCGCGACGGCATGGTCGTCATCGGCTCGCCCTGGGCGGCGGTGTGGCTGCAGGCGGTCGAGTGGTCCCACCTGAAGGGCATCGGGCAGTACCACGAGTCCTTCCACCAGGCGTGCACCTCCGAGAACCTCCAGCTCATCCTGCGCCACTACCCGGCCCTGGAGAAGGCGGTGTTCCTCAGCGAGCCGGACGCCGCCGAGTTCCGGCGCCGCCGGCTGCCCAACGCCACCGTCCTGCCCAACCCCCTGCCCTTCGCCCCCACGGGCCGGGCCTCCCTGGACACCCGGCGCGTCGGCGCGGTCGGCCGACTGGAGGCCGTCAAGCGCCTGGACCGGCTGCTCGACGCCTTCGCCGCGGCCGCCGCCGCACAGCCGGGGGAGTGGGAGCTGCACCTCTTCGGGGACGGCCCGCTGGAGCAGGAGCTGCGCGCCCGGGCCGACCGCCTGGGCATCGCCGGGCGCGTCCACTTCCGCGGCAGCGTGCGGGACATGGCGGCCGCCTACCGCGAGCTCTCCGTCGTCGCCCTCACCAGCGAGCGCGAAGGCCGTCCCATGGCGCTCGCCGAGGCCTCCGCGCTCGGCGTCCCCTGCGTGAGCTTCGACCTGTCGGGCGGCGTCCGCGAGCTGGTCCGCCACGGCCGCACGGGCACGCTCGTGCCTCCCGGCGAGGTGGAGGCCTTCGCCGCCGCGCTCGGGGAGCTCATGGCGGACGGCGCCCTCCGCGAGCGTTACGGCTGCGCCGCGCGTCAGCACGTCTCGCCGCTGCAGTTGCCTGCCGTGCTCGACCGGTGGGAAGCGTTGTTCGAGGAAATCGACCGTTAGCCGATGGCAGGGGGGAACATGGGCATGAAGCTCGACTGCGAGTTGTCCGTGGCTGGGCGCGCAGTTCCCCGCGCCCCTTTCGGGGCGCGAAGCCGCCCCGGCCTGTCAGCGCCGCGCCACCGCCCACGCGCCGCGCACGCCCGACGCCAGGCGCAGCGCGAGCGAGCCGTTCACCGTCGCGTAGGGCCGGGCCAGCAGGACGCCGTGGCGGAGGCTCGGCAGGGCCGCGCGGTGCAGCCCGCCGCCCACGGCCCGGACGGTCGTGCGGAACGCCCCGCCCGCGCACTGCACCCGCACGCGCACGTCCCACGTCTGCGGCGGGGCCGCGCCGTCGCGGCGGTCGCGGCCCGCGAGCACGGACAGGGGCAGGACGACGCGCGCGGTCCACGCCGTGCCCTCGTCCGCCAGCGGCACGGCGCGCCGCAGCACCGGCCCGCCGTCCCTGCGGCGCAGCTCGACCTCCGCGGCCTCGGGACGGATGGTGGCCAGCCGCCCGTAGAGGTCGTGGACGCGCAGCTGCAGCCGGGCGCGGGCCCGGGCCGCGAGGCGCAGTTCGGCGTCCACGGTCACCGGCAGGTGGTGCGGCGGCACGGCCTCCGGCCCGAGGACGCCGTCCAGCGCGGCCCCGGGCAGGTCCGCCGACCAGACGGGGACGGCGTCGTCCTCCGCGTACGGCGGCAGCAGCCGTGCGGGCCGGGCGGCGAGCTGGGCCAGCCGCCCCAGGTCCCGCGGGGCCTCCGCGGCCAGCACGACCCGGGCGATCCAGCGGGCCGGCGGCCGGGCGGCGCTCAGCTCGGCCTCGTCGTAGCCGGCGAGGTAGCCGCGGGTCACGCGCCACCACGCGTGCCGGTATCCGGCGCTGCGCAGGGGCAGTTCGCGCACGTACATCCGCAGGTCGTGGTCGAGGAACTTCACCCGGGCGGCGCGGGCGAGGGGCTTGCTGCCCGCGTCGAGGAAGACGTCGACGCTGCGCCGGTGGGCGGCCACGCGCGCCTGCCAGTTGGCGATGCGCTCGCGGTCCAGGGACATGGAGGGCGCGGCGGCGTCGCGCCGCACGTGCCAGATGTAGACGGTGTCGGTGACGGTCGCCACGCGCGGCGCCGCCGCCATGACCCGGGCCGTGAAGACGAAGTCCTCGTAGAGGAAGCGGCCTTCGGGGAAGGCGATGCCGTGCTCGGCCAGGAAGCCCCGCGCGTAGAGCTTGTTGACGCACAGGGTGTCGCGCAGGAGCGCCGGGCGGGTCTCGGGGCTGCTGTGCACGGCGGCCCGCCGGTAGAGGGCGGGCTGCCAGCCGGTGTCGCGCCGCTGGGGGAGTTCGCGGCGCACGCACAGGCCGGCCGCCACGGGGGCGCGGTGGCGCAGGGCGGCGCCGAGGAGGGCGTCGACGGCGCCCTCGGGGAGGGTGTCGTCGCTGTCGAGGAACATCACGTACGGGGCCGTCGCGGCCCGTACGCCGTCGTTGCGGGGGGTGCCGCAGCCGCCGCTGTTGGCCGCGCGGTGGATGACGCGCAGGCGCGGGTCGCCGTCGGCCAGCTCGTCGAGGATCGCGGCGGTGCCGTCGGTGGAGGCGTCGTCGACGGCGATGACCTCGGCGACGGCCGGCCCCTGGGCGAGTGCGGAGCGGACGGCGTCGCGGATGTGGCCGGCGTCGTTGAACCCGATGACGATGACGCCGACCTGCGCGCTGGGCAGGGTTCCGCTCTCGTTCACTGTCACGAAAGACAGTTTTACCGATGAATATGTATAAAGCGGGGCATTGGGAATTCCGGGTGTGGCCGGGTCTCCGGCGGGGGTCCGGCCGGGGCAGGGAGGGGCAGTGGCCGTGGGAGTGACGGGATCGGCGGGGCAGGCGGGACCGGCCGGGCCGGCGGAGTGCGCGGAGGCGGGGCGGGAGCCGGGCGGGCCTGCCGGGAGCGGGGCGGAGGTGCCGTCGCCCGGCGAGCGGGGCAGCGGTCCGTCGGACGGCCCGTCCGGCGCGCCGTCCGGTAATCGGCGCGGTGGCCTCTCCGGCGGCCCGTCCGATGGTTCCCCCGGTGGTCTGTCCGGTGGGCCGTCCGGCGGTTCCTCCGGCAGCCCGTCCGGTGGTCCGTCCGCCCGGCCCGCGCCAGCCGCCGCGGGCACCCCCGCCCGCCGGCCGGCCGGGCTGCGCGGTCTGTGGCTGATTCCCCGTCAGGCACGGCCCGATGCCGGGCCCCGCGCCGCCGCCCGCCCCCGCCCCGTCCGCCGGCCCACCCGCCCCACCCGCGCCGCCGTCCTCGCCGTGTCCGTCCCCGCCGCCGTCATGCTCGTCCTCGGCCTGTGGGGGCTGGACCGCGGGACGATGTGGCGGGACGAGAGCGCCACCTTCCAGGTGGCCCGCCGGTCCCTGCCGGAGCTGTGGCACGTGCTCGGCACGATCGACGCGGTGCACGGCCTGTACTACGCGCTGATGCACGCCGTCCTCGCCGTGCGCCCCGACGAGATCGCGCTGCGGCTGCCGTCCGTCGCCGCGTCCGCCGCCACCGCCGCGCTCGTCGGCGCCCTGGGCTGCCGGCTGGCCCGGCCCCGTGTCGGCCTGTGGGCCGGGCTGCTCTACGCCGTCACCCCGTTCGTCAGCCACTACGCGCAGGAGGGCCGCTCGTACGCCCTCGTCGCCACGGGCGCCGCGCTCGCCACCTGGATGCTGGTCCGTGCGGCCGAGCACGGCTCGTACGGGCGGTGGGCAGCTTATGGCGCGGTGGTCGCCGGCACGGCGCTCCTGCACGAGTTCGCGGTCCTGCTCCTCGCGGCCCACGCCGTGACCCTGCTGCTCTCCCGGGTGCCGTGGAGGACTTGGCGGCGCTGGGGGTGCGCCGCGGCCGCCGCCTGCCTGCCGCTGATACCGCTGGTGATCGTCTCCCGGGGGCAGAGCGCCCAGGTCTCCTGGATCCGCACCCCGGGCCGCCCCGAGGCCGAGGCGCTCGTGAAGGCGTTCGCGGGCCCCGGACAGCCCGTCCTGGGCGCCGTGCTCCTCCTGGCCGCGGTCGCACTCCTCGCCCCCGCGCGCGGGCGGCTGCCGGCGTCGCCGCGCCGCGGGGCCCTCGGCCTCACCGCGGTCGCCCTGCCCTGGGCCCTCGTCCCACCCGTCCTGCTCTACGCCGCCGCCCAGTACCAGCCGCTCTTCCTCGACCGCTATCTGCTGTTCTGCCTGGCCGGCATACCCCTGCTCGCCGCGGCCGGCGCCGACCGGATCCTGGGGCTCGTCCCGTGGCGGCGGACCGTGACGGCGGCCGGTGCCGTGGCCGTCCTGGCCGCCTTCGTGGCACAGCTGCCGCTGCAGGAGCGCGAGCGCCTGCCCACCAGCCGGGGCGACGAGCTGGCCCCGGTCGCCGCGGCGGCCGCGCAGCGGGCGAGGCCGGGGGACGCGGTGCTGTTCCTGCCGCTGTACGAGCGCCGCGTGGCCCTCGCCTATCCGCGTGACTTCACCGGCCTGCGCGATCTCACCCTCAAGCGGTCACCGGCCGCCTCCGGCACGCTCTTCGGCGAGGAGGTCACCACCGCCGTGCTGCGCGACCGGCTGGCCCGGCTGCCGTCCGGGAGCCGGGTGTGGGTGGTGGGGGACACCAACACCGTGGGCACCCGGTGGTTCCGCGCGCAGCGGGGGGAGCACGCGAAGACGACCGCCCTGGAGGAGTTCTGCCGGGAGGAGAGGGAAGCGGCGGTGTTCGTCCGCGGCGGTTCGGTATCGCTGTACGTACGCCGTTAGGAGGCGGCGGGATGCGGGTGGTGGCAGCGGTGTCCGAACATTCCGCCGGACTCTCGCCGCGGTGGTGGAGCGCCGCGGCGGAGGCAGGGCTTTCCGCGGTCCGCGCCCGGCACGGGCACGGGCACGGGCTCGGCCGTCCGCCGGCAGGCGCCCGCGTGGCGGAGCGCCCGCCCGGCGAGCCGCCCCGTCACTTCACCGCCCCCGCCATCACCCCGCTCACGAACTGCCGCTGGAAGGCGAAGAAGACCGCGAGCGGTACGGCCATCGAGAGGAAGGCTCCCGAGGCGAGGATGTCGATGTTGTCGCCGAACTGCCGCACCTGCTGCTGCAGGGCGACCGTGACCGGCGGGTGCCCGCTGTCCGCGAAGATCAGCGCGATCAGCATGTCGTTCCACACCCACAGGAACTGGAAGATCCCCAGCGAGGCGATGGCCGGCCCGCCCAGCGGCAGCACCACCCGCAGGAACAGCCGCAGTTCGCTTGCCCCGTCCAGCCGGGCGGCCTCCAGCAGCTCCCGGGGGATCTCCGCGAAGAAGTTCCGCAGCAGGAAGACGGCGAAGGGCAGCCCGAACGCGGTGTGGAAGAGCACCACGCCCGGCGTGCTCTCGAAGATGCCGAGGGTGTTGAAGAGCTTGGCCACGGGGATCAGCGCCACCTGCACCGGCACCACCAGCAGCCCCACCACCGCCATGAACCACCAGTCCCGGCCCGGGAAGTCGAGCCAGGCGAAGGCGTATCCGGCGAAAGCGCCGATGAGGATCACCAGCGCCGTCGCCGGCACGGTGATCAGGGCCGTGGTGCCGAGGGACTCCATCACCGTGTCGTTGCCGAAGAGATTGCCGTAGCTCTCCGTGGTCAGCTGCGCCGGGTGGGAGAAGACCTCCCACCAGCCCGACGCCGCGATGTCTCTCTTGTCCCGCAGCGAGGACAGGAGCAGCCCCACCGTCGGCGTCAGCCAGAACAGCCCGACCACGACGAGGAAGACCCGCATCACCCCGCCGCCCAGCCGCGCGGCGATCCGCGCGGGAAGCGACTGCCTGGCCCGTACGGCCGTGTCCAGCGTGGTCATCGCTGCCGTCCCCTCGTGGCCCTCGTGGTCATCGGCGCCGCCCCCGTAAGCGCTCTCGTAAGCGCCTCCCTCATCGCCGCCGCTCCCTTCGGATCCGCCGGAGGTTGACGTACATCACCGGCAGGACGAGCACGAGCAGGAAGACCGCGATCGCGCTGCCCACGCCCTGGTTGACGTCCGTACCGAAGGACGACTGGTACAGCTGCAGGGCCAGCACGTTCGCCTTGTCGAGGCTCGCGCCCGGCGCGATGATGTAGACGAGGTCGAAGATCTTCAGCACGTTGATCATCAGCGTGATCAGCACGACCGCGAGCACCGGCGCCAGCAGCGGCACCGTCACCCTCCGGAAGACCTGCCACTCGCTCGCGCCGTCCACGCGCGCCGCCTCCAGCAGCTCCCGCGGCACGCTCGCGAGCCCGGCCGCGATCAGCACCATGGCGAAGCCCGCCCACATCCAGATGTACGCCCCGATGATGGCCGGGGTGACGAGCGAGGGGCCCAGCCAGTCGACGCCGTTGTAGGGCGCGGCGAAGTTCGAGGCGGGCAGGCGCAGCAGGGCGCCGTCGGCCGCGGCGGGCAGGGTGAAGGTGCCGTCGGCGCCAGAGGTGGCCGAGGCGACCGTCCGGCCGTCCTTGACCGCCTCCACCGTCACGCCCTCCAGGGCCTTCTCGCCCTGGTCGATCCTGCCCGGCGTGCCCCCGCCGCCGCGCGTGAAGTCCCGCCACACCGTCCCGGTGACCTTCCCGGCGACGTCCCGCGCCGGAACGGCGTCCTTCGCGCCCTTCATGTCCGCGGGCTTCGCGCCCACCAGCGGAAGCGCGGTCGCACCGCCCGCCTTCACCACCGCCTTGGTCGTGAACGCCCCGCGGCTCTCCGTCAGCAGCCCGTCGTCCCTGGGGTGCGCGCCCGGGAAGGGCGCGGGCGGCGAGAAGGTGTCGTGGACGCCCACCCACACCGCGTTCGCGACGCCGCGGTCGGGGTTCTGCTCGTAGACCAGCCGGAAGATGATGCCCGAGGCCAGCATCGAGACCGCCATCGGCATGAAGACGACGAGCTTGAACGCCGTGCCCCAGCGCACCCGTTCGGTGAGCACCGCGAAGATCAGGCCCAGGGCGGTGGCCACCGACGGCGCGACGACCACCCAGATGATGTTGTTCTTCAGGGCCGTACGGATCCGGTCGTCCGTGAAGACCTCGTGGTAGTTGTCCACGCCCACGAAGCCGTCGCCGCTCGCGTCGAAGAGGCTGCGCCAGACGGAGTAGCCGATCGGGTAGACGACGAGCGCGCCGAGCAGGACCAGCGCGGGCAGCAGGAACAGGGCGGCCACCCAGAGGCGGGTGCCCGCCACGCTCCGGGACTTCTTCGGCGAGGGGCTCGCCGAGGGGCTCGCCGGGGGACCCGCGGGCCCCGGGCTCGTGGAGGGGGTGCCGGAAGGGGTGCCGGAGGGGCGGGGCGGCCCGGAGGCCGCGTCGCCGCCCGCGTTCGCGGTCGACATGGTGCGGGGCTCCCGTCAGCTCTTGAACGCCTTGGCCGCGTCGGACTCCAGCCTCTGCTGGGTGCCCGCCACGTCGCCGGGGTTCTTCAGGAAATCCTGGAGGTGCTTCCACTCGCCCTGGCCCGGCTTGCCGCCGAAGGAGGCGGGGGCCAGGTCGGACATGTCGAAGCGGAAGTCGTCGCCCGCGGCGACCACGGCCCTGGCGATGGAGCGGAGCACGTCGCCGGGATAGGCGTCGAGGGCGAGGTTCCTGTTGGCGGACAGGAAGCCGCCCTGCCCGGCCCACACCTGCGCCGCGTCGGCCGAGGCGAGGAAGGTCAGCAGCGCCTGCGCGGCCGGGCCGTCCTTCAGCGCCACGCCCACGTCGCCGCCGGTCACCACCGGCGCCTTCGCGCCCACCGCGGGGAAGGGGAAGACCTTGGCCTCCTTGCCGATCCGCGCCCCGGCCCCGGTGACGTTGGCCGCCGCGAAGTCGCCCTCGAAGACCATGGCGGCCTTCGGCTCCTCCCCGCCGGTGAACGTCTGGGTGACCGAGGTGGGGAACTGCGTCTGGATCGCCCCCGCGTTGCCGTCCGCCAGCAGGCCCTTCCCGCCGAAGAGCCGGCCGAGCGCCGTCAGGGCGTCCTTCACGGACGGGTCCGTCCACGGGATCCGGTGCTGCGCCAACTGGTCGTACTTCTCCGGGCCCGCCTGGGAGAGGTAGATGTTCTCGAACCAGTCGGTGAGCGTCCAGCCGTCCGCCCCGCCCACCGAGACCGGCGGGATGCCGTAGTCCGCGATCAGCTGCGCGGTGCTCAGGAACTCCGGCCAGGTCTTCGGCTCCTTGGCCCCGGCCCCGTCGAAGACCTTCGTGTTGTACCAGACCAGGGACTTGTTGCTGACCTTGAAGTAGACGCCGTAGCGCTTGCCCCCGTACGAGCCGAGCTCCTGCCACCCCTTGGTGAAGTTCTTGTCCAGCTCGGCCGCCGCCTCGCCGCCGAGCGGCTTGAGCCAGCCCTTCTGCGCGAACTCCCGCAGCGCCCCGGGCTGTTGCAGCATGGCCACGTCCGGCGGGTCGCCGCCCGCGATCTTCGAGCCGACGAAGGCGGACATGTCGTCGCCGCTGGGCACGTAGGCCACCTGGGCGCCCGTGCGCCGGGAGAACTCCTCCAGGACCTTCGTGAAGCCCTTCTGCTCGGCGCCCGTCCAGACCGCCGTCACCTTGAGCTTCTGCCCGTTCAGCCTGGGCAGTCGCACGGTCTGCCGGATCGCGTCCGACGTCGGTCTGCCGCTGTCCGGCGCGCCCCCGTCGTCACTGCACCCGGCGGCCGACAGGGCGAGCGTCCCGGCCGCGAGGAGTGCCAGAGCGCTGCGCGCCCCGCGCACCGAACGAAGCGAAGTCCGCATTGCCGCCCCTCCCGTACGAGCTCCCCGCCGACGGTCCCGCGCCGCACGTCACCGCGGCCCGCGGTCGTCTCCCGTGCGACAGGTCTACGCCCGGTCACCGGCCGCCGCAATACCGTCTTCGCTGTCAACTCGGTGATCGTGACCGGGCTGTGATGGGCCGTCACGGGCGCACGGGAGCACTCAGAGCAGCGGTGGCGCCGCCTCCGCTCCCGCCGACTGCGCGGCGCGCTGCAACGCGCTCGCGAGCAACGCCAGGTCCGTCGGGCCGTTGCCCAGCTCGCGCACCTGACGCCGGGTGGGCGGGTCGCCCATGCGCTGCCAGTCCACCGTCACGACCGTCGGGCGGAGCGTCGCCGTCCGCGGGATGCGGCCCGTCACCCGGCCCGCCTGGAACGGCGTCGTCGCGTCGTCGTCCGGCCGCATCAGCCGGCCGCGGCCCGGAGCGGGCTCGCCCGCGCCGCTCCCGTCGCCCGGCGTGCCGTCCGCCGACGGCGGCGCGATCTCCAGCGTCGCGCGCAGCCCGGCCCGCTCGACCGCCGCCGTGTCGGCCGTACGGTCCGGGCGGCCCGACGCCGCCACCAGGTGGACGCCCAGCCGCTCGCCGTCCCGGGCCACCGCCTCCAGCGCCCGCACGACCGAACCCGCCGCCGGGCGGCCCGTACTGCCCAGGGCCGGGGCGACCAGGGCGTCGAAGTCGTCCACCAGCACCACCAGGCGCGGCAGGGCCGTCTGGGCCGTGAGCGACGGGCCGTCCTTCTGCGTACGCAGCTTGAGCGTCCCCGTCGGCAGGGAGTCCAGGTCGCCGGAGCCCTCCGCCGGGCGGCGGGGCGCGACCGCCTGCACGGCGGACGCGGCGGCGTGCTGGGTGTGCCACGCGGTGAAGTCCAGCCGGCCCAGCAGCTCCGCGCGGCGCTTGAGCTCCGAAGTGAGCGCCTGGGCGAACTCCCGCATGCGCACCGGGTCCGCGGCCGCCAGATACGTCGAGACGTGCGGCAGGTCCGTGCACACCCGCAGGCCCTCGCCGCGCTCCGCGCCCGCGCCGTCCACCAGGACGAGCGAGAGCCGGTCGGGCCGGTCGGCCGCCGCCAGCGACGCGGCGAGCGAGCGCAGCAGCTCGGTCTTGCCGCTGCCCGGACAGCCCTCCACCAGCAGGTGCGGGCCGTCCGCCGCCAGGTCCACCGACAGCGGGCCGTGCGGGCCCGCGCCGAGCACGGCCACGGCGCGGCCGCCGGGGCGCGTGCCGCGGTCCGTGGCCGCCGCCCAGCGGGCCGTCAGCGAGGCCGGCGTCGCGCGCGCCAGACCCAGCTCGTCCAGCAGGCGCGCGCTCCGCGGAAGCGCCGCCGCCACCCGCGCCGCCGCGCCGTGCAGCGCGCCGTCCGCCATCCGCAGCGGCGCCAGCGCCCGCGCGAACCGCTCGGCCCACGCGCGCGACACGGCGTCGACGGCCGCGATCACGGCCGGACCGGCCGGCGCCTCGCCCTCGCCCGCGGCCCCGCCCCCGCCCGGCGCCCGGTGGATCACCTGCACCACCGTGGCGACGTCACCGCTCAGCAGGGCCACCGCACCGCAGTACGGGAACGCCGGGGACGCCGTACGGGCCGTGGCCAGCGTCGACGGCACCGGGGACGCCGGCGTCGTCGCCGGGGCGTCCGCCAGGCACACCAGGTGGATGCCCGCCGCGGGACCGCCCGCCGCCAGCCGCCCGACCGTCTCCCGCAGCTCCGCCGAACCGGGGTCGCCGTCCACGATCACCACCGTGTACGGGCCCGCGTGGCGCTCGGCCGCGGCCGCCACCGCCGCCGGGGCCGCCGCCGGCCAGTGCGGGCCCAGCGGGCCCTCGTCCAGACGGCGCACCAGCTCCGCGGTGCGGGCCGCGGCCTGCTCGCGGTCGTAGGCGACCAGCAGCCGGCAGTCCTGCCCGCGCACCGGGCGCAGCTGCGGCAGCCAGCCCAGCCAGGACCACTCCGCCAGCCGCTCCTCGACCGGGCGCGCCCGGTCCGCGCTGATCAGTACGAACTCCAGGGACGCGGGGGCGTGCAGCGCCGCCAGCTGGGCCAGCACGGAGCGGGCCAGCGCGGACAGCCGCCCGCGCGGCCCGGCGAGCCCCAGCGAACCGGCCTCGCGCAGCCCGACCGTCACCGGCACGGAGGGCAGCAGGGCGCCGCTCTCCGGCGCGTGCCGGTCGGCCGTGCCCAGCCGTACGGTCAGCAGGTCGGGGTGGTCCGGGCCGCGCTCCCACAGGCGGGGGCCCGGGCCCAGCGCCGTCAGCAGCACCGACGCGGGGTCGGGCCAGCGCTCGCGCAGCGCGGCGGCCTCGGCGCGGGCGGCATCCGCGGCGCCGGCATCGTCGCGGCCGTCACCCCACTCGTCCTCGCCCGCTCCCCGGCCGCCGCTCCGGCCGCCGGTGAGCCGCCGGGCCCATGCGCCTATGCCGCGGCCCCGGGGGCGCTTGCCGGCTTCGCCGGGCTGTCCGGTTCCGGCGCTGCCGTGGCCGCCGTGCCCGGCGGGACCGTCGTGGACACCCGGGCCGCCGGCGGAACCGCCTTCGTAGGGGCTGCCGGTGCGCCCCGGGGCGTGAGGGCCGGCCTCGCCGGCCGGGTTCGCGTGACCGGCTGCGGAGTACCCGTCAGGGTGACCGGAACCATCCGGCTGACCGGGCTGACCGGGCTGACCGGGCTGACCGTACGGGCCGGCCTGTCCGGGCAGCCCGGAGCCGCCCGCCGGGCCCGGGTACGCGCGCTGTCCGGGCAGCCCGCCGCCGAAGCCGCCGGGCCCGCCGGACTGCCCCGGCTGCTCCCCGGCACCGGCTCCGCCGCCGTACGGGTTCACGCCGCCCGGCTGTCCCGCCGCGCCGGGTCCGCTTCCCATTCCGTACGGGCCCGCGCCGCCGTCCTGGCCGACCCACCCGGCCTCGCCCGCCCGGCCCGGCTGCCCTGCCGCGCCGCTCTCGCTTCCCGTGCCGTACGCGCGCGTGCCGGAGTCCTGTGCCGTTCCGCCGGCCTGCCCCGTCCAGCCCGGCCGGGCTGCCGCGCCGCGCGCCCCGTGCGGGCCCGTGTCGCCGTCTTGGCCCGTCCTTCCGGTTTCGCCGTGCCGGCCCGGCTGCCCTGCCGCGTCGGCGCCGCTTCCCGCGCCGTACGCGCGCGTGCCGGAGCCCTGGGCTGTTCCGCCCGTCTGACCCGTCTGACCCGTCCAGCCCGGTCGGCCCGCCGCGCCGCGCGCCCCATGCGGGCCCGCCTCGCCGTCCTGGGCCGTCCCGCCGGCCTCGCCCGCCCGGCCCGGCTGTCCCGGCGCACCGGTTCCGCTTCCCGTGCCGTACGGGTCCGTGCCGCCGTCGTAGGAGGTCCTGCGGGACTCGCCCGCCCAGCTCGGCCGGCCCGTCGTTCCTGCCGGTCCTCCGGCCGCGTACGGGTCCGCGCCGCCGTCCCGGGCCGTGCCGCCGGTCCCGCCGGGCCGTGCTGCCGTGCCCCTCGCTCCGTAGGCGTCCGCCGGGCCGGGCTCTGCCGCCCCGCCCGGCCGGACGGGGCGGCCCGGCACCGGCGCTCCCGACGGCCCCGGCTGGGCCGGGACGCGGACCGACAGGCCGCCCGCGCCCGCGTCCCGCAGCGCGAAACCGCGGCCCCCGTGCGTCACCGGCTCCTCGTGGCCGGGGTTCGCGTCGGCCGCCGGGCCGGCCGGCGCGCCCAGCCAGGCGCCGCGGACCGGCGGGGCGACCGCGCCCGTCGGGGTCGCGGGGCCCGCGACCGGCAGGCCGCCGCCGACCCGCAGGTGGCCCTCGCCGTCGGGGGCGGCCGGAAGGACGCGCGGGGAGGCGTCGTCCGCGGCGTGCAGGCTCAGCACCGACTCGCCCACCCGCAGCAGCTCCCCGGCGGGGAACCGCACCGGCTCCTCGCCGACCGGCTCGCCCGCGAGGACGGTGCCGTTGGTGGAGCCCAGATCGCGCAGCGTGACCGTACCGTCGTCGTGGAGGACGACGGCGCAGTGCAGCCGGGAGACGTCGGGGTCGTCGAGCGGGATGTCGGCCGTGGCGGAGCGCCCCACGTGCACCTCGCCGCCGTGCAGCAGGTGCACGCCGCCCGCGTCGGGCCCGGAGACGACGTGCAGCCGCGCCGCGGCCTCCGGCACGCCGGACATCAGCACGCCCGCGTGCTCCTCCGGGTCGGCCGGGGCGCACAGGGACAGCACGGCGCCGTCGATCAGGGGCGGCTCGCCGAGCGCGCTGCGCTGCGGGTCGAGCCGCTCGGCCCCGGCGTAGACCACGACGGCCCCGGTGCCGAGGTCGGAGCCGGCCGCGGCCACGGCGGCGGCCAGGCCGCTGGTCACCCCGGCCAGCGCGGTCCCCGCGGGAGCGGTCACCAGCACGTCGCAGGCGCACTTCGCGGTGGGCGCGGCGGGCGCGGTGGTGTGGTGGCCGCTGAGCGGCCCGAGGACGGTCAGCCTGATCTGCATCGCCGTCAACGGTCCCTTCTGCCCCGGTGCGCGGGCGGGGGACAGGAGGCTTCACGCGGCCTTCCCCCACCGTGCACGGGCGCGTCGGCACGTACAGGTCACCACGTCACGCGGGACGTACCGGAAGCACCGGCCCCGCCCCTCCGCATCGTGCTGCGAGCATCCTCGCACCTGCCGGTGACGACGCGCCCGGCGACAGCCAATTCGTGATCTTGAACGACCGCCGGAGGGTACGAAGGAAGCGGAAGGCGATCGAATCGTTCCGTGGTCATCTCATGATCGGTTCGTAGGGAGTCCGTTTTCGAACGCGTCGTACAGAGTTTCTTTCGCGCCGGAGACCCGGAGGACGCGCCGTCCCAGGCCTTCCGCACGCCCCTGAGCAGCCCGCACACGGCGCCCGCGCGCCGCGTGGCAACCAACCGCCCGCTCCCCGCGTCTTCCCTTCAGCCCCCCGGATTCGGCAAACCGGAGGTCCGTACAGCGGCACTACAGTGGGCGGAAGGCCGGGCACGACGGAGGCCATCGCAAAGCATGACGACGATGACGATCAGGGAGCGCATGACGTGCGGCCGGTAGGCAGCAAGTACCTGCTCGAGGAGGTGCTCGGTCGCGGAGCGACCGGCACCGTCTGGCGAGCGCGCCAGCGGGAGGCCGCGGGCGCCGAGGCCGCCGTGGCCGGGCAGCCCGGCGAGACCGTCGCGATCAAGGTGCTCAAGGAGGAGCTCGCCAACGACGCGGACGTCGTGATGCGCTTCCTGCGCGAGCGCTCCGTCCTCCTGCGGCTCACCCACCCCAACATCGTCCGCACCCGCGACCTGGTCGTCGAGGGCGATCTGCTCGCCCTGGTCATGGACCTCGTCGACGGCCCGGACCTGCACCGCTACCTGCGCGACAACGGGCCCTTCACCCCGGTCGCCGCGGCGCTCCTCACCGCCCAGATCGCCGACGCGCTCGCCGTGAGCCACGCCGACGGCATCGTCCACCGGGACCTCAAGCCCGCCAACGTCCTCCTGCGGAGCGACGGCGGCCAGATGCACCCGATGCTCACCGACTTCGGCATCGCGCGCCTCGCGGACTCCCCGGGCCTCACCCGCACCCACGAATTCGTCGGCACGCCCGCCTACGTGGCGCCCGAGTCCGCCGAGGGCCGCCCGCAGACCTCCGCCGTCGACATCTACGGCGCCGGCATCCTGCTCTACGAGCTGGTCACCGGCCGCCCGCC
The DNA here is from genome assembly GCF_001445655.1 of Streptomyces roseifaciens. NCBI lineage: Bacteria > Bacillati > Actinomycetota > Actinomycetes > Kitasatosporales > Streptomycetaceae > Streptomyces > Streptomyces roseifaciens. The sequence goes on from NZ_LNBE01000004.1 coordinate 46,703, forward strand.
GTTCGCGGGCGCGACCGCGCTCGAAGTGCTCCACCAGCACCTCAGCTCCGAGCCGCGCCGCCCCACCACCGTTCCCGAGCCGCTGTGGACGGTCATCGAGCGCTGCCTGCGCAAGCGGCCCGAGGAGCGCCCGAGCGCGGAGAACCTGGCCCGGGCCCTGCGCGTCGTCGCCGCGGGCGTCGGCGTGCACGCCTCCCCGGCGCAGGCCGAGGCCGCCCTCGGCGTCGCCGCGCTGCTCGCGCCCGACCCGGAGCCGGCCGTCGTGCCCGGCACCGGCACCGGCCAGGGCTCCGGCCCCGGCGCGGGTGACGCCGACCCCACCCAGGTGCTGCCGTCGACGGCGGGCTCCCCGGGGGCCCCGGGCTCCTACGACCCGAACGCCGCCACCAGCCTCCTGCCGAGCGCCTCCGCCGGAGGCAACGGCCCCGACGCCGACGCCACCCGCGTCATGCCCGCCGGCTCCGGCCCCGGCGGCGCCGACCCGACCCGCGCCATGCCGCCCGTGCCGCCGCTGCCCCCGGAGGGCGACGGCGCCCACCCCTGGCAGACCCAGCTGCGGGCCGCCCGCGACCGCAACGACCAGACCCAGGTGCAGTACCTCGACCCGAGCGAGGACCCGCTGCGCCGCCGCCCCCAGCGGCGCCCCGGACAGCCGCAGCCGCAGCAGCCCCCGCAGCCGCCGCGGGGCGGACAGGGTTACGGGCAGCAGGGTTACGGGCAGCAGGGCCACGGTGGCCAGGGCTACGGCGGGCAGTACGCCCCCCAGCCGCATCAGGGGCACCAGCCCCCGCCCCCGCAGCACTACACGCCGCCGCAGTCGTACGCGCCGCAGCAGCCCCAGCAGCCTCAGCAGCCGCAGCAGCCGCAGCAGCCTGCGCCCCGCAGACGGCAGCAGCGGCAGCAGCCCCAGCCGCGCTACCAGCAGCCCCCGGCGCCCCAGCCGCAGCCGTACGCCCCCGAGCCGCCGGCCCCGCGCCGGGAGCCGCGGCCGCCGCGGCAGCGCAGTGCGAACCCGATGCGGATCCCCGGGCTCGGCTGCCTCAAGGGCTGCCTGTTCCTCATCGTCATCCTGGTGATCGGTTCCTGGTGCATCTGGGAATTCACCCCCTTGAAGGACTGGGTCGCCGACGGCAAGAGCTTCTGGGACGCGACCTGGGACTGGGTCACCGACGTCAAGGACTGGATCTCGGGGCTCGCCTCCAGCAAGTGACGCCGACGGCGTCGGTGTCGCCGATGCCATCGATTTGTCGACACCCGGGGGGCGATTTACACCTCGGGGGTGAGCGTTGGCAGTAGCTTGGTCGCCAGCGCGCCTGTCGGAGACGAGGAGTCGGGGAACAGTCTTGGCACGGAAGATCGGCAGCCGGTACACCGCCCACCAGGTCCTCGGCCGCGGCAGCGCGGGCACGGTCTGGCTCGGCGAGGGGCCCGAGGGCCCGGTCGCCATCAAGCTCCTGCGGGAGGATCTCGCCTCCGACCAGGAGCTCGTCGGCCGGTTCGTCCAGGAGCGCGCCGCGCTCCTCGGACTCGACCACCCGCACGTGGTCGGCGTCCGCGACCTCGTGGTCGACGGAGCCGACCTCGCGCTCGTCATGGACCTCATCCGGGGCACGGACCTGCGCACCCGGCTCGACCGCGAGCGGCGGCTCGCGCCCGAGGCCGCGGTCGCCATCGTCGCCGACGTCGCCGAGGGCCTCGCCGCCGCCCACGCGGCCGGCATCGTCCACCGCGACGTCAAGCCCGAGAACGTCCTGCTCGACATGCAGGGCCCGCTCGGGCCCGGCGGCGCGCACCCCGCGCTGCTCACCGACTTCGGCATCGCCCGCCTCGTGGACGCCCCCCGGCCCGCCCGGGAAGGCCGCGGGCCCGGCCCGCGCAGCGTCATCGGCACGCCCGACTACCTCGCCCCCGAGATCATCGAGGGGCTGCCGCCGCGCGCCTCCGTCGACGTCTACGCCCTCGCCACGGTCCTCTACGAGCTGCTGGCCGGCTTCACGCCCTTCGGCGGCGGGCACCCCGGCGCCGTGCTCCGGCGGCACGTCACGGAGACCGTGGCGCCGCTGCCCGGCATCCCCGACGAGCTGTGGCAGCTCGTCGTCCAGTGCCTCGCCAAGGGGCCCGCGTCCCGACTGCGCGCCTCCGAGCTCGCGGCGCGGCTGCGGGAGCTGCTGCCCGGGCTCGCCGGCATACCGCCCCTCGACATCGACGAGCCCGACGACGACGCCGCGGCGGACGCCGAGGGCGCGGAGGCGCCGCAGGACGGGGCCGCGGCGCCCGTCGCCGCACGGCGGCGCGGGGTCGTGCCGCTCGTGCCGGGCGCCGTCGCGGACTCCAGCCGGGACACCCACACGAGCATGCGCGTGCCCACGCCGGCCGAGCTCGCGGGAGGCGCCCACGGGACCGCCCGCGCACCCCGCGCGGCCGGCCAGCGCCGCGCCGGCTCGGCCCGCCACCGCTCCGCCGCCGAACAGCGCCGCCGCCGCATCCGCCTCGGGGCGGCAGCGGTGGCCCTGGCGGCGGTCGCGGGCGTAGGCGGCTGGTTCGCCACGGCGGACCACGACGGCGCCGACGCAAAGCCGGGCATCCACCACCCGGACCCCAAACGCTGACCCCTCCGGCGGGGGCGGCCCGGCCCGACGGCGCGGCCGGGACGCCTGCGTGGCCGGGCCCGCTTTCACGTTCCGGCGGGCGCCGCATCCCACCTCCGCCGCTCGGGCCTCCGCCCGGGGCCGGGGCCGGTTCGGCACCGCCGGATTCCGGAGTGGGGCTTGATCGCCGCGGCGGCGGAAGGGGGCGTGCGGGATCGTCGGAGAGACCGGCCTCGGGCGCGGGGGACTCGCAGGGGCGTACACGCCTTGCTTTTCGGCGGCGTCGCATCAAGATCCGCCGCAACGGCCCCCGGCCCCCGCGGCGCGGCCCGGCGGTGCCGGCCGGGGCTTTGTCCGGGCCCGGGCCGGGCCGGGCTTCGGCCCGGTCGGGGGCGGTGATAAGGCCCCATCGGGGCCTTGAGGGCGGGGAAGCGCGGCGCAGCCGTTAGGCTGGGTGCGTGGCAGTCGTTGATGTATCCGAAGAGCTGAAGTCCCTCTCCTCGACCATGGGGTCGATCGAGGCCGTCCTGGACCTCGACAGGATGAGGGCTGACATCGCCGTGCTCGAGGAGCAGGCGGCCGCCCCGTCCCTGTGGGACGACCCGGAGGCGGCGCAGAAGATCACCAGTCAGCTGTCGCACCTCCAGGCGGAGCTGCGCAAGACCGAGACCCTGCGCGGCCGCATCGACGACCTCGGGGTGCTCTTCGAGCTCGCCGAGGCCGAGGCCGACGCCGATACCCAGGCCGAGGCCGAGGCCGAGCTCGCCTCGGTCCGCAAGGCGCTGGACGAGATGGAGGTCCGCACCCTCCTCTCCGGCGAGTACGACGCGCGCGAGGCCCTCGTCAACATCCGCGCCGAGGCCGGCGGCGTCGACGCCTCCGACTTCGCGGAGCGCCTGCAGCGCATGTACCTGCGCTGGGCCGAGCGCCACGGCTACTCGTCCGAGATCTACGAGACCTCGTACGCGGAAGAGGCCGGCATCAAGTCGACCACCTTCGTCGTCAAGGCCCCGTACGCCTACGGCACGCTCTCCGTCGAGCAGGGCACCCACCGCCTCGTGCGCATCTCGCCCTTCGACAACCAGGGCCGCCGCCAGACCTCCTTCGCGGGCGTCGAGGTGCTCCCGGTCGTCGAGCAGTCCGACCACGTGGAGATCGACGAGTCCGAGCTGCGCGTCGACGTGTACCGCGCGTCGGGCCCCGGCGGCCAGGGCGTCAACACCACCGACTCCGCGGTCCGGATCACGCACATCCCGACCGGCATCGTCGTCTCCTGCCAGAACGAGCGCTCCCAGATCCAGAACAAGGCGAGCGCCATGAACGTCCTCCAGGCCAAGCTCCTCGAGCGCCGCCGCCAGGAGGAGCAGGCCAAGATGGACGCGCTCAAGGGCGACGGCGGCAACTCCTGGGGCAACCAGATGCGTTCGTACGTCCTGCACCCGTACCAGATGGTCAAGGACCTCCGTACCGAGTTCGAGGTCGGCAACCCGACCGCCGTCCTCGACGGCGACATCGACGGCTTCCTCGAGGCCGGTATCCGCTGGCGCAAGCAGCAGGAGAAGTAACCCCAAGCACCCCCATAGCCGGACATCCTGCCCGTAACCGGCTTGACGCTACGTCAAAAACTGGAAAGGCTGGCGCGCGGCACGCGTAGCACTGGGGCGCGTGTGGCGGGGGCAAGCGGACCGGTCGACAGTGCCGCCATTTCGTGCGGCAGGCCGGCCGGCTGTGCCAGGCCTTTCAGAGCGCCACCGCCCCGTGCAGAGCTGCTCCAATGACGAGTTAGCTACTGGGGGTAGCAGGCATATGACGAAGAAGACGCGACTGCGTGTCGCGCGCATAGCCGCCGGCGCAGTCGTCGCCGCGGGCGCTTCGCTGACTGCCGCCGGCGCGGCATCGGCCGCCGGCGTCAACGTCCAGGTTGCGGGTGTCGGTGTGAAGGCGGGCGTCCACGGCGTCGCCTCGCCCGACGACCCCGACCAGATCCCGCAGCCGCCCACCTCGGGCGGCAGCACCACGGGCACCACCGGTTCCACCGGCACCACCGGCACCACGGGTTCCACGGGTGAGACCGGCACCACCGGTTCCACGGGCACCACCGGTACCACGGGCACCACCGGTACCACTGGGTCTACGGGCACCACCGGCTCCACGGGCACCACCGGCAGCGTCGGCGGCGGCTCGGGCGAGACCACCGGCAGCTCGGGCACCACCGGCTCCACCGGCACGACGGGCAGCACGGGCTCCACCGGCACGACCGGCAGCACCGGCTCGACCGGTACCACGGGCTCGACGGGCTCCACCGGTACCACCGGCGAGACGGGCAGCACGGGCTCCACCGGCACGACCGGTAGCACGGGCTCCACCGGCAGCACGGGCTCCACGGGCTCCACGGGTTCGACCGGTTCCACCGGCTCGACCGGCAGCACCGGTTCCACGGGCAGCACGGGTTCCACCGGGTCCACCGGCTCCACGGGCAGCACGGGCTCCACCGGTTCCACCGGCGAGACCGGCAACACCGGCGGCAGCTCCTCCTCCGGCAGCTCCTCCTCCGGCTCCGGTTCCACCGGCTCCGGCTCCTCCTCCACCGGCGGTGGCGAGGGCAGCACGGGCGGCGACCAGAGCGGCACCGCCGCCACGGGCGGCTCCGGCGGCGGCAGCGACTCCGGCGACCAGGGCAAGGTCTGCCCGGTCGACACCAGCAGCAACTGCGGCAACAACGCCGACCCGGACGGCGCGGGCAGCAAGCCCGTGCAGCAGGCCAAGCCGAAGGAGCAGCTGGCCGAGACCGGTGCTTCGCAGACCGGCTTCCTGGTGATCGGTGCCGCGACGATGATCGCGGGCGGCGTCGGCTTCCGGCTGCTGCCCCGCCTCATGACCCGCAGCGCGGGCGCGGCGGCCTGACCTCAGGCGTAGACGACGCCTGGTACGCAGGTGTGCAAAGGGCCCGGAGCGCTCAGCGCTCCGGGCCCTCGTGCATCATTCCGGCGAGTACGCACGTGAGCGTGCGACTACCCGGCGAATCCGTGTGCGAGCACGGCCACCGCCACCAGCGCCACCAGCAGGGCGATCAGCGCTGCAGGGGTCAGGCCGGCGAAGACGCCTTCCTGGTGCTGCAGCCGCTCCCTGCTGGCCCGGCACACCGGGCAGCGGCCCTCACTGACGGGGGCCGCGCAGTTGGCGCACACCAGTCGGTCGCATGTCATGCGATCTCCTCCTCCGGTACGTCCAACGCGCGGGAGAGCCGAGCGGTTCCCCCTACCACTGTGCCAGCTCCCGCGCCGAACGGCGCGTGCGGGCCGATTGTCCTCGTTTTGTCCCCGAACATGTCGGTAATAAACGCGCCGACCCCCTGCGCTGCCTGCGCGTGCACGGCTCGTTCGCGTATGGTCACGCACACCGAACGGAAGCCGTCTCCGCGGCGCTCCGTGCCCCCTATCCAGGTCGACGCGTGGTGCACTCGTGATCCGATTCGACAACGTCTCCAAGTCCTACCCGAAGCAGAACCGTCCGGCACTCCGTGACGTCTCGCTCGAGATCGAGAAAGGCGAGTTCGTCTTCCTGGTCGGGTCCTCGGGTTCGGGCAAGTCCACCTTCCTGAGACTGCTGCTCCGCGAGGAGCGCGCGAGCACCGGGCAGGTGCACGTGCTGGGCAAGGACCTGGCCCGGCTGTCCAACTGGAAGGTGCCCCAGATGCGCCGCCAGCTGGGCACGGTCTTCCAGGACTTCCGGCTGCTGCCCAACAAGACCGTCAGCGAGAACGTCGCCTTCGCGCTGGAGGTGATCGGCAAGCCGCGCGGGGAGATCCGGAAGGCCGTCCCGCAGGTGCTGGAGCTGGTGGGGCTGGGCGGCAAGGAGGACCGCAGGCCGGGTGAGCTCTCCGGCGGTGAGCAGCAGCGCGTGGCGATCGCCCGGGCGTTCGTCAACCGCCCGATGCTGCTGATCGCCGACGAGCCGACGGGCAACCTCGACCCGCAGACCTCGGTGGGCATCATGAAGCTGCTCGACCGGATCAACCGGACCGGGACCACGGTCATCATGGCCACCCACGACCAGCAGATCGTGGACCAGATGCGCAAGCGCGTCATCGAATTGGAAAAGGGACGCCTCGTACGCGACCAGTCGCGCGGCGTGTACGGCTACCAGCACTGAAAGGACGCCATGCGCGCCCAGTTCGTCCTCTCGGAGATCGGCGTCGGTCTCCGCCGCAATCTCACGATGACCTTCGCGGTGATCGTCTCCGTGGCCCTCTCGCTGGCCCTCTTCGGCGGGTCCCTGCTCATGCGCGAGCAGGCGAGCACGATGAAGGGCTACTGGTACGACAAGGTCAACGTCTCCATCTATCTCTGCAACAAGACCGACGCGGAGTCCTTCCCCTCCTGTGCCAAGGGAGCGGCCACGGAGGACCAGAAGAAGGAGATCCGCGCCGATCTGGAGAAGATGAGCGTCGTCCAGAAGGTCGAGTTCGAGACGGCCGACGAGGCGTACAAGCACTACAAGGAGCAGTTCGACAAGAAGTCGCCGATCGCGGGCTTCGTCACGCCGGACCAGATGCAGGAGTCCTTCCGCGTCAAGCTCAAGGACCCCACCAAGTTCGAGGTCATCTCGACCGCCTTCTCGCAGCGCCCGGGCGTGCAGATGGTGCAGGACCAGAAGGACGTCCTGTCGAACCTGTTCAACCTGGTCAACGGCATGAACTACGCGGCGCTCGGTGTGATGGCCCTGATGCTGGTCGTGGCGCTGATGCTGATCGTGAACACCGTCCGGGTGTCCGCGTTCAGCCGCCGCCGGGAGACCGGGATCATGCGGCTGGTCGGTGCGTCCAGCTTCTACATCCAGATCCCGTTCATCATGGAGGCGGCCTTCGCCGGGCTGCTGGGCGCGGGTCTCGCGTGCGTGCTGCTCGTCAGCGGCCACTACTTCCTGGTGAACAACTGGCTGGTCGACCAGATCGACCTCATCCAGTTCATCGGCTGGGACGCGGTGCTGGCCAAGCTCCCGCTGGTGCTCGCGATCGGGCTGCTGATGCCCGCGCTGGCGGCGTTCGCAGCGCTGCGTAAGTACCTCAAGGTGTGACGTGCGCCAAGGGTGCCGTACGGTCAACTCCCCGTACGGCGCGCCCTGGTGTCCTAGACTCACGCGCATGCCCGGCCCGTCGATGTTCCATCCGCAGCGCCGCGCCCGCCGGGGTGCCGCGCTGACGCTGGTCTTCGCGGGCGTGCTGGCCACCGGCGCCGCGGCCGGCTCCTGGACCCCGCAGGGACAGGACGGCCGGAAGGCGACGGAGGCCCGCGCGGCCGCGCGCACCGCGGCGAGACCCGCGGACCTCGCCGTCGCGGATCCGGGCGGCGGCGCGGGCGCCCCCGTGGACCACGCGGAGGTCGAGGCCGCCGCGGCGCAGGCCGTCGAGGACGGCCGGTCCGGCACCGAAGCCGCCGCCGAGGTCGTCGGCCGCAGCGGCGACCGCTGGAGCGCCGTCTACAGCGCCCGCGAGTACGAGGGCCTGGAGCGCGCCCTGGACGGTGCCTACATCGGGGTGGGCCTGTCCGCGCGGCGCGGCGGCGACGGCCGCACCGAGATCGACAGCGTGCGCCCAGGCAGCCCCGCGGACCGCGCCGGCCTCCGCTCCGGCGACCGGCTGCGCACCGTCGACGGAGCGCCCGCCGACGGCCGTCCCGTCACCGACGTCGTGGCCCTGCTGCGCGGCGACGGCGCGGCCGGCTCCGCCCCCGGCACGCCCGTGCGGATCGAGGTCGAGCGCGCCGGCCGCAGCTGGGCGCGCACGCTGTACCGGGAGCGGCTGGCCACCGAGAGCGTGACGGCCGAGCACCTCGTCCGGGGCGAGGTCGCCGCCCTGAGGATCAAGGTCGGTTCGTTCACCCGGGGCGCCGGCGACCAGGTGCGCGCCGCGGCCGCGGCGGCACAGCCCGGCGAGGGCATCCTGCTGGACCTGCGGGGGAACTCGGGCGGCCTGGTCGGCGAGGCGGTACGGGCCGCCTCCGCCTTCCTCGACGGCGGGCTGGTCGCCACCTACGACGTGCACGGCAGCCAGCGCTCCCTGGAGGCGCGGGCCGGCACGGTCACCGCCCTGCCGCTCGTCGTCCTGGTCGACGGCGGCACGATGAGCGCGGCCGAACTGCTGGCGGGCGCCCTGCAGGACCGCGGCCGCGCCGTCGTCGTCGGCTCGCGGACCTTCGGCAAGGGCTCCGTGCAGATGCCGAGCCTGCTCGCGGACGGCTCGGTCGCCGAGCTCACCGTGGGCCACTACCGCACCCCCGCCGGCCGCGCCGTCGACGGCGCGGGCATCGCCCCGGACCTGCTGGTCCACGGCGACGCCGAGGAGCGGGCCCGCACAGTATTGAGTGGCCTCGGGGGCGGGTCCTAGTGCGAGAATGGCGGCGCTATGGCTAAGACAGCGAAGAAAGAGACGGGGCGCAAGCTCGTCGCGCAGAACAAGAAGGCGCGGCACGACTACCACATCCTGGACACCTACGAGTGCGGCATGGTGCTGACCGGCACCGAGGTGAAGTCGCTGCGCCAGGGGCGCTCCTCGCTGGTGGACGGCTTCGTGCAGATCGACGGCGGTGAGGCGTGGCTGCACAACGCCCACATCCCCGAGTACACCCAGGGCACGTGGACCAACCACAGCGCGCGCCGCAAGCGCAAGCTCCTGATGCACCGGGCCGAGATCGACAAGCTCGACTCCAAGTCGCAGGAGACGGGGCACACCATCGTGCCCCTCGCCATCTACTTCAAGGAGGGCCGGGCCAAGGTCGAGATCGCCCTGGCCAAGGGCAAGAAGGAGTACGACAAGCGGCAGACCCTGCGCGAGAAGCAGGACACGCGCGAGTCGAACCGGGCCATCGCCGCGGCGCGCCGCCGGCAGCGGGCGTCCGCTGCGCGGGGTTAGCGGACCGTACGGGTCCGGCGGCGGTAATACGCTGGCACGGTCGTGCGTCGGTCACGTACGATGGAGACAGCACACGGGGTGGTACCCGGTGCGCAGATTGAACTGTGCTTGATAATTAAACACAGCAACATGGGGATGATCGGTTTCGACAGCGGATGTCGAAGCAGGGGAAGCGTGTCGAGGAAGCGGCAATGATCTCGTAAACCATATGTCGCAACCAATAATCGCCAACACCAAGCGCGATTCCTTCGCCCTCGCTGCCTAAGTAGCGACTTGCGAAGTGTCAGCCCGGGGCTGTTCCCGACCCGGATCCTGGCATCAGCTAGGGGACTAAACCACTAGGCCCGGTCACGGGGCCTGGTGGGAAATCAAACAGTGACTGAGCCCGTCGGAGACTTGTTCGCGTGATCTCCGGGGCCGAGAAAATCGCAGCGAACTGCACACGGAGAAGCCCTGATTCTGCACCGTTGGACGCGGGTTCGATTCCCGCCATCTCCACGGACGGATGGGTGGACTCCGCTCGCCGACAACGCGAGCGGAGTCCGTCCTTCGTAATCTCTGGGGGCATGGCCCCCAGATCCCGTCATCCCATGTGGGCAGCAGCCCCTGGTCCTCGGACCAGGGGCTTTTGTCATGCTTGGCGCCGACGGGCAACCGATGGGCCTGCGCGGCCCTCTTTCCTGGTGACGCTCCATGGCGAGGGGGTGGTGGCCCGGTGAACCGGATGCGCACGGCGGTGGCCGCCGTGCTGGCTGCGGGGGCCCTGTGGCTCGCCGGCGGGGCCGGCCCGGCCTCCGCCGACGGCGGTGACGACAGTGACGGCGGGGTGCACCTGCTGCTCAACAGCGCGTACGACAACCGCCCGGGCGAGCTCGTCGACATAGAGGTGCAGGGGATCCGTACGCCGGGCGACGTCACCGTCTCCTCGCCCGTCTTCCCGCGTCCCGTCCGGCTCGCCCTCCGCGACGACGGCCACCACGCCCGCCCGGCCATCGCGATGGCCACCGAGCCGGGTACGTACCCGCTGACGGTCCGGGCCGGCGGCCGGGTCGTGGCCGAGGAGCGCGTCGAGGTGAAGCCGTCGGAGCGGCCGAGCTTCTCGGTGACGTCGCCCGGCGAGGTGCTGCGCCCGGGGGAGCGGCTGTGGATGTCGTACGACGGTCTGTACCCGGGCGAGACCGGCCGCTCCTTCGCCGTCTCCTCGCCCGCCTTCCGCGCGCCGGTGCGGCTCGCGCACGACCCGTCGAGCACGGACTGGAACAACCCGCGGCTGTTCTCCGGCGCGGCCGAGCTGCCGCCGGGCACCCGCGACGGGACGTACAAGGTCACGCTGTACGGGCCGGGCGGCCGCGTCGTCGACGAGAAGCCGCTGGTCGTCCGCGCCGCACGGCCCGGTGACCGCGACTACGTGGGGCGCGCCCGCGGGCCGGAGTTCTTCGGCGCCTCGGCCGGGACCGGCCCGGAGGCCGCCCGCACCCGCGGGCACCGGGTCCCGGCGGGCGGCACCGTCAACGTCCTGTGGCGCGACCGCTCGCCCGATCCGGGGGAGGAGGAGCGGCTGACGGCCACCTCGCCGGCCTTCGAGCGGCCGGTGCGGCTGCGGCGCGACGACAGCAAGGCGGCGGACGGGGACGACCCTCGTTACTTCGCGCCCGCGCGGATCCGGCGGGGGCTCGCCCCCGGGAGCTACGCGGTCACCGTCGCCAGCCACCACGGGCGGGTGACGAAGGTCGCGAAGCTGCAGGTCACCGAGGCTGCCGCGGGCCCGTCCGGCCGGGACGCCGGGGGCTCGGGAGGCTCCGGCGCTTCCGGGACGACGGTGGCGTACGTGGCGGGCGGTACGACGGCCGGGGTGCTCGCGGCCGCGGGCCTGGGCGTGCTGCTCAGGCGGCGGGCCGCACGGTGAGGGCGGGCCGCCCCGCGAGCGGCCGCCGGCCCGCCGTCGCCGCGAGCAGCGCGGTCGCCGCCGCCCCCGCCGGCACCGCGTAGCCCGTGGTCCCCAGGTGCTCGACGGCCCAGCCGCCCGCCGCCGAACCCGCCGCTATGCCCGTGAGCAGGCCCGTCACGGCCAGCGTCATGCCCTCGTTCAGGCTGCCCGGCGGGGTCAGGCCCTGGACCAGGTTCATGCCCGTGACCATGGTGGGCGCCGTCGCCATGCCCGCCAGGAGCAGCGCGACCGCGAGGAGCGGCAGTCCGCCGCCCGCCGCCGTCGTCAGGAGCGGCAGCAGCGCCAGGGCGGCCATCGCCGCCAGGCAGCGCGGGAAGCGGGCGGCCGCGGGGGACGACGGGCGCGTCAGCCCGTAGAGCAGGCCCGCCGCGCACGAACCCGCCGCCTGCAGGGCCAGGACGGCCCCCGCGGCCGCGCGGTGGCCCTGTGCGTCGGCGAAGCCGATGGTCACCACCTCCAGCGAGCCGAACAGTGCGCCCGTGCAGACGAAGACGGCCAGGATCGCCGCCAGCCCGGGGTTGCCCCGCAGGGGGGACTTCCGCCGCAGGGGCGCGGCGGATATGGGGGGTTCGGTGCGCTTCTGCGCGGCGAAGAGCACCGCGCCCGTCAGGAACATCAGCGCGGCGGCGAGCGTGCCCGCCTCGGGGAAGAGGGACGTGCACAGGAACGTCGCGAGGACCGGGCCGAGCATGAAGCACGCCTCGTCCGCGGCCTGTTCGAAGGCGTTCGCGGTGTGCAGGGCGGCCGGGTCGGCGCGCAGGAGGTGCGACCAGCGGGCGCGGGACATCCCGCCCGTGTTGGGGGTGGTCGCGGTCGCCGCGTACGCCGCGAACAGGGTCCAGGCGGGGGCGTCGACGTGCACGCACAGGACCAGGGACAGCGAGCCCAGGGAGGCGAACGCGGCCGCCGGCACGGTGACGCGGGCCTGCCCGTAGCGGTCCACGAGCCGGGCCGTCCACGGGCCGGCCAGCGCCGTGGCGGCGAGGCCCGTCGCGGTGACGGCACCGGCCAGCGCGTACGAACCGCGCTCGGCGGAGATCATCAACACGGCGCCGACGCCGAACATGCCCATGGGCAGCCGGGCGAGCAGGTTCCACGCCGTGAAGGCGCGGGTGCCGGGGAGGGCGAACAGACGGGCGTAGGGGTTGGAGCGGGGCGAGGGGGTGGGCATGGGCCTCAGCCTCGCGGCGCCCGGGCCGTGCGGTCCAACACCTGATCGCTCGCCATTCACGCACTTCTGTTGTTGACTGCCGTGCGTGCCCCACGACATAGAACCGCGCCTGCTGCGCACCTTCGTCGCCGTGGCCGAGGAACTGCACTTCACCCGTGCCGCCACCCGGCTTTTCACCGCCCAGCAGGCGCTCAGCCGCGACGTCCGGCGGCTCGAAGCGCGCCTGGGCAGCGAGCTGTTCGCCCGTACGACGCGGCAGGTCACGCTCACCGCGGAGGGGGCGCGGCTGCTGCCGTACGCCCGGCGGGTGCTCGCCGCGCACGACGAACTCGACGCCGCCTGGGCGCGCGAGGAACGGCCGCTGATCGTGGACTGCGCGGCCACGGTCGGCACCGGGTACCGGGTCCTGACCGCCGCGCGGCAGGCCGCGCCCGAGCACGAGCTCGTCGCCCGCTTCCACAGCGGGCTCACCGGCGCCGCCGGGGAGATCCTCGCGGGGCGGCTCGACGTCTCCTTCGGGCGGATCGCGGGGCTCGACCCGGCCGTACGGGCGGAGCTGTCGCACTGCCCCGTGCGGTACGAGCCGATGGCCGTGCTCCTGCCCGCCGGGCACCGGCTGGCCGCCCTGCCCGAAGTGCCCCTGGACTCCCTCGCCGGCGAGACGCTCTACGCCGCCGCCGGCAACCCGGCCACCGCCGAGTGGACCGACCTCGCCGAGCGGCTCTTCGCGGGGCGGGGGATCGGCATCGCCGCGCCGTTCCCGGAGATCGAGGGGAAGGGGGAGTTCGTGCGGGTCGTACGGCGGCGGGGGTGGTCGGTGCTGGCGAGCGTGGAGTTCATCGAGGTCCCCGACATGGTGCTCCGCCCCCTCGTGGACCCCGTGCCGCTCTCCCCCATCTCCATGGTCTGGCGCCGAGGCCTCCGCCACCCGGCCCTGGCCGCCCTGCAGACGGCGTCCACGGCCATGTCATCCCGCCACGACTGGCTGACCCGCCCACGGGGTTCGTGGCTACCGCGCGCGGACGAGGAACTGATGACGGCGTAGCCCGTCGCCCGGACCGGCGGTGCTCGCCGACCCGGGCGGCAGTCGCCCCCCCGCCAGGGGGGCGCCGTAGCGGACATCACCGGGCTGCCGACACCTACCTCCGCCGCGGCGGTGATCATCCCCCACCGGGGTGTCCGGCGGTGCCGTACTGCCGGTGGCTCCGGCGCCGCCGGGCTGGGCTGTGGGGGTTGTTCGCCGTGGCGGCGGCAACAAGTGGTCGTGCTGTCGGCGACTGCCCCCGGCGGGCGGGCGCCCCGTGCCGGTGAACTGCCTCTGGGGCGAGGGGTTTCACGGGCGCCTGCCGCGAGGCACTCTGGTGGGGTGGTGACGGGCTTCGCTGACCTGAGATTCGATGCCGGGCGGCTCTGTCTGGACCTGGTGGCCACGGTCGGCGGCCGGTTCGGCGACGAGCCGGTCGAGCGGCTCGACACCCCGGACCGGCTGCGGGACTGGCTCCTGGCCTCCGGCGCCGTGCCGCCCGCCACCCCCCTGACCGCCGTGGACGCCGCCTGGCTCGCCCGCGTCCGCGCGGTCCGCGACCTGCTCCACCGGATCGTGCACGCCGAGGTGGACGGCCGCGCCGCCGATCCGGACCTGGAGCGGGTGAACGCCCTCGCCGCGACGGCGCCGCCCGCGCTGCGGGCCGTGCGGGCCGAGGACGGCACCCTGGTCCGTACGGTCGCCGCCGCGCCCGACTGCGGCGCCGTCGTGGGCCGGATCGCCCGTGACGCGGTGGAGCTGCTCACCGACCCGGCGGCGCGCGGGCAGCTGCGCCGGTGCGAGGGCGAGACGTGTTCCCTGGTCTACCTGGACACGTCCCGGGGCCGCCGGCGCCGCTGGTGTTCCAGCGAGGTGTGCGGCAACCGCGAGCGCGTGGCCCGCCACCGCCGCCGCGCGGTCAACGCGCGATGAAGACGTAGTCCGCCCGGTAGGGGACGGCCGCCTTCGGCTGCCGCTGCGGGTCGCAGGGCCCGGCGGGGGCGACGCCGCCCCGAGTGTTCAGCCGCAGGATCTCCGTCGTGGAGGCGAGGACGCCGTTCCTCGCACCGGACGGCGTCGCGCGCAGGTCGAGTTCGGGGATGTTCCCGTCCCCGTTGGGCGTCTTGGTGACGACCTTGCCGGTGACGGCGGAGCGGTCGGGTGCGATCCACTGCGGGTCGCCTCCGGGCCGTACGAAGGAGTGGGCGATGTTCCCGCCGAGCGTGGCGGAGACGCCCTCCTGGGCGAAGGCGAACCCGCCGCCGTCCTGCTTGGTGCACGCGTAGATCTGGCGGCCTTCGACGACGGACGCCTGCACGCTCTTCACGGCGGCCTTGACGTCGAGCGCCGCGCTCAGCCGGTGCGCCTGCCCCCGTACCGCGCCACCCGGGAACTCGCCGGTGTGCAGGTTGAAGTAGAAGCCGCCGGGACCGGATTCCAGGGCGTCCAGGAGCTTGCGGTCGGTGACCTTCACCGTGCCGGTGGCGCTGCTCCGCCCGTCGGGCAGCTTCTTCGCGAAGAACGGGATCCGTACGTCGCCGTTCTCGCCGCGCCCGCCCCGGTGGAGGTGGGCGGCGGTGGGCGTGGCGATGCCGCGGAAGGTGAAGGCGAAGGCCACCTCGTCGCCCTGGACGCGCAGGAAGGCCAGGGCCCGGCCGTCCTTGTCGCCGACGGCCTTGCCGTCCGCCGCGGGCACTTCGTTCGCCCCGTCGAGGCTGCCGGCGAAGGAGACGGCCGCCTGCCGTCCGGACCCGCGGCCCGCCCCGTCGCCGTCCTCCCCGCCGCCGCCCGGCACCACCGCGAAGGCGATGCCGACCCCCGCGGCGACGGCCGCTGCGGTGGCGGTGGCGATGACGGCTTTGCGCTTGCCGAAACGGTTCACGGCGAACCTCCCCGTACGGAGCCGCTGCCCCCTGCACCGGCTTCCCGGGCTGTCGTACGGGCCCGGTCCGTTCCCCCGTTCAGCGGGAGATTGAGTCCTGCATCACGCGGCCGCCGCTGAACGCCGGGGCCGTTCCGTCCGTACGCGTCCGTAGGCGTCCGTACGCCGGAAGCCCTCCCGGAAGCCCTCGCGGAATTTCCCGCCCCCGTGGTGAACGGGGCGCACGCCCCGCCCGTATCCATGGCCGGAGGACGTCACCGGAAGGCCCCGGCCGGAACGGAGGACACGCGCACTGACAGTGAACACCGACGCGCGCTATCGACCAGGGGGAAGGCTTGCGCAAGGATGCCGCCGTGGCTGACAGGACGAGTCCCGACGAGGCCCTGATGCGGGCGCTCTACGACGAGCACGCGGGCCCGCTCCTCGCCTTCGTCCTCCGGCTGGTGGACGGGGACCGCCAGCGCGCCGAGGACGTCGTCCAGGAGACGCTGCTGCGCGCATGGCGCAACGCCGACCGGCTGCGCGGGGCTCCCGGCTCCGTACGGCCCTGGCTGGTGACCGTCGCCCGGCGCATCGTCATCGACAACCACCGCAGCCGGCAGGCGCGGCCGCGCGAGGTCGACCCGGGGCCGCTGGAACTCGTCCCGGCGGCCGACGAGATCGACCGGGCGCTGCGCCTGATGACCATCAACGACGCGCTGGGCGACCTGACGGAGGCGCACCGGGAGGCGCTGATCGAGACCTATTTCAGGGGACGTACCGTGAGCGAGGCGGCCGAGGTGCTGGGCGTACCGGCGGGGACCGTGCGGTCCCGGGTCTTCTACGCACTGCGCTCGATGAAGCTCTCGCTCGAAGAACGGGGAGTGACGGCATGAACCGGCCGGCACCGGACCATGAGCAGCACACCGAGGTGGGCGCCTACGCCCTCGGCGTCCTCGACGCGGTGGACGCCGCCCGGTTCGAGGAGCACCTCGCCGGGTGCCCGCGGTGCGCGGCCGAGCTCGACGACCTGATGGGCCTGACCCCGCTCCTGGCGGACCTCAAGGAGTCCGCGCCCGGCCCGGAGGCCCTCGCGCCGCGCCCGGACCCGGCGCTGCTCGACCGCCTGCTCGCGGGTGTCACGGCGACCCGCCGGGCGCAGCGGACCCGCCGCCTGTGCCTGGTCGCGGCCGCCGCCGCGCTGATCGTCGCGGGCCCGCTGGCGGGCGCCGCGGTCTTCTCCGAGGAGGCCCCGGACCACAGCGGCGTGAGTGCGGCGAAGCAGATGTACGAGGACGGCGAGAAGATCGGCGCGGTCGACCCGGCCACGAAGGTCGATGCGACGGTCTCGCTGCAGCCGAAGGCGTGGGGGACCCATGTGGCCCTCCGGCTGTCCCACGTCAGAGGCCCGCTGACCTGCGATCTCGTCGCCGTGGGCAAGGACGGGGAGCGGCAGACGGTGACGACGTGGGCGGTCCCGCCGGGCGGCTACGGCCTGGAGGGGAACGACAAGGGCGACAAATGGAGCAAGGAGCCGCTGTACACCCACGGCGGCGCCGCACTGAACCGGAGCGATATCTCCCGGTTCGAGGTGCGGACACTCGACGGCAAACTGCTCGCGACCGTCAAGGTGTGACCAAAAACCCTCCAACCCCGATGAAAACAGTCATGTACCGACAGGTGCGCTCAGTACCCCTGTTCGCGTACGGTTGACGGCTGCCCTAGGCACAGCAGAAGGGGGCTTGGGTGGCCGCGCAGAACGCCACGCACGCGCAGGTGGCGACCGGACCGCAGAGCGAGCCCGACGGGGTCCGCGACCGCGAGATCGGTACCGAACAACAGCATCTGGACCGGGTCTACCGGCGTCTGGAGGAGAAGATCCACGAGGCCGAGTTCCTCATGGACGACGCCGCCAAGCGCGGGCAGGTCGGCACGCCCGGCGCGCTCGCCGAGCGGGACGCCCAGGTCTTCCGCGCCGGGGTGCACCTCAACCGGCTCAACAACGAATTCGAGGACTTCCTCTTCGGCCGCATCGACCTGCTGCTCGGCAAGGACGGCAAGAAGGGCCCCGACGGCGCCTACACCTCCGTAGAGCCCGCCGACGACGCCGTCCGCGGCGACCGGGCCGAGATCGCCGAGACCCTGCACATCGGCCGCATCGGCGTCCTCGACGCCGACTACTCCCCGCTGGTCATCGACTGGCGGGCGCCCGCGGCCGCGCCCTTCTACCGCGCCACGCCCGTCGCGCCCGGCCGCGTCGTCCGCCGCCGCGTCGTCCGCTCCAAGGGCCGCCGCGTCCTGGGCGTCGAGGACGACCTGCTCCGCCCGGAGCTGATCGCCACCCTCGGCGGGGACACCCTGCCGGTCGTCGGCGACGGCGCGCTGATGGCCGCGCTCGGCCAGGCCCGCAGCCACACGATGCGCGACATCGTCTCCTCCATCCAGGCCGAGCAGGACATGGTCATCCGCGCGCCCGCCGCGTCGGTGACCGAGGTCGAGGGCGGCCCCGGCACCGGCAAGACCGCCGTGGCCCTGCACCGCGCCGCCTACCTGCTCTACCAGGACCGCCGCCGCTACGCGGGCGGCATCCTCGTCGTCTCCCCGACCCCGCTGCTCGTCTCCTACACCGAAGGCGTGCTGCCCTCCCTCGGCGAGGAGGGGCAGGTCGCCATCCGGGCCGTCGGCTCGCTGGTCGACGGCGCCGAGGCCGACACGTACGACGAGCCGGCCGTGGCCCGTGTCAAGGGCTCCTCGCGCATGCTCAAGGTGCTGCGCAAGGCGGTCCGCGGCGCGCTGGAGACCGCCGGCCCGGCCGGCCCGCCCGACCGGCTGCGCGT
Source organism: Streptomyces roseifaciens (assembly GCF_001445655.1). Taxonomy (NCBI): domain Bacteria; kingdom Bacillati; phylum Actinomycetota; class Actinomycetes; order Kitasatosporales; family Streptomycetaceae; genus Streptomyces; species Streptomyces roseifaciens. The sequence continues at coordinate 65,042 of NZ_LNBE01000004.1, forward strand.
CGTCGCCTTCGGCGCCCGCATCGAGCTCGGCGCCGAGGACCTCAAGCGCATCCGCAACACCGCCCTCGGCGGCACCGCACCGGTGAACCTGCTGCGCCCGCGCGCCCGCAGGCTGATCCTCGACGCCCTGTGGTCCAGGGCCGGCGGACCCAAGCGCTACACCGACCCCGAGCTCGCCGCCGAGGCCCGCTCCGCCTTCGACGAGGACATCACCACCGAGGACGACTTCCTCGCCTTCCTCGACGCCTGGTGGCCGGAGTTGACGCCGCGTCAGGTGCTGGCGGGCATGGCCGACGAGAAGCGCCTCGCCCGCTCCGCCCGCCGGGTGCTCAACCCGCGCGAGACCCGGCTGCTGGCCCGCTCGCTGCGCCGCCTGGACGCCGCCGGGCGCGGCCCGCTGTCCGTGCACGACGTGGCCCTGCTGGACGAGCTGGAGACGCTCCTCGGCGCCCCGGCCCGCCCGAGGAAGCCGCGCGAGTACGACCCGCTCGACCACCTCACCGGGCTGGAGGAGCTGATGCCGCAGCGCTCGGAGTCGCGCCGCGAGCGCGCCGAGCGCCTGGCCGAGGAGCGCCGCGACTACGCGCACGTCATCGTGGACGAGGCGCAGGACCTGACGCCCATGCAGTGGCGCATGGTGGGCCGCAGGGGCCGCACCGCCACCTGGACGATCGTCGGCGACCCGGCGCAGTCCTCGTGGTCCGACCCGGACGAGGCCGCCGCCGCCCGCGACGAGGCGCTCGGCGCCCGCCGTCGCACCCGCTTCCGGCTCACCGTGAACTACCGCAACCCCGCGGAGATCGCCGAGCTCGCGGCCAAGGTGCTGGCGCTGGCGATGCCGGGCATGGAGTCCCCGGCGGCCGTCCGCTCCACGGGCGTCGTGCCGCGCTTCGCCGTCGCGGGCGCCGCCCTCGCCCCGGCCGTCCGGGCCGAGGCGGAGCACCTGCTGGCGGACGTCGAGGGCACGGTCGGCGTGGTCGTGCCCATGGCGCGGCGCGCGGAGGCCCGCGGCTGGCTGGCCGGGCTCGGCGACCGGGTCGTGGTGCTGGGCAGCCTGGAGGCCAAGGGCCTGGAGTACGACGCGACGATCGTCGTCTCGCCGGCCGACATCGCCGACGAGTCCCCGGCGGGCCTGCGGGTGCTGTACGTGGCGCTGACCCGTGCCACCCAGCGGCTGACCGTGCTCTCGGGCGAGCGCGACGACCCGGACGCGAACGGGGTGCCGGACCTGCTGCGGGACTGAGGCCGCGCGGTACGGGGGTTGCGCGGTACGGCGGTTGCGCGGTGCGGGGGGCGCGTCATGGGGCCGCGGTACCAGAGGGGCGGCTGCGGTACGAGGGGCCGCGGTACCGGGAGGGGCGCCGCGGCTCCGCCGGCCGGGGGGTGGAACGACGCTCTCGGGGGCGAACTTCCCCTGGCGGAATGACTTCCCGGGGCGGTTTGTTAGCCTGGGTGTGGCACCGGCTCGATCCAAGCCCCCGGGCCCAACCTTAGTCGCTTCGAGCGACCACTTGCCGCGAGGCGAGCATGGCGGGTCGGTGTCGTCAGCGTCCCGACGGGCGCCCTTCTTCGGAGGGGCGCCCGTCGGCGTTTCCGGGCCCGGGCGCGGCCCGGCGGCGTCATCAACGCCTCTTGCTCTGCGGAACTTTATTTCCGAAATTCACCCCTGGTTACCGCCTACCGGTCGGTAGGTGGGACGATCGTTACTTGCGCTCCCTCGGTCGGCGTCCCGTCGGCCCGGCGGTGCGCGCACCAGCGAAACAAGGGAAAGCAGAGGAAGTCGGCCATGGCAACGGCGCCTAGCGTCTCGTACTCGATGACGGTCCGGCTGGAGGTTCCCGCGAGCGGGACCTCGGTCAGTGAGCTGACCACGGCCGTGGAATCCTCGGGCGGTTCGGTGACGGGCCTCGACGTGACCGCTTCCGGTCACGAGAAGCTGCGGATCGACGTCACGATGGCGACGACCTCGACCGAGCACGCCGACGAGATCGTCGAGAAGCTCCGCGGCATCGAAGGCGTCGTCCTGGGCAAGGTCTCCGACCGTACGTTCCTGATGCACCTCGGCGGCAAGATCGAGATGGCGTCCAAGCACCCCATCCGCAACCGCGACGACCTCTCCATGATCTACACCCCCGGCGTCGCCCGCGTGTGCATGGCCATCGCCGAGAACCCCGAGGACGCCCGCCGCCTGACCATCAAGCGCAACAGCGTCGCCGTGGTCACCGACGGCTCCGCGGTGCTGGGCCTGGGCAACATCGGCCCCAAGGCCGCGCTGCCGGTGATGGAGGGCAAGGCCGCGCTCTTCAAACGCTTCGCGGGCATCGACGCCTGGCCGATCTGCCTGGACACCCAGGACTCCGACGCCATCGTCGAGATCGTCAAGGCCATCGCCCCCGGCTTCGCCGGCATCAACCTCGAGGACATCTCCGCCCCCCGCTGCTTCGAGATCGAAGCCCGCCTGCGCGAAGCCCTCGACATCCCCGTCTTCCACGACGACCAGCACGGCACCGCCATCGTCGTCCTCGCCGCCCTCACCAACGCCCTGCGCGTGGTCGGCAAGGCCATCGGCGACGTACGCGTCGTCATGTCCGGCGCAGGCGCCGCCGGAACGGCCATCCTCAAGCTCCTGATCGCCGCCGGCGTCAAGCACGCCGTCGTCGCCGACATCCACGGCGTCGTCCACGCCGCACGCCCCGACCTCGTCGACGCCGGCCCCGAAACCGCCCTGCGCTGGATCGCCGACAACACCAACCCCGAAGGCATCACCGGCACCCTCAAGGAAGCCGTGCGCGGCGCCGACGTCTTCATCGGCGTCTCCGCCCCCAACGTCCTGGGCGGTGACGACGTCGCCGCCATGGCCGACAACGCCATCGTCTTCGCGCTCGCCAACCCCGACCCCGAGGTCGAACCCGGCATCGCCCGCAAGACCGCCGCCGTCGTCGCCACCGGCCGCTCCGACTTCCCCAACCAGATCAACAACGTCCTGGTCTTCCCCGGCGTCTTCCGCGGACTCCTCGACGCCCAGTCCCGCACGGTCAACACCGACATGATGCTCGCCGCCGCCCGCGCCCTCGCCGACGTCGTCGCCGAGGACGAACTCAACGCGAACTACATCATCCCCAGCGTCTTCAACGACAAGGTCGCCGGGGCGGTCGCGGGCGCGGTCCGCGAGGCCGCGAAGGCCGCCGGTGCGGCTGTGACGGGCACCACGACCGTCTGATGACGGCGCGTCGCGGGCCCACGGGCCCGCGACCTGCCCCTAAGGTGTCGGGCAGAAATCAGGCCGCAGAAATGCGGCTGTATCCGAGGCTGTGCCGCTTTCCGTGTGACTCTCCAGGGTGCCGGATTGGCTTTCCCGCCACTGGTGGGGGCAGGATGCGTAACCGGGCGCGAGGGTCTGGCAACGGACCCGGGTCCGGGGACTGTCCGAGGGCCCTGGCAGCATCGGCTTCGATCTCACGCCTCATTGGCAAGAAGAACACGGGAGTACAACATGAACCGCAGTGAGCTGGTGGCCGCGCTGGCCGACCGCGCCGAGGTGACCCGCAAGGACGCCGACGCCGTTCTGGCCGCGCTCGCCGAGACCGTCGGCGAGGTCGTCGCCAAGGGCGACGAGAAGGTCACCATCCCCGGCTTCCTGACCTTCGAGCGCACCCACCGTGCCGCTCGGACCGCTCGCAACCCGCAGACGGGTGAGCCGATCCAGATCGCTGCCGGTTACAGCGTGAAGGTCTCCGCGGGCTCCAAGCTCAAGGAAGCCGCCAAGGGCAAGTAAGGCCTTCAGCGCTGCGCTCAGCGCTGGAAGGGCGGTCACCCCGGGCCGGGGTGACCGCCCTTCGGGCTTTTCCCGGGCTTCTACGGGCCCTGCAAGGCCCGTGGACGGCGTACGGCCACCCGGATGCACGAAAGCGCCTGTACGGGCCTTGAATGGCCCGTACAGGCGCTTACGGCCCGTCAGAACGGCTAGCCTCAGGCGTCCGTGCCGCGGACTCCGACCGGGACGCGCGTCAGGCGCCGGTGTCGCCGCCGGGCATTTCCACGTTGGCGCGGAGGTCCTTCAGCTTCTGCATGCTGTTTCTTCCCGGGGGGTAACCCCCGGACCCCCAGCCGGGGGTCCGGGAGCGGCGCGGAGAGGCTCAGGCGCCGGTGTCGCCGCCGGGCATTTCCACGTTGGCGCCGAGATCCTTCAGCTTCTGCATGAAGTTCTCGTAGCCGCGGTTGATCAGGTCGATGCCGTGGACCCGCGAGGTGCCCTCCGCGGCCAGGGCCGCGATCAGGTACGAGAAGCCGCCGCGCAGGTCGGGGACGACCATGTCGGAGCCCTGCAGCTTGGTGGGGCCGGAGACGACCGCCGAGTGCAGGAAGTTGCGCTGGCCGAAGCGGCAGGCGGAACCGCCCAGGCACTCGCGGTACAGCTGGATGTGAGCACCCATCTGGTTCAGCGCCGAGGTGAAACCGAGGCGCGACTCGTACACCGTCTCGTGGACGATCGACAGGCCCGAGGCCTGCGTCAGGGCCACGACCAGCGGCTGCTGCCAGTCGGTCTGGAAGCCGGGGTGGACGTCCGTCTCCAGCGCGATGGCGTTGAGCGAGCCGCCCGGGTGCCAGAAGCGGATGCCCTCGTCGTCGATCTCGAAGGCGCCGCCGACCTTGCGGTAGGTGTTGAGGAAGGTCATCATCGAGCGCTGCTGGGCGCCGCGCACGTAGATGTTGCCGCCGGTGGCCAGCGCCGCGGACGCCCAGGAGGCGGCCTCGAGGCGGTCGGAGAGCGCGCGGTGGTTGTAGCCGCCGAGCTTGTCGACACCGGTGATCCGGATGGTCCGGTCGGTGTCCATGGCGATGATCGCGCCCATCTTCTGCAGCACGCAGATGAGGTCCTCGATCTCCGGCTCCACGGCCGCGTTGGACAGCTCGGTGACGCCCTCCGCCAGGACGGCGGTCAGCAGCACCTGCTCGGTCGCGCCGACCGAGGGGTAGGGCAGCCGGATCTTGCAGCCGCGCAGCCGCTGCGGGGCCTCCAGGTACTGGCCGCCCTCGCGCTTCTCGATGGTCGCGCCGAACTGGCGGAGCACCTCGAAGTGGAAGTCGATCGGCCGGCCGCCGATGTCGCAGCCGCCCAGGCCGGGGATGAAGGCGTGGCCGAGGCGGTGCAGCAGCGGGCCGCACAGCAGGATCGGGATGCGCGAGGAGCCGGCGTGCGCATCGATGTCCGCGACGTTGGCGCTCTCCACGTACGTGGGGTCGAGGACCAGCTCACCGGGCTCGTCGCCGGGGCGGACGGTCACACCGTGCAGCTGCAGCAGTCCGCGCACGACGCGTACGTCGCGGATGTCGGGGACGTTGCGCAGCCGGCTGGGACCGTGCCCGAGCAGCGCGGCGACCATGGCCTTGGGCACGAGGTTCTTCGCGCCGCGGACACGGATCTCGCCCTCGAGCGGGGTACCGCCGTGGACAAGCAGGACATCGTCAGGGCCGGTCATGGATCTCGCGTTCCTGGAGTTGGGCAGGGGGCAAGAAGAAAGGGTAATGCGACGAGGGGGCCGCCCTGCATGCCCGAGGGGGCTCCGGGCACGTCATGGCTTTGCAACAACACGCTCTGTTAATGGAATGGTCGCTACCGGTTATCGGCGGGGCGCCGGGGGCCGCCCCTTTCTTGCCGGAGTGGGCGTCCGCCCCCCGCGCGGGCCCGAAATGCGGGATCATGTGCCCATGTCCGAGGTGTCCTCGCTCACAGGACGACTGCTTGTCGCGACACCGGCGCTCGCTGACCCGAATTTCGACCGCGCGGTGGTGCTGCTGCTCGACCACGACGAGGAGGGTTCCCTCGGAGTGATCCTGAACCGCCCGACCCCCGTCGGGGTGGGCGACATCCTGGAGTCCTGGGCCGCGCTGGCCGGGGAGCCGGGCGTGGTCTTCCAGGGCGGGCCCGTCTCGCTCGACTCGGCGCTGGGCGTGGCCGTGGTGCCGGGGGAGGGGAACGAGAAGACGGGCGCCTCGGCCGTCGTCGGCGACGGCCCGCTCGGCTGGCGCCGCGTCCACGGCGCGATCGGCCTCGTCGACCTGGAGGCCCCGCCGGAGCTGCTCGCGGCCGCCCTCGGCTCGCTGCGGATCTTCGCCGGCTATGCCGGCTGGGGCCCCGGCCAGCTGGAGGACGAGCTGGTGGAGGGCGCGTGGTACGTGGTGGAGTCCGAGCCGGGCGACGTGTCGTCGCCCGATCCGTCGCAGCTGTGGCGCGCGGTGCTGCGGCGCCAGCGGAACGAACTGGCGATGGTCGCCACGTATCCGGACGACCCGAGCCTGAACTGACACCGAGCGCCCGACCCGCCCCCCGCGAGCCTGACCCGCCCCCCGCGAGCCCGGACCGACCTGCGCGCTCAGCCGGCCGCGTGCATGCGCAGGAGCCGTTCCGCCAGCGGATGCGCGCCCTTCGCCGGCACCGCGAGCCGTACCGGCACCTGTGGCGCGTTCTTCAGGCGTACGAAGCGCACGCCGGGGTGCGTGTAGCGTTCGGCGGCCGAGCGCGGCGTCACGCCCACCCCGTGACCGGCCGCCACCGACTCCACCCACTCGTCGAAGTTCCCCGCGGTGCACGCCACCGCCGGACGCTCGCCCTCCGGCCACAGCTCCGGGCGTGTCGTTCCGCTGACGGTGTTCACGACCAGCGGCAGCGCGGCCAGCTCCGGCCAGTCCAGGACCCGGCGGCGGGCCAGCGGCGAGGAGCGGGCGACGGCCGCCACGCGGTCCTCGTGGAAGAGGACCCGGCTGCGCACGCCGGCCGGTTCCGCGCCGCGCAGCACGGCCACGTCCGTCTCGCCCGTGTCGAGGCCGGCGAGGGCCGCGTCACGGCGTACGAGCCGTACGCCCGCGCCCGTAGCCGCCTTGAAGTCCTCCACCAGCCGCGCGCACGCCTCCGGCAGCAGCCAGGTGAACCCCAGCCGCAGCACGGTCTCCCGGCAGGGTGCGCGCAGGGCGTCCTCCAGGCGGGGGAGCAGCGCGCTCAGCTCCTCGTACAGCCGCTGTCCGGCGGGTGTGGGGGCGACGCGGCGCGTCGTGCGCTCCAGCAGCCGGGAGCCGGTCGCCTCCTCCAGGGACTGCACCGCGCGGGTCAGCGCGGGCTGTCCCATGCCCAGCCGGGCCGCGGCGTAGGTGAAGCTGCGCTCCTCCACGACGGCGGTGAAGCAGCGCAGTTGGCGCAGGCCGACGTCGGGGACGCCGCCGGAGTGATCATTCATGCGGCCCCAGCATAAATAGGCCCCACGAGGCATTTCCCCGCGCCCGCGCCGGCTGCCTAGCGTCCCGCCGTCACATGGATGCGTCCGATGCCGTCCCTCACACGCCATCGGACGCAGGAACGACGGGAGACACGCCGTGCGCAAGATCCTGCTGCTGGCCCTGGGGTCCTTCACCCTGGGCCTCGACGCCTACGTCATGGCCGGGCTGCTGCCCGCCATCGCCGACGACACCGGGACGGACGTGGCCCTCGCCGGGCAGCTGGTGACCGCCTTCACCCTCGCCTACGCCGTGTCCGCGCCGCTCTTCGCGAGCCTGCTCTCCGGCCGCCGGCCCCGCGCCGCCCTGATCGCGGCCCTCGCGGTCTTCACCATCGCGAACGGCCTCACCGCGCTCGCGCCGGGCTTCGGGTTCCTGATCGCCGCCCGGGTGGCCGCCGGGGCCGGGGCGGGGCTGTACTCGGCGCTGTCCACGGCGGCCGCCTCCTCGCTGGTGCCGGCGGAGCGGCGCGGCCGGGCGCTCGCCCTCGTCATGGGCGGGATGAGCGCGGGCACGGTGCTGGGCGTGCCGCTCGGCGTCCTGCTCGCCGAGCACACCGGCTGGCGGGCCACGCTGTGGCTGGTCACCGCGCTGGGCGCGGCCGCCCTCGCGGGCCTCGCGGCGCTGCTGCCGCCGCTGCCCGCACCGCCCGTCGCCGTGGCCGCCCGGGAGCGGCTCGCGGCCCTCGCGGACCGGGCCGTCGCGCCCGTCGTCGCGGTCTCCTTCCTCGCGGCCGTCGCCAGCCTGGGTCTCTACACCTACCTCGCGCCGGTCATGGAGTCGGCCGGCGGCGGGCACGGCGTCACCCCGTACCTGTGGGCCTGGGGCGTGGGCGGCGTCCTCGGCAGCCTCGCCGCGGGGCCGCTCGTCGACGGGGGCGCCCGGCCGCGGGCGCTGGCCGGGGTGGTGCTGGCGGGGATCGCCGTCGCCCAGGCGGCGCTGCCCCTCCTCGCGCCCGTCCCGCTCGCCGCCGGGCTCGCGCTCGTGCTGTGGGGCGCGGCCGGCTGGGCGCTGCAGGTGCCCCAGCAGCACCGGCTGCTCACGCTGCGGCCCGGCCGCGGCACCGTGGTCCTGGCCCTGAACAACTCCGCCCTCTACCTGGGCAGCGCGGTCGGCTCCGCGCTCGGCGGGCTCGCGCTCTCCGCGGGCCTGCGGCCGTCCGCCCTGCCGTGGGCCGCCGCGGCCGCCGCCGGGGCCGGTCTGCTGCTCCACGCCCTCGCGGGGGCCCGTTCCGGCGGGGGCGCGAGCGGGCGCGTGAGCGGGGGTACGACCGGAGGTGCGGCCGGGGGTGCGACCCGGGCGGGAAACGAGCGGACCGGGGATCGGTCCCCGGCGGTGTCCCCCAGTACCCTTGGAGACCATGAGCACTCTTGAGCCCGAGCGCGGGGCAGGGACCGGCACCCTCGTAGAGCCGACGCCGCAGGTGTCGCACGGCGACGGCGACCACGAGCGCTACGCCCATTACGTCCAGAAGGACAAGATCATGGAGAGCGCGCTCTCCGGTTCCCCGGTCGTCGCCCTCTGCGGCAAGGTCTGGGTCCCGGGTCGCGACCCGAAGAAGTACCCGGTCTGTCCGATGTGCAAGGAGATCTTCGACGGCATGGGCGCCGGCGGGGACAAGGACAAGGGCGGCAAGGGCGGCGACAAGAAGTAGGGCCCGGCTCCCCACCGCCGGCAGCACCGGCACCACCGTATCTTTCCCGGCCCCCGGGACGCGCTGAGGCGCGTCCCGGGGGCCGTGTGCGTTTGCGGGCGGGGGCGCGTGTGTCCGTGCCCGGGGGTGTGAGGGGCCCGCCCGGAGAGCGTGAGCGTCCCGCCCGGAGCGCCATGAGCCTTCCGCCCCGGGGCCGTGCGCGTTGCGCAGGGTGCTTTTGCGGATCACGGAGTGGTGGAGACCTCTTGTCCGGGCCATGGCACGCCTCTACTCTCCTGCCAGTTGTGCTGAGCGAAACGCCCATTGCGTATGTTGCAACGCCACACGGGAGGGGACCCCATGACGCCGTCCGGCCGTCGCTCGTCCGCCCGGGCGGCCCTGGCAGCGGCCGCCCTCTTCCTGACCGCCTGCGCCCCCTCGACCTCCGTCGGCGGCGCCCGCGGCGACGACAGCACGGGACGGCTGCGCGTCTGGCTCTTCCGGGAGGTCGACAACAAACCCAAGGCCGCCGTCGTCGACAAGGCCGTCGCCGACTTCGCCCGGGAACACCGCGGCGTCTCCGTCGACGTCACCTACATCCCCGTCGAGACGCGCGCCCAGCGGATCAAGGCCGCCTTCAACGACCCCGCGAGCGCCCCCGACGTCATCGAGTACGGCAACACCGACACCGCCGGCTACGTGCGCGACGGCGGACTGGCCGACGTGACCGCCGACTTCGCCGCCTGGCCCGAGGCCAAGGACACCGACCCCGCCGCCCGCCGCTCGGTGACCGTGGACGGCAAGGTCTACGGCGCACCGCTCTTCGTCGGCGTGCGCGCCCTCTACTACCGCACCGACGTCTTCCGCGAGCTCGGCCTCCGGCCGCCGCGCAGCCAGGCGGAGCTCGCGGAGACCGCGCGCCGCGTCCACCGGGAGCGGCCCGGGATGTACGGGCTCGTGGTCGGCGGCGCGTACACGTACGGGGCCCTGCCCTTCCTGTGGGCCAACGGCGGCGCGCTCGCGCAGCAGAAGGGCCGGAAGTACACCGCCGCGATCGACCGCGAGGACGCGAAGAAGGGCATCGCCGCGTACACCGGCCTGTTCGGCGACCACAACTGCCCGCCCGCCAAGTGCGCGCAGATGGGCGGGAACGCCACCGTCGAGGCCTTCGCATCGGGCAAGGCGGCCATGGCCATCGGCGGCGACTTCAGCCACCGGGCCGTCGAGAACGGCAAGGCCCGAGGCAAGTACGCGGTCGTCCCGCTGCCGGGCGCCGAAGAGGGCAGCATCGCCCCCGCATTCGCGGGCGGGAACAACATCGGTGTCCTCAAGGGCAGTTCCCACCGCACGCTCGCCGTCGCCCTGATGCGGACCCTCACCGGCAAGCGCACCCAGTCCGAGCTCTTCGACGCCATGGGCTTCCTGCCCACCTACACGGACGTGCGCCGGGAAGCGGCCCGCAGACAGCCCTTCGTCGAACCCTTCGTGAAGACGCTCACGGCGGGCGCCGCCTTCGTGCCCGTGACCCCCGCCTGGGCCGCCATCGACGCCGGGCAGGTCCTGCCGACGATGCTCCAGGAGATCGTGAGCGGCCGCAGGAGCGTGGACGCGGCCGCCTCGGCCGCCGCGCGGAAGATGAACGCCGCCTTCAGGGCGGCGGGCTGAGTGATGGGTACCCGGAGCGGAGCAGTGATGCGAACCCGCGGCAAAGCGGTGCGTACCCGGGCCGGAGCAGCAGCGGCGCGCCCCCGCAGCAGGTGGACGCCCTGGCTCTACCTCGCCCCCGCCCTCGTCCTCATCGGCGGACTGCTGGTCTACCCCGTCTACGAGCTCGGCCTCATCTCCTTCCTGGAGTACACGCAGGCCCAGGTCAGCGGCGGCCGGCCCACCTCCTTCCAGGGCTTCGGCAACTACGCGGCCCTCTTCGGCGACGCCCAGTTCCGGGAGGTGCTCGTCACGACGGTCGTCTTCGCGGCCGCGTGCGTGCTCTCCACCCTTGCCGTCGGCTGCGCGCTCGCCGTGCTCCTCACCCGCGTGCGCGCCCTGCCCCGCCTCGCCCTGATGGCCGCCGCGCTCGGCGCGTGGGCCACGCCAGCCGTCACCGGCTCGACGGTCTGGCTCTTCCTCTTCGACCCCGACTTCGGGCCCGTCGACAAGGCGCTCGCGTGGCTCGGCCTGTCCGGCTTCGAGGGCTACGCGTGGACGTACGACCGCTACAGCGCCTTCGCGCTCGTCCTCCTCGAAGTCGTCTGGTGCTCGTTCCCCTTCGTCATGGTGACCGTCTACGCGGGCATCCGGGCCATTCCCCGCGAGGTCCTGGAGGCGGCCGCCCTGGACGGCGCCTCGCAGTGGCGCGTCTGGCGCGGGGTCATGGCACCGATGCTCCGGCCGATCCTCGTCGTCGTCACCATCCAGTCGGTCATCTGGGACTTCAAGGTCTTCACCCAGATCTACGTGATGACCAACGGCGGCGGGGTCGCCGGACAGAACCTGACCCTGAACGTCTACGCCTACCAGAAGGCGTTCGCCTCCTCGCAGTACAGCCTCGGCTCGGCCATCGGAGTCGTCATGCTGCTGATCCTGCTCGCCGTCACGCTCGGATACCTGCGGCTGCTCAGGCGCCAGGGGGAGGAGATATGAGCTTTCCTCGTTTCGCCGGCGTCCGCTTCCCCCGCGTCCGCCGCCCGTGGCGCCTCGCCGCCGAGGCCGCCGCCCTGCTGACCGCCGTCGTGGTGGCCTTCCCGCTCTACTGGATGGTCCTGTCCGCGGTGAAACCGGCGGGCGAAGTGCAGTCGGAACACCCCCGCCCCTGGACGTCGGAGCCTTCCCTGGACGCCTTCCGCCGCGTCTTCGGCCAGCAGGACTTCGCGCGCTACTTCCTCAACAGCCTGCTCGTCGCGGGCACCGTCGTCGTGGTCTCCGCGGTCGTCGCCTTCCTCGCCGCGACCGCCGTCACCCGGTTCCGCTTCCGGTTCCGGACGACGCTGCTCGTCATGTTCCTCGTCGCCCAGATGGTGCCGGTCGAGGCCCTCACCATCCCGCTGTTCTTCCTCCTGCGCGACGCGGGGCAGACCGTCCCGGGCATCGGCCTCAACACCCTCGGGTCGCTGATCCTGCCCCACATCGCCTTCTCGCTGCCCTTCGCGATCTGGATGCTGCGCGGATTCGTCCGGGCCGTGCCGGAGGCGCTGGAGGAGGCGGCCTACCTCGACGGCGCGAGCCGTGCCCGCTTCCTGTGGCAGATCCTCTTCCCCTTGGTCTTCCCCGGGCTCGTCGCGACGAGCGTCTTCTCCTTCATCTCGACGTGGAACGACTTCCTCTTCGCGAAGTCCTTCATCGTCAGCGCCACGGAGAACTCCACCCTGCCGATGGCGCTCCTCGTCTTCTTCAAGGACGAGGGCAACGACTGGGGCGGCATCATGGCGGCGTCGACCGTCATGACCGTCCCGGTACTCGTCTTCTTCGTACTCGTACAGCGGAGGCTCGTGTCGGGCCTCGGCGGAGCGGTGAAGGACTGAATCCCATGAGTCATTCCGAATCGTCCCTGGGGGACCTGATCCCCGCCGCCCGGGAATCCACCCCGGTGGTCGGCCCCGGCCGCAGGCGGCTCTCCGTCCTCGACGCAGCGACGTGCATCGAGGCCCGGCCGGGCACCGAGGGCGTCGCACGCTGGCTCCGTGCCACCGTCGGCGCCGCCACCGGGCTCCCGCTTCCGGACGGCGAGGAGGTCGAGGGCGGGGACAACTGCATCAGCCTGCGCATCTCGCCTGAACTGGAATCCGAGCTCGGGCCCGAGGGCTACACCGTTTTCAACAGCGGATACGGGGTGCACATCCAGGGCGGCAGCGCGGCCGGGGTCTTCTGGGGCGCCCAGACCCTCCGTCAGCTGCTCGGCCCCGAGGCCTTCCGGCGGGCGCCGGTCACGGGGAAGCGCGAGTGGGCCGTGCCGGCGGTCGCCATCCAGGACTCGCCACGGTTCGCCTGGCGCGGCGTCCTCCTCGACGTCGCCCGCCACTTCCTCCCCAAGGACGGCGTGCTGCGCTACCTCGACCTCCTCGCCGCGCACAAGCTCAACGTCCTGCACCTGCACCTGACGGACGACCAGGGCTGGCGCATCGAGATCCTGCGCCACCCCCGGCTGACGGAGGTGGGCGCCTGGCGTCCGCGCACCAAGGCCGGGCACCGGGCCTCGCCGCTGTGGGACGAGCGGCCGCACGGCGGGTACTACACGCAGGACGACATCCGCGAGATCGTGGCGTACGCGGCCGAGCGGCACATCACCGTCGTCCCCGAGATCGACGTCCCGGGACATTCGCAGGCCGCCATCGCCGCGTACCCCGAGCTGGGCAACGCCGATGTCGTCGACACCGCCGCCCTGACGGTGTGGGACACGTGGGGCGTCAGCCCGAACGTCCTCGCCCCCTCCGACGCCACGCTCGCCTTCTACGAGGACGTCCTCACCGAGGTCCTCGACCTCTTCCCGTCGACGTTCGTGCACATCGGCGGCGACGAGTGCCCCAAGGACCAGTGGAAGGCGTCGCCGGCCGCACAGGCCCGGATCCGGGAGCTGGGCCTGGCGGACGAGGACGAGCTGCAGAGCTGGTTCGTCCGGCACTTCGACCGCTGGCTGGCCGCGCGCGGCCGGCGCCTCGCCGGCTGGGACGAGATCCTCGAAGGCGGCCTGGCCGAGGGCGCCACCGTCTCCTCCTGGCGGGGCTACGCGGGGGGCGTCGCCGCCGCGCGGGCCGGACACGACGTCGTCATGTGCCCCGAGCAGCAGGTGTACCTCGACCACCGGCAGGCGCCCGGTACCGACGAGCCCGTACCCATCGGCTACGTCCGCACCCTGGAGGACGTCTACCGCTTCGACCCCGTGCCGCCCGGCCTCACCGGCGCCGAGGCCGCCCGCATCCTGGGCGCCCAGGCCAACCTCTGGAGCGAGGTGACGGAGAACCAGCAGCGCGTCGACTACCAGGCCTTCCCGCGCCTGGCCGCCTTCGCCGAGGCCGTCTGGTCGGACCTGCCCGCGCCCGCCGAGCGCGACCACCGCGCCTTCGAACGCCGTATGACCGCCCATTACGCCCGGCTCGACGCCCTGGGCGTGGACTACCGGCCGCCCGGCGGCCCCAGGCCCTGGCAGCGCCGCCCGGGCGTCCTCGGACGCCCGATCGAGGGCGCGCCCCCGATCGTGTGAGCCACGGCCAAGCTGCGCGCCGTTGCGCCGGACGGCTGGCACGGTAGTCCTTCACACACTGCCGTAAGTCGTAAAAAGGCCCCCTAAAATGGCAATCCGTACACAGCGGGGACACTCCCGGAAATCGGACCATTCGCATTGCCGGGGACGGATCGGCGGTTCGTGGACCCTCGCGACGGCGGAGTCCGAAGATGTGCCAGAGTTGCCACGTCCGGGCCGTGAGGACGTACCGTACGGCGGGATCGTACGGCGGGATCAGGCCGGACAGCCGGGACCACCGGGGAAGGGGCAGCTGGGTTGACCACGCACGCACCGCAGGCAGCGCACACGGTGACGCTGCCGGGCTCGCTCGACGAGGCCGTGGCGGCGCTGGCCGCCATGCCCGCGGCCGTGCCCGTCGCGGGTGGCACCGATCTGATGGCCGCCGTCAACTCCGGGCTGCTGAGGCCCGCCGGGCTCGTCGGCCTCGGCCGCATCAGCGAGATCCGCGGCTGGCAGTACCAGGACGGCCACGCCCTGCTCGGCGCCGGCCTCACGCACGCCCGGATGGGCCGCCCCGACTTCGCGGCGCTCATCCCGGCGCTCGCGGCCGCCGCCCGCGCCGCCGGCCCGCCCCAGATCCGCAACGCCGGCACCCTCGGCGGCAACATCGCCTCCGCCGCGCCGACCGGTGACGCCCTGCCCGTCCTCGCCGCCCTCGAAGCCACCCTCGTCATCGCGGGCCCCGGCGGCAGCCGCCGCGAGATCCCCGTCGGCCACCTCCTGACGGGCTACGAGATGCTCGCCCCCGGCGAGCTCATCGGCTACGTCCGCGTGCCCCTGCTGCACGCCCCGCAGACCTTCCTCAAGGCCACCGGACGCACCGGCCCGGGCCGCGCCACCGCGTCCGTCGCCGTCGTCCTCGACCCCGCCCGGCGGGGCGTGCGCTGTGCGGTGGGCGCCGTCGCGCCCATGCCGCTGCGCCCGCTCGACGCCGAGCGCTGGGTCGCCTCCCTCATCGACTGGGACGGCGAGCGCACGCTCGCCCCCGAGGCGTGCGCCGCCTTCGGCGACTACGTCGCCGCGGCGTGCATCCCGGACCCCGCGCCCGCTCCCGACGGCGGGGAGCCGGGCACCCTGCCGCCCGCCGCGCTGCACCTGCGTCGTACGGTGGCGACTCTGGCCCGCCGAGCACTGGGGAGGGCACTCGCGTGAGTGACGAACAGCGACAGGCCCACGCCGCCGGCCCGGTCGGCTGGCAGCCGATCCCGCGCGGCGGGGAGTACGACGAGGGCACCACGTTCCTGCAGCTGCCCCCGGAGCTCCTCGCGCATCCGGGCGCAGCCATGAACGGCACCGGCGCCTGGGACCCGCTGGCCGCGGCCGGCTCGGGCGGCTACACCCCGCCCTCCACCGACTCCTGGCAGCAGGCACCGGCGGCGGCCGGTGCGGGGGTGCAGGGGCAGTGGGGCGCGCCTGGGGCTTACGGGCAAGGGCATGGACACGGGCAAGGGCATGGGGACGCGGGTGGCCATGAGAGTGGCCATCAGGGCGGCTACGAGCCGGTGTCCGAGACCTCTGAGGCCCATGGCGGGGTCCACGGTGGTGCGCATGACGGCGCCTACGGTGAGACGTACGGCGAGGGCGTGCACGTCGGTGGCGCCCATGGTGGCGCCCAGGGTGGTGGCCTTCATGACGGCGGTCTGCACGACGGCGGTCTGCACGACGGCGGTCTGTACGACAGTGGCGTGCACGACGCCGGTGTGCATGACGCCGGGCTTCACGACGGTGGGCTTCACGACGCCGGGCTTCATGACGGTGGCGTGCACGGCAGCGGGGCTCACGACGGCGGTCACCATGACGGTGCCCTCCACGACGGTGCCCTCCACGACGGTGGTGCCGACCCGCACGCCACGGCGGAGTGGCCGGCGCCCGGTGCCGGCTCGACGGGCCAGTGGTCCGTGCCGGCCGCGGGCGACGACCCCGTCGACGAGTCCGGTGAGTACCTCGTCCGCGGTGCCGCCCCGGAGGCGCCCGCGGCGCCGGTGACGCCGCCGGCTCCCTGGTCGGCGCAGCCCGTCGACGACTCCTGGCGCCAGTCGCTGGCCGCGGCCACCCCGGCCGCGGGTACGCCCGTCCCGGGCGCCGACACCGGCCAGTGGTCGGTTCCGGTTCTGCCCGGGGACGCGGCGGATGCGGCGGACACGTCCGGCGAGTACGCGCGGGACGGCTTCCCCGGCGCGGCCGCGGAGAGTTCCGCTTCCGCCCTGCCCGGCGAGCCTCCGGCCGTGGACGCGACGAGCACGTTCACCGTGCCGGCGTACGTCAGCGACGTCACCGGTACGAGCGATAATCCGGGCGGGGTCGCGACGCCGGGGACGGCCGGGACGGAGCACGAGCCGCCCGCTGCTTCCGCCTTCGTTTCCGCCTCCGCTTCCGCCTTCGCCTCCGAGGAGCCGTCGTCCGCGGCGGAGCCGGAGCCGGAGCCCGCGGGACAGCCGGAGGGTTCCGTTGCCGAGCACGGGCAGGAGCAGCAGCCTGCGCCGCACTCGCAGCATGCGGTGCACGCCGAGTCGTTCGCCCACCCGGGCCCGGCCGAGCAGCACGCCCAGCCGACGCTGCCCGAGCAGTTCGTACCGCCGCAGGGATCGCCGGATGCGGCCGATGCCGTAGCTGCCGAGGCCGTGGGGGCCGATGCCGTGGCGGAGGAGGCGGCGTCGCCCGCCGCGCCCGCCGACGGCCCCGAGCGCGATCAGGACGCCTCCGGTGCCGACGCCGACCCGGGCGCCGGCATTCCGGAACACGCCATCCCCGGCCCCGGCATCCCGGCGCACGACACCCTCGGCGCCGGCGATCCCCTCGGTGCCGCCGACCCCCTCGGGTCCGCAGGCCACCCCGCCGGGTCCGCAGGCCACCCCGTCGAGTCCATCGGTCACCCCGCCGGGTCCACAGACCATCCCGCCGGGTCCACCGGTCACCCCCTCGACCTCTCCGACCCCCTCGGCGTCCCGCAGAACGAGCACCCCTGCACGTCCTACGTCCTGCGCGTCAACGGCACCGACCGGCCCGTGACCGACGCCTGGATCGGCGAGTCCCTGCTCTACGTCCTGCGCGAGCGCCTCGGCCTCGCCGGGGCCAAGGACGGCTGCTCGCAGGGCGAGTGCGGGGCCTGCTCGGTCCAGGTCGACGGGCGGCTCGTCGCGTCCTGCCTCGTCCCGGCGGCCACCACGGCCGGCGCGGAGGTCCGTACGGTCGAGGGCCTGGCCGTCGACGGCCGGCCGTCCGACGTGCAGCGGGCGCTCGCCGAGTGCGGCGCCGTGCAGTGCGGCTTCTGCGTGCCCGGCATGGCGATGACCATGCACGACCTCCTCGAGGGCAACCACGCCCCGACCGAGCGGGAGACCCGTCAGGCCATCTGCGGCAACCTCTGCCGCTGCTCGGGCTACCGGGGCGTGCTCGACGCGGTCCGGCAGGTCGTCGGCGAGCGCGAGGCGACCGCGGCGCAGGAGCTTCAGGACGCGGAAGCGCAGCAGCACGAGGTGCAGCCGGATGCGGACCAGGCCCGTATCCCGCACCAGGCGGGCCCGCACGGCGGGGGCAGCGGAAAGGCGACGACGGCATGACGGGAAGCGGCGGAATGGGCGGAATGACGGGAATGGCGGGCGCGGCCGAAGGTGCCGCCACGGCCACCGCCGTCCCTCTGCTCGCCTCGCCCGGCGGCCCAGCCGAACCGCAGCGCGGCATCGGCGCCTCCCTCACCCCGGCCGACGCGGAGGCCAAGACCCAGGGCATCTACCCGTACGCGGCCGACCTGTGGGCCGAGGGCCTGCTGTGGGCCGCGCTCCTGCGCTCCCCGCACCCGCACGCCCGCATCCTGTCGATCGACACCAGCGAGGCCGCCCGGATGCCGGGCGTCCGCGCCGTCGTGACGCACGCGGACGTGCCCGGTGACGCCGCCCACGGCCGCAAGATCGCCGACCGCCCGGTCTTCGCGTCCGACATCGTGCGCCACCACGGCGAGCCGATCGCGGCCGTCGCCGCCGACCACCCCGACACGGCGCGGCTCGCCGCGGCGGCCATCGCCGTCGAGTACGAGGTGCTGGAGCCCGTCACCGACCCCGAGCAGGCCTTCTCCGCCGAGCCGCTGCACCCCGACGGCAATCTGATCCGCCACATCCCGCTGCGCTTCGGCGACCCCGATGCGGTCGGCGAAGTGATCGTCGAGGGCCTCTACCGGATCGGCCGCCAGGACCCCGCGCCCATCGGCGCCGAGGCCGGCCTCGCCGTGCCGCGTCCCGACGGCGGCGTCGAGATCTACACCGCGTCGACGGACCCGCACGCCGACCGCGACCTGGCCGCCGCATGCTTCGGCCTGGCGCCCGAGCGCGTGAAGGTCGTCGTCACCGGCGTGCCCGGGGCGATGGGCGACCGCGAGGACCCCGGCATGCAGCTGCCGCTCGGCCTGCTCGCGCTGCGCACCGGCCACCCCGTCAAGCTCGTCGCCACCCGCGAGGAGTCCTTCCTCGGCCACCCGCACCGCCACCCCACGCTGCTGCGCTACCGCCACCACGCGGACGCCGACGGCAAGCTGGTGAAGGTCGAGGCGCAGATCCTGCTGGACGCGGGCGCCTACGCCGACACCTCGTCCGACGCGCTGGCCGCCGCCGTGGCCTTCGCCTGCGGCCCGTACGTCGTCCCGCACGCCTTCGTCGAGGGCTGGGCCGTCCGCACCAACAACCCGCCGTCCGGCCACATGCGCGGCGAGGGCGCCATGCAGGTGTGCGCCGCGTACGAGGGCCAGATGGACAAGCTCGCGGCACGCATGGGCCTGGACCCGGCCGAGCTGCGCCTGCGCAACGTCCTGGCGACTGGCGACCTGCTGCCCACCGGCCAGACGGTCACTTGCCCCGCCCCCGTCGCCGAACTCCTGCGCGCCGTCCGCGACTACCCGCTGCCCGCCCTCCCCTCGGACGACCCCGAGGAGGAGTGGGTGCTGCCCGGCGGCCCCGACGGCGCGGGCGAGGCCGGCGCGGTGCGGCGCGGCGTCGGCTACGGCCTGGGCATGGTGCACATGCTCGGCGCGGAGGGCGCCGACGAGGTCTCGACGGCCACGGTCAAGGTGACGGGCCCGGTGGCCACGGTCATCTGCGCGGCGGTCGAAACCGGCCAGGGCTTCGCGACCCTCGCCCGCCAGATCGTCCAGGAGGTCCTGGGCCTGGACGAGGTCTACGTCGCCCCCGTCGACACCGACCAGCCCCCGTCCGGCCCCGGCGCGCACAGCCGCCACACGTGGGTGTCGGGCGGCGCGGTCGAGCGGGCGGCGCGGATGGTGCGGACGCAGCTGCTGCAGCCGCTCGCCGCGCAGTTCGGCATGTCGGCGGAGCTGCTGACCATCGCCGACGGCAAGATCACGTCGTACGACGGGGTGCTGAGCACGACGGTCGCCGAGGCCCTGGAGGGCAAGGAACTCTGGGCCACGGCCCAGTGCCGCCCCCACCCCACGGAGCCGCTGGACGAATCGGGCCAGGGCGACGCGTTCGTGGGCATGGCCTTCTGCGCGGTGCGCGCGGTCGTGGACGTGGACGTCGAACTGGGCTCCGTCCGGGTCGTCGAAATGGCAGTGGCCCAGGACGTGGGCCGAGTCCTCAACCCGAAGCAGGCCCGCGCCCGCATCGAGGCGGGCATCACCCAGGGCGTCGGCGCGGCCCTGACGGAAAACCTCCGCACGGCGGGGGGAATGGTCCGCCGCCCGGACTTCACGGGATACGCGTTGCCGACGTCGCTGGACACCCCGGACGTCCACATCGTGAAGCTGGTCGAGGAGCGCGACGTCGTTGCTCCTTTCGGGGCCAAGGCGATCAGCGCGGTACCGGTGGTGACGTCGCCGGCGGCGGTGGCGTCGGCGGTGCGCGCGGCGACGGGACGCCCGGTCAACCGGCTGCCGATCCGGCCGCAGGCGGCGGTGGCGACGTCCGGCTGACGCCCGCCTGACGCCCGGCTGACCGTTCAGCCGAGTCTTTGCGTGTCACTGCCCGGCGATACTGTGTAGCGTGAAGTTACATGTGACGGCGGGCGGTTGGCGGGTGGGGAAGGCAGTGACGAGGCGCACGTGACTGGGTACGCAACTCCGGGGGGAGCGGGACAGGGCCCGAAGGGCGGCCTGGCCGCCGAACTGGCGACCCTGAAAAAATTCAAGGGCAGGGTCGACGATCTGCTGAAAACGCTCGACGAGTCCGACGGCGCACCGGGAAAGGTCGCCGACACCGCCCTGACCCAGGCCCACCTGGGTCAGGGCTTCCACGCGGCAGAGGCCCTCTTCGGTGTCTACCGCGACGTCCACAACGACTTGGTGACGCTGGCCAACCTCCTCAACGACCAGATCCAAGCGCTGAGTTCCGCTGTCCTGGATGCCCATTCGGGCTACGCCAACACGGACGCGGAGGAGCGGGAGAAGCTCTGGGCGATCCACGAGCGGATGCAGCGCCAGTACGACCCGAAGCTGGACCCGGACCCGGACACCGGGCCTGCGCAGCCGCACACGTCGCGGACGGGGGGCCGTACGGATCTGCGCGGCAACAGCGAACCCAACGGGAAAAGTCACTTCTAAAGGCGGGAAGGAAGCACAGCACTCATGACCGACCGAGCCGTGACCAGAAGCGCCAAGGACCCCCGCTTCCCGCCGGTATGCGCACCCGCCGAGGACTTCTACGAAATCCCGCACGAGAAGCTCCAGGCGATGGTCGAGCACGCGGACCAGCACCGGGTCATCGCCATCGGCCTCCAGCTCAATGGCGCGTCCCAGGCCATCAAGAAGCTCGGGGACGACCTCAAGAAGCACATGGAGGGCGTCGTCTGGTCGGGCGAAGCCGGCGAGGCGTTCCGCAGGTGGGGCTACTCCATGGCCAATGAGACGATCAAGCTCGGCGATTACGTCAAGAAGGTCAACGAGTGGATGGGCTACGCGTCCACGGACCTGGGCAGCGCGAGGCGGATGCCGAAGTACTCGCCCGAGGACAGGGCCACGGTCGATGCGTGGCTGAAGAGCGCCCCGTTCCCGACGAAGACCGTCCCCTCACCGTTGGCCCCGGGCATCCCTCACGATCCCGTGGGCGGCCCCACACAGGTCGAGGCGTACAACGCCCAGGAGCGGCTCGAAAGCAATCACAAGGCAGCGGCAGCGTTGATGAAGGCGCTGGCGGAGTCGTACGACCAGTCGGGGACGCAGCTTTTGCGGGCGGATAGGCCTAATTTTCGGCCTATGCCGCCACGGCTGCTGCCGACTAAGCAGGCACCACTCGACCCGAGCGAGTACGTTGATTTGCCTGGTAGTGGCTCCGGAGCAGGGTCGCCCGGCGCAGCCGCCAAGGCCTTGCCAGCAGGCTACGTGGGCGGCACGTCGGCCGATGGAGGCGTTGACGACTCCTCGAAGCCATCCACGCCTGCAGAGCGGTTCGTTCGGCGGCCTGAGCTGGACCTCTCTGGGGGCGTCGATGCGCCACCCCGCGTGCCTGTTCTGCAGCCGGACCGGCCTCCGGTCACTCCGTCGGATGCTGGGAAGCCACAGATCCCCATGCCGCACGTTCCTGTGCCTGCTTGGCCAGGTCCTGATCGGCGCCCTGATCCGAGCCGCCGTCCGGGAGAGTCGCGCCCTGAGCGAGGCGGACGGCCGGTACCTAGGGTTCCGACTCCGGGGCCCGGCACTGGCGCCAGCCGTCGCCCGGAGACCCGAGTGCCGAACATCCCGCGCGACGGGATCGTCGGTGTCCGCCCGACGCCGCGTGGGCCGTCCGTGCCGAATCAGCCCCCCGGGCGAGTTCCCGTCTTTGGCGCGGAGCCGTCCCAGAGGCAGGGCCAGACTCGGACTCCCATGGTGCCGGGCGCGAGCTTCGGGGGAGTGCCCGGGCCTGCGGTTAGCAGCCCAGGGGCCGGAGCTGGTCGAGCCAGGGCGACGGTGCCTGGCGGAGTTGTTGGGGGCCGCCCGGGACAGGTCCCAGGCAGAGGTGTTAGCACGGACTTCACCCCGGGTGGGACCGGTCTGGTCCGTGGCGGTGCTGCTGGCGAGAGTCGAACTAACTCGTCAACCAGGACCGGCATGATGGGTGGATTGATGCCCGGGGCCGGTGTGAGTGGCGCCTCTTCGGAGCGGCAGTCCGGAAGCCGACGTCCCGACTACCTGGTCGAGGATGAAGAGACCTGGAATCAAGGTGGCAAGCCAGTCGTGCCGCCGGTCATCGAGTAGAGGACATCTCCATGCGCATTGCCCGGGTTGTGCGCGGGACGTGGGCGGAAGCAACTGTCGTTGTTCTCGTCTCGCTAATCGTGGTCTCGGCCTCGCCAGCCCACGCCGATACGGTCCGCTCCCGCCAGTGGTATCTAGACGCCATGCATGCGGAAGAAATGTGGGAGAAGAGCACCGGCGCCGGGGTCACTGTGGCGGTAATCGACACTGGCGTTGATGTGAGCCTGCCTGACCTGCAGGGGCAGGTGCTCGAGGGAAAGAACTTCTCAGGACAGCCGGGTGATGCGCGGACAGACACTGAGGGGCACGGTAGCAAAATGGCGGCCCTCATTGCCGGAACAGGGAAGAGAGGAAGTGTCGCAGGGTCCTACGGTCTGGCTCCTGGAGTGAAGATCCTTCCTGTCCGCGTTAGGCAGAAGGGAACTGCCCTGGAGGGGACGAGGTCGATGGTCGATGCACTCCATTATGCAGCTGACTCGGATGCAAAGATCATCAACATTTCGCTGGGTGGCCCGAGTGACGAGGAAGAAGAGAAAGCCATCACCTATGCCCTCAACAAGGGAAAGATGATCTTCGCTGCGGCTGGAAACTCGGGCGACAAGGGTAACGAGGTGGAGTACCCGGCCGCTTACCCGGGCGTCATTGGCGTAGCTGGCCTCGATCAGGAAGGTGCTGCTGCGAGTTGGTCGCAACACGGCCCCCAAGTGGACTTGTCTGCGCCCGGCGCGGCCATGGTTGCTGCCTGCTCAGGCGGTACCGAACTCTGCCGAGGCAACGGCACCAGTGACGCCTCGGCCCTCGCCGCCGCCTCCGCCGCCCTAATCTGGTCCGTCCACCCCAACTGGACCGCCAACCAGGTAACCCGCGTCCTCATCAACACCGCCGGCGGCACCGGCACGGCTGAAAAGCGCAACGACTACGTCGGCTACGGCGCCGTCCGCCCCCGCATCGCCCTCAAGGACCCGGGCGATCCCGGCCCGGCCGACGTGAACCCCCTGCCGGGGCCGGCCCCGGCGCAAGACCCGAAGGACGACGACGCCAAGTCCGCCGCCGAGAGCGTCCCGAAGGAGTCGGCGGTTAGCGAAGCAGCGAGCGGCGGCGGCAACGGCAGTCCAGCAAAATGGATCGCCCTCGGCGCCGGGGCAGCCGTTCTGGTGGGCGCGGCCATCACCATCCCGATCCTCCTCACCCGTCGCCGCAACGCCGTGCGTCGACCTTAGTGAGGTTCGGGGCCTGGGCACCATTGCGACGCCCGCCGGGGCCGTGGGCTCAGGCTTCGCCGCCAACGGCACGCGGCGGCTACGAGAGGGCGCCCGTAAGTGCGCCCCAAATCCCCCTGTGCCGACGGCCCGTGACGAGGCGTCCGGGCAAGCACCCCGACGGAGCGTCGAAATCGCATTCGCCGAATCAGCGTGCGATTATGTGGCCTCGGTGATACCAGGCGAGGGATGACGCCTGAGTGACCGCGACCGCGACCGCGACCGCGACCGTGGCGAGGCGGTACCTCGGTGGGGGAGGCAGCGATGGGCGGCGGCCCGGGCAGTGGCGACGGCAAGATCCTGGACATCAAGACCGCGGACCTGAAGTCCGCGGCCCCGGTGTTCAGCGAGCACAGCGGCGAGCTGCGCGAAGCGTTGTCGGAGCTGACCACGACGCTCGACGGCCTCGGTGCGCCGTGGGGCGCCGACGATCAGGGCAAGGCCTTCGGGGAGTCGTACAAGCCTGCCCGTACGAAGGTCGAGAACGCGACGAAGATCCTGGTCGCCGGACTCGCGAGCATTCACGAGGCGATGGTCGACATGTCCGACGGCCACGTCGAGAACGACAAGCTGATCGCCGGGACGTTCTCCAAGAAGGGCGTCCAGGGCGTCCAGGGCTCCCAGGGCGGCGGCTCCGGTAAGGCCGGTAAGTGAGCGTCAAGCACAAGGTCCAGAACTTCCTCATCGACTACATGGGCCTGTACTGGCCCGATGGCGACGCGGACAAGCTCCGTAAGGCGGCCAAGGCCTGGCGTACGTTCGCGGGCAAGGTCGAAGCGATCCGTACCCCGGTCAACAACCAGGCCACCTCCCTCATCCACAACAACAAGGGCGAGGCGATCGAGGCCTTCGAGGTCTTCTGGCACCGCTACGCCAAGGGCTCGCAGGACGGCTGGCTGCACGACCTCGCCGAATCGGCGAAGAAGATGGCGGACGGGCTGGAGAAGCTCGCCAAAGCCATCGACAAGGCGATGGACGACCTCTGGGACAAGATCATTGAGGATCTCGTCGTCCTGGGAGCGGCCGTCACCATCGCCGTGGCGACCGGCGGAGCGCTCGCCGGCCCGGCCGCCGGCGCAGCGACCGCGATCGTGGAAGCGGGCGCCGCGCTCGGCATCGTCGTGTCCACGACGGTGGCGGAGGTGGCGGGCGTGACGCTGGCCGCGGCGGCGTTCGGCGGTCTGGAGTCGGTCACGGTCAACCTGGCGGTCGCCCAGCCCATCAAGATCGCACAGGGCCGCCAGGACGGCATCAACCTGACCGAGGCGGGCACCGCGGCCAATAACGGCATGCTCTACGGCGGCATGTTCGGCGGTTTCGGCAGCATCGCGAAGAACGCCGGTGCCGCGGGCGGCTACCGCAACCTCTTCACCGGGATCCGCCCGCTGGACGTCGAACTCGCCCAGGCCGCCCGCCTCCCGGCCAACATCGAGTGCGCCCTGGACCCCATCGACGTCGCCACCGGCGCCATGCTCCTGCCGGCCACGGACGTCACCCTGCCCGGCTCCCTGCCCCTCGTCATCGGTCGCACCCACCTCTCCTCGTACCGCGCGGGCGCCTGGTTCGGCCCGACCTGGGCCTCCACCTTCGACGAACGAGTCCAGATCGACGCCGGCGGCGTCGTCTACGCGGCGGCCGACGGCACGCGACTGGTCTATCCGGTACCTGCCCCGGGCGAGCCCGTGCTCCCGGTCAAAGGCCCGCGCTGGCCCCTGACCTGGGACGGCAGGCCCGGCGGCCTGATGACCATCACCGACCCGCAGGCCGGCGTCATCCGTACCTTCGGCGGCGTGGCCCCGACCGAGGAGCCGGGGATCCTCCAACTGCCGCTGGAGTGCGTGGAGGACCGCAACGGCGCGCGCATCGACATCGAGCGCACGGCCACCGGCACGCCCACCGCGATCCGCCACTCGGGCGGCTACTACGTGGCCGTCGAGACGGCCGTCGTCGGGGCGGCGGGAGCCCGCGTCACAGGCCTGCGCCTCCTCGACGAGCCCCCGTCCCCGTACGAGCCGGCCCACGCCCCCGGCCGCGGCACCGTCCTCATCCAGTACGGCTACGACGACGCGGGCAACCTGACGGAGGTCACCAATTCCAGCGGGAAGCCCCTGCGTTTCGCGTACGACGCAGAGGGCCGAATAACCTCGTGGACCGACCGCAACGGCACGTCGTACGGCTACACGTACGACGCGGACGGGCGCGTGGTCCGCACGGACGGCACCGACGGCTTCCTCTCGGGCTCGTTGTCGTACGAGGCCGCGACTCGTACGACGACGGTCACGGACTCTCTGGGGCACGAGCGCACCTACCGCTACAACGCCGACGCCCTCGTCACGGAGGAGACGGACGCGCTCGGCCACACGACCGTCACCACCTGGGACGCCACGGCCGCGAGCCGCCTCTCGGTGACGGACCCGCTGGGCCGCACCACCCGCTACGCGTACGACGAGGCGGGCAACCTCGCCCGGGTCACCCTGCCGGACGGCTCGACGGCCTCGGCGAGCTACAACGACCTGTGCAGGCCCACGGAGATCACGGAACCGGGCGGCGCGACGTGGCGCCACGCGTACGACGGCCGCGGCAACCTCCTCGCCACCACGGACCCGGCGGGTGCCGAGACGCGCTACGGCTACGACGAGCTGGGCCATCTGTCCGCGGTGACCGATGCCCTCGACCACACCTCTCACATCGCCTGTGACGCGGCCGGGCTCCCCGTCACCCTCACCGACCCGCTCGGCCACCGGACGACGGTCCGGCGCGACCCCTTCGGGCGCGTCGCCGAGGTCACGGACCCGCTGGGCCGCGTCACGCGCATGATGTGGACGCCGGAGGGGCGGCCGAGCCGCCGCGAGCATCCCGACGGCACCGCCGAGACCTGGACCTGGGACGGCGAAGGCAACCTCCTCGCCCACACCGACCCCGCAGGCAACACCACTCGTCACGCCGCGGGCCACTTCGACCTCCCCGCATCCCGCACGGACCCCGACGGCACGACGTACGCCTTCGCGTACGACACGGAGCTGCGCCTGACGGGGGTGACGAACCCGCAGGGCCTGACGTGGTCCTACGCCTACGACCCCGCCGGCCGCGTCACGTCCGAGACGGACTTCAACGGCCGCACTCTGACGTACGCACACGACGCGGCGGGCGAACTCGCCGCCCGTACGAACGGCGCGGGGGAAACGCTGCACTTCACCCGCGACCTGTTGGGCCGCGCGACGGAACAGCGCGCGGACGGCGCCGATGCGGCGACGACGTTCGCCTACGACGCGGCGGGCAGCCTGCTGCGGGCGGTGAACGCGGACGCGGAGATCGTCTACGAGCGGGATGCACTGGGCCGCGTCCTGTCCGAGACGGTGAGCGGCAGGACGACGACGTACACGTACGACGAACTGGGCCGCCGCACCAGCCGCGTGACCCCGTCCGGGCTCACCTCGGAATGGACGTACGACGCGGCGGGCCGCCCGACGGTGCTCCGCGGGGACGCGGGCGAGCTGACGTTCACCCATGACGCGGCCGGCCGCGAGACGGGGCGCCGTCTGGGCGAGGGCACGGTGCTCACCCAGGAGTGGGACGTCAACGACCGTCTCACGACCCAGGTGATCCGGGGCGCCGAGCGCCTCCTGCAGCACCGCGAGTACGCCTACCGCGAGGACGGCTACCTCACCGAGATCCGCGAACTCACCTCCGGTACCCGCCGCTTCGACCTCACCGCGACCGGCCGCGTCACGACGGTCAGCGCCCACGGCTGGACGGAGCGGTACGCCTACGACGGCGCCGGCAACGTCACGAACGCCGAGGCACCGGCACACGCCGCCGCTGGCCAGCGCGACTTCGAAGGCACCCTGATCCGCCGCGCGGGGCGCACGGTGTACGAACACGACGCCCAGGGCCGCCTCACCCGCAAGACCCGCAAGCTCCTCAACGGCCAGACGCGCACGTGGACGTACACCTGGGATGCGGAGGACCGCCTCCGGGAAGCGGCGACACCCGAGGGGGAGCGCTGGCAGTACGCGTACGACCCGCTGGGCCGCCGAATATCGAAGTGCCGAGTCCCGGCCGATGCCGAGGCGGCTGAGGAAACGCTCTTCTCCTGGGACGGCACGCGCCTCGCTGAACAGTCGACCGCCGACGGCAGAGTGACCACCTGGGACTACGCGCCCGGAACGCACCGGCCTCTGACGCAGACGGACCACACGCGTCTGGTCCGGTCGGCGGGCAAGTCCCTGATATCGGAATTCGCCGACACGGCGGAACGCGACTTCGGCACCCGCTTCCACGCCGTGATCACGGACGCGATCGGCACCCCGATGGAGCTGATCACCCCGTCCGGAGAGCTCGCCTGGCAACACCGCACGAGCCTATGGGGCACCCGTCTCCCGGCACCTGCGCCGGAAGAGGGCGCGGATTGCCCCCTCCGCTTCCCGGGCCAGTACGCGGACTCGGAAACGGGCCTGCACTACAACCACTTCCGCTACTACGACCCGGAGGTCCCCTGTTACCTCTGTGTCGACCCTCTGGGGCTGAAGCCGGCGCCAAACCCTAGCTCTTATGTTCGCAACCCGCTCACGTGGGCCGACCCTCTCGGGCTCGCGCCGTACGAGCGGTTCAGGGCGGACACGCGCACCAAGGAGGAGGTATTCAAGAGTGGGTTCGCTCCCCGCGGAACCAATATGAGCTTGGAGGAGCACGTCTATGGCATAGCCGGTGATTTCACTCCGCCGTCCGGGTTCGTTGCCACGACTGAATCCTCGAACCATGCCTTCAGTCGGCTTAAGACAGCTGACGGGCACGTTTATTTGATACATGAAAGAGAAAGCGGGATCAATGTCAACAAGGAGATACCGGATAACCCGCTGTCGCATGAGCGAGAGTTTGCCTACCCAAGGAAGATAGATACGGAGTCAATCGTGGGAGCGTGGGACAAGGGAAAAAATTGGACCCCGAACCCCAACTATGGAGGAACTCCATGAGTGCCCGCGTGAGAATCGCCTGCGCGCGAAACGGCCACGTGGTGGAGGTGGTGTACGTAGAGCCTTCCGAAGCCCACCCCTACAGGCTGACGGTCTTTAGAGGTGAGGATGACCGTGAGGGTGTGGTGTATTCAGGGGACAATCTATTCGCATGCCTCTTGGAGTTCAGGAGGGACTTGGGGCAAGACGAGCTTCTGCTGTGCTGTCAAGGGGCGCGTCGTGACGTGACTAACTCCGGGATGCAGGCTCAGATGACGGGCGGGAGGTACATTTACACCTTTAACCGCGAGTCGAGAACGGTCAACGAAGAAACGGTGGACATCCTGGCTCCCGCCAGCCCTGAGGATGTTGTGAGTGTCGAAGAGCAACGTGCTGCTATTTTCGAATTCTATGGAATCCGGGATCGGAGTCGGTAGGGGAAGGGTGCGGTGGTGGCGGGCTCGCCTTGGCTGTGGAGTGTGAGCGGGCCGTGGTTGCATGTGCTGCCGCGGACAGCGGTCGGGGTACTCATGGACTTTCTTCCGTCGACCGGTGCAACGTTCGTCGGGCGCCTGGACGGCGCGCAGATGGCCGACGCTGACGGCGTCTTCGAGCAGTTCTGGGATCGGTTTAAGTTTCCCGACTACTTCGGGTGGAACTGGCACGCGCTCTCGGACTGTCTGCGCGACCTCCACTGGACACGTGCCGATCGATATCTCGTCGTGATCGAGAACTCGTCAAGCCTGCTCTCGGGAGTCCCGGAGGACTTGGCTGGGTTCCTCTCGGTCTTGAAAGAGGTCGTGGAGCATTGGCGCAATCCGCACATGAAGCCTGGCGGCGTCGCGATCCCCTTTACGGTGCTGCTCCTGTGCGAGCCGGACGAGGTCGGGCCCCTTCAAGCCGCGCTGACTCGGATGGAGAGTGGGGTCGAACTGCCGGCCGAGTGACGGGCTGAGGTGAAGAGCTTCGGTCCTTCAAATCGGTCCCGTCGCACCAGCCCGGCCGGGCGGTGTTCCGGCCGGGCTGGTTGTCGGGCTCAGTGCGGGTGGTTTTGGGGTGCGTTCTGGGTTGGGATGGCTCGTACGGCGGAGACTTCGGTTGCGGGGTGGAGGTAGATCAGTTCCCCGGACTGGAAGCGGACCGCCTTCATGCGGCCCACCTCCGTCACGTCCAGCACCCTGAACGGCACGTTGCCGATCGCGATGACGTCCCCGGGCTCCATGGTGTCGCTGGTGACTTTGACGGACGTGAAGGTGTGCGTGGCAGAGTTCACGATCATCAGCTGGCCTCCGCCATCTGCCAGTGGCCCGTCGTCTGGAGCGGCTGCCAGCGCAGCTGGAGCCGCAGGCGGGCTCCTTCCCCGTCGGTCAGCAGGTACAGGCGGACGAGGCTGGTCTCCTCGGCGTGGGTCAGGTCCTGATGCCACGAGGTTTGGTGCGGGGGCTTGGGCGGCGGCGATGTCACCTCCGCTGCCGGGTGCATCCGCGGCGTTGCGGGTACGAATAGCTGCCTCGTCCATGTGACGACTCGGCGGATATGCTCGAACACGCTGATCTGCTCCTTCAAAGCTGTCGGCCACGCCCCCGGGCAGCTGCTACTGCCGCGGGGGTTTCTCTTTCACAGCGGCCCATGCCAACCGGCCGCTCTCGCTGTCGATGACAACTCCCCACCCGTCTCCTATGGCCAGCGCCGCGAAGAGCTCGCGCCAGGACTCGATAGGGAGTGGATCCGGCACCTCCATGTCGATGTGCGCGTAGGTCTGGTGAGCGGTGACCCTTGGGGCAAAGCCGGCGCCGGAGAGTCGTGCAGCGATGGCGTCGACACGAACTTCAGGGTGTGGGCACAACGCAACGCACCCTTCCAACGCCCCCGCGCTGGGCACGGGGGCGCGCCTAGAAGCATAAACTGGATGACCAGACTGAGTCTAGGAGCCTAGAGTGAGGTAAGGGCCCTAGATTCTGCATATGCATGAGCAGGCCCCTTACCTCCGTTTCGCTGATGAGCTTCGGAAGCGCATCGAAGACCAGGAGTGGACGCCGGGCGAGCGACTCCCTTCTCGCGCCCAGCTGGCTGAAGAGTGCGGTGTGACCGACGGCATCGTCCGCCGTGCCCAGGAGAAGCTCATCGCGGAGGGCGTTCTGACCGGACGTGCCGGTTCGGGCACCTATGTCGCCGAGCCCCGCGAGCGCGTGCGCGTAGTCCGGTCGCCCGAGCGTGAGCGGACCAGCGGCTCCGCGTTCGAGGCGGACATGGCGGCGTTGGGCAAGCGGGCCACGTGGGAGAGCCGGTCGGATGCCATGGTGCCCGCCCCGGCGGACATCGCTGCGCGGCTCGGTATTCCCGAGGGCGACTACTGCGTGCGCACCACGTACGAGTACCTGGCCAACGACAAGCCGGTGCAGTTGTCCACCAGTTGGGAGCCGTACAGCATCACCGCGGGCTCTCTCGTCGTGATGCCCGAGGCCGGTCCGCTGGCCGGCGAAGGGGTGGTGCGGCGGATGGCCGAGGTCGGGATCAAGGTCACCCGTGCCGCGGAGCGGCCGGAGCCCGGACATGCGGATGCCGAGGAGGCCAACCTCCTCGGCATTCAGAAGGGCGCGCTGGTGACGCGGATCCAGCGCACGTACTACAGCGACGACGGCCGGGCCGTCGAGACGGCGGACATCGTCGTGCCGACTGCCCTGTGCGAGATCGTCTACGACGTGTCGTTCGGTTCTTAGCTCGACGGTGATCGGCCGGCGAACGTTCTGCCGTCCAGGGCCCGGCAGAGCAGGAGCGTCAGCAGCACAGCTGCCGACGCCACGACCGCCGGGAGCCAGTCGAACCTTACGGCGCCCGCAACCACCAGCACCTGTACGGACATTGCCGTCGTCAGGCTGCGCGCGGCGGAGGAGCGGCCCCGGACGGCGCGGGCCATGCCGCGGCAGCTCCAGGTGTTCGCCGCCACGGCTGCGAGCCCCAGGGCCATGGCGGCCGCCGTCCAGGCGAGGGCGGTTTCGGGGTCGGCTCCCTGTTCCTCGTCCTCGGGGTCTATCCCCTGGAAGTACATCGGGGCGAACAGGAAGCAGTACGCCGCGATCATCAGCGTTTGGGCGGCCACCAGGAACGTCGCCAGGCCCAGCAGTCCACGATGTCCATGTGTCATGGGCGGTTCCCGCCTTCCCTCCCTGTAGCCCGAAGGGTGATCTTAGGTGGGCGGCCCGGCTTGGCTCGCAGGTGGCCGAGAGGGCTCATACGCTGGTCACAAGGGTTGAAACGGCTCGATCCTAGGAGCCTTCCATGAGTACGAGGAAGAAGAGAAAGGGTGCCTGGCGCGCTACCGGAGTCGTCACCGCATTCGTGACGGCCGCCGCCATCGTCTCCGTCGCCCCGGTTGAAGCTCAAGCCCATCAGGTCCAGGTTCAACCCACCGCCCAGCTGTACGCGTGGGTCAGTGACGGATGGGGCGGGGGAACCATCACCAGTCAGCCTGCCGGGATCAATTGCCACCAAGAGGCGTGGGATCCGTACGGGACCGGTGAACCGCAGCCGAACCCGACCGGTACCTGCGTCGCGAGCTTCGAGGTCGGAACGACGGTCACCTTCACCGCCACGCCCGACCCGGGGTCCTACATCAACTTCGGGCCCGTGCCGAATCCCGTGACCGTGCAGTCCGGCTACAACTTCACCTGGGTGATGTTCTGCCCGGACGATGGGCTCTGCTCCGCGGGCTAGTGCGAAGGCGCCACCGCGCCGACACACTCGCCAGAGGCCGTGACCGGAATCGAACCGGCGTAACTCGCTTTGCAGGCGAGTCCCTCAACCACTCGGGCACACGGCCAAGTTGTGCTCGTTTGTGCTCAGTGGTTCTACCGTACGGGGCAGTTTCGGGGGCGGCAATGGTCCTACGGGTGCCGCAACGCGACTGCCATGTCGCGTTCATGCGGGCCCGGTCCCGCCCCCTCCCTCGCCCCCGCCCTCGTGCGCCTCCGGGTCGTGGCCCCTCGTCAGGAACGACTCCACCACCGGGCGGAACAGGTCCGGCTCGTCGACCCACGGGTAGTGGCCCACGCCGTGGAGGGTGCGGACGGACGCCGTGCGGAAGGAGGTGGCCACCAGTTCTCCCGCGCGGAGGCCGACCAGGGCGTCGCGGTCGCCGGTGATGACGAGGACGGGGCACTTGACCTCGCGGAGGCGGTCGAGGAGGGCTGCGCGGGCGGGTTCGTCGACGCCTTGCCAGAAGCCGGCGCGGGGGACGGGGCCGAGCTGGTCGGGTTCGGTGGCGGCGTGGGCGCGCTGGGGGGCCTCCCAGCGGCCGTAGCCCATGGGGGCGGCGCGGAGGAGGAGGCTGCGGACCTCTTTCATGTCGGCGGTCGTGGGAAGGGTGTGGACGGCTACGTACGCGTCCGGCCACCAGGGCTCCTCCGCGCGGGACTCGAAGATCTCCTCGGCGTCGTCCGGCAGCCGGCCCTGGAGCCGTGATCCGGGGGTGACGAGGACGAGCC
Source organism: Streptomyces roseifaciens (assembly GCF_001445655.1). Taxonomy (NCBI): domain Bacteria; kingdom Bacillati; phylum Actinomycetota; class Actinomycetes; order Kitasatosporales; family Streptomycetaceae; genus Streptomyces; species Streptomyces roseifaciens. The sequence continues at coordinate 98,051 of NZ_LNBE01000004.1, forward strand.
GGGTGAGGCGGTGGCCGTAGAGCGCCGCGTAGGCCTGGGCCGTGGCGCACGCGGCGTCGTGGGCCAGCAGGGCGAAGGCTTCCAGGCCGAGGTGGGCGCGGAGGGATTCGAGGTCCTCGGCGAGGGCGGGGAAGGCGTAGCCGGAGGCGTCGGGGGCGGGCGGCGAGGCGCCCGTGCCGCGGCTGTCGGGGATGACGAGGGTGCGGTGGGCGTCCAGCCCGCCGAGGTCGCCCAGGTAGGCGGCGTCCCTGCCGGGGCCGCCCGCCAGGCACAGCAGCGGCGCCCCGGGCTCGGGCCCCTCCAGCACCCGGTAGCTCAGTTCCACTCCGTCGTACGATGCGTAGTGCGGCATAAGTCCACCTTGCCCTATCTGTCCGCCGATCCCGCTGATCCAGAAGCTACCCCTCGCTTCTCTCCCCTCTATCCCAAATTCCGCTTATGATTCCGGCGTGTTCGACTCGCGGCACATCAAGACGTTCCACGCGGTGGTCACGGCCGGTTCGTACTCCGCGGCCGCCCGCGTGCTCGGCTACACCCAGCCCGCGATCACCCAGCAGATGAAGGCGCTGGAGCGCGCCGTCGGCACCCCGCTGTTCACCCGCGTCGGCCGCCGGATGCGGCTCACCGAGGCCGGCGAGGCGCTCTCCCGGCACGCCGTGACCATCCTCGACAGCCTCACGGCCGCGCAGCAGCAGATGAGTTCGCTGACCCGGCTGCGCGCCGGCCGGGTCAGGGTCTGCGCCTTCCCCAGCGCGAGCGCCACGCTGATACCGGAGGCGCTGGCCAGGCTCGCCGCCGACCACCCGGGCATCCGCGTCGAGCTGCTGGAGGGCGAGCCGCCCGACTCGATCCGCCGCCTCGTGCGCGGCGAGTGCGACATCACGCTCGCCTTCACCTATCCCGGCCTGCACGAACAGGTCCCCGAGGAGCTGGTGGAGATACCGCTCATGGAGGACCAGCTGACGGTCCTGATGCCCATAGGGCACCCCCTCGCCCGCCGCCGCGCCGTCCAGCTCGCCGACCTCTCCGAGGAGCGCTGGATCGCCGGCTGCCTGCGCTGCCGCACCAACTTCCTCCACGAGTGCGCCGAGGTCGGCTTCGCCCCCGACATCGCCTTCACCACCGACGACAACCTCGTCGTGCAGTCCCTGGTCGCCGAGGGCCTGGGCATCGCGATGATGCCGGGCCTGGTGCTGTCCTTCATGCGCCACGACCGGATCACGGGGCGGGCGCTGGACCCGGCCTCGCGCCGCCAGGTCTCGGCGTACGTCCTGCGCGACCATCTGCGGATCCCGGCCACCGCCCTCGTCCTGGACGAGCTGAAGGCGGTGGCGGCCCGGCGCGTCGGCTGCTGACCGGGCCCCGATCCACCAGCGGGCCCCAACTCATAAGCTCCCGTTGGGTTCCGGCCAACAGACTGTCGTTGGACCCGCCGGTCCGCCCGCCTCGACCCTGCACTCATGACCACTCCCACCGCAGCCCCGACGACCGCGCGCCTCGCCCAGCTCGTCGACGACGTCCGGGAAGCCGTAGGCCGTGGCCTGCCGCCCGACACGACGGCCTACATCGTCGGCGAGCGGCTCGCCGCCCACCTCGGCGCCGGCGACCTGCTCACCGCCGAACAGCGCGAGGGCGACCCCGACCGCTACCGGCAGCACATCCTGCACGCCGAGCACGACGGCAGCTTCTCCGTCGTCGCGCTCGTGTGGATGCCCGGCCAGCAGACCGCCGTCCACGACCACGTCTCCTGGTGCGTCACCGGCGTCCACGAGGGCACCGAGAGCGAGCGGCGCTACCGGCTCGTGCCCGACGGCACGACCGCCCGCCTGGTCGCCACCGAGGACGTCGTCAACCACCAGGGGGACGTGTGCGGCTTCGCGCCGCCCGGTGACATCCACCGCGTCCGCAACGCCTGTACGACCAAGGCGATCTCCCTCCACATCTACGGCGCCGACATCTCCCGCCTGGGCTCCAGCGTGCGCCGCGTCTACGACCTCCCGGCCGACGAAATCTGATGGCACTCACCACCGCACGGACGAACAGCACGCCGCCGCCCCCGCCGTCGCCGACGAGCGCGCCGCCCCGCCCCGCCTCCGGCGCGCTCCCCGGGCTCGCCACGGCCGCCGCGGGCGTGGCCGTCGCCTGGGCCGTGCACCTGCTCGTCCCGGCCGTCCCCATGCTCACCGCCGCCGTCGTCCTCGGCATCGCCGCGGCCCACGCACCGGGCGTACGGGCATGGGTGCGCGGCGCCGCCCGGCCCGGCCTCACCCTCGCCGGCAAGCGGCTCATGCGGATCGGCGTCGTCCTGCTCGGGCTCAAGCTCGGCCTGGACGACGTCCTCGGCCTCGGCTGGGCCACCGTGGCCATGGTGATCGCCGTCGTGGCGGCCACCTTCGCCGGCACGCTCTGGCTCGGGCGCAGGCTGGGCCTCCGCGGCGACCAGCCCCTGCTCATCGCCACCGGCTACTCGATCTGCGGCGCCTCGGCGATCGGCGCGGTCAGCGAGGTCTCGGGCAGCGACGAGGAGGACGTGGCGACGTCCGTCGCCCTGGTGACCCTCTGCGGCACCCTCGCCATCGCCGTCCTGCCGCTCCTGCACCACCCCCTCGGCCTCGACGACGCGCAGTTCGGCCGCTGGGTCGGCGCGGGCGTCCACGACGTCGGCCAGGTCGTGGCCACGGCGCAGACCGCCGGGCCCGCGGCGCTCACCGACGCCGTGCTGGTCAAGCTGATGCGGGTGGCGCTGCTCGCGCCGCTCGTCGCCGCGGTGGCCGTGTCGGTGCGTCAGCGGCGGAGGGCGGCCGCGCAGGCCGCGCCCTCCGAGAACCAGGCCGTGCCCTCCGGGAAGCGCCCCCCGCTCGTCCCCCTGTTCGTGCTCGGCTTCCTCGCGATGGTCGGCGTCCGCACCACCGGCTGGGTGCCGGCCGCCGGACTGGACCTCGCCGCGCACGCCCAGGAGCTGCTCCTCGCCGCCGCCCTCTTCGGGCTCGGCAGCGCCGTCCACCTGCCCTCGCTGGTCCGCACCGGCGGGCGCGTCGCGGCGCTGGGGCTGTGCTCGTGGGTCGTGATCGCGGGGGCCTCGTACGGGGGCGTGCTGCTGACGACGTGACCGGGACGGCCGCCGTCTCCAGCGGCGCGCGCCCGCCCGGGGCCCGGCCCGGTCACGACGTCACCGGGCCCGGCCCCACGGCCGCCCCGTCGCCCGGCCGCACGGCCGCCCGGTCGCACCAGGCCCTTCGGCCCCTCCGGCCCCGCCGCGCCTCCTAGGACCCAAGTCCGACCTGATCTCGTCCCCGCGACAGGCGCCGGAAGCGGACTCCGTCCGTACGCTCAAGCGGTATGACCGCAGCCGAATCCGTGGCCCCGCAGGCCACCCCCGCGACCGGCCGGGCCGAGGGCATACTGGGCCGCCGCCACCGTGCGCTGACCCTCGGCATCATCTCCGTCGTCTCGCTCATCGCCTTCGAATCGAGCGCGGTCAACACCGCGATGCCGGTCGCCGCCCGTGCCCTCGACGGCATCGGGCTCTACGCCTTCGCCTTCTCCGCCTTCTTCACCGCGAGCCTGTTCGCGATGACCCTGTCGGGGGAGTGGTGCGACCGCTCCGGCCCCCTCGTCCCCCTCTTCACCGGCATCGCCGCCTTCGGCACCGGCCTGGTGATCGCCGGGTCGGCGCAGCGCATGTGGATGTTCGTCGCCGGGCGCGGGGTGCAGGGCATCGGCGGCGGACTGGTGATCGTCGCCCTGTACGTGGTGGTCGGCCGGGCCTATCCGGAGCGGCTGCGCGCCTCCGTCATGGCCTCGTTCTCGGCCGCCTGGGTGGTGCCGGTGATCGTCGGCCCGCTGGTGGCCGGCACCGTCACCGAGCAGGTCGGCTGGCGCTGGGTGTTCCTGGCGATCCCCGTGCTGATCCTGCTGCCCCTGGCCGTGATGCTCCCGGCGCTGCGCGCCCTGCCGCCCGCCGTCGCGCCGGGGACGCCGGACCGCCGCCGCATCCTGCTGGCGCTCGCGGTCGCGGCAGGCGCCGGGCTGCTGCAGTACGCGGGCCAGGACCTGCGCCCCCTCGCCGCCGTGCCGGCCGCGGCCGGGCTCGCCCTGCTGGTGCCCTGCATCCGGCGGCTGCTGCCGCGCGGCACCTTCCGCGCGGGGCGCGGGCTTCCGTCGGTCGTGCTGCTGCGCGGCATCGCGCAGGGCTCGTTCCTGGCGGCCGAGACGTTCATCCCGCTGATGCTCGTCACCGAGCGCGGCCTGTCCGCGACCCTCGCCGGGCTCTCCCTCACCGGCGGCGGCCTGACCTGGGCGCTCGGTTCGTACACCCAGAGCCGCCGCCGGGCCGAGCCGTACCGCGAGCGGCTGATGAGCCTCGGCATGGTGCTGGTGGCGCTCGCCGTCGCGCTGATGTCGGCGGTGCTGGTGCACGGTGTGCCGGTGTGGGTGGCGGGCGCGTCCTGGGTGATCGGCGGCTACGGCATGGGGCTGACGATCTCCAGCGGGGCGGTGCTGCTGCTGAAGCTGTCCCGGCCCGGCGAGGAGGGCACCAACGCGGCCTCGCTGCAGACGGCCGACGCGCTCGGCAGCATCGTCCTGGTCGGGCTCGCCGGAGTGCTCTTCGTCTCCTTCGGCGGCGGCTCGGCGAGCGCCGCGACGGCCGGCGCGGCCGCCCCGGCGCACGCCTTCGCGGCGGTCTTCGCGGCAGCCTCGGCGTTCGCGCTGGTGGGCGCGTACATCGCCACCCGGCTCTCCCCGCGCGAGGCCCCCGGCCGCCGTGTGACCTCGGTCCCACCCTCGGGTGACCCCGGGGCGTAACCCCGGAGCGTGAACCCCGGCACCGGTAGGCTGACGCGGTTGCCGACTGCCGACCCTCCCCCGGCCAGCACCGGGGGCGCCCCCAGACGGAGACCGTGACTACCACCACCACCAACCACCATCTCTCCCCTGCCTTCCCCGGCCGGGCCCCTTGGGGTACCGCGAACAAGCTCCGCGCCTGGCAGCAGGGCGCCATGGAGAAGTACGTCCAGGAGCAGCCCCGCGACTTCCTCGCCGTCGCCACCCCGGGCGCCGGCAAGACGACCTTCGCCCTCACCCTGGCCTCCTGGCTGCTGCACCACCACGTCGTCCAGCAGGTGACCGTCGTCGCCCCGACCGAGCACCTGAAGAAGCAGTGGGCGGAAGCGGCGGCCCGGATAGGCATCAAGCTCGACCCGGAGTACAGCGCCGGCCCCCTCGGCCGCGAGTACCACGGCGTCGCCGTGACCTACGCCGGCGTGGGCGTGCGCCCCATGCTCCACCGCAACCGCAGCGAGCAGCGCAAGACCCTCGTCATCCTCGACGAGATCCACCATGCCGGAGACTCCCGCTCGTGGGGCGAGGCCTGCATGGAGGCCTTCGAGCCGGCGACCCGCCGCCTGTGCCTGACCGGCACGCCCTTCCGCTCCGACACCAACCCGATCCCGTTCGTCACGTACGAGGAGGGCAACGACGGCATCCGCCGCTCCTCCGCCGACTACACGTACGGATACGGCAACGCCCTCTCCGACGGCGTCGTCCGCCCGGTCATCTTCCTCTCCTACAGCGGCAACATGCGCTGGCGCACCAAGGCGGGCGACGAACTGGAGGCCCGCCTCGGCGAGCCGATGACCAAGGACGCCGTCTCGCAGGCGTGGCGCACGGCGCTCGACCCGCGCGGCGAGTGGATGCAGAACGTACTCCGGGCCGCCGACCGCCGCCTGACCGAGGTGCGCAAGTCCATCCCGGACGCCGGCGCCCTCGTGATCGCCTCCGACCAGGAGTCCGCCCGCGCCTACGCCAAGCTGATCCGCGAGATCACCGGCGAGGGCGCCACGCTCGTGCTGTCCGACGACAGCGGCGCCTCCCAGCGCATCGACGACTTCTCGCAGAGCGACGCCCGCTGGATGGTCGCCGTCCGCATGGTGTCCGAGGGCGTGGACGTGCCCCGGCTCGCCGTCGGCGTCTACGCCACGACGATCTCCACGCCGCTGTTCTTCGCGCAGGCCGTCGGCCGCTTCGTGCGCTCGCGCCGGCGCGGCGAGACCGCCTCCGTCTTCCTGCCGACCGTGCCCAACCTGCTGACCTTCGCCAACGAGATGGAGGTCGAGCGCGACCACGTCCTCGACAAGCCCAAGAAGGAGGGCGAGGAGGACCCCTACGCCGAGGAGGACAAGCTCCTCGCCGAGGCGGAGCGCCAGCAGGACGAGGACACCGGCAGCGACGACCAACTCTCCTTCGAGGCCCTGGAGTCCGACGCGGTCTTCGACCGGGTCCTCTACAACAGCGCCGAGTTCGGCATGCAGGCGCACGCGGGCAGCGAGGAGGAGCAGGACTACCTCGGCATCCCCGGCCTGCTCGAGCCCGAGCAGGTGGAGCTGCTGCTGCAGAAGCGGCAGGCGCGCCAGATCGCCCACAGCCGCAAGCGCCCGGACGCCGAGGCGGACCTCCTCGAACTGCCCGCGGAGCGCCGCCCGGTGGTCACCCACAAGGAGCTCCTCGAACTGCGCAAGCAGCTCAACACCCTCGTGGGCGCCTACGTCCACCAGAGCGGCAAGCCCCACGGCGTCATCCACACCGAACTCCGCCGCGTGTGCGGCGGCCCGCCGAGCGCGGAGGCGACGGCCGGGCAGCTCAACGAGCGCATCAAGAAGGTGCGCGAGTGGGCCACGCGCATGAAGTAGTGGGCCGCACGCATGAACACGCATGAAGTGGGGCGCGCCCGCTGAGCACGCTCGCTGAGCGTGTCCCTGAGCGCGTCCCTGCGTACCGATGACGGGGCCGGTGTCCGCATGATGGGACACCGGCCCCGATATTCGTGATTCCGCCTCCGCCTGACCGGATCGCGGGCAGACTCTTCCGCTGAGCGGACCGGCGGCGCTACGGTTCCGGTCACGCACACGCCCCGTGGCAGCGCCGCCGCGGAGCGCAGCCGGTGCAAGAAGCGCAAGAAGCGCATGAAGCGCAGCAAGAAGCGACAAGCCGCCGGCGGCCTCTCCTCGCGCGCTGCCGGACGGGACGGCGGCGCACCCCACCCGACGAGAGCCGCCATACATCGGAGGAGGGGCGTCGTGACCGCGGAGACCTCGCAGACGCTCGACAGAGGACTGCGCGTCCTCAAACTGCTCGCCGACACCGACCACGGCCTGACCGTCACCGAGCTGTCCACCCGGCTCGGGGTCAACCGCACCGTGGTCTACCGCCTGCTCGCCACGCTGGAGCAGCACGCACTCGTCCGCCGCGACATCGGCGGCCGGGCCCGGGTGGGCCTCGGGGTGCTGCGGCTCGGCCGCCAGGTGCACCCCCTGGTGCGCGAGGCGGCCCTGCCCGCCCTGCGCTCCCTGGCCGAGGACATCGGGGCCACCGCCCACCTCACGCTCGTCGACGGCACCGAGGCGCTCGCGGTGGCCGTCGTCGAGCCGACGTGGACGGACTACCACGTGGCCTACCGCGCGGGCTTCCGCCACCCCCTGGACCGGGGCGCGGCGGGCCGCGCCATACTCGCCGCCCGCCGCGGCGAGAGCGACGGCCCGGGCTACGCCCTCACGCACGGCGAGCTGGAGGCCGGCGCGAGCGGCGCGGCGGCGCCCCTGCTCGGCGTCCTGGGGATCGAGGGCAGCGTGGGGGTGGTGATGCTCACGGACTCCGTCCCCGACCGGGTCGGGCCCCGCGTGGTGGAGGCGGCCAAGGAGGTCGCGGACGCCCTGAGGTGACGCCGCCGGCCCGGCCGGCTCCCGCCCTCGCCGCGCCTCGCCCGGCGAGGGCGCATGTCACGGAAGGGACGCACGTGAACTAGATTCGCTGCATGTCCGCTCCGACCACGCCCGCCCGGTCCCGCCGCGCCCGGACGCTCGCCGTCTGTGCCGTGCCCGTCGTCGCCCTGCTCGCCTCGGTCCCCTTCGTGCCGCTGCCGTTCGCGGTCGCACAGCCGGGTTCGACGGTGGACGTGCTCGGCACGCACGAGGGCAGACAGGTCATCGAGATCAAGGGCGCGCAGGCCCGCAGGACGACGGGCCAGTTGCGCATGACGACGATCGTGGTGACGGGCCCGCGCGTCGACGTGGACCTAGGCGACGTGATCAGCGGCTGGACGCGTACGGACCGGGCCGTGATGCCGCACGACGCCGTCTACCCCGTCGGCGACTCCGACGAGGAGGTCGACGCGCACAACAAGGCGGAGATGAAGAAGTCGCAGGACGCCGCCACGGACGCCGCCCTGCGCTACCTGCACCGCTCGCCGGACGAGCTGAAGGTCGGCCTCAGCCTGGCCGACGTGGGCGGCCCGAGCGCGGGGCTCCTCTTCACCCTCGGGATCATCGACAAGGTCGACGGCGACGGCCGCGGCGGCGACCTCACCGGGGGGCGGACCATCGCGGGCACGGGCACGATCGACGCCGACGGGACGGTCGGCCAGGTCGGCGGCGTGCCGCTGAAGACGCAGGCGGCCCGGCGCGACGGCGCGACGGTCTTCCTCGTCCCGAAGGCCGAGTGCTCGGCCGCCGAGGCCAATCTGCCCAAGGGGCTGCGGCTGGTCCCCGTGCAGAAGCTGCAGGACGCGGTCACGTCGCTGCGCGCCCTGCGGTCCGGGGACGAGGACGCCGTCCCCACCTGCTGACCCCGCCCGTTCACCGGCTGATGAACCCCTCCTTCAGCAGCCACTCCTTCGCGACCTCGTGCGGGTCCTGCCCGTCCACGTCCACCCTCGCGTTGAGCTTCCGCGCCACCTCGTCGTCGAGCCGCGCCGTGATGGGGTCCAGCACGTCCTTGATCGCCGGGTGCTTGCGCAGCGTGCCGCTGTTGATCTCCGGGGCGGCGTTGTAGTTGGGGAAGAAGTGCTTGTCGTCGTCCATGACGACGAGGTGCATGGCCGCGATGCGGCCGTCGGTGGTGAAGACCTCGCCGAAGGTGCAGGAGCCGCCCCCGGAGACCTGGGTGTAGATGATGCCGCCGTCCATCTTCTGGACGCGCGAGGCGGGCACGTTCATCCCGTAGGCCTTGGCCATGCCCTGCAGCCCGTCGTCGCGCGCGGCGAACTCGCTCTCCACGCACAGCGTCACCGCCCCCGGGTTCCGCCGCGACAGCGCGGCCACGTCCGAGAGGGTGCGGGTGCCGTACCTGCGCGCGTCGGCCCGGTTCATCGCCAGCGCGTAGGTGTTGTCGAGGGCCGCGGGGGCGAGCCAGGTGAGGCCGTTGCGCGCGTCGGCGTCGGCGACGGCCCGCCACTGCCGCGCGGGGTCGGGGATGGGCCGGTCGTGGCCGAGGTACGTGATCCAGGCGGTGCCCGTGTACTCGTACATGGCGTCCGCCTCGCCGGACCGGACCGCCTCGCGGGCCCCGACCGAGCCCTGGATGTTGGTGCGGTCCAGCACCTTCGCGCCGGCGGCCCGGAAAGCCAGGCCCATGATCTGGCCGAGCACGATGTTCTCGCTGAAGCTCTTGGACGTGACCGTCAGGTCGGCGCCCTTGAGCGGCAGGCCCCGGCCGACCGAACCGGGGCGGACGCTGTCCGCCATGGGGGAGCCGCTGGTCAGCCCGCAGCCGCCGGTGAGGGAGGCGAGCAGGGCGAGGGCGAGCGCGGGCGCCACCGCCCGGACCGCTGCGCGCCGCCCGGCCGTCTGCTGCCCGGCCGTCCGTCGTCCGGCCGTCCGTCGTCCGGCCGTCCGTCGTCCGGCTACCTGCCGCCGGGCCATCTCAGGAGGCCTCCAGGCCGCGCGGCCGCAGCAGCAGCTCGGCCAGGGACGCCAGCCAGTCCACGAGCAGCGCGAGCGCCACGGTCAGCACGGACCCCAGGACGAGCACCGGCATCCGCTGGTTGGTGATGCCCGAGGCGATCAGGTCGCCGAGCCCGCCGCCCCCGCCGAAGTAGGCGAGCGTCGCCGTGCCCACGTTGAGGACGAGCGCGGTCCGCACGCCCGCGAGGATCAGCGGTACGGCCAGCGGCAGTTCGACCCGGCGCAGCACCCCGGTCGCGGACATGCCGATGCCGCGCGCGGCCTCCACCAGGGTCGGGTCGATGGCGCGCAGCCCGGCGACGGTGTTGGCGAGGACGGGCAGCACCGCGTAGACGACGATGCCGACGAGCGCCGCCTGCATGCCGATGCCCAGCCAGATCACCAGCAGCGCCAGCAGGCCGATGGCGGGGGTGGCCTGGCCGACGTTGGCGACGGCGATGGCGGCGGGCGCGGCGGGGCGCAGCCGGCGCCGGGTGAGCAGGATGCCCAGCGGGATGGCGATGATCAGGACGAAGAAGGTGGAGACCACGGTGAGGACGACGTGCTGGCGCAGGCGCAGCCAGACGTTGCCGTCGGCGATGGAGTTGCGGGCGACGGAGTCCAGGCCGGCGCCGCGGAACCACAGCCAGGTGGCCAGCAGCAGGACGAGCAGGAAGCAGGGCCGCAGGAGCAGCTTCCGCCAGGTGACGCGGCGCGCGGGGCGCACGGCGGGTGGGGGAGGGCCGTCCGGGCCGTCCGGGCCGGCCGGGCCGCCCGCATCCGCGCCCACGGCCTCCGGCGGTACGGGGCCCGCGTCCGCGTCCGTGTCTGCGGGCCTCGTCCGCACGCTGTCCGCGTCCGCGTCCGCGCCTGCCACTTGCGGCCGTACGCCGTCGCGGAAGGCGCCGTCCTCCGCCTCGTGCCGGCCGTCCGGCCGACGGGCCCGCCCGCCCGGCCGCCCGGCACTCACGCCAGCTCCTCCGGCGCGTCGGTCGTGCCCTCCTGTTCCTCCAGCACCTGCTGGGCGCGCTGTTCCTCCAGCAGGTGCTGGTGTTCGACGGCGTCGAGCCGGTCCTCCTCCAGCAGTTCGTGCACGGAGTTCATGAGGGTCTCCATGTCGACGACCCCCTCGTAGCGGCCGCGCCGCCCGGTGACGGGCACCCGGCCCGCGTTGTCGATGAGGACGGCCTCCAGGGCGTCGCGCAGCGTCGCGTCGCGGGTGACGGTGTCGTGCACGAGGGTGCCGGCGCGGGCGAGGGAGCCCTGGGCGCGCATCAGGTCGCCGCGCCGGAGCCATTTGTACGGACGGTGGTGCCGGTCCAGCAGCAGCACCTCGTTGGTGGTGCCGCGGCGCAGCCGCTCGAAGATCGTCTGGAGGGGGTCGTCGACGGTGGCCGTGGGGAAGTCGACGACGCCCACGTCCCGTACGCGCGTGAGGTTGAGCCGCTTGAGCGCCGCGCCCGCCCCCACGAAGCCGGAGACGAAGTCGTCGGCGGGGTTGGTGAGGATGGCCTCGGGGGTGTCGAACTGGGCGATGTGCGAGCGCTCGCGGAGCACGGCGATCCGGTCGCCGAGCTTGATGGCCTCGTCGAAGTCGTGGGTGACGAAGACGATCGTCTTGTGCAGCTCGTGCTGCAGCCGGATCAGTTCGTCCTGCAGGTGGTCGCGGGTGATCGGGTCGACCGCACCGAACGGCTCGTCCATCAGCAGCACCGGCGGATCGGCGGCCAGGGCGCGGGCCACGCCGACGCGCTGCTGCTGCCCGCCGGAGAGCTGGCGCGGATAGCGGCCCTGGAACTCGCCGGGGTCGAGCCCCACCAGGTCGAGCATCTCCTCCACCCGCTCGGCGATCCGCCGCTTCGGCCAGCCGGTCATGCGCGGGACGAGCGAGATGTTCTGGGCGACGGTCATGTGGGGGAACAGCCCGGAGGCCTGGATGGCGTAGCCGATCTTGCGGCGCAGGCGCACCGGGTCGATGCCGGTGACGTCCTCGCCGTCGATGCGGATCCGGCCGGACGTCGGCTCGATCAACCGGTTGATCATCTTCATGGTGGTGGTCTTGCCGCAGCCGGACGGGCCCACGAACACCACCAGTTCCCCGGCCTTGATGTCCATGTTCACGCAGTCCACGGCGGGCGCGGGGTTGCCGGGGTAGCGCTTGGTGAGGTTGTCCAGCTGGATGGTGGCTCCGGGCGCGTCAGCCACGGATCCCCCTCGGGACGGTCAGCCGGCCGATCAGCACGTACGCCGCGTCGAAGAGCAGGGCGAGCACGATGATCCCGAGCGTCCCGGCGAGCACCTGGTTGAGGGCGTTGGCGCTGCCCAGCGAGGAGACGCCGCGGAAGATTTCGTTGCCCAGCCCCGGCCCGGAGGCGTACGCGGCCACCGCCGCGATGCCCATCAGCATCTGCGTGGCCACCCGGATCCCGGTGAGGATCGGCGGCCAGGCGAGCGGCAGCTCGACGCGCAGGAGCCGGGCCGCGCGGGACATCCCGATCCCCGTCGCGGCGTCCACGAGCGAGGGGTCCACGCCCCGCAGCCCCACCACCGCGTTGCGGACGATCGGCAGCAGCCCGTAGAGCACGAGCGCCGTGACCGTCGGCGCCACGCCCAGGCCGGTGAGCGGGATGAGCAGGCCGAGCAGGGCCAGCGAGGGGATGGTGAGCAGGGTCGCCGTCGTGGTCACCGCGAGGTTGCCGGCCCACTCGCTGCGGTAGGTGAGCACGCCGATCACCACGCCGAGGACGGTCGCGACGACCATGCACTGGAAGACGGCGCTGGCGTGCTGCCAGCCGTCCGCCAGCAGCTGGGCGCGGCGGCCGGCCAGGTACTCCCAGAAGCTCACCCGCTCGCCTCCCTCTCGCGCCCCGGAACTCCGGGGCCGCAGAACCTCAGGGCCGGTACGGGGCCTGCGACGCCTGCTGCACCAGCGGGATGATCCGCAGCGGCACGGCGTTCTCCATGACGATCGCCGTGGAGGCCCGCACGATGCCATCAAAACCCACAACCCGGTCGATCACACGCTGGAGGTCGGCGTTCGAGCGTGCGACCAGACGGCAGAGCATGTCGCCGCGCCCGGTGGTGGTGTGCAGCTCCAGCACCTCGGGGACGGTCGCGAGGTGCGCCCGGACGTCGCCGCCCTGCCCCTGCTTGATCTCCAGCGTCGCGAAGGCCGTCACCGGATAGCCCAGCGCCGCCGGGTCCACGTCCGGGCCGAAGCCGCGGATGACGCCCTGCGCCTGCAGCCGGTCCAGCCGCGCCTGGACGGTCCCGCGCGCCACGCCCAGCCGGCGCGAGGCCTCCAGCACGCCGATCCGCGGCTCCTCGGCCAGCAGCTCGATCAGCCGGCCGTCCAAACGATCGATCGCCATGCAGTCCTCCCAGTGGTCAGCATGTACAGAACGTCCGGTGTTACCTGCGGTCTGCTATGCAGTCTGCCCAGTGAATACGCAAACTATTGCGCACCTTGTGGATCAGCGGGACGCTGCGGCCATGACTCAGACCACGGATCACACCCCGCACACCGCACGGCAGGCCGACCCCTTCCCGGTCAAGGGGATGGACGCGGTGGTCTTCGCCGTCGGCAACGCCAAGCAGGCCGCCCACTACTACTCCACCGCCTTCGGCATGAAGCTCGTCGCCTACCGCGGACCGGAGAACGGAAGCCGCGAGAGCGCCAGCTACGTGCTGGAGTCGGGCGGCGCCCGCTTCGTCCTCACCACGGTCATCAAGGCCGCGACCGACCGCGGCCGGGCCCTCGCCGCCCACGTCGCCGAGCACGGCGACGGCGTCGTCGACCTCGCCATCGAGGTGCCGGACGCGCGCGCCGCGTACGCCTACGCCGTCGAGCACGGCGCCACCGGCCTGGAGGCCCCGTACGAGCTGGAGGACGAGCACGGCAAGGTCGTCCTCGCCGCGATCGCCACCTACGGCGAGACCCGCCACACGCTCGTCGAGCGCTCCGCCTACAGCGGCCCGTACCTGCCCGGCTACGCGGCCGCCAAGCCGCTCGTCGAGCCCGGGGACCGCCGCTTCCAGGCCATCGACCACTGCGTGGGCAACGTCGAGCTCGGCAAGATGGACGAGTGGGTGTCGTTCTACAACAACGTCATGCACTTCACGAACATGAAGGAGTTCGTGGGCGACGACATCGCCACCGAGTACTCCGCGCTCATGTCGAAGGTCGTCGCCGACGGCACCCGCAAGGTGAAGTTCCCGCTCAACGAGCCGGCCATCGCCAAGAAGAAGTCGCAGATCGACGAGTACCTCGAGTTCTACAACGGCCCCGGCGTCCAGCACATCGCCCTCGCCACCAACGACATCGTCGCCACCGTGCGCGCCATGCGGGCGGCGGGCGTGCAGTTCCTCGACACCCCGGACTCGTACTACGACACGCTGGGCGAGTGGGTCGGCGAGACCCGCGTACCGGTCGACACCCTGCGCGAGCTGAAGATCCTCGCGGACCGCGACGAGGACGGCTACCTGCTGCAGATCTTCACCAAGCCCGTGCAGGACCGGCCGACGGTCTTCTTCGAGATGATCGAGCGGCACGGCTCGATGGGCTTCGGCAAGGGCAACTTCAAGGCGCTCTTCGAGGCGATCGAGCGGGAGCAGGAGAAGCGCGGCAACCTGTAGCCCGATTCGCACAAGGGTGCCCGGGGAATGAGCCCCCCATGGGCGATCTGATCAAGCTGTTGCGCGAAGGGCTCCCCGCGGAGGCGATCCTCACCGACCCCGACGTCACCGCGTCCTACGCCAAGGACATGGCCGGCTTCTGCGCCGCAGGGCGGCCCGCGGTCGTCACCCTGCCCCGCACCGTGGAGCACGTACAGCACGTCATGCGCACCGCCACCGCCTTGCGGGTGCCCGTCGTCCCGCAAGGCGCCCGCACCGGCCTGTCCGGCGCGGCCAACGCGAGCGACGGCTGCATCGTCCTCTCCCTCGTCAAGATGGACCGCATCCTGGAGATCGACCCCGTCGACCGCGTCGCCGTCGTCGAACCGGGCGTCGTCAACGCCGTGCTCTCCCGCGCCGTCGCCGAACAGGGCCTCTACTACCCGCCCGACCCCTCCAGCTGGGAGCAGTGCACCATCGGCGGCAACATCGGCACCGCCTCCGGCGGCCTGTGCTGCGTGAAGTACGGCGTCACCGGCGAATACGTCCTCGGCCTCGACATCGTCCTGGCCGACGGCCGGCTGCTGAGGACGGGCCGCCGCACCGCCAAGGGCGTCGCGGGCTACGACCTCACCCGCCTGTTCGTCGGCTCCGAGGGCAGCCTCGGCATCGTCGTACGGGCCGTCCTCGCGCTCCGCCCGGCCCCGCCCCAACAGCTCGTGCTGGCCGCCGAGTTCCCCTCCGTCGCCGCGGCCGCCGAGGCCGTCCGCGAGATCATGGCCCGCGGCCACGCCCCCTCGCTGCTGGAGCTCATGGACGGCACGACGATCCGCGCCGTCAACGCCATGGCGCGCATGGGCCTCCCCGAGACCACCGAGGCCCTCCTGCTCGCCGCCTTCGACACCCCCGACCCGGCCGCGGACCTCGCCGCCGTCGCCGGGCTGTGCACGGCCGCCGGAGCCGACCAGGTCGTCCCCGCCGAGGACGCCGCCGAGTCCGAGCTGCTCCTGCAGGCCCGCCGGCTCGCCCTCACCGCCCTGGAGGCCCTCCGCCCCGCCACCATGATCGACGACGTGTGCGTCCCGCGCTCCCGCCTCGCCGACATGCTCGAAGGCACCGCCGGGATCGCCCGCAAGTACGGGCTCACCATCGGCGTCTGCGCCCACGCGGGCGACGGCAACACCCACCCCGTCGTCTGCTTCGACCCCGCCGACGCCGACGAGTCGCGCCGCGCCCGCGAGTCCTTCGACGCGATCATGGCCCTCGGCCTGGAGCTGGGCGGCACGATCACCGGCGAGCACGGCGTGGGCGTCCTGAAGAAGGAGTGGCTGGCGAGGGAACTGGGCCCGGTGGGCCTGGAGATCCAGCGGGGCATCAAACGGGTCCTCGACCCCGAGGGCATCCTCAACCCGGGCAAGGTACTGGACCTTTAACGGGCCCTCCAGCGGCGCGACACAGCACGGCACTGCACAGCACGGCGCGGCACGGCCCGGCACGGCCCGGCGCGGCGCACGCCGGAGCGTGATCGCCGCACAGGCATCACGCGTCCAGAATGTCCCGCAGCGCCGCGTCCAGCCCCAGCCGCTCCGGCTCCGACCCCGGCGCCACCACCCGCAGGGTCCGCTCCAGCCACGCCGACACCGCCGGCTCCGGGGCCTCCAGCAGCGCCGCCCCGTCCGGCGAGGACAGCGCCATGCACACCACGTTGCGCCCGTCCGTCCGCGTCGGCCACACCCGTACGTCCCCGCTGCCGCACGGCCGGAACACGCCCTCCACCAGCAGCTCGCGCGCGAACGTCCAGTGCACCGGGGCCTCCGAGGTCACGTGGAAGGCGATGTGCACCGCGTACGGGTCGGCCGTGCGGTAGCTCAGCCGCGACGGCACGGGGATGCTGCGCTCGGGCGACAGCACCAGGTCGATCTCCAGCTCTCTTTCCACCACGGTGTGCATGAAGTGCGCCCTCTCTGCTCTGCTTCCGTCGGTCCGTGGCCCCTCGCGAACGGGCCCGCACCGACTGAGAGCGCATCGACCCCCACACCATTACGCGACTTCGCCGAACCGGTGCGCCGGTCGCACGTGTGAGTGGTCCCGCCCGCGGGACGGCCGCAGAGTGGAGAGCCGTCTGGTAGACCTGTGTGCTGCGCCCCCGGTTGCCTTTTGTGCATAGAGGTCATGAGGTACGGGAGCAGCGCGCCCCACATCGCTCGTGTGCGGCAGACTGCTTGTCGTCGCCGCCCCACCGAGCACCGACACCGCAGTACGGCCGAGCAGATACGGGACATCGGAGACCATGAGCGCCCCTTCCTCAGGATCCGCCGACAGCAGCCCCGTCCAGGGCTTCTACCCGGACCCGTCCATTCCTGGCTATATCCGCTACTGGAGCGGCTCCGCCTGGGTGCCCGGCACGAGCCGGCCCGCGCCCGCCGAGGGCGAGCCGATGCCCGCCCCGCCCGCCGGCGTCGCCAAGCCCGCGGCGCCCGCGCTCGCCGCGCCCGTGCCGCCGACCCCGCGCCGCCCCGAGCCCGCCCGGCAGGAGCCGCGCCCGGACGAGACCGGTCCCATGTTCCTCGACGAGGAGCCCGCCCTGCGCGACGCCCGCGCCGAGCAGCCGGCCTCCGCCTGGCGCGCGGAGCCGGCCCGGCAGGAGGGCTTCGGCGGGGAGCAGGACCGGCGCGTCTCCTGGGGGGACGGGCCCGCGTCCGGCGGCGCCCTGCCCACGCCCCGCGACCCGCGCGTCGCCCCGCCCCTCACGCCCGCCGAGCCGTCCCGCCCCGAGCCCGCCCGGCCGGAGCCCTCCCGCGCCGAGCCGGCCCGCGCCGAGGAGAGCCCCGCCCGCGGGCAGAGCGTCCCCGCCGTCAGGCCGGGCGGCACGATGCAGCTGCGTACGTCCGGCAAGCCCGTCCCGGCGTCGGCCTCGCCGGGCTGGCCGGATGCCCGTGCCGACGAGGCGCGGCCCCAGGCCGAACCGCAGCAGGGGCTTTCGGGCCCGCAGTCGCAGCCGGCACCGCAGGCGTCGGCACCGTCACCCGCGCCGTCGCAGTCCGCACCGGAGCGCCAGGCGCTGCCGGCCGCGGCCCCGGCGCCCGCGCTGCCCGCCCCCGCGCGCTCCGCCCCCGCCCTGCCCGAGCGGCAGGAGGCGCCCCGTACCGCCGAGCCGGCCAGGCCCGCGGCCGGCGGCTGGGCCCAGCAGGTGCAGCAACTGGCCCAGCAGCAGCCCGCGCAGACGTCCGCCTCCGGTTCCTCCGACGCGCCCGCGCCGTGGAAGCCCCCGAAGGACGATCCGTTCCTGCAGGCAGCCCGGGAGCAGCAGGGCCGGCCCGCGCCGCTGGGCCGCCGGTTCGCCGCCCGGCTGGTCGACACCGTCGTGCTCGGGGCCGTCGTCTCCGCCGCGGCCGTGCCGCTGTGGGCCAAGGCCGTCGAGCACATCGACGCCAAGGTCGAGCAGGCGAAGCAGTCCGGCGAGACGGTCACGGTCTGGCTGCTCGACGGCACGACCGGCGGCTATCTGGCCGTCGTGCTGGGCGTCCTGCTGGTCGCCGGGGTGGTGCTGGAAGCGCTGCCGACCGCCAAGTGGGGCCGCACGCTGGGCAAGCGCCTGTGCGGGGTCCGCGTGCTGGACATCGAGGCGCACGACACCCCGCGCTTCGGGGCGGCGCTGCGCCGCTGGCTGGTGTACGGGGGGCTGGGCGCCCTGGGCATCGGCGTCGTGGGCGCCCTGTGGTGCCTCGTCGACCGGCCGTGGCGGCAGTGCTGGCACGACAAGGCGGCGCGCACGTTCGTGGCGGCGGGCAAGCGCTGAGGCCCCTGGGGCGCCGCCCCGGGCCCGGTGCGACCCGAACGGCACCTCTTCGGATGCGACGGGCAGGAGCCTGGGTTCTACTCGGCCCATGAGCACCGAGCAGCCCCGCGACGACGACCCGTTCCGGAAGCGGCCATCGGAGCCTTCCGGGCCGCCACCGCCTCCCGGGCCGGGCCCGGAAGGCGGCGGTGCGTACTCCGGCGGGGGCCAACCGCCCGGCGCCGGCGGTCCGTACGGAGGCGGCCCCTACGGGGGCGACCCGTACGGCGGCGGGGGCGCCCCGGGCCCGGGCGGGCCCGGCAACCCCTACGGGGACCAGTACGGCGCGGCCGACCCGCTCGCGGGCATGCCGCCGCTCGCGAACCGGGGGAAGCGGCTCATCGCCCGCATCATCGACGGGCTGCTCGTCTCCATCCCGGTCACCGCGGTCTTCAAGGCGGCGGTGTGGGACTGGGATCCGGGGGACTGGAACGACGGCAGGTCCACGAGCCTGGGCATCATCGTGTCCGTCGTCTACTTCGTCTACGAGGGGCTGATGCTCACCAAGCGGGGCCAGACCGTCGGCAAGATGGTGATGGGCATCCGGGTGGCGATGCTGGAGAACGGCGCGATCCCCGAGGGAAGCCCGGGCTGGACGCGCGCCGCCGTGTACTCCCTGCCGCAGGTGGTGCCCTGCTGCGGCTTCGTCTTCTGGCTCGTCAACGTGCTCTGGTGTACCTGGGACCAGCCCTATCACCACTGCATTCACGACAAGGCGGCCAAGACCGTGGTGGTCTCAGCCGTGTAGGGAGTGCTCGCCGAGTCTCGGCTCGGCGGGCAGGGGAGTGCGCTGCCGGGGCACCCGGGGCTTGCGGGCGCCGGCGCGCGGCATGGGGAAGGCGACGGCGACGAACAGGCCGAGCGCGAGCGCTGCGACGGCGATGACCGCGATCCCGAACCCCGAGCTCGTCTGCGAGAGCAGCAGCATGGCGAGGGTCGAGAAGACGACGGTGGCCGATCCGTAGGTTATCTGTGCGGGAGTCGGACGCGGCATGGCGGGATCCGTCCTCGGAGCAAGGTGTGGGGTGCGGAGCCGGCTGGTGCACACAACATGCCGGGGGCAAGTGTGTATACCAAAACGACTCTACGGTCCTGTCTGCCCGAGCGGAACTGCCGGTAAGCGTGACCTAACACACGGTGCCGGAGCACGGGGGGCGCACGGAGTCATCCAACGGTCCAGGGGGTGAGATGGGCGCGCCCGTTGTTGTCCGAAATCCGTAACTTAAAGGCCGGATAACGTACTTGCTCTTCCGAGTCTAGTCAAGGTCTGTCTTTTCTGGCGTCACTCCGGTCAAATACCTCCACAGTTCTTACTGGGGAGGACATTCACAAGTGAACAGCAGCCAACGGAGGCTCGCCAGATCCGCCGCCGTGGCCACGGTCGTCGCGCTCGCCGCGACGGCCCTGACCGCGGGGACCACGGTCGGGATCGCTCAGGCGGCCACCACTGCCGACACGCCGTCGGGCATCGAGCGCCACGACCCGGAGCAAGCCGGGAAGAGCGTCGAGCACGACCTCAAGGGGCCGTTCAGCAAGAAGCGTGAGGCTCAGCGCAAGGCCGCGCTCGACAAGGTCATATCCGGGGACGCCCGCGCGGAGCAGCGCGGCGCGTCCAAGGTCGTTCAGCTCGGCAAGGGGAAGTACGTCGAGCTGGGCCGGGAGAAGACCGACAAGATCTTCACGATCCTCGTGGACTTCGGCGACAAGGTCGACGACACCACGATGTACGACCCGGACGGTCCGGACGGCCCCAAGCCGCCCGTGAAGAAGTTCGGCGGCCAGGCGGGCCCGGCGCACAACCAGATCAAGCAGCCGGACCGCAAGCAGGACAACAGCACGGCCTGGGAGAAGGACTACAACCGCCAGTACTTCCAGGACCTGTACTTCTCGCACGACAAGGGCAAGGAGTCCCTGGCCAAGTACTACGAGAGGCAGTCCTCGGGCCGCTACTCCGTCGAGGGCACCGTCACCGACTGGGTCAAGGTCCAGTGGAACGAGGCCCGTTACGGCTCCAACTACTGCGGCTCCACCAACTGCCCCAGCGCCTGGGACCTGGTGCGCGACGGCGTCAACCAGTGGGTCAAGGACCAGAAGGCGGCCGGCCGCAGCGACGCCGACATCAAGGCGGAGCTGGCCAAGTACGACCAGTGGGACCGCAACGACTTCGACGGCGACGGCAACTTCAACGAGCCCGACGGCTACATCGACCACTTCCAGATCGTGCACGCCGGTGAGGACGAGTCCGCCGGCGGCGGCGCGCAGAAGACCGACGCCATCTGGGCCCACCGCTGGTACGCCTACGGCTCGGACGCCGGCAAGACCGGCCCCGCGAACAACAAGGCCGGCGGCACGCAGATCGCCGACACCGGCATCTGGGTCGGCGACTACACCATGCAGCCGGAGAACGGCGGCCTCGGCGTCTTCGCCCACGAGTACGGCCACGACCTCGGCCTGCCGGACGAGTACGACACCACCGGCACCGGCGAGTCCTCCGTCGCCTACTGGTCCCTGATGTCCTCCGGTTCGTGGCTGGGCCGCGGCAAGGACAGCATCGGCGAGCTCCCCGGCGACATGAGCTCCTGGGACAAGCTGCAGCTCGGCTGGCTCAACTACGACAAGGCGAAGGCGGCGACGAAGTCGACGCACAAGCTGGGCGTGGCCGAGTACAACACCAAGGACAAGCAGGCGGTCGTCGTCGAGCTGCCCAACAAGGCGGTCAAGACCGACGTCGTCAAGCCCGCCGAGGGCGGCAAGCAGTGGTGGGGCGGTCAGGCCGACGACCTGAAGAACACGCTCTCCCGCCCGGTCGACCTCACCGGCAAGTCCAAGGCCAGCCTGGACCTCTCGGCCTGGTGGGACATCGAGGCCAACTACGACTACGCCTACGCCGAGGTCTCCACGGACGGCGGCGCCAACTGGACCCCCGTCGACGGCACGGCCGACGGCAAGTCCATCCCGCGCGACGGCGGCGACAAGCCCGCCCTGACCGGTGTCTCGGGCGCGTACAAGAAGCTGTCGTACCCGCTCGACGCGTACGCCGGCAAGAAGATCGACCTGCGCTTCCGCTACACCACCGACGGCGGCACCACCGGCAAGGGCTTCACGGCCGACGCCATCAGCGTCACCGCCGACGGCGCCGCCCTCTTCACCGACGGTGCCGAGGGTGACGACAACGGCTGGACGGCGAAGGGCTTCTCGCGCATCGGCGAGTCCTTCACCAAGGAGTACGCGCAGTACTACATCGCCGAGAACCGCCAGTACGTGTCGTACGACGAGACCCTCAAGTCCGGTCCGTACAACTTCGGATGGAAGAGCACCCGCCCGAGCTGGGTCGAGCACTACCCGTACCAGAAGGGCCTGCTCATCTGGAAGTGGGACACCTCGCAGGCCGACAACAACGTCGGCGTGCACCCCGGTGTCGGCCGCATCCTGCCGATCGACGCCCACCCGCAGGTCGAGAAGTGGGCCGACGGTTCGGTCATGCGCAACCGCTTCCAGGCCTACGACTCGCCCTTCAGCTGGTTCCCCAGCGAGGGCTACACCGTCCACCAGGACGGCGTGGCGACCCGTGTGAAGGGCAAGCTCGGCACGTCGGTCTTCGACGACCGCAAGGGCACCTACTGGAGCAAGGACAACCCGACCGGCGGTGTGCAGGTTACTGACACCAACACCCGGATCAAGATCCTGTGGCAGGCCCCCAGCGGCTCCACGATGACCGTCCAGGTGGGCCCCTCGGGCAAGTAGTCCCCTGACAGTCTGCATCTGACCAGGTCAGAGCCGTATCGGCCGTCGCCCCCTAGCGGGCGGCGGCCGATCGCGTTTAGATGACTGCCGTGACGCTGTTATTGACACCCCGGTCCGGGGAGAGGTGACACGGGCATGGCAGGCGGTGGTTTCTGCAAGCTGCCGGGCGGCAGTGTGGTGGTGGCCCTGTACCTTCCGGGCCCGCCCGGCGGGGGCGCCTCGCCCGGGGCCCGCGTGCGGGTGCTGGTGCACGCCGCGAACCGGGCACGGGCGCTCACGCGCCTGCGGAACCTTGGCCTGCGCGCCGTCTACCTCCGCGGCAACACGGAGCCGCCCACGCCGGACGAGATAACGGCGGTGCTCCACCACCCCGACGGCCTGGTCTGGCGCGAGGCCCCGGACGACGACACGGAGTCGTGGCACGGCATACGCACCCTGCTGCGCAGGGCTCCGGCGGCGTAGGGGCTGCGCCCGGCTTCGCTGCGGCGGGGCTTGCCCCGGCCCGGCACCGCCGGATGCGCCGGCGTCGGCCGGTCGCCGTTGCGGCGGGGGGATTTTCCCCAGCCCCGCCCCTTCCCGTAGCCGGGGCGCTGCCCCGGACCCCGGGGTGCTGGGGGCTCGCCCCCGGGAAACGGTGAAAGGGCGGGACCGGGGCCATTCCCTCCGCCGCGACGGTGCTCAGCCACCGTCGGCGCATCCGGCGGTGCCGAGCCGTGCTCGAGGCGGGCTCACCCCGTCTGAACGACCGGCTTCCCGCTCAGTTCGACCCCCGCGTCGCGGAGCTCCCCGAGCGCCTTCTCCGTCGTCCGCGGAGCAACCCCCGCCGTCAGGTCGAGCAGCACATGGGTCGAAAAACCCTCCCGCGCCGCATCCAGCGCAGTGGCCCGCACGCAGTGGTCCGTGGCGATGCCGACGACGTCGACCTCCGTGACGCCCCGCTCGCGCAGCCAGTCCGCCAGGGACACCCCGTTCTCGTCGGTGCCCTCGAACCCGCTGTACGCGGCCGCGTACGCCCCCTTGTCGAAGACGGCGTCTATCGCCCCGGAGGCGATCACGGGGGCGAAGTTCGGGTGGAACCCGGATCCCTCCGTGCCGGCGACGCAGTGCGGCGGCCAGGTGTTCTCGTAGTCCGGCTCGGCGGAGAAGTGGGCGCCGGGGTCTATGTGGTGGTCGCGCGTGGCGACGATGTGCCGGTATCCGGGCGTGGCCTCGCCGACGAGGTCGGTGATGGCCGCGGCCACGTCGGCGCCGCCGGCGACTGCGAGGCTGCCGCCCTCGCAGAAGTCGTTCTGCACGTCGACGATGATCAGTGCACGCTGCATGATGCGGATCCTTTGTGGAAGGGCCCTCGGCCGACAGTGCGGATCGCCTCTCTGTGACCGAGGGTAGTGACTTCCGTTGCGCAATGGGAGAGGGACCCGGAGCGGGGGAGGCCCACCGGGCGCGCGGGGAGCGTCAGAGGTACTCGGTGGGGAGTACCGGCTCACCCCGCGAGAGCTGGGTGGCGGAGAGCGGGAGCCCCGCCCGGGCAGCGGCGTGCCGGTCCCGTGCGGCGTCCAGGGGCTCGCGGGCGACGACCTCGCCGCCGCGCACCAGCTCGGTGATCAGCTGGTGGTCCGCGAGCGCGTCCGGTACCGGGCCGGTACCGATGACCTCGGCCTCGGCCACCCCGTCCGCGTCGGGCCGGCGCGCGGCCCACTTGCGGCCGCCGATGGAGGTCTTGCCGCCCATGGACTTCTTGGCGACCGGCCGCAGCGGGGCGTCCGGGCCGGCCTCGTCCGCGCGGGCCACGAGCTTGTAGACCATCGAGCACGTGGGGTGCCCGCTGCCGGTCACCAGCTGCGTGCCCACCCCGTAGGCGTCTACGGGCGCCGCGGCGAGCGAGGCGATGGCGTACTCGTCCAGGTCGCTGGTGACGACGATCCGCGTCTTCGTGGCGCCCAGGTCGTCCAGCTGCTGCCGCACCCGGTGCGCGAGCAGCAGCAGGTCGCCGGAGTCGATGCGGACGGCGCCGAGCTCCGGCCCGGCGATCTCCACAGCAGTCCGGACGGCCTCGGTGACGTCGTAGGTGTCCACGAGCAGGGTCGTGCCGCCGCCGAGCGAGTCGACCTGGGCGGTGAAGGCGTCGCGCTCGCTGTCGTGCAGCAGCGTGAAGGCGTGCGCACTGGTGCCGACGGTGGGAATGCTGTAGCGGAAGCCGGCCGCGAGGTCGGAGGTGGAGGTGAAGCCGCCGACGTAGGCGGCGCGGGCGGCGGCCACGGCCGCGAGCTCGTGGGTGCGCCGGGCGCCCATCTCGATCAGCGGGCGGTCGCCGGCGGCCACGGCCATCCGGGAGGCCGCGGCGGCGACGGCCGAGTCGTGGTTGAGGATCGACAGGATCACGGTCTCCAGCAGCACCGCCTCGGCGAAGGTGCCCTCGACGCGCAGGATCGGCGAGCCGGGGAAGTAGACCTCCCCCTCGGGGTAGCCCCAGATGTCGCCGCGGAAGCGGTAGTCCGCGAGCCGGGCGAGGGTCGGTTCGTCGACGATCCGCTGGGCGGCGAGGAAGTCCAGCACGCCGCTGTCGAAGCGGAAGTTCTCCACGGCGTCCAGGACCCGGCCGGTGCCGCCCACGACGCCGTAGCGGCGTCCCTCGGGGAGCCGGCGGGTGAAGACCTCGAAGACCGAGCGGCGGTCGGCGGTGCCGGAGCGCAGCGCGGCCTGCAGCATCGTGAGTTCGTACCGGTCGGTGAAGAGGGCCGTCGACGGAACGTCCACCGGCAGCCTCAAGTCCGCAGCGTTCATGGACCAGATGCTACCCCCAATCTCGTCAGTCTGACGATTTCTCGGTGTGCGACCCGGCACGTCCTCGCCGCGCGACCCGGCACGTCCTCGCCGCGCGACCCGGCACGTCCCCGACGCGCGGCCGGGCGGCACCCCGTTTGTGCATCGCGCCCCCGCGAGTGGCAGCATGGGAAACGTGAGTGTTGCACCGGTCGAGATCGAACGCCCCGAGTCGAGCGAGTCCCCGTACGCGGTGACCGAGCCCGACGTCCCCTGGGTCACGCTGGTTCACAACGACCCCGTCAACCTCATGAGTTATGTGACGTATGTCTTCCAGGCGTACTTCGGCTACTCCAAGGACAAGGCCCACAAGCTGATGCTCGACGTCCACCACAAGGGGCGCGCCACCGTCTCCAGCGGCAGCCGCGAAGAGATGGAGCGCGACGTGCAGGCGATGCACGGCTACGGGCTGTGGGCGACGCTGTCGCAGGACCGTTGATGGCCGGCCACTTCGAGCCGCTGTCCGGCGGCGGGGCCGCCGTGGCCCTGGACGAGGTCGAGGTCTCCATCCTGCGCAGCCTGGCCGTGCAGCTCCTGGAGCTGATCGGCCCGGGCGCCGAGTCCGCCGGCCCCGAGGGTGCCGATCCGCTCGCGCGGCTCTTCGCCGAGGGCCCGAGCGAGCCGCCGTCCGATCCCGCGCTGGCCCGGCTCTTCCCCGACGCCTACGGCGACCCGGGTGCCGAGCAGGACCCGCAGGAGCGCGCGCACGCCGCCGAATTCCGCCGCTACACCGAGAACGACCTGCGCGACCGCAAGCGCGAGGACGCCCTCGCGGTCGTCCGCTCGCTCGACTCGCTCACCGTCGCCGGTGACGAGGCCGCGGTCCTGCGGCTCACGCCCGAGGACTGCCGGCGCTGGCTGGGTGCGCTCAACGACCTCCGGCTGGCCATCGGGGCGCGGCTGGAAATCGCCCATGACGACGACAGTGAGGCGCTGCTCCGGCTGCCGGACGAGGATCCGCGCAAGCCGATGGTGATGGCCTATCTCTGGCTCGGTGGCCTGCAGGAATCGCTGGTAGAGGCACTTATCGGCTGATCGATCAAATGCGTCCGGGCGTCCGCTCAGGGAACAATCAAGTCCGGATAACGATCGGATCACCGTAGTGGCGGCTATTAGCCGTTCCTTTCCTTATTGTCCGCATTTCTTTGTGGTCCGTGTCACTCGGTCATGATCGCCATTCAGACGATCTACCGGCCACTCGTGATACATCTTGCCGACCTGCCTCCGTGACGCCACCCATGTTCACGGCGGGAGCGCTGAGCCGGCCGACCGTCGGCACTCGCAGGACTCCATCCGGGGGGATCGGAACCCGATCCGGAGCAACCGGATCGGTATGGAGAAAGGCGCACCACCATGACCTCTGAGCAGGTCGCGGCCCGTACCGCGGACGCAGTCGCGGAACCGGGCCACAAGGGAAGCGGCAAGGCGGCTTCCGAGGGTTACGAGCGGGGACTCGGTAACCGACAGATTCAGATGATCGCCATTGGTGGCGCCATCGGCACCGGCCTCTTCCTCGGCGCGGGGAAGGCCATTTCCAAGGCCGGCCCGAGCCTGATCCTGGCCTATGCGATAGCGGGCCTGGTCATCTTCTTCATCATGCGAGCGCTCGGCGAGCTGCTCATGTACCGCCCGGTGTCGGGCTCCTTCTCGGACTACGCCCGGGAGTTCCTCGGCCCCTTCTGGGGCTATGTGACCGGATGGACGTACTGGCTCTTCTGGGTCGTCACCGGAATCACCGAGGTGACCGCCGCGGCGGCCTATGTGCAGTACTGGGACAAGGACATCCCGCAATGGGTGTCCGCACTGGTCTTCACCGTCATCCTGTATTTCGCCAACCTGATCTCCGTGAAGCTCTTCGGCGAGCTGGAGTTCTGGTTCTCGATGGTCAAGGTCACCGCCATCATCGGCATGATCCTCATCGGTATCGGCGTGCTGACGATCGGCTTCTCCGACGCCGGTGACACCGCCACCGTGGCCAATCTCTGGAACGACGGCGGATTCTTCCCGCACGGCATCGGCAGCACCCTGATGACCCTGCAGATCGTGATGTTCGCCTTCCTCGCCGTCGAGCTGGTCGGCGTCACCGCGGGCGAGGCCAAGGACCCGGAGAAGACGCTCCCCAAGGCGATCAACACCGTGCCGTGGCGCATCGCGGTCTTCTACATCGGCGCGCTGATCATCATCCTGGCCGTGGTCCCGTGGGGCGAGTTCATGCCCGGCGTGAGCCCGTTCGTGGCCGCCTTCCAGAAGATCGGTCTCCCGGCCGGCGCCGGCATCGTCAACTTCGTCGTCCTCACGGCGGCGCTGTCGTCCTGCAACTCCGGCATGTACTCCACCGGCCGCATGCTGCGTGACCTCTCGCTCAACGGCCAGGGTCCGAAGTTCTTCGGCCAGCTGACCAAGGGCGGCCTGCCGCTGCGCGGCACCACCTTCTCCGCCGCGCTGATGCTCGTCGGTGTGTGGATCAACTACCAGTGGCCGGGCAAGGCGTTCGACTACGTCGTCTCCTTCGCGACCATCTCCGGCATGTGGGCCTGGATCATGATCCTCGTGGCCCAGCTCCGCTACCGCCGCAAGGCCAACCGCGGCGAGCTCCCGCAGTCCACGTTCCGGGCCCCCGGCGCGCCGTGGACCAGCCTCTTCGCCCTCGGCTTCATCTTCATGGTGATCGTGATGATGGGCCTCGACGAGAACGCGCGGGTCTCGCTGTACTGCGCCCCCGTCTGGGCGGCGATCATGTGGGTGTCCTACCTCGTCCTCAAGGCCCGCAACCCGCAGGCCTTCGAGCGCAAGGACTACACGCAGGCCGTCGAGGCCGAGCAGAAGGTCGAGCAGGTCGCCTGACGGCCTGACGCCTGACCCGCCGGACCCCGCACTGTCCGGCATCCGGGCCCGCCCGTACCACTCCTCGGTACGGGCGGGCCCTTCCCTTTACCCCGGCGATCCCCGCGTGCCTATCCTGGGGCGCATGCTGACCATCACCCAGGACCTGTACGACCGGATCGTCGCGCACGCCCGCGCGGACCACCCCGACGAGGCCTGCGGCGTGGTCGCGGGGCCGGCCGGCAGCGACCGCCCCGAGCGGTTCGTCCCGATGCTCAACGCCGCCCGCTCGCCCACGTTCTACGAGTTCGACTCCGCGGACCTGCTCAAGCTCTACCGCGAGCTGGACGACCGCGACGAGGAGCCCGTGGTCATCTACCACTCGCACACGGCCACCGAGGCCTACCCCTCCCGCACGGACATCTCGTACGCCAACGAGCCCGGCGCCCACTACGTGCTGGTGTCCACCGCCGACACCGACGGCGAGGGCCCCTTCCAGTTCCGTTCGTTCCGCATAGTGGACGGCCAGGTGACCGAGGAGGACGTCACCGTGGTGCCTGCTTACTGAGCACAGGGCCTCCGGCGGGCCGCCGCTGTCCGCATTCCGGTACGAACTTCCGGCGGCCGCACACGGAATCGATACGATCGCCCCAGGTGCCCCACCCGCACGCCGACAGGAGCCACATCATGGCCATCGAGGTCCGCATTCCGACCATTCTCCGCACCTACACCGACGGCAAGAAGGCCGTCGAAGGCAGCGGTGCCACCATCGACGAGCTCTTCAAGGACCTCGAGACCCGCCACGCGGGCATCCGCGAGCGCCTCGTCGACGAGTCCGGCGAGCTGCGCCGCTTCGTCAACGTCTACCTCAACGACGAGGACGTCCGCTTCCTCGCCGGCATCGGCACCGAGCTCGGCGACGGCGACAGCGTCACCATCCTCCCGGCCGTCGCCGGCGGAATGGCCTGAGTCCCGCGCATGCGTTACGACAGCCACCTGGCCTCGGTCGGCAACACCCCGCTGGTGCGGCTGCCCAGGCTCTCCCCGTCCGAGTCGGTCCGCGTCTGGGCCAAGCTGGAGGACCGCAACCCCACCGGCTCGGTCAAGGACCGCCCCGCCCTGCACATGATCGAGCAGGCGGAGCGGAGCGGGCGGCTGACCCCCGGCTGCACCATCCTCGAGCCCACCTCCGGCAACACCGGCATCTCGCTGGCCATGGCGGCCCGCCTCAAGGGCTACCGCATCGTGTGCGTCATGCCGGAGAACACCAGCGAGGAGCGGCGGCAGCTGCTCGCCATGTGGGGCGCGGAGATCGTCTCCTCGCCCGCCGCGGGCGGCTCCAACACCGCCGTCCGCGTCGCCAAGGAGCTCGCCGCCGAGCACACCGACTGGGTGATGCTCTACCAGTACGGCAACCCCGACAACGCCGGTGCGCACTACGCCGGCACGGGCCCGGAGATCCTCGCCGACCTCCCCGAGATCACCCACTTCGTCGCCGGCCTCGGCACCACCGGCACGCTCATGGGCGTCGGCCGCTACCTGCGCGAGCACAAGCCCGGCGTGAGCATCGTCGCCGCCGAGCCCCGCTACGACGACCTCGTCTACGGCCTGCGCAACCTGGACGAGGGCTTCGTCCCCGAGCTCTACGACGCCTCCGTCCTCACCACGCGCTACTCGGTCGGCTCCGAGGACGCCGTGCGCCGCACGCGCGAGCTCCTCACCGAGGAGGGCATCTTCGCGGGCGTCTCCACGGGCGCCGTCCTGCACGCCGCCCTCGGCGTGGCCCGCAAGGCCGAACGTGCCGGGGAGAGCGCCGACATCGCCTTCGTCGTGGCCGACGGCGGCTGGAAGTACCTCTCGACGGGCATCTACACGGCCCCCACCACGGAGGCGGCCGTGGAGGCGCTGCACGGCCAGCTCTGGGCGTAGCCGCAGGGCCGTCCCCGGGCCCGGCGGGCCCGGCCCGGGGGTCCGCCCAGAAGGGTCCGTACCGGTGACTTCAGCCACAACCCCACCTCGCGGAGGAGCGGCCGTCCCGTTCGCGCTTTACGCTCGACGGACCGCATGGCCCCCCGTCACGAGTCAACGGAGGTTCAGGCCCGCATGAAGCTCACCGTCGTCGGATGCTCGGGGTCGTTCCCGTCCACGGAATCGGCCTGCTCGAGCTACCTCGTAGAGGCCGACGGCTTCCGGCTGCTCCTCGACATGGGCAACGGCGCCCTCGGCGAGCTGCAGCGCCACATCGGTCTCTACGACCTCGATGCCATCCTGCTCTCGCACCTGCACCCCGACCACTGCATCGACATGTGCGGCTACTTCGTGGCCCGCTACTACCGGCACGAGGGCGGCCGCGCCGAGGCCATCCCCGTCTACGGCCCGCGGGACACCGAGCACCGGCTGGCCACGGCGTACGGGGACGTGCCCGACGACTCCTGCATGAGCGAGGTCTTCGACTTCCGCACGCTCACCCCCGGCACCTTCTCCCTGGGCCCGCTGACCGTCCGCACGGACCGGGTCCGCCACCCCGTCGAGGCCTTCGCCTTCCGCGTTGAGCACGACGGCAGCGCGCTCGTCTACTCCGGCGACACCGGCCCCTGCGAGGAGCTGCACGGCCTGGCCGACGGCGCCGACCTTCTGCTGTGCGAGGCGTCGTTCACCCACGGCAAGGAGGACATCCCCGACCTCCACCTCAACGGCCGCGAGGCGGGCGAGCACGCCGCGCGGGCCGGTGCGGGCCGGCTGGTCCTCA
Source organism: Streptomyces roseifaciens (assembly GCF_001445655.1). Lineage (NCBI taxonomy): Bacteria > Bacillati > Actinomycetota > Actinomycetes > Kitasatosporales > Streptomycetaceae > Streptomyces > Streptomyces roseifaciens. Next base: position 128,358 of record NZ_LNBE01000004.1, read on the forward strand.
CCCACATCCCGCCGTGGACGGACCCGCTGACCAACCTCCGCGACGCACAGGCCGTCTACGACGGGCCGGTCGAACTCGCCCGTGCGGGCGCGGTGTACGAGCTCTGACCCCCGGTTCCTTTTGTTTTCCGGAAACCCGGAAATGCGCAAGCAAATGCCCCCGGAATCCATTGGATTCCGGGGGCAGCTGCTTGTATTGCCTTGCTTACGAGGTCACGCCTTCAATTCGGCGGACTCTTCCTCGGACTCGCGGCCCGGGGTCTTGAGGTCGAACTTCGTGATGGCGAAGCGGAAGACCACATAGTAGATCGCGGCGAAGCACAGACCCACGAGGACCAGCATCCACGGCTTCGAGGCGATGCCCAGGTTCAGCAGGAAGTCGATGACGCCGGCCGAGAAGCCGAAGCCGTCCTTCATGCCGAGCGCCCAGGTCAGGGCCATCGAGACACCGGTCAGCACCGCGTGGATCGCGTAGAGCACCGGCGCGACGAACATGAAGGTGAACTCGATCGGCTCGGTCACGCCGGTGACGAAGGCGGTGAGCGCGAGGGAGAACATCATGCCGCCGACGACCTTGCGGTTCTCGGGGCGGGCGCAGTGCACGATCGCGAGGCAGGCGGCCGGCAGCGCGAACATCATGATCGGGAAGAAGCCGGTCATGAACTGGCCGGCGTTCGGGTCGCCGGCGAGGAAGCGGGCGATGTCGCCGTTGACGGTGCCCTTGGGGCCCTCGTACGAACCCGCCTGGAACCACGGGAAGGAGTTGAGCAGGTGGTGCATGCCGACCGGGATCAGACCGCGGTTGGCGACGCCGAAGATGCCCGCGCCCACCGCGCCGGAGCCGACCAGCCACTCGCCGAAGCTGTGCAGACCCGTGCCGAGCACCGGCCATATGTAACCGAAGGCGACGCCGATGAGCAGACCCGCGAAGGACGACAGGATCGGCACCAGGCGGCGGCCGCCGAAGAAGCCCGCCCAGTCCGGCAGCTTGGTGCGGTAGAAGCGCTGGTATATCAGCGCTACCACGAGGCCCATCACGACGCCGCCGAGGACCTTGGCGTCGACGGCCTGCTCCACCATGGCGACCTTGTGGTCGACCACGGCCTCCTTCTTCGGGAGGCTGCCGTCGGTGAAGGTGCCCAGGACCTTGGAGAAGACCAGGTAACCGGCCACGGCGGCCAGCGCCGTCGAGCCGTCCGACTTCTTGGCGTAGCCGATCGCGACACCCACGGCGAAGAGCAGCGCCATGTTGTCGAGGATCGCGCCGCCGCCGGCGGACATGAATTCGGCGATCTTGTTGAGGAACGCCGGGAGGGACTCCTTGCCCAGCATGTCGCCCTGGCCGAGGCGGACCATCAGCGCGGCGGCGGGGAGCACCGCGACCGGCAGCATCAGGCTGCGGCCGATACGCTGGGCAATCGCCATGGCGCCGGCGCCGAACTTCTTCTTCTCCGGCGCAGCGGCGTCGTCAGGCGCCGCCTTTGCCGCCTTGGCGCTCTTACTCATCGGATTCCTCCAGGTGAGGCGGGCGCTCGGGGGAAGGGGGACGGCCCGCTTTTGGTCTACACCACTCAGTGGTTTAGACCTGTTGTAGCACGTGAGTACGGGATAAAGGAATCCGTGCTTCTCCGTGGCTTCGGACACAGATCCGGACACCGATCCGGACGTGGATCCGGACACGGATCCGGGTGCAGATCCGGGCGCACGGAAAAGCCCCCGGACCGGGTGGTCTCCGGGGGCTCTCTCGGTGACGGGCTGCGATTAGTCCTTCACGTTGCCGCTACTCCTTCACGTTCCCGCGCTCGATCTCCTCCGCGAGCTCTTCCGGCTCACGCCCCGGAGTCGGCAGGTCGAACTTCGTAATCGCGAACCGGAAAATCGCGTAGTAGACGACGGCGAAGCACAGCCCGATCGGAATGATCAGCCACGGCTTGGTCGCCAGCCCCCAGTTGATCACGTAGTCGATCAGGCCCGCCGAGAAGCTGAACCCGTCGTGCACCCCCAGCCCCCAGCTCACCGCCATCGACACGCCCGTCAGCAGCGCATGCACCACGTACAGCAGCGGCGCGATGAAGAGGAACGAGTACTCGATGGGCTCGGTGATGCCCGTGACGAACGACGTCAGGCCCACCGAGAGCATCATGCCCGCCACCGCCTTGCGCCGGTGCGGCTTCGCGCAGTGCGCGATCGCCAGCGCCGCCGCCGGCAGCGCGAACATCATGATGGGGAAGAAGCCCGTCGTGAACTGGCCTGCGTCCGGGTCGCCCGCCAGGAAGCGGTTGATGTCGCCGTGCACCACCGTGCCGTCCGGCTTCGTGTAGTCGCCGAACTGGAACCACATGAACGTGTTGAGGAACTGGTGCAGGCCCACCACCAGCAGCGCGCGGTTTGCCACGCCGAAGACGCCCGCCCCCGCCGACCCCAGGTCCGACAGCCACTTGCTGAAGCTCGTCAGCGCGTCGCCCACCGGCGGCCAGACGAACAGGCAGACCACCGCGAACAGCAGCGCGACGAACGACATCAGGATCGGCACCAGCCGCCGCCCGTTGAAGAAGCCCAGCCAGTCCACCAGCCGCACCCGGTGGAAGCGCATCCAGAACCACGCGCTGAGCAGGCCGATCACGATGCCGCCGAAGACCCCCGGGTTCTGGAAGCTCGCCGGCGCCGCCGTGCCGCCCGTCGAGACGCACACCCCGCTCCACAGCCCCGCCCCGCCGAACGTCGTCTCCTGCGGGCAGTCCTCCGGGAACTGGTGCAGCACCGAGAAGTAGACGAGGAAGGCCACCACCGCGGCCAGCGCCGTCGAGCCGTCCGCCTTCTTCGCCATGCCGATCGCCACGCCCACGCAGAACAGCAGCGGCAGGCCGAGCGCCGAGTCCAGCAGTGCGCCGCCCGCGCCCGCGAAGACCTTCGCTACGTCCGTCCAGCCCAGCCCGTCCTTGCCGAAGACGTCCGGCTGGCCGAGCCGGTTCAGGATGCCTGCGGCCGGGAGCACCGCGATCGGCAGCTGGAGGCTGCGGCCCATCTTCTGCAGGTTCGAGAAGAGGGTCTGCCAGCGCGCCCGCCAGGGGCTCTGCCGCGGTGCCGGTGCCGCTGTGGCGTCCGTGGTCATCTGCGTCCTCCCGGCCGCCGCCCCGGCGGCGGTCCACTCGGTGCTTGCCGCATACTGGTGTAGACCACTTATGCGGGGTGGTGGGTGAAGCCATCCTTTGCCGGATGGCGGACATTTGCCCGCATAGTTGGGCTGAACGTGGTTTACCGTGTGGAAGCCGGTCGGTGGTACCGCCGAAGGGCCGAAGACAACCAGGAGTGCACATGGCCAGCAAGGCTGAGAAGATCGTCGCCGGCCTCGGCGGCATCGACAACATCGAGGAGATCGAGGGCTGCATCACCCGTCTCCGCACCGAGGTCGCCGACCCGGCGCTGGTCGACGAGGCCGCGCTCAAGGCCGCCGGCGCCCACGGCGTCGTCAAGATGGGCACCGCCATCCAGGTCGTCATCGGCACCGACGCCGACCCGATCGCCGGTGAGATCGAAGACATGATGTGAGCCGCTGAGGCTCCCGCCGGAGGGCCCCGCCCCGGATCGGACGCGACGCCGCCCAGCGCGCCGCCGCTGCGAACCGGAACGGGGCCCTTCGCGCTCCCCCGATGCCAGTAGGCTCATCACCATGTCTCGCATCGACGGCCGCACGCCCGACCAGCTCCGCCCCGTGACCATCCAGCGCGGCTGGAGCAAGCACGCCGAGGGCTCCGTCCTCATCTCCTTCGGCGACACCAAGGTCTTCTGCACCGCCAGCGTCACCGAGGGCGTCCCCCGCTGGCGCAAGGGCTCCGGCGAGGGCTGGGTCACCGCCGAGTACTCGATGCTGCCCCGCTCCACCAACACCCGCGGCGACCGCGAGGCCGTCCGCGGCAAGATCGGCGGCCGCACCCACGAGATCTCCCGCCTCATCGGCCGCTCCCTGCGCGCCGTCATCGACTTCAAGGCCCTCGGCGAGAACACCATCGTCCTCGACTGCGACGTCCTCCAGGCCGACGGCGGCACCCGCACCGCCGCCATCACCGGCGCCTACGTCGCCCTCGCCGACGCCATCACCTGGGCCCAGGGCAAGAAGCTCGTCAAGCACGGCCGGCAGCCCCTCACCGGAACGGTCAGCGCGGTCAGCGTCGGCATCGTCGACGGTGTCCCCCTCCTCGACCTCTGCTACGAAGAGGACGTCCGCGCCGAGACCGACATGAACGTCGTCTGCACGGGCGACGGCCGCTTCGTCGAGGTCCAGGGCACCGCCGAGGCCGAGCCCTTCGCCCGCGAAGAGCTCAACGCCATCCTCGACCTCGCCGTCACGGGCTGCGCCGCACTCGACGCCGCCCAGCGCGAGGCACTCGCGGCGACGCTGTAGGCAACCGCCGGAGGGATCAGGAGCGTTCCTACGGGCGTACGGCCGGAAAACCCGGCCGTGCGCCCGTAGCAGTACTCACAGGGGAGGGGCCCTCATGCCCGCACGCAAGGCAGCACTGGCACTGGCCGCCGCAGCACTCGTCGCCGTACCGCTCGCGGCCGGCTGCTCCACCGCCCAGAAGGCCGTGGACTGCGCCCGCCTCGGCATCGAGATATCGAACGACGTCGACGACCTCCAGCGCAGCGTCACCGACACGGCCACCGACACCGGCAACGCGGGCAAGATCCTCGACAACCTCGAGAAGGACACGAAGAAGCTCAAGGACAAGACGAGCAACGTCGACGTCGCCAAGGCCCTCGACCACCTCCAGAAGGCCGCCGGGAACGTCCGCGACGCCCTGCGCGACGACAAGACCCCGGACCTCACGCCGCTGACGGACGCGGCAGGAGAACTGTCGAAGGTGTGCACGTCGAAGTAGGCGGGGGAGGGCGCGGGGGCGGCGGGATAATCACCCCATGAAGCGCCTGATCCTCGCCACCCGCAACGCCAACAAGGTCACCGAGCTCCGCGCCATCCTGGAGGCGGCCGGCCTCGACGTCGAACTCGTCGGCGCCGACGCCTACCCCGAGATCCCGGACGTCAAGGAGACCGGCGTCACCTTCGCCGAGAACGCCCTCCTCAAGGCCCACGCCCTCGCCCGGGCCACCGGCCTCCCGGCCGTCGCCGACGACTCCGGCCTGTGCGTCGACGTCCTGAACGGCGCCCCCGGCATCTTCTCCGCCCGCTGGGCCGGCCGCCACGGCAACGACAAGGCCAACCTCGACCTCCTCCTCGCCCAGCTCGGCGACATCGCCGACGAACACCGCGGCGCCCACTTCGCCTGCGCCGCGGCCCTGGCCCTGCCGGACGGCACGGAGCGGGTGGTCGAAGGCCGCCTGGAAGGCACCCTCCGCCACGAACCGGCGGGCGGCGGCGGCTTCGGCTACGACCCGATCCTCCAGCCCCTCGGCGAGACCCGCACCTGCGCCGAACTGACGGCGGACGAGAAGAACGCGATCAGCCACCGCGGGAAGGCGTTCCGGGGCCTGGTACCGGTGGTGCGCGAGCTGCTGGGCTGACCGCATGCCGAAGGGCCGTCCTGCCGGAGCGGGACGGCCCTTGGTGTCCGTGCGGCCGGAGGGACTCGAACCCTCACGGGTGTTACCCCACTGGGACCTAAACCCAGCGTGACTGCCAATTCCACCACGGCCGCGAGCTGCTGACCATGCTATCGGGCCGGGCGCCCGCCCTGTAGGCGGATCGGGCCGAGCCCGCCGGACCGGACGCCGGGCGGCGGTTCCGGCCCGGCGTCCGGCCGGTCTCCTGCCCGGCGGCCCGGACCCTACGAACCGTCAGAACTTCGGTTCGGGGGACCGGGAGGTGACGATCTCTTCCGCTTCCTCCTTCGTCGCCACCGCCGGCGGTGAGCCCTCCAGCGGCTGGCGGGCCGTCTCCCGCATGAAGGCGACGGCGAGCATGCCGATCAGGGCCGCGCCCGCCGTGTAGAACGCCGGCATCATGTCGCTGCCCGTGGCGTGGATCAGGGCCGTGATCACCAGGGGGGTCGTGCCGCCGAAGAGGGACGTGGAGATGTTGTAGCCGATGGCCAGGGAGCCGTAGCGGACGTGGGTGGGGAAGAGGGCGGGGAGGACGGCGGACATGGTGCCGAGGAGGCACACCAGGGGCAGGCCGAGCATCAGCATGCCGCCGAGGACGGCCACCAGGCTGCCCTGTTTGAGCAGCAGGAACGCCGGTACCGACAGGGCGACGAAGCCGCCCAGGCCCGCCATCAGCAGGGGTTTGCGGCCGATCCGGTCGCTGAGCCGGCCCACGCAGGTGATGACGGCCATCAGCAGGATCATCGTGGCGATGAGGATCAGCAGGCCGTGCGTGTCGTCGTAGCCGAGCCGGTCGGTGAGGTACGTCGGCATGTACGACAGCAGCATGTAGTCGGTGATGCCGTACGCCCCGGCCAGGACGACGCACAGCAGTAGCCGCGCCCACTGTGCGGCGAAGATCTCCTTGAGTTCGGTGCCGCCGGTCTCCTCGTCCTCCTCCAGCTTCTGGAAGGCGGGGGTGTCCTCCAGCTTCATCCGCAGGTAGAGGCCGACGAGGCCGAGCGGGCCGGCGACGAGGAAGGGGATGCGCCAGCCCCAGTCGGTCATCGCGTCGCCGCCGAGCGCGGAGGTCATGGCGGTGACGAGGCCGGCCGCGCCGACGTAGCCGGCGAGGGTGCCGAGTTCGAGGAAGCTGCCGAAGTAGCCGCGGCGCTTGTCGGGCGCGTACTCGGCGATGAAGGTCGCGGCGCCCCCGTACTCGCCGCCGGTGGAGAAGCCCTGCAGCATCCGGAAGCAGATCAGCAGCACGGGTGACCAGAAGCCGATGGCCGCGTACGACGGGATGAGGCCGATGGCGAAGGTGCCGGAGGCCATCAGCACCATCGTCAGGGCCAGGACGCGCTTGCGGCCGATCCGGTCGCCGAGCGGGCCGAAGAACATGCCGCCGAGGGGCCGGACGAGGAAGGCCACGGCGAAGGTCGCGAGCGAGGACAGCAGGCGCACCGTGTCGTCGCCGGACGGGAAGAAGACGTTCCCGAGGGTGACGGCGAGGTAGCTGTAGATGCCGAAGTCGAACCACTCCATGGCGTTGCCGAGCGCCGCCGCCTTGACCGCCCGTCTGACCGTGCGCTCGTCCGTGACGGTGATGTCCGTGCGCCGCAGCCGCGGGTTGCGGCGGCGGGCGACGGCCCGGAACAGGGCCGGGTGTCGTCTGACGGCGGCCGGGTCGTGTCCGGCGTTCCCGGCCTCGGTGCTGCTGCCGTTGGGCACGGCTCGGCCCCCTCACGGTTGCGCGGCGATGTGTACGGGCCTGCGTCTGCACGCTGTGCCGCGGCTCAAACCGGTGCGCCTGCCGATAGGGAGATTGGTCACGCCCGGCGCCCGGCGCGCCCCGGAAGCTGATATAGGCATGAAGGGAACGCGCGGCCCGATTTCACCGTCCCTCACAGCGGGGACGTTCAGCCGGACCCACGAACACCGGAAAGACCAGAGAGAGGGCCGATGGCCGACCGTGTTGCGCCCCGTCGCCCCGGCATGCGCACCGCCCTGGCGATCTTCGCGGCGGTGACGGTGCTGGCGCTCGGCGGCGTGTGGTTCAGCCAGGCCGAGGACCGGTCGGGCACGGTGGCCGACGCCCCGAAGACGGCGGCCGCGCAGAAGGCCCACCCCGCGCGGGACACTCCGGAGGCGACGCCGGAGACGCTCGCGCCGCGGGAGATGCCGGGCGTGCGCGAGTGCGGCGTCGGCAGGCCGGTCGTGGAGCCGAAGATCATCACGCTGAACTGCTCGAACGCCGGGGTGGTGGCCAGCGACATCAAGTGGGACTCGTTCTCCGCGGACGGCGCGGACGGCTCCGGCGTGGTGCTGGTCTCGGGCGCGGCCGGCGGCGGTTCCCCGGCCTCCTTCCCGGCGCGGCTGCGCCTGTACGACGTCACGAAGGTCGACGGGATGATGGCCTTCACGGGCATCGAGGTCAGCTACACGGGCGCCACCCCCCATGCGAAGGCGAAAGAGGTGTACACGATCGCGTGATGGGTATCCGTGGCCGGATCGCCCTCGCGATCTCCTTCGTCACCGCGCTCGCCGTCGTGGTGCTGGGGCTGGCCGTGCACCACATCTCCACGGCGGAGCGCGACCGGCAGGCCCAGGCCTACCAGGACGACCTGCTGAGTTCGGCGCTGCAGATCTACCAGCGCGACAGCACGCTCGCGCTGGGCGCCCAACTGGACGACGCGGCGCTGCCGTTCCCGCTGGCGCAGGCCGTGGCGCGGGGCCGCTCGGGTACGTACATCAGCGACGGGGACGACCCGCGGGTGTGGGCGGCGACGGCGGTCGGCGGCGACAAGGTGCTCTCGGTGTCGGCGCCCTACCCGGACCGGGATCCGCTGATGACGGCGCTGGACAAGGCGCTGCTGGTGGCGGGCGCGGCGACGGTGGCGCTGATGGCGGTGGTCGCCTGGTTCGTGGCGCAGAGCCTGTCGCGGCGGCTGCGGCTGAGCGCGGCGGCGGCCCGGCGGATCGCGGCGGGCGAGCCGCCGGACGCGGAGGCGCTGGCGGCGGGCGGCCGGGACGAGGTCGCGGAGCTGGGCCGCTCGGTGCACCACATGGCGACGTCGCTGGCGGCGCGCGTGGAGGCGGAGCGGGAGTTCACGGCGGACGTGGCGCACGAGCTGCGGACGCCGGTGGCGGGGCTCGTGGCGTCGGCGGAGCTGCTGCCGCACCCGCGGGCGGTGGAGATGGTGCGCGAGCGCGCGCAGACGATGCGGGTGCTGGTGGAGGACCTGCTGGAGGTGTCCCGGCTGGACGCCGGCCGGGAGCGCGCCCAGCTGGACGCCGTCGAGCTGCCGTCGCTGGTGCGCGGGATCGTCAAGCGGGCGCGGGGCCAGCGCGGGGTCGACGACGTGGCGGTCGAGGTGGTCGGCGAGGGCCGCATCGTGGCGACGGACGCCCGCCGCGTGGAGCGCATCCTGGTGAACATCCTGGCCAACGCGGCGAAGCACGGGAAGCCGCCGATCGAGGTCACCGTGGAGGGCACGCGGATCGTGGTGCGCGACCACGGCGACGGCTATCCGCCGGACCTGGTGGACCAGGGGCCGCGGCGCTTCCGCACGGCGGCGCCGGAACGCGGCACGGGGCACGGCCTCGGACTGACGATCGCGGTGGGCCAGGCGGTGGTGCTGGGGGCGCGGCTGGAGTTCGGCACGGCGCAGGGCGGGGGCGCGCAGGCGATCCTGGACCTGCCCGAGGCGGAGTCTCCTGCGGAGGGCGAGTGACGGCGTCTGCCCTGTGGGCTCGTTGCGCGTGCGGCGGGCGTCCTCAATCGCCGGACGGGCCGGATTGGTGCCGGGCTCGGCTAGATCAAGGCCGGTGAGCTCGGCACGGCCGAGCCGTCCGGCGTTCGAGGAGCGGGGTCCGGGGCGGCGCCCCGGATCGGTGGCCTACAGGCCCAGGTCCTTGATGATCTTCGCTACGTGGCCCGTGGCCTTCACGTTGTAGAGCGCACGCTCGACCCGGCCGTCCTCGTCCACGATCACCGTCGACCGGATCACCCCGGTGACGGTCTTCCCGTACAGCTTCTTCTCGCCGAAGGCGCCGTACGCCTCCAGGACCTTCTTCTCGGGGTCGCCGACGAGCGTGACCTGGAGGCTCTCCTTCTCGCGGAACTTCGCGAGCTTCTCCGGCTTGTCGGGGGAGACGCCGATCACGTCGTAGCCGTGGCCGGCGAGGAAGTCGAGGTTGTCGGTGAAGTCGCAGGCCTGCTTGGTGCAGCCGGGGGTGAGGGCGGCAGGGTAGAAGTAGACGATCACCTTGCGGCCCTTGCGGTCCGCGAGCGAGACCGGGTTGCCGTCGGCGTCGGGAAGGGTGAAGGCGGGGGCGGTGTCGCCGGGCTGCAGTCGCTCGCTCATGGCTCTCCTCGGGTCGTGGGCCTGCGTCCCGAGCGTAGTCACCGGCCCGATCGGGGGTGCCGCGGGGCACGGGGTCCGGCGAGCTGACAGACTGTCGTCATCACTCATCATCACTCTTATCGAGACGACGGAGGCAGCGCGGTGTCGGATGCCAGGACCCCTGCGCAGATCGAGGCGGACATCGCCCGCAGGCGGAACGAGCTCGCCGTGACGCTCGACGAGATCGGCGTGCGGATGCACCCGAGCACGATCGTGGGCGACGCGAAGGCGAAGGTCGCCGCGAAGGTGGACCACACCGCGGGCCGTGCCTGTGCGGCGGCGCACCGGCTGGTGTCGGACGCGAAGGCGCGCTTCACCACGGAGGAGGGCGCTCCGCGGCTGGACCGGATCGTGCCGGTGGCGATGGTCGCGGTGGGCGTGCTGGGGCTGATCGCCGTATCGTCGCGGCGCCGCGGGGCGTAGGTCACATCCACGGATCCGTGATCCGTGGCCGCGGGGCCGGGTGCGGGCGGGTACGGTCGTCCGTGTGAGTACGAACCCCACCCACGACAAGCTGCCCATCCGGATGCTGCACGACCGCGTGCTGGTCCGGACCGACATCCCGGAGGGCGAGCGCCGGTCCTCCGGCGGCATCGTCATTCCCGCGACGGCGGCGGTGGGCCGCCGGCTGGCCTGGGCCGAGGTCGTGGCGGTCGGGCAGAGCGTGCGCACGGTGGAGCCGGGCGACCGGGTGCTGTACGACCCCGAGGACCGGGCCGAGGTGGAGGTCCGGGGCGTGGCGTACGTGCTGATGCGCGAGCGCGATCTGCACGCCGTGGCCGCGGAGCGGCTGGAGGGCTCGGAGGACTCCACGGGCCTCTACCTGTAGTACGCCCCTTTTGGTACGGTTGTCCGAACCCGACGAGACGCGCCGTACCGGGTCAGGACAAGACGACGCACCCCTGGAAGCTCTCTCCACGGAGGTGCCGTCATGGCATGGGTCCTGCTTGCCGTCGCCGGTCTGCTCGAGGTCGGCTGGTCGATCGGCATGAAGTTCACCGAAGGGTTCACCCGGCTGTGGCCGAGCGTGTTCACCATCGCGGGTATCGCCGCCAGCATGCTGCTGCTGTCGCAGGCGGCGAAGTCCCTTCCCATCGGTACGGCCTACGGCGTGTGGGTCGGCATCGGCGCGGCCGGTGCGGCGGTCCTGGGCATGCTGGTCCTGGGCGAGCCGGCCACGGCCGCGCGGATCTTCTTCATTGTGCTGTTGCTGGTGGCGGTCGTGGGTTTGAAGGCGACGTCGGGCCACTGACCGGCCGGGGGCCGGGGATGCCCCGGCCCGCGGCTCGTCAGTAGTCGCCCAGCAGGTCCCGGTCCAGGCCGCCGACCCCGTGCCCGTCCTTCGGCTCGTTCGGGATGAACGTGGGGAACCCCGGCAGCGACGGCGGTGACGGCGGCCCCGTCGGGAAGCCCGGCGGCGGCCCGGTCGGCGGCAGCGGCGGGAACGACGGCGTGGGCGGCCCGGTGGGCGGTGCCGGCGGCGTGGGCGGCGCGGAGGTCTCCGGCGGCGCCGAGAACACCGGCGGCTCCATGGTCGGGATGCGGGCGCCGCTCTCCAGCTCCAGGTCGAAGTCCTTGACGGAGGTGCCCCGGAGGGCGGCGGCGGTGTAGGCGGCCCAGATGTCGGCGGGGAAGCCGCCGCCGTTGATGCGGGCCTGCCCGGCGGCCCCGTAGAGGGACTTGTGCTCGCCGGTTTCGGAGTCCTGGCCCATCACGGCGACGACGGTCGCGAGGTCGGGGGTGTAGCCCGCGAACCACGCGGCCTTGTCGTCCTCGGCGGTGCCGGTCTTGCCGGCGGCGGGCCGCCCCGCGGCCTGCGCGCCGCGGCCGGTGCCGTTCTCGACGACGCTCTCCAGGATCGAGGTGGTGGTGTCGGCGGCCGTGCGCGTCACGGCCTGCTTCACGTCCTTGCCCGGCAGCGGGACGATCTCGGCGCCCTTGGAGACCTTGTCGACCATGGTGTACGCGCCGTGCCGCCCGTGGTTGGCGAGCGTCGCGTACGCCTGGGTCATGTCCAGGACGCTGGCGTTGGCGACGCCGAGCGCGATGGAGGGGGTGGCGGTCAGGTCGGGGGTGTTCTCGGGGATGCCGAGGGCGACGGCGGTGTCCTTGACCTTGGCCGGGCCGACGTCCTGGGCCATCTGGGCGTAGACGGCGTTGACGGACAGGTCGGTGGCCTTGGTGACGGTGATCCGCCCGTAGGAGATGTCGTCCTCGTTGGCGGGGGCGTAGCCGACGGGCCCGTCCGGCCCCTGCACGGGGCGCTTGTTGGTCCCGTCGTAGAGCGTGTAGGGGGTGATGGTGCGCCCGTCCTGCGTGGACGAGTCGTTGGCGACCGCCGAGGTGAAGACGAACGGCTTGAAGGTGGAGCCGACCTGGAAGTCGCGGCGGGTGGCGTTGTTGACGAACTGCTTGGTGTAGTCGATGCCGCCGTAGAGGGCGACGACCCGGCCCGTGCGCGGGTCGATGGAGGCGCCGCCGGCCCGTACGTACCGGTCGACCGTGCGGTTGTCGCTGAGCTCGTCCATCAGCTGCTTCTGGACGGCGCCGACGAAGGCCTCCTGCTTCTTCTTCTCGATGGTCGTGGTGATGCGGTAGCCGCCGCGGGCGAGCGTCTGCTCGTCGACGATCTTGTTGCTGGTGAGGTAGTCCTTGACCGCCTCCACCAGATAGCCGCGCTGGCCGGACATGCCGAGCCGCGCCCGCGCCTTGCCGGGGGCGGGGAACTTCATGGCGTTGCGCTCGTCCTGGCTCAGCCACTTCTTCTTGACCATGCCGTCGAGGACGTAGTTCCAGCGGGCGGTGGCGCGCGCCTGGTTCTCGGGGTGGGCGCCGACGTCGTACAGGCTCGGGGCGTTGAGGAGCGTGGCGAGGTAGGCGCCCTCGGCGGTGTTCAGCTTGTCGGAGTCCTTGCCGTAGTACGCCTGGGAGGCGGCCTGGATGCCGTAGGCGTTGCGGCCGAAGTAGCTGGTGTTCAAATAGCCTTCGAGGATGTCGTCCTTGCTCTCCTCGCGGTCCAGCTTGATGGCGATGAAGAATTCCTTCACCTTGCGGGTGATGGTCTGCTCCTGGCCCAGGTAATAGTTCTTCACGTACTGCTGGGTGATGGTGGAGCCGGACTGCTTGCCCTTGCCGGTGACGGTGTTCCAGGCGGCGCGCAGCATGGCCTCGGGGTTCACGGCGGACTCGGAGTAGAAGTCGCGGTCCTCGGCGGCGAGCACGGCGTGCTGCACGGTGCGGGGCACCTTGCTGAGCGGCACGCTCTCGCGGTTGACCTCGCCGTCGCGCGCCAGCTGGCTGCCGTCGGCGTAGAGGAAGACGTTGCTCTCGGCGACCGCGGCCTGGTTGGCGGCGGGGATCTGCACGAGCATGTAGCCGGCGATGAGGCCGCCCGCGACGAGGAGGACGAGGAGCAGGAAGGCGCCCAGCACCATCCGCCAGGTGGGCAGGAGGCGCCGCCAGCCGGTGCGGCGGCGGCCGTTCCTGCCGTTGCCGTTGCCGTTGCCGTTGCCGGGGCGGTCCGGCCGTCCCGGTGTCCCGGGCCGGCCGCCGTGCCCGCCGCGCCCCGGGCCGCCGGTCTCCCTGGGCGCCCAGCCCGCCGGTGCGCCACGGCCGCCCCCGGCGGCCCGCTGTGCGTGCTCGTCGCTCATGTCTGTAGGGACTCCTCGGCCGCCGCCGTTGGTTCGGTCACGGCGGCGCGGTCTCGTGTCGGGCGGTCCGCTGTGTTTCGTACACGTCGTACATCCCGTCGAACACTGTCGCATCATGCGTTCCGCGCCATGGCACGTTCCGCACACCGGGCAGACCCGGCTCGGCCGTCCGGGCCAGGCGCCGGCCACTCCGGGGAGTGAAAACCGGGGCCGACGCTGCCGAGGTTCAACGACCGGATGCGGTACGAGATGCGCCCCGGCGGGGCCGTTGCGGTGAATGTCCCCTCTCGCGCAACGCCCTGAATCGATTCTTCCGCTCGCTACGCTGTTCGTATGATGAGCGAACTTCCTGACATGAGGGCGTCCGACGCGGAGCGGGAGCGTGTGGCCGAGGCCCTGCGCGAGGCCGTCGCCGAGGGCCGGCTGACCATGGAGGAGTTCGAGGAACGGCTGGAAGCGGCCTACACGGCGCGGACGCACGGCGACCTGGAGCCGCTCGTGCGCGACCTGCCGGCCCCCGCCGGCGCCGTCTCCCTCACCAAGCCCGCGGGCGCGACCGCGCCGGCACAGCAGAGCTGGGCGGACCGCATCGGCGGCCCCGCGAGCAGCACGGTGGCCATCGGCGTCATGGGCGGCTTCCAGCGCCGCGGCGCCTGGACGGTGCCCCGCCGCTTCACCGCCTTCACCTTCTGGGGCGGCGGCGAGATCGACCTGCGCGACGCGCGCTTCGAGGACGGCGAGATCGTCATCCGCTGCATCGCCGTCATGGGCGGCATGCAGGTCACCGTGCCGCCGGACCTGGACGTGCACGTCGACGGCATCGGCATCATGGGCGGCTTCGACGACAAGGCCTCCGGCCCGGGCACCCCGGGCTCGCCGCGGGTGCGCGTCACCGGCTTCACCTTCTGGGGCGGGGTGGGGGTGGTCCGGAAGGTCACGCAGGAGGAGCGCAGGAGGCTCCGCGAGGAGCGGCGCGAGCAGCGGCGCCTGGACCGCGAGGAGCGGCGCAGGCCGCTGGAGTAAGGCGCTTACCGGGAGCCGGGAGCCGGGAGCGAGCCGGGGGCCGGAGCCCCCGGCGCGTCACAGCGCTGCCGCCGCCTGCCCCTTGAGGCTCTCAAGATCGACCGCCCGCGCCATCGCCTCGTACCCCGCGTCGCTCGGGTGCAGGTGGTCCCCGGAGTCGTAGGCCGGCAGGAGCCGCTCGGGAGCCGCCGGGTCCCGCAGCGTCCGGTCGAAGTCCACGACCGCGTCGAAGACGCCGCCGGTACGGATGATCTCGTTGACCCCCTGGCGCGTGGCCTCCTGGCGCTCCACCGCGCCCTTGTGGCCGCCGAACGGCATCAGCGTCGAGCCGACCACCCGCAGGCCGCGCGCGTGCGCCCGCTGCACGATCGCGCGCAGGCCGTTGACGATCTGCTGCGGGTCCTGCACCTGCGGCTTGCGCAGGATGTCGTTGATCCCGAGCGCCACGACGACGACGCGGGCGCCGGTCCGGCCGAGTACGTCCCGGTCGAAGCGCGAGAGGCCGCTGGGGTTGTTCGGCATCGGCGCGGCCGAGTTGCTCAGCAGTATGCGGTTGCCGCTGATGCCCTCGTTGAGGACGCCGTAGCGCGGGGCGCCGGGCTCCGTGCGCAGCCGGGCGGCCAGGAAGTCCGGCCAGCGGCGGTTGGCGCCGACGGTGGAGGTCACGCCGTCGGTGATGGAGTCGCCGAGGGCGACGACCGCGCCGTGCGCCTCCTGGCTCCACACGTCCACGGCCGTCAGGTAGCGCCAGTAGGGCGTCTTCGTGGTGTACGCGGTGCCGAGGGGCTCCTCGGTGTGGTCGCCGCGCGCGATGAAGGAGATCTGCCGGGCGTGCGGGTGGTAGGTGACCGGGCCCGAGGGGGTCGGCGAGTACGTGGTGACGAGCAGGTCGGAGGCGGCCGGGACGGCCATCCGGACCGGGTCGCTGAGCAGGGAGCCGCCGGCCGGGACGGTGACCGTGGGCTGTCCGGCGAAGGTCAGGCGCTGCATGCTGCCGGGGGCGGCCGCGGGGGAGCCGGGGGTCGCGGCCACGCCGAGCGAGGCGTGCGTGACGGCCAGCGGCAGGCTCCCGTAGAGGTTGGAGAGCTGGATGCGGGCGCCGGTGCCGCCGATGCTGGTGTGGACCACGTTGCGGATCGACATGCCCGCGAAGCCGTTGGCGGTGTTGGGCTCGGCGGCGGCCGGCGAGGTGGCCCAGGAGCCGATCCATTCCCCGGAGGCGGCGGGTTCGGCGGAGGGGCGGCTCTCGTGCCGGCTGGTGACGGCCTGTCCGTCCTGACCGCCGACCCCGACGAATATCGCGGTCGAGACGATGATCACCACGGCCGCCAGCGCGGCGAGGACGGCGTAGGCCGTGCCGCGGGGCAGGGGTGGCCTGTTCATGCGGGTGTCTCCTGGAAGAGGCGGAGCGGGCAGCTCCGGGTGCGGAAGCGGAACCGGGGACGAAAACAGCGACTGATCAGCAACAGCGCCCTCGCGGTCCGATCGCCGTTGCATGATCCCACGGTGGCCTCGGGGGTCGCCCGCCGGCCGGGTGGGTCACGCAACGTGTCACATGCGACTTGTCAGACGCGGGGAACTCCCGGTCCGTTCCAGGAGTAGGCCGGGTAAGGACAATGCACGGTAGGTCGGCTGGAACGGGTGGTGCGGATGAAACGGTCGCCGAGTGAGGACACGGGTACCGCTGAACGGGTGATGCCCGCTCCGCTGGGCAGTCTCACCTACAGCGCGGCCGACGAGGAGAAACGCCGCGGAGTGCGCCGGATGAAGGCCCTCGCGACGGGGCTCCTGATCGCGGTTGCGCTGGTGTACGGGCTTGCGAAGTGGTCCCAGTCGGCGGGCGCGGGGGCCTGGGCCGGCTACGTGGCCGCCGCGGCGGAGGCCGGCATGGTCGGTGCCCTCGCCGACTGGTTCGCCGTCACCGCGCTCTTCCGGCGCCCGATGGGCCTGCCCATCCCGCACACCGCGATCATCCCCACCAAGAAGGACCAGCTCGGTCAGAGCCTCGGCGACTTCGTCGGGGAGAACTTCCTCTCCGGCGAGGTGGTGCGGGTCCGGCTGCGGGCCGTCGGCATCGCCTCCCGCCTCGGCGCCTGGCTCTCCCACCCCGAGCACGCCGACCGCGTCACCGCCGAGCTGGCCACCGCCGTGCGCGGCGCCCTCACCGTCCTGCGGGACTCCGACGTGCAGGCCGTCGTCGGCGAGGCCATCACCCGGCGCGCCGACGCCGCCGAGGTCGCGCCCGGCATCGGCGCCATGCTGGAGAAGGTCGTCGCGGACGGCGGCCACCGGAAGGTCGTGGACCTGGTGTGCGTCCGCGCCCACGACTGGCTCGTCACCCACGGGGACTCCGTGATGGGGGCCGTTACGGGGGGTGCGCCCGGGTGGACGCCGCGGTTCGTCGACCGGAAGGTCGGGGAGCGGGTCTACAAGGAGCTGTTGCGGTTCGCCATCGAGATGCGCGACATGCCCGACCACCCGGCGCGCGGGGCCGTCGACCGCTTCCTCGGGGACTTCGCGCGCGACCTGCAGTCCGACACGGACACGCGGGCGCGGGTCGAGCGGCTGAAGTCCGACCTGCTGGGGCGGGGCGAGGTGCAGGACGTCATCGCGTCGGTGTGGGCCTCGGTCCGCGCGATGATCGTCGCGGCGGCGGAGGACGAGCGGAGTGAGCTGCGGCTGCGGGTGCGGGCGGGGATCTTGTCGCTCGGGTCGCGGATGGCGGCCGACGACCGGCTGCGGGAGAAGGTCGACGGGTGGCTGGAGGACGCGGCGGTCTACGTCGTGACGACGTACCGCGACGAGATCACGTCGCTGATCACGGACACGGTCGCGGGCTGGGACGCGGAGCACACGTCCCGGAAGATCGAGGCCCACATCGGGCGGGACCTGCAGTTCATCCGCATCAACGGCACGGTGGTGGGGGCGCTGGCGGGGCTGTGCATCTACGGGCTGACCAGGGGGCTGGGGGGGTAGCGCCGCCGGGCCGGCACCCGGTCCGGTTAGGGTCACCCCGTGTTGAAACGTCCCACCTTGCTGTGGTTGCTCGCTCCGTACGTCCTCTTTCTTGGCGTCCTCCCGCTCGTCGACCGGGTGCGGCCCACGGTCATGGGGTTGCCCTTCTTGTTCTTCTGGCTGCTCGCTGCCACCCTCCTTACCCCCGTCGCCGTCTTCCTCGCCTGGCGGGGCGACCGCAGGCGAGGCCGGGTATGAGCGGCAACGCGGCGGTGGCGACCACCGTCTTTGTTGTTTTCATGGTGCTCACCGTCGCCCTCGGCCTTCTCGCCGTGCGCGGTCACGGCCGCACCACCGGCCTCGCCGAGTGGTCCGTCGGCGGCCGCAGCCTCGGCACCGTCTTCATCTGGGTGCTGATGGCCGGTGAGGGCTACACCAGCTTCAGCTACCTCGGCGCGGCCGGCTGGGGCTACAACCACGGCGCCCCGGTCCTCTACGTCATCGCCTACATGTCCTGCGGCTACGCGATCGGTTACGTCGTCGGCCCGACGCTCTGGTCGTACGCCCGCCGCCACGGCCTGGTCACCATCACCGACATGGTCGCCCACCGCTACGGCCGCCCCTGGCTCGGCACGGCGGTCGCGGTCCTGGCGACCGTGTGCCTGCTGCCGTACATCCAGCTGCAGATCACCGGCATGGGCGTCGTCGTCTCCACCATTTCGTATGGCGTCATCAGCTTGAACTGGGCCTACTTCATCGCCTTCGCGGTGACGACCGGGTTCGTGGTGGTGAGCGGGCTGCGGGGGAGCGCGTGGGTGTCGGTGCTGAAGGACGCGCTGGTGATCGTGACGCTCGCTTTTCTCGCGATCTACGTCCCGAACCACTACTTCGACGGCTACGGGCCCTTCCTGGACCGCCTCGTCGCCGAGAAGCCCGACTGGCTGACGCTGACCGGCCACGGCGGCAGCGGCCTCGACGTCACCTGGTTCGCGACCACGAGCTTCCTCAACTCCCTGACGGTCGTCATCTTCCCGACCACCGTGGCGGGCTACCTGGGCGCGCGCAGCGCCGATGCCCTGCGCCGCAACGCGATGCTGCTGCCGTTCTACAACGTGCTGCTGTTCGTGCCGATGCTGCTGGGCATGGCGGCCCTGTTCGTCGTGCCGGGGCTGACGGGTGCCGGGTCGAACCTCGCTCTGTTCAAGCTGGTCGTGGACTCGCTTCCGGCATGGGCCGTCGGGGTCACCGGCGTCGCCGCGGCCCTCTCCTCCATCGTTCCCATGGCCGTGTTCATGCTGGTCATCGGCACGATGTGGGGGAAGAGCGTGCTGGGGACGATCCCCGCCCTGGCCGGCCGGCCGCGGCGGCAGCGGTTCGCGGCGCAGATCGTCGTGGTCGTGTCGGGCGCGCTGGCGCTCGCTCTGACCTACCTGACGCCCAACACCCTCGTCCGCCTCTCCCTCATCTCGTACGAGGGGATGGCGCAGCTCGTCCCGATGATCCTGCTGGGTCTGGTGTGGCGGCGGCTGACGCTGTGGGGCGCGGTGAGCGGACTCGTGGCGGGAGGAACGCTCGTGTGCGCCCTCGTCTTCACCGAGCACGACCCCCTGTGGGGCGTGAACGCGGGAGCGCTCGCGCTGGGCGTGAACCTGGCGGTGGCGCTGGCCGTCTCCTGGCTCGGCCCGCAGCCGGCCGACGACCGCCCGGACGAGGAGGTGTTGGCGACCGATCCGCGACCGGAGGAGTCGTCGGGACGGGAGGGGTCGGCGCGACCGGAGGGGTCGGTTCCGGCATAAGGGGTGAATGAGTCGATTGCTTGGCCGGTTCCGGCACTTGCCGTGAGCAAAGGCGAATGGAAATGTTCGCGCTGTTCTCCGGACCGCATGTTTCGAACCGAATGGAGCGATGCAATGCGTATCACCGGCAAGACGATCTTTGCAGCCGCGGCGACCACCCTTCTGACGGGCGCTCTCGTCACCACCGGGAACCCGGCCACGGCCGCGGCCGCGCCGCCCGACACCTTCACCAAGTCCGTCCAGTCCTACCTCGACAACACCAATCTCGACGCCTACGACGGGGCTGCCGTCTGGACCAGGGACGGCAGTTACGCCGACCAGGTGTGGACGTTCGACAGAGTGGCCACCCAGTCCGACGGGCTGGGTGTCTACACGATCAAGAACACCCGCTTCGGCAGCTGCATCACCGCCACGGCCGCCTCCGGCAAGGTGCAGTTGGCCAAGTGCGACCCACACAACCTGGCCCAGCGCTGGACCGTGGACACCGCCGAGGACCAGACCGAGATCCTCAACAAGAAGTTCGCGGACACCGCCCTCCAGGCGAACGGCTCCGACCAGGCGGTGACCACCGAGGAGCAGGGGGACGGGCCCAACAACCAGCTGTGGACCTTCTACGACAAGTAGGGGGCAAGTAGGGGGCAGCGCCCCCGAGCTGACTAAATGCGACCAGGCCGACGATCCCGACTCGTCGGCCTGGACCAATTCTGACCGTACGTGTCCGGGAGATGGCGCAGATCCATGCAATGATCACCCGTACCACCAGTAATCCGAGGTTTGTGCGAAGATTCCGTCCCCGGTCCGCTCGGACCGGGCGACAAGGGGAAACATCGTGCACATAACGAGATTCAGAGCCGCTGTTGGGGCGGCTGTGACGGTGGCCGCCACGGCCGCTCTCCTGCCCACGTCGGCCGCGTTCGCGGCGGGCAAGCCGGACTCCCGCACGGCGGACAGTGCGACCGTCGAGGCCTTCGGCCGAATAGCCGACGCCGTGCTGAACGACCGCACCTCGGTCCTCCTGGACTCCCGCTCGGCCGACCGCAAGGCGACCAAGCTCGACGGCAAGGTCCGTCTCTCCTCCGGCCTCTCGAAGGCCGAGGACACCGGACTCTCCTCGCTGAAGATGCGGAAGTCCTGGCTCGCCGCCCTCGGCGAGGCCTACACCGGCGCCGACACCAAGACCTCGGTCGACAGGACGACGGTCAAGGGCAACCGCGCCACCGTGCGTGTCACCGAGACCACGGTGCTCACGTACAAGAAGATCCGCGGCGACGAGCCCTCGACCACCGGCTTCACCGCCCACCACGAGCTCAGCTTCTCCCTCGGCAAGAGCGGCAAGTGGGAGCTCACGGGCATCCGCCCGCAGGACGACGGCCCCGGCGCCATCAACGAGCCCCGCACGGCGGTGGCGGCGACCGGCAGCATCGACCTCAACGGCAGCCCGGCCGCGACCCGGTACCCCGGCAGCCGCAACGCCAAGCCGAAGTCGCTGACCGCCACGACCAAGGGCGGTCTCGACTACAAGGCCATGGCCGCCTACGCCGAGAAGTACTGGCGCAACTACAACCCCGCCTACCGCAGCTTCAACAGTTACGGCGGCGACTGCACCAACTTCATCAGCCAGGCCCTCAAGGCCGGCGGCTGGAAGGACGCGGCCGGATCGGACACCTCCGACTACCGCAAGTGGTGGTACAACAAGTCGAGCCAGTCCGACTCCTGGGTCGGCGCCAACGAGTGGTCGTGGCACACGCTGTCCACCAAGCGGGCGACCAACCTGTCGAACGTGTACCAGATGGACGTCGGCGACATCCTGCAGATGGACTTCGACGGTGACGGGTCCAAGGACCACTCCATGATGACCACGTACCGCAGCCGGATGGGCGTCCCGTACCTGACGTACCACTCGACCAACACCTACCGGAAGTCGGTCGCGAGCATCATCGCGTCCTACCCCGGGGCGATCTACTACGCCTACCGCACGTGATGCGGCGTGGGCCGCGCCCGGCCGTCCGGCCTCCGGGTGGGCGGGGCGCGGCCCACAATTCGCTGTTCGCAGTCCGAAACGTCCCTTGCGGAGAACCCCTCCGCTCTTGGACGATCAAGCGATGAAACTGCTGCGTGTGGGGCCCGCGGGGGCGGAACGCCCGGCGCTGCTGGATGAGGACGGAACCCTTCGCGACCTGTCGGCGCTGGTGACCGACGTCGACGGCGCGCTGCTCGCCGACGCGCCCGCGCTCTCGCGCATACGGGCCGCCGTCGGCGCCCGCATCCTCCCCGCCCTCGACCCGGCCGGCCTGCGCACCGGCCCGCCCCTCTCCCGGATCGGCAAGATCGTGGGCGTCGGCCTGAACTACCGCCGCCTGGCCGCCGAGACCCGCTCCGTCGTCCCCGCCGAACCCGTCCTCTTCCTCAAGGCCGCGGACACGGTCGTCGGCCCCGACGACCCGGTCCTGCTGCCGCCCGGCAGCGAGAAGACCGACTGGGAGATCGAACTCGGCGTCGTCATCGCCCACCGCGCGCGCCGCCTGGAGACGGACGAGGACGCGCTGGCCGCCGTCGGCGGCTACGTCCTCGCGCACGACGTCTCCGAGCGCGAGTTCCAGTTCACCCGCGGCGGCGCGTGGGTCAAGGGCAAGAACTACGAGACGTTCACCCCGCTGGGCCCCTGGCTCGTCACCCCCGACGAGCTCCGCGACCCGCAGGCCCTGCGGCTGCGGCTGTGGGTCAACGGCGACCTCAAGCAGGACGACAGCACCGCGGATCAGATCTTTCCGGTGGCGGAGGTCATCCGGTACGTCAGCATGTTCATGACCCTGTATCCGGGTGACGTCATCCTGACGGGCACCCCGGCGGGCGTGGCCATGAGCCGCCCCGACCCCAAGCCGTACCTGAGGGCGGGGGACGTGGTGGAGCTGGAGGGCACGGGGCTGGGCCGGCAGCGGCAGGAACTCAAGGACGCGTAGCGTCCGGCCCTCGGCGTGTACGGCGCGGTTTTGCCCCCGACGTGCGGCATATTTTCCGATATGCGCAGAACGCGGAGAACTAGCCCTGCGGTGGTCGCTGCGCTCGCCGTGGTGGCGAGCGTGGTGCTGGTGTGCGCGTTCACCTTCCCGGCGCCGAGGGGCGCTCCCGCGCCGGCGCCCCGGGAGCGCCACGTCGCGCCCGACGGCCGCGAACTGGCCCACGACGGTCGCTCCGCTGGGGCCGACACGCTGGTCGTCGGCGCGGGGATGGTCGCCGTCGGCGCCGTGCTGGGTCTCTGCGGCCTGGTGTGCAACCGGCCCCGTCACGAGACCGGTTGAAAAGCGCCCTCGCTGCCGCCGCGTATGGAGTGCACGAAGGTCGCCCAGGCGTGCGGTGACAATGTCAGCGCGCCGCGGGGGCGGTCTTTGCTGTCGCCTATGGCGACGAGGCGGTCTTCTGTCGGCTGCATCTCGATGCAATTCGGGCCGGTGTCTGTGCTGTACGAGGACTTGCGCCATTCATCTTCGGGCAGGTCGTGACGTATCACGGGGGAGTCCCTCACTCATGTTCAAGCCCACGTGCGATCGACGCGATCAGCTCAATGGACCGTCCTGGTGGCAGCGCTGAGGACCGCAACTTGTCCAGAACGCGGCGGTACTTCGCAACGGTTTCATCATCCTCCAGGCAAAGTGCACCGTCGAGGTGTTCCACCTGTACGACGTCCAGGTCCAGCGGGTCCGGGTAGGAGTAAAGGGCGAAGGATCCACCGGAGTCGGTGAACGATGTCTGTGTGAAGGGGATGACCTGAATCGTGATGTCGGGAGACTGGCTCAAATCCACAAGGTGTCGCAACTGCTCGGCCAGCACCCCAGGACCACCGAACTGCTGGTGAAGTACGCCTTCTGCCATGATGGCCGTGTATTGCGGTGGATTTCCGCGCAGGAAGATGCTCTGCCGGCTCATCCGGAAGTCGACGAAGAAGTCCAGCTGTTGCTCGGTCAGCGACGTCGAGGCACCGGAGATGAGTGCGGCCGCATAGGTCTGCGTCTGCAGCAGCCCCGGCACGACCTGTGATTGGAACGCCGAGATCCGTGCGGCTTCGGACTCCAGGTCCAGGGCCTCTTTGAAGCCGTCCGTGAGCATGCCGCTGTGGCGACGCCACCAAGTCCGCTTGTTGCCCTCGGATGCGAGTGCAACGAGCCACTCGCGCCGCTTCTCGTCATCGACGCCATAGAGGGTGAACAGGACTTCGAGCTCAAGTCGCGTGACGCGATGCTGGCCCGTCTCCTGTCGGCTGATCTTCGTTTTGTCGCCATGGATCGCTTTGGCCGCTGCTTCAGGCGACACGCCTGCAGCTTCCCGTAGTGATCTCAGTTCGGCTCCCAGCTTGCGGCGACGGGCTGTGCGGCGCGGATGTTTCATGCTTCCTCCCCTGCTGGCCGTGCTCGCCCAGTGTGCTGCACGAGATCGGCGGCCTCGCTGGGCGATGGTGACCGTCACCCACAGGGGTGAACTCTCCATTTTGGAGGTCAAATTGTTGCGGGCGAAGCGCGCGGAGGGCCATCGTGGATGCGCGGCTACAGCGGGTAGTCGCGGACGCCGGGGGAAGGTGCAGGGGTCGATGACGTACAGGAACGGCGCGTTCGTGGTGGACACCCGGGAGGGGCGGATGGCCCAGGTCATCGGCAGCCAAGGCCACCGCGTGCAGGTGCGGCAGCCCGGCGGTGGCCTGGAATGGGAAGTCCCCTTCTCCTACCTGCGGTTGGCGACCAGCGCGGAGCGAGCCGCGGCGCGCGCGAACCCGCAACCCCCCGCTCGGCCGACGATCGCCGACTGCCCGGAGTGCCCGGAGCTCAAGGCGGCCTGGTGGGAGGCGACGATCGAAGGGGACCCCTTCAAGGCGGGCGACGCCCTGGTCGCAGTACGGCGGCACTGGAGGTCGCACATGTCGGAAGGAACGCGCGTATGAGGATCCGCTGCAACCACAGCGAGGGGTGGGCACACCCGGCCCCCGGCGAGGCCCGCTGCAAGGCCTGCGGAGTGACCCGCTTCGCGGATTACGGCGCGGTGCGGCCGCCGGGCCTGCCGAGCGCGCTCACCCCGAAACCGAGGGACGCCCGCCGAGCGGACCTCGCCGCGGCGGCGTGGATCGCGAACATGCCCCGCAGGACGGTGTGGTGGGGGCTGGCCGCCGCGGCATAGGCGGGGCCCGGAAATCAACCGGCCTGGGGCGTAGGGCGGCGAATAAGTGGCCCGGGATGGCTGCCGAGTGTCTCAGCAGCCCCACCAGGGGGCCCGGATCACACAAGCCCCGGCCGGGCGGCCGGATCAGGCGATCCCGGGGAGTACCGGGCGGGCGACGTGTGGTCAGTCGGCGTGTCGCCCGCCTGGTGGGGTGATTCGCGAGAGGCGTAGAGAGCGCTTACCTGTCTTCTCTCTCCTCGCCCTGCCGGTCCTGCCGGTCCTGCCGGTCCTGCCGGTCCTGCCGGTCCCGCCGGTTCGTGGTCGTGTCCCGGTCGTCGCGCAGGCCCGCTGCGTCGCCCAGTCGCCGGGCGGCGTCGGTGGCGTCACGCAGGGGGTTTCCCCGGTCCTCGTCCCGGTCCTGGTCGTGCCTGCTCTTGTCGCGCATCTGTCCCATTGGGCACTCCTTGGCGAGTGTGGTGATACGGCCTTGAGCAGAGTCCCACGGCGCGGCATAAGTCGCATTTCTTCAGGCGGCGGAGCTCTTGGGCGACGCCGCCTGAAGGGCCGGGCGTCAGCCCAGGTTCTCCGGGCTCAGCGGGGTCCGCGCGCGCCACTGGTCGATGGCCGGTTCCAGCATCGGGGCCAGGTCCGGCTTGAGGGAGGCGAAGGCCAGGGCTCCTACGATCTGCAGGAAGCGTGCGGTCTCCATGACGTCCAGCAGGGCGCGGTTCACCTGTGTGCCGCTCGCCCGCTCGTACTCCGCGATCCCCAGCGGGCCGACGAGGGTGAGGTCCCACTCGACGGGGCCGCGGGTGGCGTCCTCGAAGTCGCTGAAGAGGTGGCCGCCGGCGGTGCGCAGGAGGTTGTACGCGGGGGAGTCTCCGTGGAGGGTCTGCAGGCGCGTGCCGGGGAAGTGGGCGGGCAGGTCCTGGACGAGGGTCTCCAGGACCGCGTACTCCTTGCGGGCCCGGTCCAGTTCCGCGGGCGTGAGGAGGGGGTGCGGGTTCTCGGCGAGCGTGTCCAGGGTCAGGCCGACCGCGGGGACGACGGGGGCGAGGACGGGCAGGTCGTCGCCGGGGTACTCGGCGAGCAGCGCGTGCAGTTCCGCCGCCCAGCCCGTCTGCTCGACGAAGCGCTCCTGCAGGGCCGCGGGGTCGGTGACGGCGGACAGGGGGTCCGTCTCGTCGACGAACTCCCAGAACGTCAGCGACCGTCCGTCGATCTCGACGGGCTCGCGGGGGACGAGGGGGCTCGGCCCGACGACGGGCGCGCCCCGGTCCGCCAGCCAGCCCGCCACGGCGAGCTCGCGGCGCTGCTTGGCGGCCTGTTCCGCGAGGGGCCCGGCGGCCAGGGAGGGGACGCGGACCACGACGGGGTGCGGGGCCAGGTGGACCAGCACGTTGAAGACGTTGTGCAGCACGCGCGGCTCGTCCGACTGCAGCCCGAGGCCGCGGCCCGCCCTGGTGGCGAGGCCGACCGCGTGCTCGGCGCGTTCGGCGGCGGTCAGGGCGGGGGAGGGGGTGTCAGCAGTAGGCATATGGGCGATCCTGCCCGGCCGGAAAGGGCGTTGTCGACGGGATTTCTCCGGGTGCGACTCCGCTGCCCGCCCCTCATTCCTCCAGGAAGCGTCGCACTCCCTCCACCACCAGCGCGTGGTCCTCCGCCTGCGGCAGGCCCGAGACGGCGACCGCGCCGATCACGCCCGTACCCCGTACCCGCAGCGGGAAGGCGCCCCCGTGCGCCGCGTAGCGGTCGGGGTCGAGGCGGGAGGACTCCTCGAAGGTGCGGCCCTTGGCGCGGAAGCGGGCCCCGACGAGGAAGGACGACTCCCCGTACCGTTCCACCACCCGGCATTTGCGGGCGATCCACGCGTCGTTGTCCGCGGACGTGCCGGGGAGAGCGCAGTGGAAGAGCTGCTGGGCGCCGCGCCGGATGCCGACCGTGACCGCCGCGCCGCGCTCCCTCGCCAGGTCCACCAGGATGGTGCCGAGGCGCCACGCGTCGTCGTTGTCGAAGTGGTCGAGGAGCAGGCGCTGTTCGTCCTCCTCCAGGCGGGCGATGTCCGTGGCGGTCACCGGGCCGCCTCGATCCGTACCGTGCGGCCCTCGTCCGCCGACACCCGCGCCGCCTCCAGCACGCGCAGCGTCGCCGCCGCCTCCCGCGCCGTCACCGGCGGCTCGCCGCCCGTGCGCAGGGCGGCCTCGATCGCCGCGTAGTAGGCGGGGTAGTCGCCCGGCAGGGTGGGGACGGGGTCGCCGCCGCCCGTCTGCGGGGACTCGCCCGCGCCGAGGCGGCCCCAGAGGCACTCGGGCTCGACGCCCCAGTCGGTGCGCCCGGAGCCGGGGCGCAGGCCTTCCCGGAGCGCCGCCTCCTGCGGGTCGAGGCCGTACTTCACGTAGCCGGCCGCGCTGCCCAGCACCCGGAAGCGCGGGCCGAGCTGGGCGGTGGTGGCGCTGACCCACAGGTGGGAGCGGACGCCGCTCGTGTGCGTCACGGCGATGAACGTGTCGTCGTCGGCCTCGGCGCCGGGGCGGCGGACGTCGACCTCGGCGTAGACGGAGGCGGCGGGGCCGAAGAGGGTGAGGGCCTGGTCCACGACGTGGCTGCCCAGGTCGTAGAGGAGGCCGCCGATCTCCGCCGGGTCGCCGGACTCGCGCCAGCCGCCCTTCGGCTGCGGCCGCCAGCGCTCGAAGCGGGACTCGAAGCGCAGGACGCCACCGAGGGCGCCGTCGGCCAGGAGCCGCTGCACGGTGCGGAAGTCGTTGTCCCAGCGGCGGTTCTGGAAGGCGCTGAGCAGCAGGCCGCGCTCCTCCGCGAGGTCCGCGAGCGCTTCCGCCTCGGCGGCGGTCGCGGCGAGCGGCTTGTCGACCACGACCGGGAGGCCGGCTTCGAGGGCGGTGCGCGCCAGTGGCACGTGGGTGCGGTTGGGGGAGGCGATGACGACGAGGTCGAGCTCTCCGGCGCGCGCGAAGAGCGCCTCGCTGTCGGCGACCGTCCGCACTCCGGGGTGCTCGGCGGCGGCCTGGCGCTGCCGGTCGGGGTTGCCGGTGACGACCGTGTCGAGGACGAGGCCGTCCGTGGCGGCGATGAGCGGGGCGTGGAAGACGGAGCCCGCGAGGCCGTAGCCGATCAGGCCCACCCGGAAGTTCTTGTGCGGGGTCCCGCCGTCACTGTTCATACGGTCGATGCCGTCCGTGTCATCCATGCCATCCATGCACTCCACTTTGGCAACGCTGTTGCGAAACCGCAAGCGGCGGCGACAATGGACCTGTGAACCGCTCGCTCGCCCCCGGCGCCAACCTCACCGCCCTCCGTGACCACAACACCGCCCTCGTCCTCGGGCTGCTGCGCGACGCCGGCCCGGACGGCGCTAGCCGGGCCGAGCTGGCGGACCGTACGGGGCTCACCCCGCAGGCGGTCAGCAAGATCACCGGGCGGCTGCGGGTCGCGGGGCTGGCCGCCGAGGCGGGCCGCCGGGCGTCCACGGGCGGCAAGCCCGCCACGGCCCTGCGCCTGCTGCCCGAGGCGGCGCACGCGATCGGCGTGCACCTGGAGCGCGACGCCCTGACGGTCACCCTCGTCGACCTGGCCGGGGCCGAGGCCGCGACCCGTACGTCCCCCCTCGACCTCGGGGCGGGCGCGGAGGCGGTCCTGGACGCGATCGCGGCGGAGGTCGCGCGCGTACGGGCCGGGGCCGGCGGCTCCCTCCTCGGCGTCCTCGGCGCCGGGGTCGCCCTCCCCGGCCCCCTCGACCACCGCACCGGCGTCCTGCAGCGCGTCACCGGCCTGCCCCAGTGGGACGGGTTCCCGCTGCGGGACGCGCTCGCCGAGCGGCTCGGGATGCCCGTCGTGGTCGACAAGGACACCAACGCCGCCGCGCTCGGCCTCGTGCTCCGCGGCTGCGGCGGCCACCCGGGCCCGGGGGCGGCCGGCTCCTTCGCCTACCTGCACCTCGGCACCGGCCTGGGCGCCGGCCTCGTGCTGGGCGGCGAGGTGCACCGGGGCGCGCGGACCGGCGCGGGCGAGTTCGGCCACCAGGTGCTCCAACTGGACGGGCCGCCGTGCCGCTGCGGCAACCGCGGCTGCATCGAGGTGCTGTGCCTGGACGCGGTCGCCCGGGGCGACACCGCGGAGGCGGCCCGGCTGCTCGGCACCGGCGCCGCCAACCTCGTACGGCTGCTGGACATCGACCTCGTCCTGCTCGGGGGCGGGGTGCTGCTGAACGCCCCCGGCGCCTACGCGGCCGGGGTGCGGGAGGTGCTCGGCGGCGCGCCGCCGGTGGGCGTCGTCCCGGCCGGGGAGCGCACCGTCGTGGAAGGGGCCGCGGAGCTCGTCCTGGCGTCGCTGTTCGGCAGGGGAGGGCGGGACCGTCACCGGGCCCTGGAGGAGGCCGGCCTCAGGGGCCCGTCCGGCCTCGCGGGTCCGTCCGGGCTTACGGGTCCGTCCGGGCCTACGGGTCCGTCCGGGCCCACGGGCTCGTGAGGCCTCGCCACCCTGCCCGGCCTCAGCACCCCGTCAGGCCTCGCCGCCCCCTCCGCCCTCACGGCCCCGTCCCCAGGAACCGCTCGACCTTGAGCGAGGCGAACCCGCCGGCCGGCGCCTCCCCCAGCTCCGACGCGTCGTCGCCCTCCTCGATCCTCGTGCTCGTGCCCGTCTGGCCGGGGCCGCTGTAGAGGGTGACCACCCACCGCGGCCGCGGGCCCTTGCGCGGCCTGCCGCGCCGCTCCGGCACCAGCACGGACCGGACGGGCCCGGCGTGCTCGTACGTACCGGGGCCGAACTCCTGCCACCGGCCCCGGAAGTGGGGCGCCGAGAAGAGCGCGGGCAGGTCCTTGCCGGGGTAGTGCCCCAGGAGGGGCTCCAGCAGATCGCCGACCAGGGGCAGGCCGGCCAGGCTCTTGAGGGGGTTCCTCCGGTACGTCTCGGCGTCGTCCCCGCTTCGTGGGGCCGGCGTCCCCCGGCCGCCTCGCTCCTCCGTCACCGTTACTCCGCCACCTCCGTGCGGGCCACCCACTCGTAGACCGGCAGCCGGCCCTCGGCCGTGTCCCACTGCCGTGACGTGGCCCTGAAATGTTCGTAACCGCCCCGGAAGGGGACCTTCACTTCCTCGCCCGGCGCCGCGGTCGGGACGATGTGCTCCGGGATGCCTTCCGGCCCGCCCTGGAGGACGCATTTGTCAGCAGTGGCCATGTCCCGATCCTGACCGCGCGGCACCCGGGTGGCACGGCCCGGCGCACCGGCGCCACTCGGATGACACGAAAATAGGCTCATCGGGCGGTATGTGACGGCTGGTCGGGGGTACGTGGCCGCGCCGGGCCGGGGACCGCCGCCGGGCGGTGGGAGGTTCGGGACAGCAACAGGACCCACGACCCGTCAACCGGGCCCACGGCACGAACCCGCCGGCCGGCCCCACGACCCCCACCGCAAAGGTCCCGCGATGCCCAAGCCCCGTGTGCTCGTCCTCGGCGCCACCGCGCTCGCGATCTTCTCCACGGCCGCACCCGCACCCGCCTCCCCGGCGGGCGGGACCGCCGTCCGCTCCCACTGCGCCTCGCCCGGTACGCCGGACTTCCCCATCGCCGCGCGGCTGAGCGGCGGCCCGGAGACGTACGAGCGCGGCGCCCCGCCCCGCTCCTGGCGGCTGGAACTGCGCAACGACTCCGGCACCGAGTGCCGGGCCGTGCACCCCGTCGCGGTCCTCGCCGACCGCGGCCGCGCGCTCGCCCCCGGCGACATCCGCCTCGACTTCTACGACCCGGGGGCGGCGCGCTGGCGCCCCGTGCGGTTCGAGCGGACCGACGAGGCGGAGAACGTAGGCGTCTTCGACGGGGGCAAGGCCCCCGGCCGCGCCGAGCGCGCCCACCGCGCCGCCCGGGTCCCCGCGTTCCCCGGCTTCTCCGTCCCCGCGCACGGGAGCGTGCCCGTACGCGTACGCCTGGGTTTCGCCAAGAACGCCCCCGAGGGCCCCGTGACGGCCAACGTCACCGCCGTGCAGCGGCGCGGCGACGACGGCGACTGGGTGGGGGAGTCCAACGACTACACGTTCGGCATCGGCAAGGCCCCCGGCCGTGCCGCCCCCGGCAAGAAGCGGGGAGCCGACGACGGCGAACAGCCGATCCTCGCCGACACGGGCTCCCAGCGCCCCCTGCTCGCCATCGCCGCGGCGGCCGGCGCCCTGCTCCTCGCCGGGGCGTCCCTCGTCGTCGGAGCACGCCGCTCGGGGCGCTGAGGCCGGGCGCCGGGCCGCCCGGGCGGCAGCGCTCCAGCCGCCCGCCCGGGCGGTGCCGGAGACTCCGCCGCGCGGCGGGGGTGCGAGGATGCGCGCCGTGAAGCACACGGACGACGACCCTCCCCGGCCCCTGCCCGGTGCCCCCGTCCGGGACGGCATCCCCGAGCACGGCCGGATCCCCAAGTACTACGCGGTCAAGACGCAGGTGGCCGCCCTGCTGGACAGCCTCGGCGAAGGCGGCCCGCTGCCCACGGAACGCGACCTCGCCGTCCGCTTCGAGGTCTCGCGCGAGACCGTGCGGCAGGCGCTGCGCGAACTCCTCCTGGAGGGCCGGCTGCGCCGCTCGGGGCGCGGCACGGTCGTCGCGGGCCCCAAGCTCGAACAGCCGCTGGCCCTCGCCAGCTACACGGAGGGCGTACGGCGCCAGGGGCGCCGGCCGGGACGCTCCCTGATCGGCCTCGACCGCTTCCCGTGCCCGGCCGCGCTCGCGCCCGACGTCGGCGTCGCGGAGGGCGAGCCGGTGTGGCACATGGAGCGGGTGCTGCTCGCGGACGACGAGCGGGTCGGCCTGGAGAGCACGTACGTGGCGGCCGCCCGGGTACCGCACCTGGACACGGACTTCGCCCCGGACTCCTCCTTCTACGGCTATCTCCGCGAGCGCCTCGGCATCGCCTTCGGCGACGCGGACGAGCGGCTGGAGACGGTCCTGGCGACCCCGCGCGAGGCACTCCTGATCGGCACCCCTCCGGCGCTGCCGATGCTGCTGATCCACCGGCTGTCCCGCGACACGGAGGGCAGACCGCTGGAGAGGGTGCGGTCGCTGTACCGGGGGGACCGGTTCTCGTTCACGACGCACCTGAGAGGCGACGGCTGAGCTGCGCGGGGCCGGGGGAGACAGCCCGGGCGGCCGCCCTGAGCCGGACGACCGCCCGGGGCCGGGCATCGGTCAGCAGCCGCCGCCCGCGTGCCGGGGCACCAGGATGAACGGTGCGCTGTGGATGAAGGTGGCGATCTTGCCCTGCTTGTCACACAGGGTGGCGATGTAGCGGAACACGCGGCACCTGTCGAGGTTGGGCACCGTGATGACGAAGCACTCTTTCTTGACGAACTTCCCCTGGCAGCCGTAGGGCTTCCAGCCGTGGTTCGGGGAGAACGTCTGGTCGGTGATCGACTTGCTCATTTCCTCGTTGGGGGCCGCTTTGCACTCGTCGATGGCGCACAAGTGCAGCGTGTAGGGCAGGCACGAGTTCCCGATGAGGGTGCCTGCGACGGCTTCCACGCAGACCTGGAATTTCGGGGCCGGACCGTTCGTGCACACGTTCGGCTTGGTGGTCGCCACCTCGCTGTCGAGGGACGTCGTGATCAGGCGGGTGAGTTCCGCTTCATAGGGTGCGGGCAAGGGAGTGCCCCTCTCCTCTGATCCGGTGGTTCCGGTCCTGGCGGACAGTCAGGATCGGCGTCGCTCACCGTATGCACCCGCTCCGCCGTCCGCCTACGTCGAAGTCCGGGAGCGAGTGGCATATTCAGGGCGCGCGGAAGTTAATCACGGAACGATAACGGGTCTAGGCCAACTTTGACGGCGCGTTCACCCCCGCGTCGTCGCCCGGACCGCAGCGGGTCACCGGCTGCGAGGACCGTTCGCGGCATGCGAGTCATAGTCGTCGGAGCCGGCGTGGTGGGAACCCTGCACGCCTGGCACGCAGTGCAGCGTGGTCACGAAGTGGTCCACATCGAGCGGGAGGCCGAGGCCCGCGGGGCCTCGGTCCGTAACTTCGGCCTGGTCTGGGTCGGCGGCCGGGCCGGGGGTGAGGAGCTGGAGACGGCCCTGCGCGCCCGCGAGCTGTGGGAGGGGATCGCCGAGCGCGTCCCCGCCCTCGGTTTCCGTCCCAACGGTTCGCTGACGGTCGTCACGGACGAGGCCGAACTGGCCGTCGCCCGGGCCGCGGCCGCCCGCCCCGACGCCGCCGCCCGCGGCTTCGCCCTCCTCGGACCCGCCGAGGCCCGGGCGCTCAACCCCGCCCTGCGCGGCGAGGGCGTCCTCGGTGCCCTGTGGTGCGAGCGCGACGCCGTTGTCGAGCCGCGCACCGCCCAGCGCGCCCTCAGGGAAGCCCTGTCGGCCTCCGGCCGGTACGCCTTCCTGGGCGGGCGGGAGGTCCGCGAGGTCGTCGGCGAGCGCGCCGTCCGCGACGACCGCGGCGAGGTGCACACCGGCGACGCGGTCGTGCTGTGCACCGGCGCCTGGCTGGGCGGCCTGGTCCGCGAACTGGCGCCCGCCCTGCCCGTGCGCCGCGTCCGCCTGCAGATGATGCAGACCGCGCCCCTCGGCGAGCCCCTGCCGACCTCGGTCGCCGACGCCGACAGCTTCCGCTACTACCCGGCCTACGGGGGTGCCGCGCTCGACGCCCTGGCCGCCGCCCGGCCCCAGCCGCCGGTCGCCGCCGAGCACCGGATGCAACTGCTCATGGTCCAGCGCGCGGACGGCGGCCTGACCATTGGTGACACCCACGAGTACGAGGCGCCGTTCGCCTTCGACGTGCAGGAGGAGCCGTACGAGCACCTCGCGCGCGTCGCCGAGTCGCTCCTCGGCCGCCCCCTGCCGCCGGTCCGGCGCCGCTGGGCCGGGGTGTACGCGCAGTGCACCGACACCGCGCGCGTGGTGCACCGCGAGCGCGTCCGCGACGGCGTGTGGCTGGTGACCGGCCCCGGAGGGCGCGGCATGACCTGCTCGCCGGCCATCGCCGAGGCCACGGCGAACGAGCTGGGCTGGTGAGCGCGGTGAGCCCCACGACCCCGCCGCCGCGGAGGCGCATCAGCCTCGTCGTCCTCGACATGGCCGGCACGACCGTCGCCGACGACGGCCTCGTGGAGCAGGCCTTCGGCGAGGCCGCGCGAGCGCTCGGCGTCGCGCCCGGCAGCGCGCGCCACGCGGAGCAGCTCGCCCACGTCCGCGCCACCATGGGCGAGTCCAAGATCTCCGTCTTCCGGCACCTCTTCGAGGACGAGGAGCGGGCGCAGGCCGCCAACGCGGAGTTCGAGGCGGCCTACGGGCGGCTGGTGGACGCGGGCCGCTGCGCGCCCGTCCCCGGCGCCCGCCGGGCTATCGAGCGGCTCCGTGCCGAGGGGCGGACGGTCGTCCTCACGACCGGCTTCGCCCGCGCCACCCAGGACGCGATCGTCACCGCCCTCGGCTGGCAGGACCTCGCCGACCTCACCCTCTGCCCCGCCGACGCGGGAGGCCGCGGGCGCCCGTACCCCGACATGGTGCTCGCCGCCCTCCTGCGGACCCGCGGAGCGGACGCCGTCGAGGACGTCGCCGTCGCGGGCGACACCTCCTACGACGTGCTGAGCGGGCTCCGCGCCGGGGCCGGCCTGGTGGCCGGGGTCCGCACCGGGGCGCACGACGAGGCGGCCCTGCGGGCGGCGGGGGCGCACAGCGTCCTGCCGTCCGTGGCGGAGCTCCCGGATGCGATCGCCGGGTTCGAGTCGACCGCCGAGCGCGGGTCATGAACGGCGGCATCCGCTTCGACGGGGTGACCGTTGCCTACGACGGCACCGTCGTCCTCGACGACTTCGGCCTCACCGTCGAGCCCGGCGAGGTCATGGCCCTCCTCGGCCCCTCCGGGTCGGGGAAGACCACCGCCCTGCGGGCCGTCGCCGGCTTCGTGCGCCCCCGCACGGGCCGGGTGCTGATCGGCGGCCGGGACGTCACAGCCCTGCCGCCGCACCGGCGCGGCATCGGCATGGTCGTGCAGCAGTACGCGCTCTTCCCCCACATGCGGGTCGAGGCCAACGTCGCCTTCGGGCTCAAGGCGCGGAAGGTGCCGCGCGGCGAGATCGCAGGGCGCGTCGCCGAGGCCCTGGAGATGACCGGCATGGACGGCTTCGCCGAGCGGTATCCGCGCGAGCTCTCCGGCGGCCAGCAGCAGCGCGTCGCCATCGCGCGGGCGCTCGCCGTACGGCCCGGCGTGCTGCTCCTCGACGAGCCGCTGTCCGCGCTGGACGCGCGGCTGCGCGCGGGGATGCTCGCCGAACTCGCCCGCCTGCACCGCGAACTGCCCGGCCTCTCCATGCTCTACGTCACCCACGACCAGTCCGAGGCCCTCACCCTCGCCGACCGCATCGCGGTCATGGACCGCGCCCGGCTGCGCGACTGCGGCACGCCGCGGGAGCTCTACCGGGCGCCGGGGAGCGCGTTCACGGCGTCGTTCGTCGGCAGCGCGAACCTGCTGACGGCGCGCTGGTGCGGGGACGGTGCGGTCGAGCTGGACGGCGGTCCGCGGATCCGGGTGCGGGGCTCCGGCGGCCGGGCGGGGGAGGGGGAGGCGACGCTGTGCATCCGCCCGCACCTGATCGGCCTGGGCGAGCCCTCGCCGCCGGCACCGGACGTGAACGTCCTGCACGGCGCCGTCACGGGCCTGCAGTGGCGGGGCGCCTCCCACCGGGTCACGGTGAGCCTGCAGCCCTCGGGCGCGGAACTCACCGCGGAGGTACGGGAGCTGAGCTCGCCGCCCGCTCCCGGGGAGAAGGTGTCCGTGCACTTCGCGGCCGCGGACGCGGTGGTGCTGCCGCCGGGAGGAACGCCGTGACGCTGCGCGCCCGCGCGGGGCGGGCGGGGATGGTCCTGCCGCCCGTCCTCCTCCTCGCCCTGCTCTTCCTCCACCCCCTCGCCCTCGTCGTGCGCGAGTCCCTCTCACCGGGCGGCGGCGGAACGCTCTCCACGCGCGCGTACAGCGACGTCTTCGCAGAGGCGTCCTTCCGGGACGCGCTGCTCAACACCGTGGGGATCGCCGCCGGGGCCACCGCCGGCACCCTCGTCCTGGGGTTCGTGCTCGCGTTCGTCGTCGCGTTCGTGCCGTTCCCCGGCGGCCGGGCGCTGAGCCGGTTCATCGACGTGTTCCTCGCGTTCCCTTCCTTCCTCATCACGCTCGCCCTGCTCTTCGTCTACGGGACCGTGGGGATGGCCAACGGCCTCTGGACGGACGTCACCGGAGCGTCCTCCGGGCCGTTCGACTTCCTGCACACCCCGTGGGGCGTCCTGCTGGCGGAGGTCACCTACTTCACGCCGTTCGTGATGCGCCCCCTGCTGGCCGCGTTCGCGCAGACGGATACCGCGCAGCTGGAGGCGGCGGCCTCGCTCGGCGCGCGGCCGGCCCGCATCGTGCGGCAGGTCATCCTGCCCGAGGCGCTGCCGGCCCTGGCCGCGGGCGGCGGGCTAGTCCTGGTGCTGTGCCTGAACGAGTTCGGGATCGTGCTGTTCACCGGCGCGAAGGGCGTGACGACCCTGCCGACCCTCGTCTACGGCAAGGCGATCCTCGACGGCGACTACACGGGCGCCTGCGTCGTCGCGGTCGTCAACGTCGTCCTGTCGGCCGCGCTGTACGGCCTCTACCGCATGCTCCTCACCCGGACGGGAGCCCACCGTGCCCGCGCATAGCCTCGTACACGGCCGCAGCGCCCGCTGGGCGCTCAGGGCCGTCTTCCTCGTCCTCTTCCTGCCCCTCTTCGCGCTGCCGCTGCTGGTGATCGTGGCCGCGTCCTTCGCCACCGGCTGGAGCGGTGCCCTGCCCAACGGGGCGACGACCGCGCACTACGCGGACCTCGCGCGCGGCGACTCCGCGGACGCCCTGCTCGTCAGCCTGCTGACGGCGGCGGCCGCGAGCGGGCTCGCGCTGCTGACCGGCACCTGGGCGGCGCTGGCCGCCCAGGCCCTGCCGCGGAGGCTGCGCAAGGCCGTGAACGCCCTGTTCGTGCTGCCCGTCGCCGTACCGTCGGTCGTCGTCGGACTGGCACTCCTGGTCGCCTTCTCCGAACCGCCGCTCCTCCTCAACGGCACCCGGGAGATCGTCGTCATCGCCCACACCGTCCTGGTGACGGCCTTCGCCCACCAGTCGGTGACCGCCGCCCTGGCCCGTCTCGACCCGGCCTACGAGCAGAGCGCCGCGAGCCTGGGGGCGAGCCCCGCCCGCGTCCTGTGGCAGGTGAAACTGCCGCTCCTGCTGCCCTCGCTCACCGCGGCGGCGGGGCTGTGCTTCGCCCTGTCCATGGGCGAACTGAGCGCCACGATGATGCTCTACCCGCCCGACTGGCTGCCCCTGCCCGTCCGGATCCACGCCGCCACCGACCGCGGCGCGCTCTTCACGGGCGCCGCCCTCGCCGTCGTCCTCATGGCGACGACGCTCGCCGTCCTGCTGGCCGTCTCCCGCATCCGCAGCAAAGCGTCCTACCGACAGCCCTCCTGACAGGAGCTCTCCCCCATGCCCAGCCCCCGCAGCCTGCGCGCATCCGTCGCGGCCCCTGCAACCGCCCTCGCCCTCCTCGCCCCGCTCACCGCCTGCGGCGGCTCCGCCGGAGCGGACGCCGACGCCGCCGAGCTCACCGTCTACAGCGCCGACGGCCTCAAGTCCGAGGACGGGTCCGGCTTCTACGACAAGGTCTTCGCCCAGTTCACGAAGCGCACCGGCATCAAGGTGAAGTACGTCGAGGGCGGCTCCGGCGAGATGGTGCAGCGCCTGGCCCGGGAGAAGTCCAACACCAAGGCGGACGTCGTCGTCACCCTGCCCCCGTTCATCCAGCAGGCCGACGGCAAGGGCCTCCTCGCCACCTACCGGCCGCAGGGCTCGGAGGGGGTCGCCGCGGGCGACAAGGACCCCGCCGGGAAGTGGACCGCGGTGGTCAACAACTACCTCTGCTTCATCCACAACACCGACAAGGCCAGGACCCCGCCGAAGACCTGGGACGACCTCCTCGACCCCCGCTACAAGGGCAAGCTGCAGTACTCCACGCCCGGCGTCGCCGGCGACGGCACGGCCGTCCTGGTCAAGGCCCTGCACGACTTCGGCGGCAAGGACGCCGCCATGGCCTACTTCAAGCGGCTCCAGGAGAACAACGTCGGCCCGTCCTCCTCCACCGGGCAGCTCGCGCCCAAGACCGACAAGGGCGAGCTGGTCGTCGCCAACGGCGACGTCCAGATGAACTACGCCACCATGAAGTCCATGCCCCGCCTCGGGATCTTCTTCCCCGCGGGCCCGGCCGGGAAGCCCACCACCGTCGCCCTGCCCTACGCCGCCGGGCTGGTCAGGAACGCCCCGCACGCGGACAACGCCAGGAAGTTCCTCGACTTCCTGCTGAGCGACGACGTCCAGCAGCAGGTCTCCACCGTCGGCGGCGGCTTCCCGGCCCGCAGCGCGGTACGGGCCGACGGCCCCGACGCCAAGGCCCTCGCGGAGATCATGAAGGGCGTCGAGATCGTCCGCCCGGACTGGCAGGACATCGAGAAGAACCTCGCCTCCTACGTCTCGGCGTGGAAGGAGGCCACCGGGAGCTGACGGGAGCCGACGGGTGCCGACGGGTGCCGACGGGAGCTGATTACGCTGGAGGGGCAGGACGTGGCACGAAGAGGTGCGAACCGGCGTCCCCCAGGCCCGCGAGCGGGCGCGTACGGCAGGAGTACCGCATGGCAGAGCGCAAGCCGATCGAGTCCTGGCTCACCGACATGGACGGCGTGCTGGTCCACGAGGGCATCCCGATCCCCGGGGCCGACGCCTTCCTCAAGAAGCTCAGAGAGTCCGGCAAGCCCTTCCTCGTCCTGACCAACAACTCCATCTACACCCCCCGTGACCTGCACGCCCGCCTCGCCCGCATCGGGCTGGACGTGCCGGTCCAGAACATCTGGACGTCCGCGCTGGCCACCGCCCAGTTCCTGGACGACCAGCGGCCGGGCGGCACCGCCTACGTCATCGGCGAGGCGGGTCTGACCACCGCCCTGCACGACATCGGCTACGTCCTCACCGACTCCGAGCCCGACTACGTCGTCCTGGGCGAGACCCGGACGTACTCCTTCGAGGCGCTCACCAAGGCCATCCGGCTGATCAACGCCGGTGCGCGCTTCATCGCCACCAACCCCGACGAGACCGGGCCCTCCGCGGAGGGTGCCCTGCCCGCCACCGGCTCCGTGGCCGCGCTGATCACCAAGGCGACCGGCCGCGAGCCGTACTTCGTCGGCAAGCCCAACCCCCTGATGATGCGGGCCGGGCTCAACGCCATCGGCGCCCACTCCGAGGACAGCGCCATGATCGGCGACCGGATGGACACCGACATCCTGGCCGGCCTGGAGGCGGGGATGCGGACGTACCTCGTGCTGACCGGGCTGACCCGGCCCGAGGAGGTCGACCGCTACCCCTTCCGGCCCTCCCGCGTCGCCGACTCCATCGCGGACCTGGCCGACCTCGTCTGACGCCGCCCGGTCCGCACGGCCCGGCCTCCGGCCCTGATCCGAACGGGCCCCGCCGCCCTCATCTGAACGGGCCCCGTCCGGCACCGAACGGAGCAACTCGCCCACGGAGCGGATGCGCCCGCAGGGAAGAGCGGGTGAACCTCTGAACACCAGGAGGTTCACCATGGACTCTGTCCGTCTCGCCCTGTGCGGTGCTCTCGCGGCCGTCGCCGTCTGCGCGCCCGCCGCGCACGCCAACGACGAGCCCGCCACCATGTCCGGAACGATCGAACTCACCCCCGTCAGCAGCCACCCGGGGGGCCAGGTGCAGCTGCGCGTCGCCGGCTGCGCGGGGAACAGGGCCACCGCCGCCTCCGAGGCCTTCGTGACCGACGCCAAGCTCGCCAAGGACTCGGCCGGGCTCTTCGCCGAGGCCACGGTCCGCTCGACCGTGGACCCCGGCGTCTACCCCGTCAGGGTCAACTGCGACGGCTACGACGCGGTGGCCGAGGGCAAGCTGACGGTCGTCCCCCACGGCAAGCCCCTGCCGCCCTCGCACGGCCACGACCAGGTGGTGCTGCCCTCCCAGGCCCCGGCGGCGCAGCCCTCCCCGCAGCGCGCGGTGCCGGACCGGCCGTCCGTCCACCCGCAGGAGCAGCAGAAGCCGCCGGAACAGCCGGCGCCCGTGGCGCCCGTCCCCGCGGGCGGGGGCGGCACCGCGGCGGAGAGCGCCCCCGGCACCCCCGGCCTCGTCCTCGCGGGCATCACCGCACTGATCGCCACGGGCCTGATCTGGCACCGCCGCCGCACCGAGTCCTCCCGGCAGCAGTGAGGGAAGGCGACCCCAGGCCATGTCCGAAGCGCACGCCGGCGGCCGCGGCCGGCTCCTGACCGGGGCGGTGTGGTCCGTACTGCTGCTCGCCCTGTGGCTGTGGGGGCGTGAGATCACCGACGGGCCGGGGTCGTCCGCCACCCCCACGGCCGGGGACGTCGCCGCGGCGGGCCGGCCGCTCGCCGACCCGCTGCCCCCGGCCCACGCGCCCCTGCCCCCGGCCCGCCCCCGCGCCCTGGCCATCGGGACCCTGGACGTGAACGCCCCCGTCGAGGAGAGGGGGCTGGACCGGCTGGGCGCGGTCGACCCGCCCCCGTACGCGCGGGCCGGGGCCGTCGGCTGGTACCGCGGCGGGCCGGCCCCCGGCGCGCCCGGCGCCGCCGTGCTCGTCGGCCACGTCGACACCGACAACGCGCCCGCCGTCTTCTACGACCTCGGCAGCCTCAGGCCCGGCGAGACCGTCAGCGTCCGCCGCGCCGACGGCACCACCGCCGAGTTCACCGTCGAGGACGTCTCCGTCTTCACCAAGGACCGCTTCGACGCCGCCAAGGCCTACGGCCCGCGCGACACCAAGCGCGCGGAGCTGCGCCTGATCACCTGCGGCGGGGACTACGACCGCGACCGCCGCTCGTACAGCGCGAACGTCGTCGTCTCCGCCTACCTGACCGGAACCGGACGGAACTGAGCGTATGGGTGCTCCAACCGGGCGAATTGACTGCCCGTCATCAGCGGATCACTCACGGTCCGGCGGTGGCTTGTGCCAGCATTGCAGGGACCGGTCATGTCCCGTGGGGGCGTGGGGACACCCCTGCAGGAATGCACCCGAGGGGGAATCGATGTACGGCAGTCACTCCGGCCGCGCCCGCGTGGCGCTCACCACCGCCGGGGCCGCCGTGGGGGCGCTGCTGCTGCTCTCCGGCTGCTCCTCGTCGTCTGCCGAGCCCCCCGAGGAAGCGGCGCCCCCGCAGGCACCGGCCCAGCACCCCAAGGCGAAGGACCCGTTCTGGGTCAACCCCGAGTCCACCGCGGCCAAGCGGGCCGCCGAGCTCCGCAAGGGCGGCCGGAGCGGCCAGGCCGAGCTCCTCGCCAGGATCGCGGCCCAGCCCGTCGCCGAGTGGATCGGGCCGGACGACCCGGAGGGGCAGGCCCGCGGCTTCACCGAAGCCGCGGCCAAGGCCGACCGGACCGCCGTCCTCGTGCTCTACAACATCCCCCACCGCGACTGCGGCCAGTACTCCCAGGGCGGCGCCTCCGACGGCGACGCCTACCGGAGCTGGCTGGACGGCGCCGTCCGGGGCATCGGCGACCGCGGCGCGACGGTCGTCCTGGAGCCCGACGCCCTGCCCCACATCTCGGACGGCTGCACCCCCCACGAGCACCACGAGGAGCGCTTCGCGCTGCTCAAGGAGGCCGTCGGCCGCCTCAAGTCGCTCCCGCACACCAAGGTCTACCTCGACGCGGGCAACCCCAGCTGGGTCACTCCGCCCGACCGGATGGAGGAGCCGCTGCGCCGCGCCGGCATCGAGCGAGCCGACGGCTTCGCGCTCAACGTCTCCAACTTCCAGACCACCAAGGCCAACAAGGACTACGGCCACCGGCTGTCCCAGCTCCTGGACGGCAAGCACTTCGTCATCGACACCAGCCGCAACGGCAACGGCCCGCTGCGCGCCGCCGACCACGAGAAGGCCTGGTGCAACCCCCACGGCCGCGCGCTCGGCGAACCTCCCACCACGCGCACCGGCGACCCCAGGGTGGACGCGTACCTGTGGGTCAAGCGGCCCGGCGAGTCGGACGGCACGTGCAAGGGCGGCCCGGACGCGGGCCAGTGGTGGGAGACCTACGCGCTGGACCTGGCGCGCAACGCCCGCTGACCCGGGCGCCGTTCCACCGGACCGGCTCCGCAGGCGGCACCGGCGCGGGCTTCCCGGACCCGCGCCGGCCGCCACGGCCTCACGACTCCGCCACGGGCACCTTCACCCACACCGCCGGCGAGGGCGTTCCCCGGCCGTCGACGACATGGAGCATGTACCACCCGGGCGGGACGAGCGAGGCGTCCTTCGGCAGCGTGACCGTGATCCCGTCCGCCGTCCTGGTGAACTCCAGCGCGATCGAGCGCTGCTCCACATTGGTGACGTGCGTGAACGACCCCGGCCTGATCAGCCGCGCCTTGGCGATGTCGCGCGGGCGCTCCGTGCGGTACGTGGCGGTGCCGCCCAGCTCCACCGTCCTCGGCTCGGCGTCCTTCAGCGCCGGGCGGTCCTTCCGGAAGAGGTACGGCGGGGTGTAGAGGTCGATCTGCTGCTGGAAGACGGCCGGCTTGGTGTTGGCCTTGTCGCCGAAGAGCGAGTCGGAGCCGAAGGTCATCACGCGGCCGTCGGGCAGCAGCAGGGCGCCGGAGTGGTAGTTGCGGCCCACCAGGGGGTCGGCGACGGCGCGCCTGCTGTTGGCCGACGGGTCGTAGATCTCGGCCCTGAGGATGTTGGAGTCGCTGCGGCCGCGGTAGTCGCCCGAGCCGTTGGTCGTCAGCACCGTGTCGTCCGGCAGGATGACGCTGCTGGGATAGCGGGCCTCGGCGTAGAGCTCGGGGCCGTCGCGGAAGCGCGGGCTGGGGTCGTGCAGGTCGACGATGCGGGTCCTGGCCGTGGACTTCTTGTCCTCGCCGACCCCGCCGCCGCCGAGCACCATGTACCGCTGGTCCTGGGCGGGGGGCAGCAGCACGGACATCGAGGTCTCCAGGGTGTCCGGGTCGCTCATGCCGGGGATCTCGGTGAAGTCGTTGCTCGTCAGGTCCCACAGGCCCGGCACGCGGCCCTTGTCCGCCGGGCCGTACCCGGCGTTCGAACCGGTGTAGAAGATGCGGCCCTTGTCGGTGAGGAAGAGGGCCGGGTACGTCGGGAAGAAGCGCTCCTTGGGGAGGTAGGTCCACTTCTTGGTCTTCGGGTCGTAGATCTCGTTCTTGCCGGGGACGACCTGGCCGATCTCGTCGAGGCCGGAGACGGACAGGACCCGGCCGTCCTGGAGGGTGGTCAGCGTCGGATACCAGCGGGCCTCGTTCATCGGGTCGACCG
This sequence comes from Streptomyces roseifaciens, assembly GCF_001445655.1. Classification (NCBI taxonomy): domain Bacteria; kingdom Bacillati; phylum Actinomycetota; class Actinomycetes; order Kitasatosporales; family Streptomycetaceae; genus Streptomyces; species Streptomyces roseifaciens. The sequence continues at coordinate 171,211 of NZ_LNBE01000004.1, forward strand.
TGACGTAGCGCTCGGCCTCGGGGTCGAACTCCAGGGTGTCCTTGATGCCCTGGAAGTCCTTCTTGTCGAAGGAGAGCTTGTTGGCGATCCCGTAGACGTTCTGCGCGTCCTTGCCGGCGAGGCCCTCGACCCGGTAGTTGTCGGTCAGGCCCGTCTCGTACTGGTGGCCCCTGCGCAGCGCCTCCACGTAGACGCGGGCGGTGGAGACCGTGACGGTGACCTTGCGGGTCTGCTTGTCCTGCTCCTTCTTGGCGCGGGGGACGAGCACCGTGTCCTTCGCCTCGAAGGTCTTGCCGTTCTTGCGGCCGGTGAAGCGGGTGCCCGCGGGCAGCGTCATCGGCTTGTCCGGGTCCTCGTTGTGGACGACCATCAGACCGCCGGCCTTGTCGACGTCGCCCTCCAGCTTCTCGTAGCGCTGGGTGCCGCCGGCCACCAGCAGGCGGCCGTCGGGCAATTGGGTGTGGCCGGCGCAGAAGAGGTCCTTCGGGGTGGGGACGTCCTTGTAGGTGTTCTGCACCGGGTCCCACAGGACCGTGCGGAAGGACTTCGCCCGGAAATTGGCGGCGTTGTTGCCCGAGCCGGCGACGAGGAGCACCTTCCCGGTGTGCAGCAGCGCCGCGTGGATCGTATTGATCCGGTACCGCTCGGGGACGTCGACCACGGTCCAGTGGCCGTTCTTCGCCTTGTACTCCGGCTGATTGATCTTGTAGTCGTGGTACTGGTGGGAGGCGTAGCCCCAGATGGCCGGCCCGTTCATGCCCGCCAGGGCGAGCACCACCGCCGACCCGACCGCGAAGCGGCGGGTGCGGCGGCTGACACGGTAGTGCCGGAAGTTCATCGGGAGGCCTCCACGGCTCTCTTGGCGCGGTGCGTGGTCCACCACCACGCGACGATCGGGGCGACGGTGATCGCGATGGCCAGCGACGCCCAGGTGCGCATGGCGACGTGGGTGTGGCCGAGCCAGAAGGAGGCCACCAGCGAGCCGCCGAAGACCAGCAGGAAGAACAGATGGATGCGGAACGTCCCGAAGAGGGTGTCGGGGCTCGCCGAATCGCCCTTGGGGGTGACCACGAAGCTGCTCTTGCGGCGCAGCACGGCATCCGTCAGCGAGCGGGCGTAGACCGGTGCGGAGAGCGCGGACATCACCATGCCGGCCAGCCCGCCCGAGCCCTCGGGCTCGTGCGGCGAGACATTGTGCCGGCGGTTCCAGATGTAGAGCCCGATCTGCAGGGCGGCCGCATCGCTGTAGAGCATCATCCAGACCTCGGAATTGATCTGGATTCCGGAGGCGCCGAGCCCGAGGAAGAGGGCGCAGCTGAGGGCGCCGAGCATCCAGTTGAGTGCGGTCATCGGATAATAGATGACCATCAGGGTGTAATTGAGGAATTTCCCCGGGGAGAGGCTCCAGGGCCCTTTCCAGTACTGCTTGATGATGGTCTCGTAGGTGCCCCGGGACCAGCGCAGCTGCTGGGTGAAGAAATCCGTCCAGGCATTGGGGCCCTCGCCGACCGCGAGGACGTCCGGGGTGTAGACCGAGCGCCACTTCCGGCCGGTCGCGGGATTGCGGTGGCGGTGCAGTTCGAAGCCGGTGGCCATGTCCTCGGTGATCGAGTCGTAGAGGCCGCCGATTCCCTTCAGGGCGCTGATGCGGACGGCATTGTTGGTGCCGACGAACATGGGTGCGCCGTAGCGGTTTCCGGCGCGTTGGATCAGGGCGTGGAAAAGGAACTGCTGGCTTTCTGCGGCCTTGGTCACGGCCGCATCGTAGTTCCCGTAGACCTGAGGACCAACGACAAACGCGATATCGGGGTCGCGGAAGTACCCGAGCATGCGTTCCAGGAAGTTGGGCAGCGGGACGTGGTCGGTGTCGACCGAGGCGAAGAAGTCGTAGGCGTCGCCGTGGGCGTCGAGCCAGGAGTTGTAGTTCCCGTGCTTCGTCCTGGCGCGGAAGGAGCCCTTCGGCTGATTCCACTTCTCGATGCCCTTGCGGGAGAAGTGGCGCACGCCGAGCCGCCGGCAGACGGCCTTGACGGCGGGGTCGTCGCCCTCGTCGAGCAGCCAGACGTCGAGCGGGCCGCGGTGGCGCAGCCGGATCGCCGCCTCCAGCGTCCGGGTGACCATCTCGAGCGGCTCTTTGCCGGGCACGAACGAGGTGAGGAAGGCGACCTTGGTGCCGGTCTCGGGAACGACCGGGACGGGGTCGCGGGCGACGAGGGTGGCGTGGGCGTTGGAGGCGACGTTCATCGTGCGGAAGAGCTCGATGAGGCCGATGGAGACCAGCATCACCGCATCCAGCGCCCGCATCAGGGGCGTGGCGTGGTCGCGCTGGGTCCAGTGCGCCGGCTGCATCAGCCACATCAGCAGGCCCAGCGACACGACGGGCGCGGCACCGAGGAGGGCCGCGCCGAGGACGCGGTGCGTCTCCTCGGCGAGCAGGCTGCGGTAGCGCACCCGGTAGGGACGGTCCGGGTCGGGCTGGGTGAGCGGGCCGGCCAGCCGGCTGTAGTGCTCGTAGTCGAAGCGGGGCCGGGCTCTCGGCGGACGCGCGGGGAGCGCCCGGTTATGACCGGGTTGCTGGGGAATCGTTCCCTGGCTGACGGGTGTGCGGGGCCCGGCCGCCGCCGTCGGGTCGTGGAGCTGCCGCCGGGCGTCGGCAGGAGTGGACGTCATCTGTCATTGCCCCCCGCACGCATGCTGACTGCGTGTGTCAGATCGCGGGTCTCATCCGGCCCCCCACGGCCGCACGGACCCCAAGAGCACCGGCCCCCCCGGCGCAGCCCAACTCAACTCGATAGTCACTCAGTGATGTTGGGTCATCGCTGTCCGTTCAGGATCTCGGACGCCCGGGCATGATCGCAAGGGTGAAACAAGGTGTTTACCGGGCAAAGTGGTGCGACCTGTTGTGATGGGTCATGCCATTGACCGGAAAACGACTCAAGGCTCCTCACCGGTGGTGAGGAGCCTTGAGACTCGCGTGCGCCGCCAGGGACTCGAACCCCGGACCCGCTGATTAAGAGTCAGCTGCTCTAACCAACTGAGCTAGCGGCGCCTGCTGACAGAGAAAACTCTACCTGATCCCGGAGGGTGCTCCCGACCACCCGGCCGGCCGCTCCGACATGCGGTTCTCCGGGACCGCTGAGAAGCTGTGCCCGGGTACCGGCAGGGCGCCGGACCGAAGGAAGGCGACGGGCGTGGTGCGAATACGCAGCGCGGTCGTGGCGGCTGTATGGGCGGCGGTGCTGGCCGGGCCCGGTGCGGCCCCCGCGGCCGCGGCCCCCGGTCCGCAGGCGGGCCGCGGCGGCCCCCGGACGGTGTTTCCGGCGGCCCCGCCCGCCGACGACCGTCTGGAACCGGCCATCCGCTACGCCATGGCCCATCTGGGTGACCCCTTCGCCATGGGCGGCGCGGGCCCCCGCCGCTGGGACTGCTCCGGGCTCGTCCAGCAGGCCTACCGCCGTGCGGGTGTACGGCTGCCGCGCATCGCCGCCGACCAGTACCGGGCCACGAAACGGATCACCCGCCGCGCGCTGCACCGCGGCGACCTGGTCTTCTGGTCCCGCAACGGCCGGGCCTCCGGCGTCCACCACGTGGCGGTCTACCTGGGCGGGCAGCGCTACATCGAGGCGCCGCACCCGGGGGCCAAGGTGCGGATCTCGTCCTTCTCCCGCTACCGGCCGACCCTCTACGGGCGGGTGCGGTGAGCCTCCCGGCGGCAGGCCCGGGCGCCGGAACCCCGCACACCCGGGCCCCGTGCGCCCCGTAGGCCCGAGGCCCGGGCCCCCGGGCCCCGGGCGGCGGTGACGCGCAGCGCTAGCGTGCCCGCATGACGATCACCACATGGGCGGCAGACGCCTGGGCCCTCGCGGCCGCGGACGGCCGGTCCCTCCTCGGCATCGCCGGGCCGCCGGGCGCGGGAAAGTCGACGCTCGCCCGGGCCCTGGTCGCGGAGGTGCGGCGGCGGCACGGCGCCGGCTCCGCCGCGTACCTGCCGATGGACGGCTTCCACCTCTCCAACGCGCAGCTGGAGCGCCTCGGCCTGACCGGCCGCAAGGGCTCCGCGCCGAGCTTCGACGTGTGGGGCTACGCCGACCTGCTGCGCCGCGTGACGGAGGAGCGCGACCGGGACGTCTACGTGCCGGACTACGACCGCACGCTGCACGAGCCGGTCGCCGCCCGGCACCTGGTCCCGCCGTCCGCCCGGCTGGTGGTGACGGAGGGCAACTACCTGGCCTGCGACGAGCCGGGCTGGCGCGACGCCCGCCGGTACCTCGCCGAGGTCTGGTACCTCGAGACACCTGACGAAGTCCGTCAAGACCGCCTGCTTGAACGGCAAATGACCGGAGGGCGGGACGAGGCCGCAGCACGGGCATGGGTGCAGGGCAACGACGGTCCCAACGGCGAACAAGTGAAGGCTTCGCGTCTGCGGTGTGACCGGATTCTTGCGACCGTTGGCCTAGACATGCCAAACGGCCGGTACTAGCCTCCGCCTTGGTCTAGACCGCATTTCACTCGGCTCACAGAACCCCCCACGTTCTCCGAGGAGCGAAAGCATGCGCAAAAAGATCAGTGCGGCGATCATCGGCTTCGGCATCGCAGGCGTGTCCCTGTTCGCCACCGGCAGCGCGAGCAGTCACGGCTACACCGACTCCCCCACCAGTCGCCAGGTGTACTGCGCCAACGGCACCGTCAAGAACTGCGGCGCGATCCAGTGGGAGCCGCAGAGCGTCGAGGGCTCCAAGGGCTTCCCGGCCCGCGGGCCCGCCGACGGCACCATATGTTCCGGCGGCAACAGCCGCTTCGCGGAGCTCGACGATCCGCGCGGCGGCCAGTGGCCGGCCACCCAGGTCACCGCGGGCCAGAGCCTCACGTTCCGGTGGCGGCTCACGGCCCGCCACGCCACCACCGACTTCCGCTACTACCTCACCAGGCCCACCTACGACCCGGGCCGGCCGCTCACCCGCGCCGACCTCGAATCCCAGCCCTTCCTGACCGTTCCCTACGGCGGCCGGGTGCCCGACGCCACCGTCTCCCACCAGGGCACCCTCCCCGCGGGCCGCACCGGCAAGCAGCTCGTCCTCGCCGTCTGGACCATCGCGGACACGGGCAACGCCTTCTACGCCTGCTCCGACGTCCGGTTCTGACGGCCCCGGCAGCCGCACGGACGGACGGAGCATCCCGGCGCCTCCCCGGCCCCACCCCGGGGAGGCGCCACCCGGCTCCGCGCCGCGCCGCTCACTCGCTCTCCGCGTCGCCCTTCCCGGGGCGCAGCGCGATCCGTGCCAGCACCCCCGCGACCACCAGCGCGACCCCCGCCAGCAGCGCGTAGTCCGGCACCGCGCCGCCCACCCGGGATGCGAGCTCCTCCAGGCGGTACTCCTGGTCGGCGTCCAGGAGCCCGGGCAGGCCCGTCGTCCCGTCGTAGGCGAGGAAGAGCACCCCGATGCCGATGAAGAACAGGCCCGAGACCAGCGAGGTGGTGTGCAGCCGCAGCGGTCCGAGGCGCAGCTCCCGGCCGCGCAGCCAGCGCCGGCCGCCGAGCCGGAAGCGGTCCCAGAAGACCGCCAGCACGAACAGCGGCAGCGCCATGCCGAGGGCGTAGACGGCGAGCATGGAGCCGCCGTAGACGGGATTGCCGTTGACGGCCGTCACGGTGAGGACCGCACCGAGGATCGGCCCCGCGCAGAATCCGGCCAGCCCGTACACGCAGCCCAGCAGGAACGTGGACGCCGCCGAGCGCGGTGTGATCCGCCCGGCGGCGGCCTGCGCCTTCTTCGAGGCGAAGCCCAGGCCCAGGATCTGGGCGACGCCCATGGCGATCACGATCCAGCCGCCGGCGGTCACCAGCACCTCGCGGTGGCCGTTGAACAGCCTGCTCGCGGCGGTGGAGGCCACGCCGAGCGGGACGAGCGTGGTCGCGAGGCCCACGTAGAAGACGCCGGTGCGGGCCAGCAGCCGGCCCGGGCTCGCGAGGGAGTACGCGAAGAAGGCCGGCAGCAGCAGCGCGCTGCACGGGCTGACCAGGGCGAGGGCGCCGCCGAGGAACGCGGCGAGGTAGCCGATGTCGGTCACGCCGTCCCCTTACTTCCTGCGCTCGTGCGCGGCCCGCGCCTGGGCGATGGCCTCGTCGAAGGCGGCCATCGGCTGGGCGCCGGCGATGGGGCGGCCGCCGACGAGGAAGGACGGCGTGGAGGCCACGCCGAGGTTGTACCCCTCCTTCTGGTCCTTCTTGACGGCCTCTTCGGAAGCCGACCCGTTCAGGTCCGAGCGGAAGCGGTCGATGTCGGTCACGCCGGCCTTGCCGGCCATGTCGACGAGCTTGTCCTCGGCGAGTGCGTCGCCCTTGCGGAGCTTGGCGTAGACCTCGTCGTGGAACTGCCAGAACTTCCCCTGCTGGCCGGCTGCCCAGGAGGCGCGGGCGGCGCGCTCGGAGTCCTTGCCGAAGATCGGGAAGTTGCGGAACTCGATGCGCAGCACGCCCTCGTCCACGTACTTCCTGACCAGCTCGGGCTGGCTGTCGCGGGTGAACTTGCCACAGTACGAGCACTGGTAGTCGGCGTACTCCACGAGCACGACCGGCGCGTCCTTCCGGCCGAGCGCGAGGGGGTCGCCGTCCTGGCGGCGGCTGGTGGCCCGCTCGGCCTGCGCGTACATCCCCTCCATCGGGTCGGCGGAGGACGTGCCGGACGCGGAGGGCTTGCGCGTGCCGGAGCCGCTCCCGCTCTTGCCGATCGCCATGCCCACCGCGACGACGGCGACGACGAGCGCGAGGACCGCGCCGAGGGCCGCGAGCCGGCGGGGGAGGGAGGCGGTACGGGCCTTGGCCTGGGAAGGCTTCGCGGTCCTGGAAGCCTTGGAGGTCTTGGAGGAAGGGGCGGCCTTGGAGGGCGGGGCGGCCTTGGAGGACTTGGTGGACATAAAGGAGAAAGCTCCCTGGAACGTATGGAATCCGGATATGCCGAAGCACGGCCCGGCAGGGGCCGTGAGGGCCGGATCTAGATCCGCAGGACGGGGAGCAGCTCGGCGCAGCCTGCGGCGGGGGCGGGCGGCGCGCGCGGCGCGGTCGCCCGGGGCGCGGTGGCCTGGGGGAGCGGGGCGCGGGCGGTGCCCGGCGCGGTGACGGGGTCGGCGTGCCCGGAGGCGACGGCGGCCTCGGCGTCCTTCAGCGGCACGTCCTGCTGCCGGCAGCTGGAGCCGGTGTCCGGGGCGTCGGCCCGTACGAGTTGCCCGGCGGCGGGTGCCGGGTCCGTGTGGCGTACGGACTCCGCCTGGCGTGCGGGCTCCGTGGCGCGTACGGGCGAGGTGACCGCGGCGTACGGCTGCGCGCCGCCCGGGAGCGGGCCGAAGATCACCGCGAGGAGGAGCAGGAGCGCGGCCGCGGCCGCCGACCGATGACCTTTGGACACGCTGGTCACGGCTCTCCTCTCCTTGTGCGCGGCGGGACGGACCGCCCCCATGCTACGGGCAACGACAAAGGCCCCCACCTGATGGTGAGGGCCTTCGCCTGTCTGTGCGCCGCCAGGGACTCGAACCCCGGACCCGCTGATTAAGAGTCAGCTGCTCTAACCAACTGAGCTAGCGGCGCCTGCTGACAGAGATAAATATACCTGGTCCGGAGGGGTGCTCTCGACCGCCTTTCCCCGGGCCCTGCCCTCCGTCCTCCCTCCGGCTCTCAGAGGGCCATCGACAGCATCAGGGGTGCGGCCCGCCGGTTCAGCGTCTCCGCGGCCTGCCGCAGCCGGTGGGCGTGGGCCAGCGGGAGCGAGAGGGCGAGGCAGCCGACGGCGCTCCCCGCGCTGACCGGGACGGCCGCGCACACCGTGCCGACGGCGTACTCCTGGAGATCGAGGACGGGGACGGTCGCGGGCTGCCGGTCGAGGGTGCTGAGGAGCACCTTCTCGCTGGTGATCGTCCGGGACGTGAGCCGGGCGGCCCGGTGGCGCGAGAGGTGGTCGCGGCGGTCGTCGTGGTCGAGCTGGGTGAGCAGGCACTTGCCGACGGCGCTGGCGTGGGCGGCGGAGCGGAAGTCGACCCACTCGTTGACCCGCGGGGTGTGCGGCCCGTCCGCGACCTGCGTGATCCTGACCTCGCCGTCGATGTAGCGGCTCAGGTACACGGCGGCGCCGAGGGAATCGCGGAGCTCGGCCAGCGACTGCTGCAGTTTGTGGCGCATGGCGGCGCTGCGGTCGCCGCCGGAGCCGAGCAGGACGAGGGCTTCGCCCGTGACGTATCCGCCGTCGCCGGTCCGCTGCAGGTAGTCCTCGCGGCGGAGCATCGGCAGGAGGTGGGCGAGGTGGCCGGCGGGCAGCCCGGTCTCGCGTGCGATCTGGGTGGTGGTGACCCCGCCGGAGTGCCGGGCGACCGCCTCGAGCACCCGCAGGGCGTACTGCACCGAGTGGAACGGTGCGATCGGGTCGGGCTTGAGCGCCACGGTCTCCCCCTACGGGCTTTCCGGCGAGTGTCCCGCCGACCACGATAACGGCCAAAGGTGCCGCGAACAGGGGGTGTCGGCAGCTCGGCATATGCCGCTGCCATGGCGGACGGAACGTGCCTGCGGAAGGCGCGGGGGAGCGGCGGGGGAATAACCGGAGACCATCTCCGGCTGCTCCTTCCGGCCGGTCGCAGCGGACCGGCTCACGGCGCGGTGCCGTACAGCGCGCCGTGGACGATCAGGAACAGGAAGGCGGACCACCGTGCCCGACGCGCAGGACGACTTCATCCGGGGGCAGGCCCCGGGCAGCGCCCCCGTTCCCCTGTCCGTACTGGACCTGGCGACCGTCGGCGCCGGACGGACCGCCCGGCAGGCCCTCACCACCACCGTCGAGCTGGCCCGCCTGGCCGAGCGCCGCGGCTACCACCGCTTCTGGGTCTCCGAGCACCACTCGATGCCCGCCATCGCGAGCTCCTCCCCGGCCGTCGTCCTCGCCCACCTCGCGGCCCACACCGAGCGCATCCGCCTCGGCTCCGGCGGGGTGATGCTCCCCAACCACGCGCCGCTGGTGATAGCCGAGCAGTTCGGCACCCTGGAGGCCTTCGCCCCCGGGCGCGTGGACCTCGGCCTCGGGCGCGCCCCGGGGACGGACGGCGCCACCGCCGCCGCGCTGCGCCGCACCGACCGGCTGAGCGAGGGCGCGGACGAGTTCCCGCAGCAGCTGGCCGAGCTCGTCCGCTTCCTCGACGACGACTTCCCCGACGGCCACCGCTACGCCGGGATCCACGCCGTGCCCGGCCCGGTCCAGGGCCGCGTGCCCGGCGGGGTGCAGCGCGCCGACCGCCCCTCGGTCTGGCTGCTCGGCTCCTCCGGCTTCAGCGCGCGGCTCGCCGGCGCCCTCGGTCTGCCCTTCTCCTTCGCGCACCACTTCTCCTCCGGCAGCACGGTGGCCGCGCTGGAGCTCTACCGCGAGTGCTTCCGCCCCTCCTCGGTCCTCGACCGCCCGTACGCCAAGATCGGCGTGCAGGCGTTCGCGGCGGAGGACGCGGGGGAGGCCCGCCGCCAGGTGCTCACCGGTGCGCTGTCGATGCTGCGGGTGCGCACGGGGCGGCCGGGGCTGGTCCCGACGCCGGAGGAGGCGGCGTCGTACGACTTCGGCCCGGCGGAGCGGGAGTTCGTCGACAGCCGGATCGCCAATGTGGTGCACGGTACGCCCGAGGCGGTCAGGGAGGGGCTGAACCACCTGGTGAAGACGACCGGCGTCGACGAACTGATGATCACTACGAATGCGCACGGCGCCGAGGCGCGGCTGCGCAGCTACGAACTGATCGCGGACGTGTACGGCATGTGACGCGCGGGGCTCCGGCCCCGACCGGGGGTGCTACGGCCGCACCCCCGTCGTCAGCAGGGAGGAGATCGAGTCCGCCGGCACGGGGCGGGAGTAGAACCAGCCCTGCCCCGTGTCGCAGCCGATCCGCCCCAGCCGCTCCGCCTGCTCCGCGCTCTCCACGCACTCCGCCGTCACGGTGATCCCCAGCCGGTGCGCGAGCTGGACGAGGGCCTCGACGATCGTCTCGTCCGCGGGGTTCGGCGGCTCCCCGGAGCGGAAGCCCCGGACGAAGGAGCCGTCGAGCTTGAGCGTGGAGACCGGCAGCCGGCTGAGGTAGGCGAGGTTGGAGTAGCCCGTGCCGAAGTCGTCGATGGCGATGGCCACGCCCATGTCGCTGAGCTGGCGCAGCTGCTGCAGCGGCCGGCCGGCCGAGCCCATCACCGCCGACTCGGTGAGCTCCAGCTGCAGCAGCCGGGCCGGCAGCCCCGTCTCGGCGAGGATCGCCGCCACGTCGGAGACCAGGTCGGAGTCCCACACCTGCCGCACCGCGACGTTGACGCTGACGACGATCGGCTCCGCGGGGTGGGCGAGCTGCCAGCGCCGTGCCTGGCGGCAGGCGGTCGCGAGCACCCAGCGGCCCAGGGGGACGATCGCGCCGGTCTCCTCGGCGAGGCCGATGAACCGATTCGGCGGGAGCATCCCGAACTGCGGGTGACGCCAGCGGACCAGCGCCTCCACCCCCCGGACGACCCCGTCCCCCAGGCCCACCAACGGCTGGTACTGGAGGACGAATTCGCCGCGCTCGACCGCGGGCCGCAGCGTGCTGGACAGGGCCTGGCGGGTCATCCGGTGGGCGTTGCGCTCGGGGTCGAAGAGCGTCCAGCGGGCCTTGCCGTCGGCCTTCGCCCAGTACAGCGTGGTGTCGGCGGCCTGCATCAGTTCGGTGGCGTGGGTGCCGGCCGCGGGGCGCTCCACGACGCCGATGCTCGCCGAGACCGACAGCCGCTGCCCGGCCACCTCGAACGGCCGCTGGAGCCCGTCCTGGATGCAGGCGGCGAGCTCGACGAGCTGTTCGGTGCCCTCGGACTCCTCCACCAGCAGCGCGAACTCGTCGCCCCCGAGCCGGGCGACGAGGTGCCCGCCGGGCGCCGCGCACTCGCTCAGCCGCCGGGCCACCGCCCCCAGCAGCCGGTCCCCGGCCCGGTGGCCGAGGGTGTCGTTGATGGCCTTGAAGCCGTCGAGGTCCAGATAGCAGACCCCGATCCGGCCCTGTCCGCCCCGGGCGGCGGAGGCCGTTGCCAGCGCGGCGGTCAGCCGCTCGAAGAAGAGGCTGCGGTTGGGCAGCCGGGTGACGGGGTCGTGCATCCGCAGGTGCCGCAGCCGGGCGCGCAGGTCGCGCCGGTCGCTGATGTCGGCGACGGACAGCAGGGTGTCGCAGCTGTCGGGCAGCGGGGTGACGATCACTTCGGCCCACACCCCCTGGCCGCCGGTGTGCTTCAGCCGCCGGGTGCAGTGCAGCCGCTCGCGGCGGCCGAGCAGCACCTCGCGGTACGCGCTCCAGGTGCGCGAGTCCTCGCGCAGGCCGGTGAACTCGGCGGCCGGGGCGTCGGCGAGCCGGGCCGGGTCGGTGCCCAGCAGCGCCCCGAGCGCGTGGTTGGCGGTGCGCACCAGACCGTCGCGGCCCACCACGGCCATGGCGAGCTGCGCGGCATTGAACGCGGCACGAAAATCACTGGATTCATTACGTTGCGTGACGACTGTAGGCGTTGGGCAGGGCGCGCCGCCCTGGCCATCGAGGGTTCCGCTCACCGCTCGCTCCCGCAAGGCATTCGTTCCGCACTGGTTTCGTATGGGTCTCATGGATCTCGTACGCGTGTCCGAACGGGCGGCGGGAGGCCGTCCGCCCGGGGTATCCGTGCTGGAAATGTGGCGATCATAGAGCTCGCGGGGGGACCGTTCCAGCGGCCCTTCCGCGAGAGGCCGGGCCGCGGCCCCCGGGGTGTCCACTTCTGCACGACCGTGCGCGCTCGTGCCTGAGGCTGTTGTGCCACACCATCTCGATTGACCATCAGTGACTGAGTGTGATGTACCCAGAAGTCGGCCTAGTCACTCGACCGGAGCAGCGGAATAGGGCATACCACCATAAATCCACCGAGGGTGGATGAGGTGTCCCGAATCCGTCCCGGGAGGTCGACGTGGTGCGTCCGCAGACACCCATGGGAGTGGACCGGCCGCGGCCGCTGCGCCGCGTCGGGGCCGTCCTCACCGTCCTGTGCGCCATCGCGGCGACCACCCTCGTCGCCGTTCCCGCCCAGGCCGTGGGGCCCGGCGGGCCCTGCGCGCTCCCGCGCAGCCAGGCCCACCACTCCGAAGGGCTCGACAGCTGGAACCCCGCCTATCCACGGCCCGTCGGGCGGCTCGACGCCGTCATGATCTTCCTGTCCTTCCCGGACTCCAAGCCCGCCGTGTCCCCCGAGAAGCTCGCGGCCGACCACTTCCCCGCCACCAGCCGCTTCTTCGAGCGGGCCTCCTACGGGAGGTTCTCCCTGCGCGCCCACCCGGTGAAGCGGTGGGTCAGGATGCCCCGGTCCGCCACCTCGTACCGCATACAGCGCGACTGGGAGGGCGACCGGCGCTCCGACTACCTGCGCGACGCCGTCGCCGCCGCCGATCCCGGCGTGGACTTCAGCCGCTACGACCTCGTCTACCTCGTTGCCGACCCCGACGCCCCGGGCGTCGACTCCGACGCCACCAAGGTCGTCAACCTCGACCGGCCCCTGCAGGCCGACGGCGCGCAGCTGCGCCGCATCGTCACCGTCTTCGAGCACCACCCGCCCGACCGCAACGTCCTCGCCCACGAGACCGGGCACGTCCTCGACCTGCCCGACCTCTACCACCGGCCCACCGACGGCAAGGGCGACTGGGACACCCACGTCGGCGACTGGGACCTCATGGGCAGCCAGTTCGGGCTCGCCTCCGACCCGTTCGGCTGGCACAAGTGGAAGCTCGGCTGGCTCACACCGGCCCAGGTCGCCTGCGCCCGCGGGCCCAGCGGCGCCCTCTACACCCTCCAGCCGCTGGAGACGCCGATACAGCCCGGCGGCGACGGCCGCACCCGCCTGATCGTGATCCGTACGGGCACCACCACGGCCCTCGTCGTGGAGGCGCGCTCCGCCTCGGGCAACGACAGCGGCGCCTGCACCGAGGGCGTCCTCGTCTACCGGGTGCACAGCGACACCGCCTCGGGCAGCGGGCCGGTCCAGGTGCTCGACGGGCACCCGGGCCACCAGGCCTGCTGGGGCGAGTCCGTCTACCCGCCGCTGGCCGACGCGCCGCTGGGCGTGGGGGAGTCCCTGTCCTCGGAGACCGACGGGGTGCGGGTGACCGTACGGGGGCGGACGGCCGGAGGGTCGTGGACCGTCGGGGTGACCCGGGCGTGAGGCGCACGCCGCCCGCGTACACGGATTGCGCACCCGGACCGTGCACACGACGAAGGCCCTCACCTGACGGTGAGGGCCTTCGACTGTCTGTGCGCCGCCAGGGACTCGAACCCCGGACCCGCTGATTAAGAGTCAGCTGCTCTAACCAACTGAGCTAGCGGCGCCTGCTGACAGAGAAGACTCTAGCACCCTGATCGGGTGGAACGAAAATCCGGATGTTTCAGCGGGCTGCGAGGGCTCTCGTGCAGGTCAGCGGGGTGGCCCCGGTCACAGGGCGGGCTCGGGGGCGGCCTCGGGGGAGAGCCCGGCGGTGCGCCGGCCCGCCCGGGCGGGGAGCTCGGCCGGATACGGGCCGGCCGCCGTGCGGGCCACCCGCACACAGGCCCACAGCAGCGCCTCGGCGTCCGGCAGCCACGGGTGGCGCACCTCTGGGGCGACCACCCAGCGCGAGACGGGCGGCACGGGCTCCTCCGGGCCCGACGGGTAGAGCGGCGGGACGGTCACGGTGTCGCCCGTGCCGTGGCACAGCAGCGGCGGCATCGCGCGGGCCCACTCCTCCCAGCCGAGCAGCGCGGGCAGGCGCTGGGCCGTGCCGGGGGCCGCGAACAGCTGCAGCCGGCCGCGCTGGGCGGCGACCGGCCCGGAGCCCGGCCCCTTCTCCCATAACCGGTCCAGCACCCGGCGGCCGAACAGGTCGGGGGCGCTGACCACGTCGAAGGCGACGCCGCAGGGCAGCACGACCGGATTGGCCGGGCAGTCGATCCACAGGGCGTGCACGCTGCGGGGGAAGCGGCTGGCCGAGGCGAGCCAGTCCGCCCCGGCGAGGGTGACGTGGGCGGCGCGGGGCAGCCGGGAGGGGGTGCCGGGAGCGCCGCGGTGCGGGGAGAACGGATCGCGCGGGTCGTACTGCCGAGAGGTCATGGCGCCCATGCTGGGCGGTGCGGCAGCCGGGGCATCCGGTAGTTGCGGAAGTCGGGACAGGGCGGGGTGCGGTGCGCTATTTTTCGCGCCGCATATGCCAACGGCCCATGGTCGGTGCCATGGGCCGTTCCCGTCGCCGCCGGTGGCCGGGGTGCGCCGGGGTGCGCCGGGGTGCACCGGGATACGCCGGAGCCGTCCGGGGCGCATGGTGCCGCGGGGCCGGGGTGCGGCGTGCGTCACGGCACGCGGGTCACTCTCCGGTCCGGCTGCCGCGCAGCAGGTCCCGGCCGAACTCGACCATCTTCTTCGCGTAGTCCTCGCTCCACTCCGCGCGCTCGGCGATCACGGCCGTGGACAGCCGGTCGAAGCGCCGGGGGTCGGCGAGCTGCGCCGCCGCCACCGCCTGGAACTCGGTCGCCCGGTCGGCCGCGGCGCGGAACGCCAGCGCGAGCTCCGTGGAGCGCGTGAGCAGCTCGCGGGGATCCTCGATCGACTCCAGGTCGAAGAAGTGCTCGGGGTCGGCGACCGCCTCCGGGGGCTCGAAGAGCAGCTGCGCGGGCTTCAGGCGGCGCGGTCGCTCGGTCGGGCCCGCGTCGGGAGCCGACTGCGGCTCGGACATGTACATACCTCCAGGATCGTCTGCACCGCCATCCATTGTCCTGCGCGACGCAAGGGCGCCCCCGGGCGGCTGCGGCCGACTGCGCTACCGGTCAGTACGGCGGCAGCTGGCCCGTCCGGGCCACCTGGGAGTACCAGCGGGCGCTGGACTTGGGCGTGCGGACCTGGGTGGCGTAGTCGACGTGGACCGCGCCGAAGCGCTTGCTGTAGCCGTAGGCCCACTCGAAGTTGTCGAGCAGCGACCAGAGGAAGTAGCCGCGCACGTCGGCCCCGTCGGCGATCGCCCGCCGGACGGCGTCGAGGTGGGCGTGCAGGTAGGCGATGCGCTCCGGGTCGTGCACCGTGCCGTCGCCGTCGGGCTTGTCGTCGTAGGCCGCACCGTTCTCGGTGACCACCAGGGGCAGACCGGGGACCTCCTCGGCGAAGCGGACCAGCAGGTCGTACAGGCCGGTGGGGTCGACGGACCAGTCCATGGCGGTGCGCTTGCCGGGCGGGCGGTGGAAGGCGACGCCCTCGGCCGCCGGGAACGGCGAGCGCTCGGGGGTCTCGCCGGGCAGGTCGCCGTTGCCCGTGGCGGCCGCCACCACGGTGGGCGTGTAGTAGTTGACGCCCAGCGAGTCGAGCGGGTGCTTGATGACCGCCGGGTCGCCGTCGTGCACGAACGACCAGTCCGTGATCGCCGCCGTGTCGGCGAGCAGGTCCCCGGGGTAGGCGCCGTGCAGCATGGGGCCCGTGAAGATGCGGGTGGCCAGGGCGTCGATGCGCCGCTGGGCGTCGACGTCCTGCGGGGCGCCGGTGAAGGCGCGGACGACGCCGGGGTTGAGGGTGACCGACACCTGCCCGTGGGAGGGCAGGGCCGCGCGCAGGGCCTGGGCGCCCAGGCCGTGGGCCAGGTTGAGGTGGTGCGCGGCGCGCAGGGCCGCGAGGTCGTCGGAGCGGCCGGGGGCGTGCACCCCGGAGCCGTAGCCGAGGAAGGCGCTGCACCAGGGCTCGTTGAGGGTCGTCCACATCTCGACGCGGTCGCCGAGGGCCTCGGCGACGAGGTGGGCGTAGTCCGCGAAGCGGTGGGCGGTGCCGCGCTCGGGCCAGCCGCCGGCCGACTCCAGCTCCTGCGGCAGGTCCCAGTGGTAGAGGGTCAGTACGGGGCGGATGCCGTGGTCGAGGAGGTCGTCGGCGAGGGCGCGGTAGAAGTCCAGGCCGGCCTGGTTGGCGTGGCCGCGGCCGGAGGGCTGCACGCGCGGCCACGAGACGGAGAAGCGGTACGCGCCGAGGCCGAGGTCCGCCATCAGCCGGACGTCGTCCGCGCGGCGGTGGTAGTGGTCGGTGGCCGTGTCGCCGGTGTCGCCGCCGAGGGTCCTGCCGGGGGTGTGGGAGAAGGTGTCCCAGATGGAGGGCGTGCGGCCGTCCTCGCGGGGCGCGCCCTCGATCTGGTACGCCGCGGTCGCGGTGCCCCAGAGGAAGCCGGGCGGGAAGTTCACGGTCATCGGGTCTCCCGGAAGGTGGGGGCGTGGAGGGGGAGCGGCGCGCGGTCGGCGGGGTCAGCCCTTGACGGCGCCCCGCATGATGCCGCCGACGATCTGTCTGCCGAAGAGGGTGAAGGCGAGCAGCAGCGGCAGGGTGCCCAGCAGCGCGCCGGCCATGATCACGGACTGGTCGGGGACGTAGCCGCGGCCGAGCCCGGTGAGGGCCACCTGCACCGTGGGGTTCTCCTGGGTCAGCGCGATGATCGGCCAGAAGAAGTCGTTCCAGGCCTGGACGAAGGAGAGCATGGCCAGCACGGCCATCGCGGGCCGGGCGACGGGGAAGACGACGTGCCAGATGACGCGCAGGCTGCTGGCCCCGTCGACGCGGGCCGCCTCGACCAGCTCGCCGGGGAGCGCCTCCAGCAGGTACTGGCGCATGAAGAAGACCCCGAAGGCGCTGACGAGCGTGGGCAGGACCACCGACTGCAGCTGGTCGGTCCACTTGAGCTCGGCGACGACCATGAACAGGGGGACGACGCTGAGCTGCGGCGGCACCATCATCGTGCCGACCGTCAGGAGCAGCAGCGCGCCGCTGAAGCGGAACTTCAGCCTGGCGAAGGCGAAACCGGCGACGGTGCAGAAGACCACCGTGCCGAGTGCGACGGTGCCCGCGACGAACAGGGTGTTGAGCAGGGCCAGGCCCATGTTGGCCTCGGTCCAGGCGGTGCCGGCGTTCTCGGCGAGCCGGGTGCCGAACCAGAAGGGCGGCGGCGTCCTGGCCAGGCGGGCGTTGTCCCGGGAGGCGGTGACCGCCGTCCAGACGAGGGGGAAGAGCGAGCCGGCGGTGAAGAGCGACAGCACCGCGTAGGTGAAGGGGCCGCCGTGCAGCTGCCGGCCCGCGCGGGTGCGGGCGGGCGCGCGCCGGTGCGGCAGCCGGGGGAGGCGGGGCCTGCGCAGGGCGGCCCTGCGGGACCGGGCCCGCTGGGGCCCGGGGCCCTCGGGCCTCGGTCGTCCGGTCGTCGTGATCGTCACGGCAGTTCCTCAGTGGCTCTTCCGCAGCCGCCGCGCGATGAGCATGTTGGCCGCGGCGATCAGCAACAGGATCAGGAACATCGTCCAGGCGACGGCGGAGGCGCGCCCGAGGTGGAAGTTGAACCAGCCCTGTTCGTAGAGGTAGAGGCCGAGGGTCTGGAACTGGTGCGAGGCCCCGCCCTTCTGGCCGCCCGCCCCGCCGAAGAGCAGGGGCTCGCCGAAGAGCTGGGTGGCGCCGATGGTGGAGACGACGACGGTGAACAGGATGGTCGGGCGCAGGGCGGGCACGGTGATGTGGCGGAACTGCTGCCGGCGGGAGGCCCCGTCCAGCGCCGCCGACTCGTACAGCTCGTCGGGCACGGCCTGCATGGCGGCCAGGTAGATCAGGGCGTTGTAGCCCGTCCACCGCCAGATGACGATCGAGGAGACCGCGAACTGGGAGGTCCAGGTGCCGTTCTGCCAGTCGACGGGGCCGATGCCGAGGGCGCCCAGGGCCCAGTTGACCATGCCGTAGTCGCGTCCGTAGAGGAGGACGAAGACGAGGGTGGCGGCGGCGACGGAGGTGGCGTACGGGGTGAGGAGGGCGACCCGCCAGAAGGTGGCGGCGCGCAGCCGGTAGTGCAGGAGGTGGGCGAGGCCGAGCGCCATCAGCAGCTGCGGGACGGTGGAGATCACGCCGATGGTGAAGGTGTTGCGCAGGGCGTTCCAGAAGAAGGCGTCGTCCAGCAGGCGGATGTAGTTGTGCAGGCCCACCCACTCCATGTGGTCCGGCGCGGCCAGCTCGACCCGGTGCAGCGAGGCCCACCCGGTGTAGAGGAGGGGGAAGAGGCCGAAGGCGCCGAAGAAGAGGAAGAACGGCGCGATGAAGGCGTAGGGGCTGTAGCGGACGTCCCAGCGGTAGAGGCGGCTGCGCCACGGGCCCGGGCGGGCGCCGCCGTGCGTGCCGGGCGGGCGGGGGACGGGGGCCCCGGCCTCCTCGACGGTCCCGGCCGTGGCCGTCATGCGTCCACCGCGTTCTCGATCTCCTTCTGCGCCGCCTTCCAGGCGGCCTCCGGGGACTTGCCCTGCTGCTCGACCTGGGGGATGCCGACGTCGGTGAAGGCGGTGCCGATCTGTGCCTCCTTCGGGCCGATGACCAGCGTCGGGACGGCGCGGGCCGCCTCCGAGAAGATCCGGCCGACGGGGGCGCCGCCGAAGTAGGGGTTGCGGGCGTCCCGCACGAGCGGCATCGCGTAGGAGGCGGGGGTGGAGGGGATGCTGGCCTGCCGGCCGAAGAGCTTGGCCTGCTGCTCGGGGGCGGTGAGCCAGACGGCGAGGGCGGTGGCCGCGGCGCGGTGCCGGGCGGCCCTGGGCACGGTGATGAAGGAGCCGCCCCAGTTGGCGGGGCGGGGGGCGGGGGCCACGTCCCACTTGTTCCTGCCGGCGGCGCCCGCCTTCTCCTTGATGTAGCCGAGCATCCAGGGCGGGCAGGCGACGGAGGCGAAGCGGCCGTTGGCGTAGGCCTGGTCCCAGGGCTTCTCGAACTGCTTGAGCCGGGCGGTCAGCCCGCCCCGGGCGGCCTGCACGGCCAGGTCCCAGGACTCCCTGACGGCGGGGCTGGTGCGGTAGACGGGCCGGCCGCCGCGGTCGTAGTAGCGCTCGGCGTGGGCGTGGACGGAGGCGTTGTAGATGCCGGCGGCCGAGTCGGTGAAGACCGTGCCGGCGGGGGCGTGCGCCTTGTACCGCTTGCCGGTCTCGATGTACTTCCGCCAGTCGCCCGCCCAGAGCCTGCCGACGCTCTCGCGGTCGGTGGGCAGCCCGGCCCGGGCGAAGAGGTCCTTGCGGTAGCAGACGGCGATGGGGCCGATGTCCGTGCCGAGGCCGATGGTGCGGCCGGTGCGGGTGGTGGCCTGGTCCCACTTCCAGCGCAGCCAGTCGCTCCGGCGGACGCCCTCGGCGCGGGAGAGGTCGACGAAGCGGTCGGCCTGGGTGGTGACGATCTCGTTGATGTTGCCGGTCTCGACGGCCTGGATGTCGGCGAGGCCGCCGCCGGCCGCGAGGTGGGTGAGGAGCTGCGGGTAGTAGGCGTCGTTCCGCTCGATCACGCTCTCTTTGATCGTGACGTCGGGGTGCAGCCGCTCGTACTCGGCGTAGAGGCCCGCCTGCTTGTAGCCGAAGACGCCGAAGGTGCCGACGGTGACCGTGGTGCTCCGGCCGCCGGGGCCGCTCCCGCCGTCCTCGCCGGTCCCGGTGTCCTGGGCGCAGGCGGCGAAGAGGAGGGCGGCGAGCGTGGTGGCGGCAATGCCGGCGGCCGCCCCGCGGCGCCGCGGGGCGCGCCTGACGCTGCCGGGTGCCATCGCTCACGCCCTTCGCTGTCGGCGGCACGGCCCCGCTCCGCGAAGCTGTGCCGGGTCCCCTTCCGGCACCCGATCATTCCCTCGGATGAGGCGATCGTCGCTCCGGCAGCTCCCTCCTCACCCGTAGGAGGGAGCTCGCGCGGGGGCGCCCGGGCCGGGCGGGGGCGTCAGGCGAGGTGGCCGGTGTCGTTCCAGCGTTCGAGCGCCGGGGCGTCGTAGGCCCAGCCGAGGATGGACAGCGAGGTGGGGTCGAGGCGGATGCGGGCCGCGAAGGAGGCGTCGAGGCCGAGCCAGCGGGCGCCGATGGTGCGCAGGATGTGGCCGTGGGCGAAGATCAGCACGTCGCGGTCGGCGGAGCGGGCCCACTCGACGACCTCGTCGGCACGGGCGCTGACCTCCGCGAGGGTCTCGCCCTCGGGCACGCCGTCGCGCCAGATCAGCCAGCCCGGGCGCTGCGCCTTGATCTCGGCGGGGGTCATCCCCTCGTAGGCGCCGTAGTCCCACTCCATCAGCGCGTCCCAGGCGGTCGCCCGGTCGCCGAAGCCGGCCAGCTCGCAGGTCTCGTGGGCGCGCAGCAGGGGGCTGGTGCGGACCTCGACGTCCGGCAGGCCGTCCCAGGGGGCGCGGTGCAGCCGCTCGCCCAGCAGCTTGGCGCCGCGCCGGCCCTCGTCGAGGAGCGGGATGTCCGTGCGGCCGGTGTGCTTGCCGGACAGCGACCACTCGGTCTGTCCGTGCCGGGCCAGCAGGATCCGCGGTGCCATGGAGCGCCCCTCACAGTCTTCGGTGATTTTTCCAACAGAACTCATCACAGATCACCGCGCTGTCCCCGCATTTCAAAAGGACAACGACAGAAACGATCTGCTTGCCCTCCATCATCGCTCACCCGGCCGACGCGTTCCTCACACCGGTCACAGGCAACCCCGGCGTCGAACGAGGCGTCTCCTCCCCCGCACACCTGTCGGCACGGCAGAACAGCGGGCGAACTCGGCGTTTCCTTCAAGTCGCGGGGCGGTGTGCGACTCATGCGACGTACACCGTACGGTTGCATGCGCGCTTGTTGGCCGTCTGACATATGGAGAGCGCCCGGATGTACCGCACCGCACCACTTCTGAAGCGGCCGCGCTGGTGGACCGAACTGCCGCTGATCGCCGTGGTGTACGCGCTGTACTCCGCCGGCCGGCTGCTGGTCCGCGGCGGCGTGCAGCCCGCCGTCGACCACGGACTGGCGATTCTCGATCTTGAGAAGACGTTTCGAATAAACTTCGAACACCCGCTGAACCGGCTGTTCACCGACCACCCGGCCATCGGCATACCCGCCGACTTCGCCTACGCCTCCCTGCACTATCTGCTCACCCCGGCGATCCTGGTCTGGCTCTTCAAGCGGCGCCCGGTCGAATACCGCCTCCAGCGCAGCTGGCTGATGATCTCCACCCTCATCGGCCTCATAGGTTTCACCCTGCTGCCCACCTGCCCGCCCCGGCTGCTCGACCCCGGGTACGGCTTCGTCGACACCATGGCCCAGTACGCCTCCTACGGCTGGTGGGGCGGCGAGGCCAGCGCCCCCCGCGGCCTCGGCGGCATGACCAACCAGTACGCCGCGATGCCGAGCCTCCACGTCGGCTGGGCCCTGTGGTGCGGCGTCGTCCTCTGGCGCCAGGGCCGCACCGCCTGGGCGAAGGCCGCGGGCGTCGTCTACCCGCTCGCCATCACCCTCGTCGTGATGGGCACCGCCAACCACTACTTCCTCGACGCCGTCGCGGGCGCCGCCGTCATGATCGCCGGCCTGCTGCTGGCCAAGCCCGCGATGCGCCTCGCGGACCTGGTCAAGAGCCGCCTGACCGGCGCGGGACGCGGCGAAACCGCCGGGACGCCCGCGAATGTCAGTGGCGGGTGCGAGACTTCGGCGGGTACAGCGCTTCCCCGGGCTGCGGCCTCCGGCACCGCCGCCGGAGACGGCCGTCCGGGAGCGCCGCAGCGACCTCACGAGGCGGACGCCAGTGACCACATCCCCCGACAGCCGGCCCACGGCACCGCCGGCGACAGCCGCACCAACGGCACTGCGGCAGCGGCTCGCTGAGCTGCGCGGGCCGGGCCGCCCGCCCCGCCCGCTCGACGCCCGGGCCCTCGCGGCCCTCGCCGCCAACCCCGGCTGCCGGCGCCGCGTCCTGCTCGACGGGGCCGGCGTCGACAAGGGCGCCCTGGCCACGGCCCTCGGCTCGCCGGCCGCCTTCGGGCAGTCGCAGTTCGCGATCGTGCGCGGCCACTCCTTCGAGGCCCGCGCCAAGGCCGACGGCGGTACGGAGCTCGTCCGCCTGCTCCACGAGCGCCTGCGCGACGGCACCCCCGCCCCGGAGCCCGGCTCCGTGGACGTCCCCGACCTCACCGCCGGCGGCCCCGAAGGCCGCACCGCCCGTACGGCGCTCGCCCTGCGCGAGGCCACGGCCGCCGGCCGCTGGGCGCTCCTCGACCACCCCCTGCTCGCCCTCCCGGTCTCCGGCACCCCCGCCTTCCTGGAGCCCGACGCCGTGGTCGTCCACCCCGACGGGTCGTGGACGGTCGTCGAGATCAAGTCCTTCCCGGTGATCGACGGCGCGGCCGACCCCGGCAAGGTCGGCGCCGCCGCCCGGCAGGCCGCCGTCTACGTCCTGGCCCTGGAGGAGCTCGCGGCCCGCACCGCCGGCGGCGACACCGCGCGCGTGCGCCACGAGATCCTGCTCGTCTGCCCGAAGGACTTCGCCAACGTCCCGGTCGCCGAGCTCGTCGACGTCCGCAAGCCGCGCGCCACCACCCGCCGCCAGCTCGCCCGGCTCGCCCGCGTCGAGGACATCGCCGCGGCGCTGCCCGCCGGCACCACCTTCGACCTCCGCCCGGCCGAGGACGGCGGGACGGCCACCCGGCCCGCCGAAGAGCTCGCCGCCGCCGTGGAAGCGGTCGACGCCGCCTACGCACCGGAGTGCCTGGCCGCCTGCGAGCTCGCCTTCCACTGCCGCGCCCGGGCGCGGTCCGAAGGCGCCGTGGCCGCCCTGGGCCGCGGGCTCCGCGGCGAGCTGGGCGGCCTGACCACGGTGGAGTCCGTGCTCGCCGCGGCGCTCGACGGGACGGCGGGCGGGGCGGCCGCCGGTGGCCATGCGGTTCCCGGCGCCCCTGCGGATGCCGCCGCCGACCCGGCCGCCGACCCCACCGTCGTCGCGCTGCGCCGCGCCGCCGCCCTCCGCTCCGAGGCCCTCGCCCTCGCGCCCGTCCCCGTCCCCGTCGCCGCGCCCGCCCCCGCCCTCGCCGGAACGGAGGCCGCATGTCGCTGATCACCACGCTCGCCCGGATGGAGGCCGTGCGGGACGGCCGGGCCCGGCCCCTCACCACCGTGCGCCACCGGCATCTGGCGGAGCGGCCGCTGGTGTTCGTCCCGCTGACCACCGCCGGTGAGGCGGGCGCCCCGCTCGGCGCGCTCGTGGGCACCGACCGGGAGCGCCCCCGCCTCCTGGCCGTGCCGCAGCCGCGCGACCGCGACCTGCGCTCCGCCTTCCTCGCCGAGCTGGCCGAGGAGATGCTGCCGTACATCGAGGGGTTCGCCGAGGGCGTCACCCCGGAGGAGCGCAAGGAGACCGACCCGGAGACCGGCAAGAAGGTGACGGTCCAGGTCGAGCTGTGCGCGGGCGCGCCGCAGCTGCTGGTGCCGAGCACCGCGGGCGTCGCCTACGTCCGGCTGCTGGGGCGCTCCATGCGCTTCCGCCGCACGGCCGAGCAGGATCCCGAGACGCCCCACCCCGCCCCGCCGCGCGTCCCGCTGCTGGGCCGCTGGCTGACGCACTTCGGCGAGCGCGCCCGCGTCCCCGGCTCGTCGCTGCTCCTGCCGGTGACGCAGCTCCTCGCCCGCCACTGGGCCACCGGCCAGAGCACCCTGGAGGACCAGCACCTGGGCGCCCTGCTCGCCTGGATCGACCCCCCGGCCGGGCTGACGGGCGCGGAGGCGGCACTGCGCGCCGAGCTCGCGCGGGACGCCGCGGGACAGCTGCTCCACCCGCCCGCGGGCCCGGCCACCGACCCCGCCTTCGACAACAAGCTCCTCGCCCCGGCGACCGCCCGCTTCGACGCGGGCCTGCCCGGCGCCGAGAAGGAGCTCCGCGAGCTGCTGGAGTCTCAGCTGCGCCCCACGTGGGATGCGGTCTGGCGCGGCGTCGACCTGCTGCGCGCCCTGCCCGAAGGAGAGCGGGTCGGCGAGCGCTGGAAGCGCGACCGCTGGTCCTACACCGCGCACCGGGACCGCGTACGGGCCGGCGAGCCCCCGCAGCCCCGGCGGGACGACGCGGTGACGGCCGCCCGCAAGCTCGCGGCGCGCGAGACCGCCCAGGCGCAGCTGGACGCACAGGAGGCGCTGGACGATCCGCTGGTGATGGCCGGGCGGCGGCTGGCGGGCGAGGCGTTCGCGGGGGAGGTCACCGACGTGGTGATGGAGTACACGGAGGCGAAGGTGCCGCGGCCCAGGCCGCTGGTCACGCTGCGCACGGACGACAGCCCGTTCCTGTCCGAGGGGGTGAAGGTGCACCGCGCCCTGCCGGGCGGCAAGTCGCAGCCCGCCGAGTTCGCCGGCCACGTGCCCGGCGAACCGGGCGCGCTGACGGTGCGTCTGACCGGCGGCATGGGGCGCGGCAAGGTGCCCGAGCCCGGCTCGGTGCCGGAGAAGGGCGACCGCGTCTGCTGGACGCTCTTCGAGCACGCCCCGCGCGGCGGCCCCGAGCTGCCCGACCCCGACCGCACGCCCTGGACGCACGGCGGCCCGCCCGGCGAGCCGGCGGCCGAGCTGCCCGACCCGGTGACCACGGAGGACCTGCTGTGAGGACGTTCACGGTGCCCACGGAGGGCGCGCTGCCGCCGCAGCGCGGCCGCGCCGCGGATCCGGGCGCGGCGGCCGAGGAGGTCACGCGCCGGATCCTGCACGACACGCTGCACAGCCCCGAGCGCGGGGTCGTCGTCGACTCCCCGCCGGGCGCGGGCAAGTCGACGCTCGTCGTCCGCGCCGCGCGGGAGCTGGCCGCGGCGGGCCGCCCGCTGATGATCGTCGCCCAGACCAACGCCCAGGTGGACGACCTGGTGCTGCGGCTGGCCGCCAAGGACCCCGAGCTGCCGGTCGGACGGCTGCACAGCGACGCGAGCCCCTACGACCGGGCGCTCGACGCCCTGCCCTCGGTGGTCACGTCCGCGAAGGCCGCCGAGCTGGCGGGGCTTCCGGTCGTGGTGTCCACGGCCGCGAAGTGGGCGCACACCAAGGTCGCCGAGCCGTGGAGCCACGCGATCGTGGACGAGGCCTACCAGATGCGGTCGGACGCCCTGCTGGCCGTGGCCGGGCTCTTCGAACGGGCGCTGTTCGTGGGCGACCCGGGCCAGCTGGACCCCTTCAGCGTGGTGGGGGCCGACGGCGTCGCCCAGTGGGCCGGGCTCTCGTACGACCCGTCGGCGAGCGCGGTGAGCACGCTGCTCGCCCACAACCCCGGCCTGCCGCAGCACCGGCTGCCCGTCTCCTGGCGGCTGCCCGCCTCCGCCGCGCCCCTGGTGTCGGCCGCCTTCTATCCGTACACGCCCTTCCGCAGCGGCACGGACCACGGCGACCGGCGGCTGACCTTCGGCGTGGCCTCGGACGGCTCCGGCCCGGACCGGGTGCTGGACGAGGCGGCCGTCTCGGGCTGGGGCCTGCTGGAGCTGCCGGCCCGTCACACGCCGCGCACCGACCCGGAGGCGGTGGGCGCGGTCGCGCACGTGGTCCGGCGGCTGCTGGACCGCGGCGGGGTGACCGTCAGCGAGGCGGCGCCCGGTCCGGTGCCGCTGACGGCCGCCCGGATAGCGGTCGGCACCGCCCACCGCGACCAGGCCGCGGCGGTCCGGACGGCGCTCGCCGGCCTGGGCGTGCAGGGCGTCACGGTGGACACGGCGAACCGGCTGCAGGGCCGCGAGTTCGACGTGACGGTCATGCTGCACCCGCTGTCGGGCCGCCCCGACGCGACGGCCTTCCACCTGGAGACGGGCCGCCTGTGCGTCCTCGCCTCCCGCCACCGGCACGCGTGCATCGTGGTGTGCCGCGCCGGCGTGGACCGGCTGCTGGACGAGCACCCGTCGACGGAGCCGGTGCAGCTGGGGGTCACGGTGAAGTTCCCCGACGGATGGGAGGCCATGATGGCGACGTGGGACCACTGGTCGGAGCACCGGGTGGCGTGGAAGCCGTGAGTCCGGGCGTGGGTCCGGGGGCGGCCGTCAGTCGAATACGGACGGCGGCGGTTCCGGCGACGGCTTGGCGGCCGCGTCCGTGACCGGTGCCGCGCCGCCCGTGAAGTCGGCCAGCGCCCGGCCGTGTTCGACGCGCCCCTGGTGCGGGTCGGAGGCGGCCCGGCGGGTCAGCTCGGCGATCGGCAGCGCGTGGTCGGAGGCGAGCAGCACGGCGTTGCCGAAGCGGCGGCCGCGCAGCACCGCCGGGTCGGCGGTCAGGCAGAGCTCGGGGAAGACGGTGCCCACGGTCGCGATCTGGGACTTCACATAGGCGAGCGGCGGCCCGTCCGCGAGGTTCGCGGCGTAGAAGCCGCCGGGCCGCAGGGCCCGCCGCACCTCGCCGGCGAATTCGGTGCTGGTCAGATGGGCGGGGGTGCGGGCGCCGGCGAACACGTCGGCGATGATCAGATCGGCCCAGCCGTCCGGCACCTTGGCCAGCCCCTCGCGGGCGTCGCCGCTGCGCACCCGGATCCGCCAGCCGCTGTCGAGGGGCAGCTCCCGCCGTACGAACTGGACGAGCGGGGCGTCGATCTCCACGATCTGCTGGGTGGAGCGCGGACGGGTCGCGGCGACGTACCGGGCGAGGGTGAAGGCGCCGCCGCCCAGGTGGAGGGCGTGGACGGGCTTGCCGGGCGGCGCCACGAGGTCGGCCAGGTGGCCGAGCCTGCGCTGGTAGGCGAAGTCCAGGTAGGAGGGGTCGTCGAGGTCGACGTGGGACTGGGGCGCGCCGTCGATCAGGAGGGTGAAGCCGCGGGGGCGGTCACGGTCGGGCACGAGCTCGGCGAGCCCGCCCGCCACCTGCTCCGTGACCGCTTCGGCGGCGCGGCCGCGCCCTTGCTTCTTCTTGACCTTGCCCACCCGGTAAGTATCGCCCAGGGGCGGGGCCGGTCCGGCGGGCCGGCCTAGCGGCAGCGGTCGACCGCCGCGATCGTCCGGGCGGCCTCGCCGAGGGCGTCGCGCAGGACCGCCGGGTCCGTGGCGGAGGAGAAGGCGGCCTCCGGGGCGACGAGCCAGCCGGCGCCGGTGAGGGGCTGCTCGTCGGGGACCACGCGCAGCCCCCGGCCGTGGGTCTGGGTGCAGGCGCTGCCCGGGACGTCCCAGGCGTCGGCGGTGCCGGGCGGCACCAGGAAGCCGAGGGTGTCGCACTCGCCGTCGTGCAGCACGGGGCCGACGCCGTCGCGCAGCCGGAGGATGTCGACCGCCTCCAGGCCCTGGCGGGCGGGGACGGTGACGAGGTCGCACGGGCCGGCGTCGGGGCCGAGGCCCGGTGCCTGGGGTGCGCAGGGCGAAGGGCTGCGGTCCTGACGCGGCTGGTGCAGGGCCGTCGTCCGCGAGCTGCTGCTGTCCACTCCGGCCTCCACCAAGGGAAACCCCTCCTCCGCCGTGCCACTACGCTCCGCGTCGAGCGCGCTCGGGGGGTTCAACGCGCGAGGGGCGTCAACGGCAACGGGTACATGCCGTCACAAAGGATGGCAGTTCATGGCGGATCGCGGGTGAGATATCCGGTTTGTAGTCAAACGGGGGGCTGAATCCGGGGCCGAACGGGGGGAGTGGGGCCCCGATTGCCGGTACGGTCTTCTCCCGCCGAGCGCAGTCGGCGGAGTCACTCGCCAGAAGGGTGCGGCCATGGTGTCGTCCCACGCGTCCCCGTCTCCCTGCCCAGGGCCCGCCGAACCGGTGGGTCCCGGCGGTCCGGACGGCAAGGGCAGCCGCCCGAACGCGGCCTTCAGACAGCTGCGGGGCGCGCTCTCGCCGGCCGAGTTCGCGGCGGCCGTGCGGCGCGCCGCCCGCGAGATCGGCGAGCAGGTCTCGTGCGACGCGCGCTACATCGGCCGGGTCGAGTCGGGGGAGATCCGCTGCCCCAACTACGCCTACGAGCGGGTGTTCCGGCACATGTTCCCCGGCCGCGAGCCGGAGGACATGGGCTTCGTCCCGCGCGACGTGGTCCGCGGGCGGGGCGCGCGCGGCAGGGACGGCAGCGGCGGCGACGGCCACCCCACCGGGAATGCCCCGGGGAGCCCCGCCGGGCACCGCACCGGAAACCGCACCGCCCATCGCATCGAGCAGCCCAAGGAGAGCGACGTGTTGCGCCGCGCGTTCATGACCGGCGGCACGGCGGCCGCGGTGGCCGCGGCCTCCCTGGGCGCCGCCGTGCCGGTCGTCCAGCAGCCGGATGCGGCGGACGGCCTGCTCGACGGCGGACGCCTCGGCCCGCGCCGCGCCGGCGAGGCCGAGGCGTCCGCCGTCGAGCAGGCCGTCCGCCGCATCCGGCTGCTGGACGACCGGCACGGCGGCGACGGCCTCTACCGGCGGTCCACCCGCCCGCTGCGGATCGCCTACGAGCTGCTCGACGCCGACACCCGCCGCCGGTCCGTCGCCGAGCGGCTGCAGTCGGGCGCGGGCGAACTCGCGCTCTCCGTCGGCTGGCTGGCCCACGACTCCGGCCGCTTCGCGGACGCCCGCTCCCACTACGCCGAGGCGCTCGCCACGGCCCGGGTGGCCGGGGACGCGGCGCTGGAGGCCCACGCCTTCTGCAACGCCGCCTTCCTCGCGCGGGACGCCGGCCGCCCGCGGGAGGCCGTGCGCGCGGCGCAGGCCGCGCAGGGCGCCGCGAAGGGGCTGGCCTCCCCGCGGCTGATGTCCCTGCTGGCCCTGCGGGAGGCCGGCGGCTGGGCCGGGCTCGGCGACCGGGCCGCCTGCGAGGCCGCCCTGCTGCGGGCGCGCACGCTCTTCGGCCGCGGGCCGGGCGACGCCGATCCCGAGTGGATGAGCTTCTTCGGGGAGGCCGAGCTGGAGGGGCTGGAGGCCCAGTGCCGGTCGGCGCTCGGCGACTGGGCGCGGGCGGCGGAGCACGCGCGGCGCGCCGTCGCCCTCCAGGACCCCCACTTCGCCCGCAACACCGCCCTCTTCACCGCGCAGCTCGCCGGGGACCTCGCCCGGGGCGGGGCGCCGGACGCGGCGGCGGCCGCGGGGGAGCGCGCGCTGGACCTGCTGACCGAGGTCCGCTCGACCCGGATCCGGACGATGCTCGCCGCCACGGCCCGGCTGCTCGGCCGCCACGGGGGCGAGCCGTCGGTGGCGGGGTTCCTGGAGCGGCACGCGGCGGAGCGGAGGACCGCCGGCTGACACGCCGTACGAATCCCCGGGACGGCCCAAGCGGCTCGCCGTACGAACCCGGAAAACGACGAGGGCCCCGGTCCGCTTCCGCGGACCGGGGCCCTCTGTCAGGGTGAGTAACGGGACTTGAACCCGCGACATCCTGGACCACAACCAGGTGCTCTGCCAGCTGAGCTATACCCACCATGTTTGTCCGGCGTGTTTCCCACCGGCCGAGAAGAAGTCTACAGGGTCTTCGGGGGTGCTCGCTCCCGGCTTTCTGCCGTGCCGGGAGCGAGCTGTGTCACACCGCCTTGGCGGGAAGGACGTGCTTGGCCGCGATGGCCTTCGCCGTGTCGGAGTCCGGGCCGGGCTGCGGCACGAAGATCGCCTCGCGGTAGTAGCGGAGCTCGGCGATCGACTCGCGGATGTCGGCGAGGGCGCGGTGGTTGCCGCTCTTCTTCGGGCTGGAGAAGTAGGCCCGCGGATACCAGCGGCGGGCCAGCTCCTTCACCGACGACACGTCGACGATCCGGTAGTGCAGGTGGGACTCCAGGGCCGGCATGTCCCGCGCGAGGAAACCGCGGTCGGTGCCGACCGAGTTTCCGCACAGCGGGGCCTTGCCCGGCTCCGGGACGTGCTCGCGGACGTAG
The DNA here is from genome assembly GCF_001445655.1 of Streptomyces roseifaciens. Lineage (NCBI taxonomy): Bacteria > Bacillati > Actinomycetota > Actinomycetes > Kitasatosporales > Streptomycetaceae > Streptomyces > Streptomyces roseifaciens. The sequence goes on from NZ_LNBE01000004.1 coordinate 200,783, forward strand.
GCGAGGACCTGCTGCTCGGCGTCCTCGAGGGTGGTGCCCCGGTCCAGCTCCGCGAGCAGCCCGGAGGCCGTGTGCATCTGGCGCACCACCTCGGGCATGGTGACGAGGGCCTCGGCGGGCGGGCGGACGACAATGTCCACGCCGTCGCCGAGGATGTTCAGCTCCGAGTCGGTCACCAGGGCGGCCACCTCGATGAGCGCGTCGTCCGACAGCGAGAGCCCGGTCATCTCGCAGTCGATCCACACCATGCGATCGTTCATGCTCCTCACCCTACGGGGCGTTCCCGCTGGCCGGGCAGGCGTGGGGTGTAGAGGTCGGACTCCGGCTTGCCCGGTTCCGTGCCACTTATCCCATATCCACCGCTATGCCCGCCCGGATGGGCGCCGTGCGGGCCGTGACCCTGGTGCCCCCCGTGCGACGGCGGCGGACCGCCGAGCACGCCGCCGCCACCGGACGCGGCGTGCGCCGGGGCCATGGCCGCGCGCCGGAGCGCCATCACCGACGGCTCCCCGGTCCGCTGCTCGCCCAGCTCCGGCCGGTCGAACCGGTCCGGACGCTCCCGCTCCGGACGCCCCTCGCGCTCGGCCCGCTCGGGGCGGTCGGCCGAGTTCTGGGGACGGCGCGCGCGGTACGCGGCCCGGTAGGCGGCCGGGGAGGACCCCAGCTGCCGGCGGAAGTGGCCGCGCAGGGCCACCGGCGAGCGGAAGCCGCAGCGGCCGGCGACCTCGTCCACGGAGTAGTCGGAGGTCTCCAGCAGCCGCTGCGCCTGGAGCACCCGCTGAGTGATCAGCCACTGCAGGGGCGCGCTCCCGGTGAGCGAGCGGAACCGCCGGTCGAAGGTCCGGCGGGACATGTACGCACGGGCGGCGAGCGTCTCCACGTCGAACTGCTCGTGGAGGTGCTCCAGCGCCCAGGCGACGACCTCGGCGAGCGGGTCGGCGCCGATCTCCTCCGGTAAAGACCTGTCGAGGTAGCGCTCCTGTCCGCCGCTGCGGCGCGGCGGGACGACGAGCCGGCGGGCCAGGGCCCCCGCGGCGTCGGCGCCGTGGTCGGTGCGGACGATGTGCAGGCACAGGTCGATGCCTGCCGCGGTGCCCGCGGACGTCAGTACGTCGCCGTCGTCCACGAAGAGCTCCCGCGGGTCCACGTGGACCGACGGATAGCGCTTGGCGAGCGTGGGCGCGTACATCCAGTGGGTGGTCGCGGGCCTGCCGTCGAGCAGGCCCGCCGCGGCCAGTACGAAGGCCCCGGTGCACAGCCCGACGATGCGGGCGCCCTCCTCGTGGGCACGGCGCAGTGCGTCGAGCGCGGCGGTGGGCGGCGGCTGGGTGATCGACCGCCAGGCCGGTACGACGACGGTGCCGGCCCGGGAGAGCGCCTCCAGGCCGTACGGTGCGGTCAATTCAAGACCGCCGGTTGTTCGCAATGGCACATCCTCGCCCGCGCACACCAGCAAGCGGTAGCGAGGGACTCCGGCATCCTGTCGGTCGATGCCGAACACGGAGAGCGGAATGGAGCTTTCGAAGATGGGGCCGCCGCTGAATAGCAGCACTGCGACGATCTCCCGGCGGCGGCGTCCGGAGAGCTTGCGCGTGGTCTCCGGTACGGTCGTGGAGTCCTGGCTCATGGCGCTAAGCCCCCCTCGGCGGTCGAGTCCTCTCGGTCCTGCACGTTTCCCCTCGGTCCTGAACGGTTCCCCCGCCGGTCATGGCCAAGATCGAATCTACTGCGTCGAATGGAGACGCAGTGACCAGTTCACCACTCGGCTCTAAGTCGACATGGCAACTTGGCGCGAAGCGTTCGATCACGAAGCGTTGCACTTGCAGGCCTCGGTGAAAAGTACGCCTCTCGCCCATGCCCAATCCCCGTAGGGTGCAACCGCCCTCCGCGGTCCTTTCCTTGCTGGTCGACCGGCTGTTAGGGGCGTCTCAAGCCAAGGTATGGGGTTCGGACTGAAGTTGGCTGAAAAGTGGTGGGTCCGGGTGTGCGAAAGTGTCATTCTCCCGGCGCGGTGCCACCCGGGTGACGTCCGCCGCGGTGCGCTCCCGTGCCCGTCCGGCCATGTCGGCCGCGGTGCGGAACCGTCTGTTCCGCCAGGGTCCGGGCGGCGCTGCGCTCCGACTGGCGCAGCACGGCGCGGCAGGCGCAGGTGACGGCGACGAGCCCGGCCGCCGTGCCCGCGGCGCCGCCGAAGGACTGACCGCAGATCAGCAGGGTCACCGGGACGAGCACGCAGCTGAAGGCGGCCCAGCGGACCACGTCGCTCACCGGATCGGGGGAGTCCTGCGGCGGGGCGTCGGCGCGGGCGTGGTCACGGGTTCCGGGCACGGAGCGCTCCCTGCTGGCGGCGGGCTGGCGGTGGTACAACGCCCGGCCGGGGCCCTCGGTCACTGCGCCGGGCGCATCGGGAGTACACCCGCGGCACGGCGGGGGCATTGCGCTACGCGCCGCCCTCGTGCATGCTCCGGGGAACGCCCGCCCGCCACCCCACCCACCGGCGGCCCGGGCGGGCACCGCGTGCCACGCCCGTGCGACCCCGGAGCTCCGGGTCGCCGGTCGGCCCCTGGGCAGGCGGCGAGTGTCGCCGTACCCTGGTGGGTAAGTGATTGAAAAGATGAATCCCGGACGGATTTTGCCTCCAAGATCCGCGCCGGGGGAGCAACCGCCGACTCCCTCCGCCCGAGGACACCCTTCGCCGAGATACCGATGGCCGGTCACGAATTCTCCGAACCTGCGGACCGCAAGCGGGTCGCCGATCACGCGGCGCACCCCGAAGCGGCGGAAGAAACACGCCATTCCTGCGATCCGGCGTTCCAGCACGGCGTCGTGGTGGGCTTCGACGGCTCCACGTCCAGCGAGCGGGCGCTTGCGTATGCAATCGGGATGGCCCGGCGCTCCGGCTCCGGGCTGATCATCGTGCATGTCGCCAACCGGCTGCCGACGACGGTCTGGGCGGGCTGCGAGCCCCCCGTCTTCGTGGACGTCCCCGACCACCGCACCGAGGTCCTCGGCCTGGAACTGGCCTGTGCGGACCATCTGTCGGAGGTGCCGTGGATCCTCGTCGAGCGCGGCGGGGACATCTGCCACGAACTGGAGGAGGTCGGCCGGGAGTACGCGGCCGACGCGATCGTCGTCGGTTCGACGCACGGGCTGGTCGGCCGGATCTTCGGTTCGGTGGCGGGCCGGCTGGCCCGGCGGGCCCAGCGGCCCGTCGTCGTAATTCCGTAGCCGACTTCCCCACCCTGCAGGGGTGATGACTCCTGCCCCCGACTTGACGGCCCGTGAATCTACCCGCGCGTAGGGGGTGGATCGCGCCGCTACCGCGGGTAGGAACCGCCCGGATGGCGTGCTGCCGTACGGGAGGTGACGGTTCCCGGAAGCGGCGGCATCCCCGCCGCCGGCGCGAGGGCGATGGCCGGCGCATGGGAAAGCGGCCTTCCCGCACGCGTGGTGGCACGTGCGGGAAGGCCGTTTCTCTCGGACCTGTCGCGGACAGGTGCGGACAGGTACGAGAGGGCTCCGGGGGGTCCGCCGCGGCGGGCCCGGCGGGGACTACTCGACGGTGACCGACTTGGCCAGGTTGCGCGGCTTGTCGATGTCGCGGCCCATGGCCTTCGCCGTGTAGTACGCGAAGAGCTGCAGCGGGATGCCCATGAGGATGGCGTCCAGCTCGTCCTCGTTCTTCGGCACCACGATCGTGTGGTCGGCCTTCTCCTGCTCCTGGTGCGCGACGGCGAGGATGCGGCCGCTGCGGGCCTTGATCTCCTCCAGCGCGGCGCGGTTCTTCTCCAGCAGCTCGTCGTTCGGGACGATCGCGACCGTCGGCATCGCGGGCTCGATGAGCGCCAGCGGGCCGTGCTTGAGCTCGGAGGCCGGGTAGGCCTCGGCGTGGATGTACGAGACCTCCTTCAGCTTCAGCGAGGCCTCGCGGGCCACCGGGTAGCCCCGGACGCGGCCGATGAACATCATCGACTTGGCCTCGGCGTACTCCTTGGCCAGCTCCTCGATCTGCGCCTCGTTCGCCAGGATCTCCTCGATCTGGCCGGGCAGCTTGCGCAGGCCCTCGATGATCCGCTTGCCGTCGGCCACCGACAGGTCGCGGGTGCGGCCCAGGTGCAGGGCGAGCAGGCCGAAGGAGACCACCATGTTGGTGAAGCACTTGGTGGAGACGACGCAGACCTCGGGGCCGGCGTGGACGTAGATGCCGCCGTCGGTCTCGCGGGCGATCGCGGAGCCGACCACGTTCACCAGGCCCAGGACGCGGGCGCCCTTGCGCTTGAGCTCCTGGACGGCCGCCAGGACGTCGTAGGTCTCACCGGACTGGGACACCGCGATGTAGAGGGTGTCGGGGTCCACGACCGGGTTGCGGTAGCGGAACTCGGAGGCCGGCTCGGCGTCCGCGGGGATGCGGGCCAGCTCCTCGATCATCTGGGCGCCGATCTGGCCGGCGTGGTACGAGGTGCCGCAGCCGAGGATCTTCACCCGGCGCACGGCGCGGGCGTCGCGGGCGTCGAGGTTCAGGCCGCCCAGGTGCACGGTGGAGAAGCGGTCGTCGATCCGGCCGCGCAGGGCGCGGTCGACCGCCTCGGCCTGCTCGTGGATCTCCTTGTGCATGTACGTGTCGTGGCCGCCCATGTCGTACGACTCGGCCTCCCACTCCACGGTGGTCGGCTGGGCCGAGGTGGAGGAGCCCTCGGTGGTGTACGTGCGGTAGTCGTCGGCGCGCAGGGTGGCCATCTCGCCGTCGTCGAGGGTGACGACCTGGCGGGTGTGGCTGACCAGGGCGGCGACGTCGGAGGAGACGAACATCTCCTTCTCGCCTATGCCCAGGACCACGGGGGAGCCGTTGCGGGCGACGACGATGCGGTCCGGGAAGTCGGCGTGCAGGACGGCGATGCCGTACGTGCCCTCGATGTGCTTGACCGCCTCGCGGACCTTCTCCTCCAGCGTGCCGGCCTCGGAGCGGGCGATGAGGTGGGCGAGGACCTCGGTGTCGGTGTCGGACACGAAGACGAAGCCCTCGGCCGTCAGCCGGGCGCGCAGGTCGGAGGCGTTGTCGATGATGCCGTTGTGGACGACGGCGACCTTCTCCTCCGCGTCCAGGTGCGGGTGGGCGTTGACGTCGTTCGGCGCGCCGTGGGTGGCCCAGCGGGTGTGCGCGATGCCGGTGGTGCCCGCGAAGCGCTTGGGCAGGCGGGACTCCAGCTCGCGGACGCGGCCCTTGGCCTTGGCGGACTTCAGGCCACCGGTCTTGCCGTGCAGGGCGATGCCGGCGGAGTCGTAGCCGCGGTACTCCAGCCGCTGCAGACCCTCCAGCAGCAGCGGTGCAACATCGCGCTTACCGATATATCCGACGATTCCGCACATAAGTGGTGACCCTCCCAGAGAAACGATCAGTGGTGCCCGGCAGTGGGGGCGGCGGTAGCGGCGCCGCCCCTGCTGCCTCAGCCGTAGACGATGCGGCGCAGCTGCCGCAGCGAGAGCTCCGGCGGAGCCACCGCCCGGTGCGGCAGCTCGGCCGAGATCCGCTCGAAGATCTCCGCGTTGCGCAGTCCGCCGGACTGCAGCTCGCGGTGACGCCGGCGGACGAAGGCCTCGGTCGTCTCGTCGAAGTACGCCAGGACGTCCAGGACCACCCGGGCGGCCTCGCCGCGCTGAAGCGGCGTGCTGCGCACCAGGTGATCCACCAGGTCGTCATGATTCATACGGCGTTCGAGCACCCGTCGATACTGAGGGGTGGCGGCGACATTCGCAAGAATCCTGCCCGATATCGGGCAAGGGTGGGTGGATCGGGTGCCGGAATCGACTAGAAACGCTTCAGTACGGCCTGTTTTGCCGCGGTGAATTCCTCCTCCGTCAAGATCCCGGCCTGGTGCAGTTCGCCCAGCTCCCGCAGGCGCCGCAGCAGGGCGTCGTGATCGGAAGCGGCGGCGGGGGCCGGCTCGGCAGGGGCGGGCGCCGGGCCGGCGAGGGCGGCCGGGGCCTTGGCGAGCGGGGGCAGGACGGTCGGCGCCCCGGCCCCGGCGCCGGCCGGGTGCGGGATCCGGGCGAGGACGGCGGCCGCGACCATCGCCATCAGCAGGTCCTTCTTGAAGCCGTACAGCTCGATCGCGTGGGGGTCGTGCTTGGGCGGGGCCTTGGTCGGCTCCCTGAGGACCACGAAACGGAGGTAGCCGTTCTCCAGGCCGGCGGAGGGTAGCCACTCCACCGAACGGACCTCCGCCAGGGCGAGCGCCTGCGGACCGGCGGACTTCTTGCCCTCCTCGGTCATCCAGTTCCACGCCAGGCGGACCCACTCGCCGTCGAACGTGACCGTGCCGTCCCCCGCGCCCACCGACAGCGGCAGCGTCGGGCCCGGCAGGAGATAGCGGCCGGACGGGCCGTCCGGGACCTGCTCCAGCAGGAGGGCGTTGCGCACCTCGTCCACGAAGTACTCCGCGACGCCCGCGCGGTCGGACTCGACCGTCAGCCGGTACGGATCGGCGGTGTCCGGCAGCCGGCCCCGCGCGGCCTGCAGCAGCGGGTCCGCCCCGTCGCGCAGCCGCAGCCGCAGGCGGCCGTGCCTGCGGCCCGGCTCGTAGGAGATCCCCGCCACCGCCTGCAGCGGAACGGCCAGCTCACCGAGGGTCTGGCGCAGCACGTGCACACCGCGCTCCCGGCCCGGAACGATCCGTATCGTGTCGCCGTCGAAGGTCCACGTACCGTCCTTCTGGAGGATCTCAGCCATGGGCGAATTCTCTCAGGCGCGTACGCTCGGGAAGGCGTGGATCGTGACCCGGATCCCGGCCCCGGACTTGACGCCGGCCGGGGCCGGCGCTACCCAAGTGGTCGTTCGTACGCGTGAATTCCCGTGAGCGGCAAGCCGAAGGGATTTCCTCTTGAGACGCATGAGCCCCCGGTGCAGGAACGCGAGGCGGCTGGCGACGACCGGCCTCGCCCTGCTGCTCCTCTCCGCCGCCGGCACGGCCGTCCCGGCCCGGGCCGCCGAGCCCGCCCCCGCCCCGCTCGACCGCAGCATCGTGCCCGCCCCCGCCTCCGTGCGGCCCGGCGGCGAGCCGTACGAGATCACCGCCCGCACCGTCGTGCGGGTGCCGTCCGGCAACCCGGAGGCCGCGCGGATCGGCGGCTACCTGGCGGGGCTCCTGCGCCCCTCGACGGGCTACCGGTTGCCGGTCCTGCCCGGCGGGACGGACGGGCCCGGCATCCGGCTGGTGCTCGACGAGAACGCCGGGGAAAACGCCGGGGAAGGGGAAGGCGGCGGGGGAGGGGACAGGGGCGGCGAGGGCTACCGGCTGTCCGTCACCTCCCGTGCGGTGACGATCACCGCACGGGAGGGCGCCGGGCTCTTCCACGGCGTCCAGACCCTGCGCCAGCTGCTCCCCGCCCGCGCCGAGCGCACCGAGCGGCAGCCCGGGCCCTGGACCGTGGCGGGCGGCGTCGTCACCGACGCGCCGCGCTACGGCCACCGCGGCGCGATGCTCGACGTCGCCCGGCACTTCTTCACCGTGGACCAGGTGAAGCGGTACATCGACCAGCTCGCCCTCTACAAGATCAACCGGCTGCACCTGCACCTCTCCGACGACCAGGGCTGGCGCATCGCCGTCCGCTCCTGGCCGCGGCTGGCCGAGCACGGCGGCAGCACGCAGGTGGGTGGCGGCCCCGGCGGCTTCTACAGCCGCGACGACTACCGCGAGATCGTCCGCCACGCCGCGAGCCGCTACCTCACCGTGGTGCCCGAGATCGACATGCCGGGCCACACCAACGCGGCGCTCGCCTCGTACGCCCGGCTCAACTGCGACGGCGTCGCCCGTCCCCTCTATACGGGCACCGAAGTCGGCTTCAGCTCGCTGTGCGTGGGGAAGCAGGACACGTACGACTTCGTGGAGGACGTCATCGGGGAGCTGGCGGCGCTCACGCCCGGCCCCTACCTGCACATCGGCGGCGACGAGGCGCACTCCACCAGCCACGCCGACTACGCGGCCTTCATGGAGCGGGTGCAGCCCGTCGTCGCCCGGCACGGCAAGACGGTCATCGGCTGGCACCAGCTGGCCGGGGCGCGTCCGGCGCCGGGCGCGCTCCTGCAGTACTGGGGATACGGCCGGACCGGGGCCGCCGAACGGGCCCAGGTCGCCTCCGCGGTGCGGGCGGGCGCGGGCCTGATCCTCTCGCCCGCGGACCGGGCCTACCTGGACATGAAGTACACCAAGGACACGCCGCTGGGCCTGCAGTGGGCGGGCCTGGTCGAGGTGCGGCAGTCCTACGACTGGGACCCCGCCGGCTACCTGGAGGGCGTCCCCGCCTCGGCCGTCGCCGGCGTCGAGGCGCCGCTGTGGACGGAGACGATCACCACGAGCGCGCAGCTGGAGTACATGGCGTTCCCACGGCTGCCGGGCATCGCCGAACTCGGCTGGTCCCCGGCGGCGACGCACGACTGGCAGTCCTACCGGACGCGGCTCGCCGCCCAGGGCCCGCGCTGGGACGCCCTCGGCATCGCGTACTACCGCTCGCCGCAGGTGGCGTGGCCTGCGGCGTAGCCCGGGCGTCAAGGCTGCGACAGGACCGCCGGAACGATCTTGACCCTGCCGTGACCATCCTCGAATACTCCACACATGATCTTCCGGTGACCGTGTGGACGCCGACAGCCATGGAGCGATCGCAAGTGAAAAGGGCACAGATGAGCGCCTCACGCAGCCAGTCCGGTCTCGTGATCGGACTGGCGGCCTTCAACGCAGCACTGACGACCCTGGTGGCCGTGGTGACGTGGCGCGACGGCGTGGCGCCGTGGGCGGCCGCCGCCGTGGTCTCGCTCGTCCTGCTCCTCATCGTCGTGCGCGGTCAGCGGAGATCGTGACACCAGCCGGGGGCTCTCCTGCTCTCCGGCCTGCCCGAATCAAGGAACAACACGTGAAAATCTCGTCCCGTCTCGTCTCCGCGGCCCTGATCGGCATGACGCTGGTCGGCACCACCGCGGCTCAGGTCCAGGCGGTCTCCCCGGCGGCCGCCACCTCCGCGACCGCTTCCTCCACGGTGCTTTCGCCCGAACTCGCCTCCTTCCAGCAGAAGGTGGAGAACTTCGCCAAGCAGACCAAGCTGCTGGAGGGCGAGCAGGCGCAGAAGTGGCTCGACCGCTTCGAGGCCGACGTCAAGAAGGGCACGGTCCGTACGCACCTGCCTGCGGGCTCCTCGCTCGCGGCGGAGCAGGCGTCGGTCTACCGCTTCGACAGCGGCAACACCCAGGTCTCCCTGCCGATCTCGGGCCAGGTCCGCGGCGCCAGCGTGAACGCGGTCTACGACTCGGCGGGCAAGCTCGTCGAGAGCCTGGAGATGCAGCTGACCCACGACGAGACCAAGGGGCTCGCCCAGGTCTGGCGCGACGGGGTGCTGAGCAACTCCAGGACCATCACGGCGGCCGAGCTGCCGAAGGACCTGCCGGCCGAGGCGAAGGCCGGCGGTCCGGTCATGCGCGGCTTCAGCTTCAAGAAGCTCAACAGCTGCCTCGCGAACGCGGGCGTCTCCAGCTGGACGCTGGCCCTCCTCGGCACCGCCTGCGGCGCGGCGTGCGTGGGCACGGCGGGGGCCGCCTGCGTGCCGTGCCTGACCGCGGCCGGCGGCCTGGGTGCGGGCACGGTGTGGTTCTGCGTCGGCAAGGCCACCTCGTAACCCCGCCCTCGCGGCGAAATGACGAAGCGGGCCCGTTTGTCCTCAATTGCGGTGAGGGCAAACGGGCCCGGCTCGTGACCGGAGTCTAGCCGGGCCCTTCCCCGCGGCCGGGGCGAGGTTCAGCCCGCGAAGCCGAGCTCGCGGGCGATCAGCATGCGCTGGACCTCGCTCGTGCCCTCGCCGATCTCCAGGATCTTGGAGTCGCGCCACATGCGGGCGACCGGGTACTCGTTCATGAAGCCGTAGCCGCCGTGGATCTGCGTGGCCTCGCGGGCGTTCGTGACCGCGATCTCCGAGGAGTACAGCTTGGCGAGCGCCGCCTCCTTCTTGAACGGCTCGCCGTGCACCAGCCGGGACGCGGCGTCCCGCCAGGCGAGGCGCGCCGTGTGCGCCCGCATCTCCATGTCGGCCAGCTTGAACTGGATGGCCTGGTTCGCGCCGATCGGCCGGCCGAACGCCTGCCGCTCCTTGGCGTACTTCACCGACTCGTCCACACAGCCCTGCGCCAGGCCCGTGGCCAGCGCGGAGATCGCGATGCGGCCCTCGTCCAGTATCCGCAGGAACTGGGCGTAGCCGCGGCCCTCCTCGCCCACGAGATTGGCCTTCGGGACGCGGACGTCGGAGAAGGACAGCTCGCGGGTGTCCGAGGCGTTCCAGCCGACCTTGGAGTACGGGGCGGCGACGGTGAAGCCGGGCGTGCCCGAGGGCACGATGATCGTGGAGATCAGCGGCTTGCCCTCCGGCGTACGGCCGGTGACGGCGGTGACCGTGACCAGGCCCGTGATGTCCGTGCCGGAGTTGGTGATGAAGCACTTGGTGCCGTTGATCACCCACTCGCCCGTGGCCTCGTCCAGCCGGGCCGTGGTGCGCGTGCCGCCCGCGTCCGAGCCGCACTCCGGCTCCGTCAGGCCGAAGGCGCCCAGGACCTCGCCGGAGCACATCTTCGGCAGCCAGGTGCGCTTCTGCTCCTCGGTGCCGAAGCGGTAGATGGGCATGGCGCCCAGCGAGACGCCGGCCTCCAGGGTGATGGCCACCGAGGAGTCGACCCGGGCCAGCTCCTCCAGGGCCAGGCCGAGGGCCAGGTAGTCGCCGCCCATGCCGCCGTACTCCTCGGGGAACGGCAGCCCGAAGAGGCCCATGCGGCCCATCTCCCGCACGATCTCGTACGGGAACTCGTGGCGCTCGTAGAAGTCGCCGATCTTGGGTGCGACCACGTCGTGGGCGAACTCCTCCACGGTGCGGCGGAGTTCCTCGTGCTCGGGGGTGAGGCGGTGGTCCAGCGGCATGGCTCAGGACTCCTGTTGGGAGAGGGCGCGGACGGTACGGGACGGGCTGGGCCGCCCCAGCTGCTCGGCCATCCACACGCTGGTGGCGGTGAGCAGGCCGAGATCGACCCCGGTGTCGACACCGAGGCCGGCCAGCATCCAGAGAAGGTCTTCGGTGGCGAGGTTGCCCGTGGCGCTCTTCGCGTACGGGCAGCCGCCGAGGCCGCCGGCGGAGGCGTCGACGGTGGTGACGCCGTGCCGCAGGGCGGCCAGCGTGTTGGACAGGGCCTGGCCGTAGGTGTCGTGGAAGTGCACGGCCAGCCGGCCGGTCTCCACGCCCGCTTCGTTCAGGGCGGTCAGCAGGGCGGTGACGTGGCCGGGCGTGGCCACGCCGATCGTGTCGCCCAGGCTCAGCTCGTCGCAGCCGAGGTCCAGCAGGCGGCGGGCGACGCGGACGACCTGCTCCAGCGGGACGGCGCCCTCCCAGGGGTCGCCGAAGCACATGGACAGATAGCCGCGCACCCCCAGGCCCGCCTCGCGGGCCACGGCCACGACCGGCGCGAACATCTCCAGCGACTCGTCGACCGTGCGGTTGAGGTTCGCCTTGGCGAAGGACTCCGTGGCGCTGCCGAAGACGGCGACCTCGCGGGCGCCGAGGTCGAGGGCGCGCTGCAGGCCGCGGGCGTTGGGCACGAGGACGGGCAGGCGGGCGTCCACGCCGTCCAGCAGGGGCATCAGCCGTTCGGCGTCCGCGAGCTGCGGGACCCACTTGGGGTGCACGAAGCTCGTGGCCTCCACGGTGCCGAGGCCCGCCGCGGCGAGGCGGCGGATGAACTCCGCCTTCACCTCGACCGGGACGACCGTCTTCTCGTTCTGCAGGCCGTCGCGCGGGCCCACCTCGTGGATCCGGACGCGGGAGGGGAGGCCGGGCTCCGGCACGGCCATGGGCAGTCCGCTGATCATGATTTCTCCGCGGGCGCGGCGGGCGTGACGACCGCCAGCACCTGGTCCATGGCGACCGTGGCGCCGGCCGTCACGTCGAGCTCGGAGACGGTGCCGTCGTGCGGGGCGGAGATGACGTGCTCCATCTTCATCGCCTCCACCACGAGCAGGCTCTGCCCGGCGCTGACGAACTCGCCCACGCTCGCCTTGACGACGGTGACGGTGCCGGGCATGGGGGCGGTGAGGGTGTCCACGCCGCCCGCTCCCGCGCCGCCGCCCGCGGCCCCGACGGGGTCGTGGTCGCGGACGTGCCAGGCGTCGCCGTCACGGCCGAGCCAGATGCCCTCCGGGCCGGGGGCGGTGGTGAAGTGCCGGGTGACACCGTCGTAGTGGAGGGTGATGCCGCCTCCGGCACCGGCCCCCGGGTGCGGCACCGGCTGTGCGCCGCCGGCCGCGCCGGGCCCGGCGGCTGCCAGGCCGGCGGAGACCGGGGCCGCCCCGGGCGGCGCCGTGTCCGCGGCGGAGGCCGAGGCCGGGAGCTGCCCGCTGCCCGTGGCGGGCACAGGGGCGTCCACGACCACCTGCGCATGTCGCGCGGTGCCGCGCACCCGTACCGTCACCGGCTCGCGGCCCGGCACGCGCAGGTGGTGCGGCGTCCATGCCGGTTCGCCGCCCAGGCGCCAGCCCGACGGGGCCGAGAACGGGTCCACCCAGCCGTGGGGCACGGGCTCCAGCCCCTGCTGCCGCAGCAGTGCCGCTGCCGCGTACGCCTCGGCCGGCACCTCCTGCTCCACCAGCGCGACCGCGTCGCGGTCGACGAGGCCCGTGTCGAGCGCGCCCGCCACCACGTCCGGATGCGCCAGCAGCCGCCGCAGGAAGCCCGCGTTGGTGTCGACGCCCAGGACGACCGTGCCCGCGAGGGCGGCCCGCAGGCGGCGCAGGGCCGTCTCCCGGTCGGGGCCGTGGGCGATCACCTTGGCGAGCATGGGGTCGTAGGACGTGCCGACGTCCGTGCCCTCCATCAGGCCCGAGTCGACGCGGACGCCCTCGCCCGAGGGCTCGCGCAGCAGCCGCACCGTGCCCGCGGACGGCAGGAAGTCGACCCGGGCGCCGTCGGCGCTCACGCGCGCGGTCTCGGCGCAGATGCGGGCCTCCACAGCGTGGCCGCGGAGGGTCACCTGCTCCTGGGAGACGTCCAGCCGCTCGCCGGCGGCGACCCGCACCTGCCACTCGACCAGATCCAGGCCGGTGATCATCTCGGTGACGGGGTGCTCGACCTGGAGGCGGGTGTTCATCTCCATGAAGTAGTACGAGGCGGGGTCGTCGCCCGGCACGATGAACTCGACCGTGCCCGCGCCCGCATAGCCGCAGGAGCGCGCGGCCTGGACCGCCGCCTCGCCCATCGCGGCGCGCGTGGCCTCGTCGAGGAACGGCGAGGGCGCCTCCTCGATGATTTTCTGGTGGCGGCGCTGCAGGGAGCACTCGCGCTCGCCCAGGTGGATCGCGTGGCCGTGGCCGTCGGCCAGGACCTGGATCTCGATGTGGCGGGGGCGGTCGATCCAGCGTTCGACGAGGAGGGTGTCGTCGCCGAAGGAGCCGCGGGCCTCGCGCCGGGCGGCGGCGATCTCCTCGCCCAGCAGGGCTGCGTCGCGCACGAGGCGCATGCCCTTGCCGCCGCCGCCCGCGGAGGGCTTGAGCAGCACGGGCATGCCGATGGCGAGGGCGGCGGCCTCGAGCTCGGCGTCGGTCAGGCCGCTGCCGGAGGAGCCGGGCACCACGGGCACGCCCGCGGCTTGCACGGTCTCCTTGGCCCGGATCTTGTCGCCCATCAGCTCGATGGCACCGGCCGGCGGGCCGATGAAGGCGAGCCCGGCGTCGGCGCAGGCACGGGCGAAGGCGGCGTTCTCGGCGAGGAAGCCGTAGCCGGGGTGGACGGCCTGGGCGCCGGTGCGGGCTGCGGCCTCCAGCAGGCGCGGTATCGACAGATAGCTCTCCGCGGCCGCGGCCGGGCCGATCCGCACGGCGGTGTCGGCCTCGCGGACGTGCCGGGCTTCGGCATCGGCGTCGCTGAAGACGGCGACCGAACGGATGCCGAGCGCGCGCAGCGTGCGGATGACCCGGACGGCGATCTCGCCCCGGTTGGCGACAAGGACAGTCTCGAACATGCTCCGCCTCACATCCGGAAGACGCCGTAGCCGGGCGCGGTGGTGTCCTTCTCGGACAGGGGGGCGTTGGCGCAGGCCGTCAGCGCCAGGCCCAGCACTTGCCGGGTCTCCAGGGGGTCGATGACGCCGTCGTCCCACAGGCGTGCGGTGGCGTAGTAGGCGCTGCCCTGGGTGTCGTACTGCTCGCGGATCGGGGCGCGGAACGCGTCCTCCTCCTCGGTGCTCCAGCTCTCGCCGCGGGCTTCGAGCTGGTCGCGCTTGACGGTGGCGAGGACGGAGGCCGCCTGTTCGCCGCCCATGACGGAGATCTTGGCGTTGGGCCACATCCACAGGAAGCGCGGCGAATAGGCCCGGCCGCACATCGAGTAGTTGCCGGCGCCGTAGGAGCCGCCGATGACGACGGTGAGCTTGGGGACGCGGGTGCAGGCCACGGCCGTCACCATCTTCGCGCCGTGCTTGGCGATGCCGCCCGCCTCGTACTGCCGGCCGACCATGAAGCCGGAGATGTTCTGCAGGAAGACCAGGGGGATGCCGCGCTGGTCGCACAGCTCGATGAAGTGCGCGCCCTTCTGGGCGGATTCGGAGAACAGGATGCCGTTGTTGGCGACGATGCCGACGGGGTGGCCGTGGATGCGGGCGAAGCCGGTCACCAGCGTCTGCCCGAACTCGGCCTTGAACTCGGCGAACCGCGAGCCGTCGACGACGCGGGCGATGACCTCGCGCACGTCGTACGGGGTGCGCGAGTCGACCGGGACGGCGCCGTAGAGCCCGGCGGGATCGACGGCCGGCGCCTCGGCAGGCTCGACGGGCCAGGGGAGGGCGCCCCGCTCGGGGAGCGTGGAGACGATCGTCCGGACGATCCGCAGGGCGTGCTCGTCGCTCTCCGCGAGGTGGTCGGTGACGCCCGACACCTTGGAGTGGACCTCGCCGCCGCCCAGCTCCTCGGCCGTGACGACCTCGCCCGTGGCGGCCTTCACCAGCGGGGGGCCGCCCAGGAAGATCGTGCCCTGGCCGCGGACGATCACCGCTTCGTCGCTCATCGCCGGGACGTAGGCGCCGCCGGCGGTGCAGGAGCCCAGGACCGCGGCGATCTGCGGGATGCCCGCGCCGGACATCCGCGCCTGGTTGTAGAAGATGCGGCCGAAGTGGTCGCGGTCGGGGAAGACCTCGTCCTGCATGGGGAGGAAGGCGCCGCCCGAGTCCACCAGGTACAGGCAGGGCAGCCGGTTCTCCAGGGCGATCTCCTGCGCGCGCAGGTGCTTCTTGACCGTCATCGGGTAGTACGTACCGCCCTTGACGGTGGCGTCGTTGGCGACGATCACCACTTCGCGCCCGGAGACCCGGCCGATCCCGGAGATGACGCCCGCGGCCGGCGCGGCCCCGCCGTACATCCCCTCGGCGGCCAGCGGGGCGAGCTCCAGGAAGGGCGAGCCGGGGTCCAGCAGGGCGTCGACGCGGTCGCGCGGCAGCAGTTTGCCGCGGGCGGTGTGCCGGGCCCGGGCCCGTTCCCCGCCGCCGAGCCGCGCCGCGGCCAGCCGCTCCCGCAGCTCCGCGGACAGCTCGCGGTGCGCGGCCTCGTTCACCCGCCAGGCGTCGGACGCCGGATCGGCGGCGCTCCCCAGCGCCGGTGCCTGCTGCATGTACTCGAGCTCCCTTGCTCGGTCACTGAGCCGCTCGGTTAATGAGCGTTAACACGTTTCCTTCAGGTTAACGACCACTAACGCCGCTGTCTAGAATCTCTTTCGTGAACGACGCACCAACCCGGACCACCCCGGCACCCGCCGCCCCCACCCGCCGCGAGCAGATCCTCCGGGAGGCGGCCCGCCTCTTCGCGGAGCGCGGCTTCCACGGCGTGGGGGTCGACGAGATAGGCGCCGCGGTCGGCATCAGCGGGCCCGGCCTCTACCGGCACTTCGCCGGCAAGGACGCGATGCTCGCCGAGCTCCTGGTCGGCATCAGCGAGCGGCTCTTCGCGGGCGGGCAGCGTCGCGTCGTCGACGCCGTCTCGACGGGCGAGGGCCCGGCCGCCGTCCTCGGCTCCCTGATCGACGGCCACATCGACTTCGCCCTCGACGACCGGGCCCTGATCACCCTCCACGACCGCGAGCTGGGCCAGCTGCGCGACAGCGACCGCAAGCGGGTCCGCTCGCTGCAGCGGCAGTACGTGGAGCTGTGGGTCGACGTCGTCGGCCGCCTGCACCCGGACTCCGGCGAGGCGGAGGTGCGCGCCGCCGTCCACGCCGTCTTCGGCCTCCTCAACTCCACCCCGCACCTCGGCCGCCCCGGCGCGCTCCCCGGCCGCACGGCCACGGCGGCCCTGCTGCGCCGTCTGGCCCACGGGGCCTTCGCGTCGCTGACGGACGGCGGGCCGGCAGCGCCTGCCGGGACGACTGCCGGGACGACTGCCGAGGCGGCCGCTGAGACGTCTGCCGAGACACCCCCCGAGACGCCCGCCGAGCCGTCCGCCGGCTGACCTGCCCGGGTCACCCGTTCGGGCCAGTCCACTCTGGACAGTCCTGGTGACTCCCCGGTAGCTTTCGCCTGAGCAAGCGCTTGGCCAGGCATGAGCCCGGGGTCGCCGGGCCCGCACGAGGGGAATGGCAGCCAATGCGTCGCACGGTGTACAGCGAGGACCACGAGGCCTTCCGCGAGACGATCCGCGACTTCATCGCGGCCGAGGTCGTGCCGGTCTACGACGAGTGGCGCGAGGCGGGTTCGGCGCCCCGGGAGTTCTACAAGAAGCTCGGCGAGCTGGGTGTCTTCGGCATCGAGGTGCCCGAGGAGTACGGCGGCGCGGGCGAGAGCAGCTTCAAGTTCCAGGCCGTCATCGCCGAGGAGTGCGCCCGGGTGGGCGTGAGCTTCGGCGGCAGCAGCGTGCACACCGCGCTCTGCCTGCCCTACCTCCTGAAGTACGCGACCGAGGAGCAGAAGCGGCGCTGGCTTCCCTCCTTCGTCTCCGGCGACATGATGACCGCCATCGCCATGACCGAGCCCGGCACCGGCTCGGACCTGGCCGGCATGAAGACCACCGCCAGGCTCTCCGAGGACGGCACGCACTACGTCCTCAACGGTGCGAAGACCTTCATCACCGGCGGGGTCCACGCCGACCGGGTGCTCGTGTGCGCGCGCACCGCCCCGCCCACCCCCGAGGACCGGCGCGGCGGCATCTCCATCCTCGTCGTCGACACCGCCTCCGAGGGCTACGCGGTCGGCCGCAAGCTGGAGAAGCTCGGCCTCAAGACCTCCGACACCGCCGAACTCTCCTTCACCGACGTCAAGGTGCCCGTGGAGGACCTCCTCGGCGAGGAGGGCAAGGCGTTCGGCTACCTCGGCCACAACCTCCCCCAGGAGCGGCTGGCCATCGCCGTCGGCGCGTACGCCCAGTCCGCCGCGGCCGTGGAGTTCGCCAAGGCCTACGTCCGGGACCGCACCGTCTTCGGGCAGTCGGTCGCCGCGTTCCAGAACACCAAGTTCGTGCTGGCCGACTGCAAGTCCGAGGTCGACGCGATGCAGGCGGTCGTCGACCGCGCCCTCGACGCGCACGACGCCGGTGAGCTGACCCCGGCCGACGCCGCGTCCGCGAAGCTCTTCACCACCGAGCGCGCAGCAGCCGTCATCGACAAGTGCCTGCAGCTCCACGGCGGTTACGGCTACATGATGGAGTACCCCATCGCCCGCCTGTACGCGGACACCCGCGTGACCCGCATCTACGGCGGCACCAGCGAGGTCATGCGGTCCATCGTCGCCAAGTCGATGGGCCTGTAGGCCGGTAAGCCCTTATCACCATGAACGAGCCCCTTACCCAGCCCCTTACCCGCACCCCGCTGGACGACCTGCTCGCCCTGCTCGACCTGGAGCAGATCGAGGAGAACATCTTCCGCGGCACCACCGGCCGCGCCATCCTCGTGCCGCGCGTCTTCGGCGGCCAGGTCGCCGCGCAGGCCCTGGTCGCCGCCGGGCGCACGGTCCCCGCGGACCGTGCCCCGCACTCCCTGCACTCCTACTTCCTGCGGCCCGGCGACCCCGCCGTGCCGATCGTCTACACCGTCGACCGCATCCGCGACGGCGGCTCCTTCACCACGCGCCGCGTCGTGGCCGTCCAGCACGGGCAGCCGATCTTCCACCTGTCGGCGTCCTTCCAGCGCCACGAGGAAGGCCTCGAGCACCAGGAGGCCATGCCGCCCGCGCCGGACCCGCAGACCCTGCCCACGGCGGCCGAGATGCTGCCCCGGTACGCGGAGCTCCTGGGCGGTCCCGACGTCGTGGACCGCATCCTGGACGCCCGCTCGGCGGTCGACCTGCGGTACGCGGACCAGCCGCCGTTCGGCAGCGTGGGGGAGCCGCGCGAGCCGAAGTCGCAGGTTTGGTTCCGTACCAACGGCAAACTGGCCGACGACCCCCTGCTGCACATCTGCCTGGCCACCTACGTGTCCGACATGACGCTCCTCGACTCCGTCCTGCTGGCCCACGGCCGCGGCGGCTGGGCCGTCGGCGACGTCGTCGGCGCGAGCCTGGACCACGCCATGTGGTTCCACCGCCCGTTCCGCGCCGACGAGTGGCTGCTGTACGACCAGGAGAGCCCCACCTCGCAGGGCGGCCGCGGCCTGGCCCGGGGGCGGATCTTCACCGAGAGCGGGCAGCTGGCGGTGTCGGTGATCCAGGAGGGCGTGGTCAGGGTTCCCCGTCCGCGGGCCCGGTGACGTGACTACCCGTTAGAATCGGTGAGTTGACGTCACGGAGGGGGCTGGAATGGCAGGCGCGACCGCGCAGATGGGAACGACCCTCAGGGGCCTGCTGATGGCGGCGGGAGGGCTGTGCTTCGTCCTCGGCGTCGCCCTGGTCTTCCTCTGGCACTCCTCGCTCGTCGAGCTGACGGGGGCGCCCCGGCTGGTGGGCTTCCTGGTGTTCCGGGGCGCCGAGGCAGCCCTGATCTGGGGCGGCGCCTGGGTGTGCGTGCGCGGCTGGAACGGCGGCCCCGAGGCGAGGCAGGGCTAGCCGCCCCCGGGCCCCACCGCGCAGGGCCGGCCGCCCCTCGGGGTTCCGTGCCGCGCGGGGCTAGCCCTCCGCCGGGAGCCCGTCCAGGGGAAGCCCCGCCGCCGCCAGCAGGTACGCCGTCATCGGCTCGTAGAAGCGGGGGTCCACCACGTGGTCGTCCATCGGGACGGCCACCTGCAGCGTGCCCTCCGCCTCCGCGAGGAAGAGCGCCGGGTCGTTGGAGTCCGCGTAGCCCACGGCGTCGATGCCGCGCTGCGCCGCGCAGCCAGCCCAGCCGTGGTCGGCGACGACCAGGTCCGGCAGCGGGCGGCCCGCGCGCACCAGGCCGTCGAGGATCGCGGTCATCGGGTGGGGGGAGTGGGTGTGCCAGAGCGTCGCCCCGCCCTCGTACACCGCGACGTCCGCGAACTGCACGACGCAGCCCTCGTCCGCGGTCAGCCCGCCCGGGATCCGGACGATCTCGCAGCCCGCCGCGCGCATGGCCGCGGCCGTGGTGCGGTGCGTCTCCAGCAGGGCGCCCGGGTGGCCGGTCGCGAAGAGCACCCGCTGCCGGCTCTCCGCCGCCTTGCGCAGCACGTTCGCCATGCGGTCCAGGGCGTCGGCGGTCAGCTCGGGGTCGATGTGGTCCTGGCCGGCCCGGTGGTTCAGGTCGTCGCTGACGCCGCAGCGCTCCGCCATCACGGCCAGCACGTCCTGCTCGTCCGTCCAGCGGTCGCCGAGCTCCAGGCCGAACCAGTAGCGGCGGTCGCCGTTCGCCAGCTTGCGGTAGTGGTCGAGGTTGTTCTCGCGCGGCGTCGCCACCGCGCCGGCGATGCGCGTGCGGACGAGGTGGTCGATCAGTGCGCTGCGGGTCGGTATCGGCATGCCGCTCATTGTCTCCCCCGATCACGTCGTGCTGGACGCGGTGTCCATATGGAGGGGCCGGACCCACAGTTACGTACATGTGCGGATTCCGCCGCCCTGCCTACCCTCGGGTACGTCCACCGCAGCCGCCCCGACGTTGGTCCGACCGTAACGCGTCCGTGATTCGAGAGGCACTCGCATGACCCCCCAGAACGGCCCTGCCCCCCGTGAACCGCGCGGCCCCGTCGACTCCTCCCGGATCCCGCGCTACGCCGGGCCCGCGACCTTCGCCCGCCTGCCGCGCCTGGACGAGGTCGGCACGGCGGACGTGGCCGTCGTCGGCGTGCCCTTCGACACCGGCGTCTCCTACCGGCCGGGCGCCCGCTTCGGCGGCAACGCCATCCGCGAGGCCTCCCGCCTGCTGCGCCCGTACAACCCGGCGCAGGACGCCTCCCCCTTCGCCCTCGCGCAGGTCGCGGACGCCGGTGACATCGCCGCGAACCCGTTCAACATCGACGAGGCCGTCGAGACCATCGAGGGCGCGGCCGACGACCTGCTCGGCACCGGCGCCCGCATGATGACCCTGGGCGGCGACCACACCATCGCCCTGCCCCTGCTGCGCTCGGTCGCCAAGAAGCACGGCCCCGTCGCCCTGCTGCACTTCGACGCGCACCTGGACACCTGGGACACCTACTTCGGCGCCGAGTACACCCACGGCACGCCGTTCCGCCGGGCCGTCGAGGAGGGCATCCTCGACACCGAGGCGCTGTCCCACGTCGGCACGCGCGGCCCGCTGTACGGCAAGAAGGACCTCACCGACGACGAGAAGATGGGCTTCGGCATCGTCACCTCGGCCGACGTCATGCGCCGGGGCGTCGACGAGATCGCCGACCAGCTGCGCCAGCGCGTCGGGGACCGCCCGCTGTACATCTCCATCGACATCGACGTCCTGGACCCGGCCCACGCCCCCGGCACCGGCACCCCGGAGGCCGGCGGCCTGACCTCCCGCGAGCTGCTGGAGATCATCCGCGGCCTGTCCTCCTGCAACCTGGTCTCCGCCGACCTGGTCGAGGTCGCCCCGGCCTACGACCACGCCGAGATCACGTCCGTGGCCGCGTCCCACGCCGCCTACGAGCTGACGACGATCATGTCGCGGCAGATCGCCGCTTCGCGCGGCTGACGCCACCCTTCGGCGAGCGCCGGGCGGGCCGGGAATCCGGGCCGCCCGGCGCTCGCCGTTTTCCGGGGGAGGGGGAGTCCTCGGGGCCGCCGCACCGCGTCAAAGGTGCGTAAGTCCGGACCTGAGGTCCGACAAGGGCGCGTAAGGATCCGGTGACGGGCCGTGCCCGGACGGTTGGCTGGGGTGATCGCCCACCTCCGTCCCCCGTCGAAGGCCACCCCGTTGACCCTGCACCTCCTCCCCGAACAGGACGTCCTCCCGCCGAGCCCGGCCCCGCCCCCGGGGCGGAAGCGGCAACGGCACCGGCGGGTGGACGGGGGCGCCGTCGACCTCCGCCAGCTCGCCGTCTCCCTCCCGGACGCCTTCCGCAAGCTGCACCCCCGGGTCATGGTCAAGCACCCGGTGCTGTTCGTGGTCGAGGCCGGCTCCGTCCTCACCACCCTCTCCGCGCTCCTCGACCCGTCCCCCTTCACCTGGCTCATCAGCGTCTGGCTCTGGCTGACCGTGCTCTTCGCCAACCTGGCCGAGGCCGTCGCCGAGGGCCGCGGCAAGGCCCAGGCCGAGACGCTGCGCCGCACCCGCGACACCACCGTCGCCCGCCGGCTGCGCACCTGGCGGGTGGGCATGGACCGGCGCGACTGGGTGGAGGAGCGCGTGGTCGCCGCCGATCTGCGCCCGCAGGACTTCGTGGTCGTGGAGGCGGGCGGGACCGTGCCCGGCGACGGCGAGGTCGTCGACGGCGTCGCGTCGGTCGACGAGTCGGCCATCACCGGCGAGTCCGCGCCGGTGATCCGGGAGGCCGGCGGCGACCGCTCGGGCGTCACCGGCGGCACGAAGGTGCTCTCCGACCGGATCGTCGTCCGCGTCACCTCGCGCCCCGGGCACACCTTCCTGGACCGCATGATCGCCCTGGTCGAGGGCACCAGCCGGCAGAAGACCCCCAACGAGCTGGCCCTGAACATCCTGCTCGCCTGCCTGACGGTGATCTTCATCCTGGCCGTGGTGTCCCTGCAGCCCATGGCGGGCTGGGCGGGCGCCCCGCAGACCATCACCGTCCTCGTCGCCCTGCTGGTCACCCTCATCCCGACGACCATCGGCGCCCTGCTGTCCGCGATCGGCATCGCCGGCATGGACCGCCTCGTCCAGCGCAATGTCCTCGCGCTGTCCGGGCGGGCCGTGGAGGCCGCAGGGGACGTCAACACGCTCCTCCTGGACAAGACCGGGACCATCACCCTGGGCAACCGCCAGGCGGCCTCCTTCGTGCCCGTCAAGGGCGTCCCGCACGAGCTGCTGGCCGACGCCGCCCAGCTCGCCTCCCTGGCCGACGAGACCCCCGAGGGCCGCTCGATCGTCGCCCTGGCGCAGCAGTACGGGATCCGCCACGGCGACGAGGAGTTCGCGCACGGCCGCTTCGTGCCGTTCTCCGCGCAGACGCGGATGAGTGGGGCGGACTTCGCCTACGACGGCGAGTTCTGCCGCATCCGCAAGGGCGCCGGCAACGCGGTCGTGCAGTGGGTGGCCCGGCGCGGCGGCGAGGTCCCCGCCGAGGCCGGCTGGATCGCGGACTCCATCGCGGCCGGCGGCGGCACCCCGCTGCTCGTCGCCCTCGAGGACCGCGACGGCTGCCGGGTCCTGGGCGCCGTCCACCTCAAGGACGTCGTCAAGCCCGGCATCGCCGAGCGCTTCGCCGAGCTGCGCGCCATGGGCATCAGGACCGTCATGGTCACCGGCGACAACCCGCTCACCGCCAAGGCCATCGCCGCCGAGGCCGGCGTGGACGACTACATCGCGGAGGCGACGCCCGAGCACAAGCTCGCCCGCATCCGCGAGGAACAGGCCGGCGGCAAGCTGGTGGCGATGACGGGGGACGGGACGAACGACGCGCCTGCGCTGGCCCAGGCGGACGTGGGCGTGGCCATGAACACCGGCACCTCGGCCGCCAAGGAGGCCGGGAACATGGTGGACCTGGACTCCAACCCCACCAAGCTCATCGAGATCGTGGAGACCGGCAAGCAGCTGCTCATCACGCGCGGCGCGCTCACCACCTTCTCCATCTGCAACGACGTCGCCAAGTACTTCGCGATCGTCCCGGCCATGTTCGGCGGCGTCGCCGGCTACGAGGGCCTGGAGAAGCTCAACGTCATGGGCCTGCACAGCCCGTCCTCCGCCATCGCCTCGGCGATCGTCTTCAACGCCCTGGTCATCGTCGCCCTGATCCCCCTCGCCCTGCGCGGCGTGCGCTACGCCCCCTCCAGCGCGCACGCCCTGCTGCGCCGCAACCTCGGCCTGTACGGGGCGGGCGGGCTGGTCGCGCCCTTCATAGGCATCAAACTCATCGACCTGCTGCTGCAGTTCGTGCCGGGGCTGTGAGGGGTCGGTGGCCGGCCGCCGTATTTCCAGGGCGTTGTCCCCCCGAGGTCTCCCCGGACGTTGTTTCCCCCGGCATTTACTCGAATCAACTTCCGCGTCACGCAAGGCGATCTACGGTGGACGGCGTCGCCCGCAGCCCACCCAGGAGGCCCGCCCCGTGCGTACCCGATCCGTGCTCGCCGCCGCCACTGCCGCACTGGCCGCGGCCACCTGCCTGACGACGACCGGGGCCGCTCCGGCGCAGGCACACGCGTCCACGCGCGCGTGCTCGCCCTCCGTGCGAATAGACGGCTTCTCCGACGGGCTGGACAAGACGACGTTCCAGGGTTCGTTCGTCGGCAACCTCTCGGCGCTCGCGACCGACGAGGACGGCACCGTCGCCGCGGTCTCCGACCGCTCCCAGCTGTTCTCGCTCGACGTGGAGCAGCGGGCCGGAGAGGCGCCGTCCGCGACGCCGGTGCGGGCCGTGGGCCTCGCCGACGAGAAGGGCGGCCCGATCGACTCCGAAGGGCTGATCGTCGACCGCGACGGCACCAGGCTGGTCACCTCCGAGACCGAGCCGTCCGTGCGCCGCTACGACAGGGACGGCAGGCTCCTGGGCCGGCTGCCCGTCCCGGAGGCGCTGCAGGTCGCCCCGGCCGGGCGCGCCGCGGCCAACCAGACCTTCGAGGGACTGACCCTCCAGCCCGGCGGGCGCACCCTGATCGCCTCCATGGAGCAGGCGCTCGCCGGGGACGGGACGGATGCCGCCGGCAGACCGCTCGTGCGCCTGCAGAGCTGGCAGCGGCACGGCCGGCAGGACTTCGCCGTCGGCCCGCAGTACGCCTACCCGGCCGACGAGGGCCTCGGTGTCGCGGAGATCACCGCGGCCGGTGACGGCCGCCTCCTCGTCCTGGAGCGCGGCTTCACGGCGGGCGTCGGCAACACCGTGCGGCTCTACCTCGCCGACCCGCGCCGCGCGAGCGACGTCAGCGCCGTCACGAACCTGCCCGGCGGCCCGGCCGTGCGGCCCGTGCACAAGACGCTCCTCGCCGACATCGGCGCGTGCCCGTCCCTGGGCGCGACCGCCCGGCAGCCGCAGCCGAACCCGCTGCTGGACAACATCGAGGGGCTCGCCGTCACCCGGCCGGCCACCGGGCGGAACGGAGGATTCCTCCGCCTGCTGCTGGTGAGCGACGACAACCAGAACCCTGCGCAGGTCACCCGGCTCTACTCGCTGACCGTGCGCCTGCCGCGGCCGTAGGGGGAGCGCACCGCCCGCCCTCGCGCCCGTACTTTGTTGCGCCGGGATGAAATCCGCAGCCCAGGGCGTTGGGCCCTCCGTCAGCAGGACGAGAGCGGCAGCGCAGGAGGCTCGGGTGGCAGCGGCGAGGGAAACCACAGGTCAAGGATGGGCCAGGCGGCTCGCCGGCTACTGCTGGCGCTACCGCGGCACGGTGCTCCTCGCCCTCGGCTCCTCGCTCGCCGGCATGGCCGTCATGGCGCTCGTGCCCCTCATACCCAAGCTGATCATCGACGACGTGATCGGCTCGCACCAGCGCCCGCTGGCCCCCTGGGCCACGCTCCTCATAGTCGCCGCCGTAGCCGTCTACGGCCTGACGTACGTCCGCCGCTACTACGGCGGACGCCTCGCCCTCGACGTCCAGCACGACCTGCGGACCGAGATGCACGAGGCCATCGCGCGGCTCGACGGCCGGCGCCAGGACGAGCTGTCCACCGGCCAGGTCGTCGGCCGCGCGACCAGCGACCTCCAGCTGATCCAGAGCCTCCTCTTCATGCTGCCGATGATGATCGGCAACCTCATGCTGTTCGCCATCTCGCTCGTCGTGATGGTGGTCCTCTCCCCGCTGCTGACCGTCGTCGCCCTCGCCGTCGCCCCCGCCCTGTGGATCCTCGCCAAGCACAGCCGCACCCGGCTCTTCCCCGCCACCTGGTACGCCCAGGGGCAGGCCGCGGCCGTCGCCGGCGTCGTGGACGGCTCGGTGACCGGCGTCCGCGTCGTCAAGGGCTTCGGCCAGGAGGCGCAGGAGAGCGCCAAGCTCCGCGAGGTGAGCCGCCGGCTCTTCGCCGGCCGCCTGCGCACCGTGCGCCTCAACTCCCGCTACACCCCGGCCCTGCAGGCCGTCCCCGCGCTCGGCCAGGTGGCCATGCTCGCCCTCGGCGGCTGGATGGCCACCCGCGGCCAGATCACCCTCGGCACGTTCGTCGCCTTCTCGACCTACCTGGCGCAGCTCGTCGGCCCCGTGCGGATGCTCACCATGGTCCTCACCGTCGGCCAGCAGGCCCGCGCGGGCGTCGAGCGCGTCCTCGAACTCGTCGACACCGAGCCGGTCGTCCAGGAGCGGCCCGGCGCCGTCGAGCTGCCCCGGGACGCCCCCGCCACAGTCGAGTTCGACGACGTCACCTTCGGCTACGACCCGGCGCGGCCCGTCCTCGACGGCTTCTCCCTGCGCCTGGAGCCCGGCGAGACCGTGGCCGTCGTCGGCGCCTCCGGCAGCGGCAAGTCCACCGTCTCGCTGCTGCTGCCGCGCTTCTACGACGTCACCGGCGGCGCCGTGCGCGTCGGCGGCCACGACGTCC
This sequence comes from Streptomyces roseifaciens, assembly GCF_001445655.1. NCBI lineage: Bacteria > Bacillati > Actinomycetota > Actinomycetes > Kitasatosporales > Streptomycetaceae > Streptomyces > Streptomyces roseifaciens. Next base: position 226,783 of record NZ_LNBE01000004.1, read on the forward strand.
GCGACCTCACGCTGCCCTCCCTGCGCGCCGCCATCGGGCTCGTCCCCGAGGACAGCTTCCTGTTCTCCGACAGCATCCGCGACAACATCGCCTACGGGCACCCGGACGCCACCGACGAGCAGATCCGCGCCGCCGCGCGCGCCGCGCAGGCCGACGGCTTCATCGGCGAGCTGCCCGACGGCTACGACACCGCCGTCGGCGAGCAGGGCCTGACCCTCTCCGGCGGCCAGCGCCAGCGCATCGCCCTGGCCCGCGCGATCCTCACCGACCCCCGTCTGCTGCTCCTGGACGACGCGACGTCCGCGGTCGACGCGCGCGTGGAGCACGAGATCCACGAGGCGCTGCGGAGCGTCATGGCGGGCCGTACGACCCTGCTGATCGCCCACCGCGCCTCCACGCTGGCGCTCGCCGACCGGATCGCGGTCCTGGACGGCGGCCGGCTCGTGGACGTCGGCACCGCGGACGAGCTGGAGGAGCGCTGCGAGCGGTACCGCCTCCTGCTGACCGATCCGGGTGAGCTGGCCGGGGTGACGAGGGACCCCGCGGGGCGCGCCGCTCCGGTCGCCCTCGCCGGGGTCTTCGACGGAGAGGCGTCCGCCGCGGGCGTCCTCGACCGTACGGATGTCCTCGACCGTACGGACGGCCACGCGCGCGTGGACGCTCCTTCCCGCCCCGAGGTCGACGCGACCCCGGTCAAGCCCCGGCGGTTCCTGGCCGACGGCGTCACCCCCTCCCTGTGGGTGCGCAAGGACGAGCCCGCCGGCAGCTCCGACGGCGTCACGGGCATGCCCGCCACGCCCGAACTGCTCGCCAAGGTGGCCGCACTGCCGCCCGCGGACGACACCCCCGACGTGGACGAGGAGCGGGCCGCGCGCCCGGAGGAGGCCTACGGGCTGCGGCAGCTGCTGCGCGGCTTCCGCACGCCGCTGCTGCTGAGCCTGCTGCTGGTGACGGTCGACGCCGGCGCCGGGCTGCTGCTGCCGGTGCTGATCCGGCACGGCATCGACCAGGGCGTCCAGCAGATCGCCCTGGGAGCGGTCTGGGCGGCCTCCGGGCTGGCCCTGCTCGTGGTCGCGGCCCAGTGGGCCGCCCAGGTCGCGGAGACGCGCATGACGGGCCGCACGGGCGAGCGCATCCTGTACGCCCTGCGCGTGAAGATCTTCGCCCAGCTCCAGCGGCTGGGGCTCGACTACTACGAGCGCGAGCTCACCGGCAAGATCATGACGCGGATGACGACGGACGTGGACGCCCTGTCGACGTTCCTGCAGACCGGCCTGGTCACCGCCGTCGTCTCCGTCCTCACCTTCTTCGGCATACTCGTCGCCCTCCTCGTCATCGACGTCGAACTGGCCCTCGTCGTCTTCGCGACGCTGCCCCCGCTGATCGCCGGGACCGTCGTCTTCCGCCGGCAGAGCGTCAAGGCGTACGAGCTGGCGCGCGAGCGCGTCGGGCTGGTCAACGCCGACCTGCAGGAGAGCGTCGCGGGCCTGCGCATCGTGCAGGCGTTCCGCCGCGAGGCGGCCGGCGCCCGGCGGTTCGCGGAGCGCAGCTGGTCCTACCGGCAGGCGCGCGTCCGCGGCCAGTGGCTGATATCGGTCTACTTCCCCTTCGTCCAGCTGCTGTCGTCCGTCGCCGCCGCCGCGGTGCTGATCGTCGGCGCCGGCCGGGTGGGCGACGGCACGCTCACGGCGGGCGCGCTGGTGGCCTACCTGCTCTACATCGACCTGTTCTTCGCGCCCGTCCAGCAGCTGTCGCAGGTCTTCGACGGCTACCAGCAGGCCACCGTCTCCCTCGGCCGGGTGCAGGGCCTGCTGCGCGAGCCGACCAGCACGCCCGTGGCCGAACGGCCGCGCCCGGTGCGGGAGCTGTCCGGCGAGATCGTCTTCGACGACGTCGCCTTCCACTACGGTGACGGCGAGAACGCCCTGTCCGGCATCAGCCTGACGATCCCGGCCGGGCAGACCGTCGCCTTCGTCGGCGAGACCGGCGCGGGCAAGTCCACCCTCGTCAAGCTGGTGGCGCGGTTCTACGACCCGACGGGCGGCGCGGTCCGCGTGGACGGCCACGACCTGCGCGAGCTGGACCCCACCGGCTACCGGCACCGGCTCGGCGTCGTCCCCCAGGAGCCCTACCTCTTCCCGGGCACGGTGCGCGACGCCATCGCCTACGGGCGTCCGGACGCCGCCGACGCCGAGGTGGAGGCCGCGGCCCGCGCGGTCGGCGCCCACGACATGATCGCCACGCTGGACGGCGGCTACCTGCACCCGGTCACCGAGCGGGGCCGCAACCTCTCCGCCGGCCAGCGCCAGCTGATCGCCCTGGCCCGGGCGGAGCTGGTCGACCCGGACGTCCTGCTGCTGGACGAGGCCACCGCCGCCCTGGACCTGGCCACCGAGGCGCTGGTCAACCGGGCCACGGACCGGCTGGCCGGGCGCCGCACGACGCTCGTGGTCGCCCACCGGCTGACCACGGCCGCCCGCGCGGACCGGGTGGTGGTCCTGGACCACGGCCGCGTCGTCGAGGACGGCACGCACGCCGGGCTGCTGGCCCGCGAGGGGCGCTACGCGGACCTGTGGCGGACGTTCACGGGCGAGGCGGTGCCTGCGTAGGCCGGAGGTGCCCCCGCCCGGTAGGTTGGCGCCGGACAAGCCCGGACCGGCCGTTTCTCACCGAGCGGGGGACTCGTGCGCAAGCTCACCTACTTCATCGCCACCACCATCGACGGCTTCATCGCCGGCCCCGGTGACGAGTTCGAGTTCATGATGTCGATCCTGGACGACGAGTACGTCGCCGCGCTGATCGAGAGCTATCCCGACACCGTCTCCGCGCGCGGCCGCGAGGCCGTCGGGCTCGGCGCGGACAACAGGGACTTCGACACGGTCCTGATGGGCCGCAACACCTACGAGCCGGGCCTGTCGATCGGCATGACCAGCCCGTACCCGCACCTGCGGCAGTACGTCGTCTCGAAGTCCCTCGCCACCAGCCCCGACCCCGCGATCACGGTCTTCTCCGGCGACCCGGTGGAGCTGGTCCGCGACCTCAAGCAGGAGGCGGGCAAGGGGATCTGGCTGTGCGGCGGGGCCAACCTCGCGGGTCAGCTGCGCGGCGAGATCGACGAGCTCGTGGTGAAGATCAACCCGTTCGTGGCGGGGAAGGGCATCCCGCTGTTCTCGGCGGAGTTCTCCCCGCAGCGCTACGACCTGAAGGGGACCCGCTCGTTCGGCAACGGCGTCGTGATGGTGTCGTACGCCAAGCGGACCGGCTGAGCCCGGCGGGCTGCCGGCGGCAGGGGCGGGAAGGGCGGGAGAAAAGGGTCTGGTGCGCAGGTCGGCCCCCCGGGTAGGTTCGCGGCGAACTTGCGAACCCAGGGGAGGGCGAATGCGCAAGGCTCTCAGATGGCTGCTGGCGCTGACGGTGCTCGTGGGCACCGTCGGTGCCGGCAGTGCCACGGCGGGGGCGGCCGACAAGGCCACCGAGCCGGACATCAAGGACCGTGTCCTGAAGATTCCGGGCATGAAGCTGGTCGAGGAGAAGCCCTACGAGGGCTACCGCTACCTCGTTCTGACCTACGATCAGCCGGTCGACCACCGGCACCCGGCCAAGGGCACCTTCCAGCAGCGCTTCACGCTGCTGCACAAGTCGACGGACCGGCCGACCGTCTTCTTCACTTCCGGCTACAACGTCAACACCAACCCCGGCCGCAGCGAGCCGACCCGCATCATCGACGGCAACCAGGTGTCGATGGAGTACCGTTTCTTCACCCCGTCGCGGCCGCAGCCCGCCGACTGGTCGAAGCTCGACATCTACCAGGCGGCCAGTGACCAGCACCGCCTCTTCGCGGCCCTCAAGCCGCTCTACGGCAAGAACTGGCTGGCCACCGGCGGCTCCAAGGGCGGCATGACGGCGACGTACTACCGCCGCTACTTCCCGGACGACATGAACGGCACCGTGGCCTACGTCGCGCCCAACGACATCGACAACAACGACGACTCGGCCTACGACCGGTTCTTCGCGAACGTCGGCGACCAGGCCTGCCGCACCCAGCTCAACTCGGTGCAGCGCCAGGCGCTGCAGCGCCGCGGCGAGTTCGTCGCCCGCTACCAGAAGTGGGCCGACGAGAACGGCAAGACCTTCAAGACCCTCGGCAGCATCGACAAGGCCTTCGAGAACGTCGTGGTCGACCTGGTCTGGTCGTTCTGGCAGTACCACCTGCAGAGCGAGTGCGCGTCCGTGCCCGCCACGAACGCCTCCACCGACGAGCTGTACAAGTTCGTGGACAACATCTCGGGCTTCGACGGCTACACCGACCAGGGCCTGGAGCGCTTCACCCCGTACTACTACCAGGCGGGCACCGAGCTCGGCGCGCCGAGCGTGAAGAACGCGCACCTCAAGGACCTGATCCGGCACCCCGAGGCGCTCAACCCGCGCGCGTACGTGCCGCGGGAGATCCCGATGAAGTTCAAGCGCGGCGCCATGACCGACGTCGACCGCTGGGTGCGCGAGGACAGCGAGCGGATGCTCTTCGTCTACGGGCAGAACGACCCGTGGAGCGGCGAGCCGTTCCGCCTCGGCAGGAACGCGGCCGCGCGTGACGACTACCGCTTCTACGCGCCCGGCGGCAACCACGGCTCGAACATCGCGCAGCTGGTCGCCGACGAGCGGGCCAAGGCCACGGCCAAGGTCCTGCAGTGGGCGGGCGTCGCCCCGGCGGCCGTCCGGCAGGACGAGGCGCACGCCAAGCCGCTCGCCCCGTACGACGCGAAGCTCGACAAGCCGGTCGTCGAGCAGCGGCAGGCCCTGCGGCCGTAACCGCGACCGCCCCCTCGGGGTGGGCTAGACCAGGCGGCGGGCGCACCCGACGGGTGCCCCGCCGCCCACTTGTACGTACAGGTCGGTCGAGGGCGGGCACTCCGGCCGGGCCCCGACCCGGGCCGTGATGCGGTACTCGGGGGCGTGGGCCGCCGAGCCGTCGCAGGCGGTCTCCTTCACGACCCCGTCCCGCTGGGTGTAGAGGCAGTCGCCGGTCACCGTCACCGGCCCGCCGCCCATGCCGGGGTCGCCCGGGTGCGGCGGCTGGAGGTTGCGCATGCAGGCGTAGCCCTCGGGCGCGCTGTGCGCCTCCGAGGCGCCCTGGTCGACGGCCGTGATGTGCAGGACGAAGTCGGTCTCGTCGGGGCAGCGCGGGCCGCCCGGGCGGGGGCCGTTGTAGCGGGCGAGGACCCGCGCCGCGGCCTCCCCGCTCCAGCAGGAGATCTCGGTGAAGGAGCCCGTGTTCCGCCCCGCGCACTCGCCGCGGGCCAGGAACGCCGGATCGCGCCCCGGGCGGGCGTGGGCGGCGGGGGTGCCGGCGGCGCCCGCAGCGGGCTGCTGGGTCCGGCAGCCGCTCAGCGCGGCGGTCGCGCCGGACGCGAGCAGCGCGAGCGCGAGCAGCGCCGTCCGCGGCGCGCCATGGCGCATGATGACCCCCGTCCCCCGATGCGCTCCAGCCTGGCTTCCCGGGCCCGGCGCACACCAGACGTGCCGGGCGCACGGCGGCGGTGGAAACGATGTGTGTGCGGGCGCGTGCCACCGGGCGTACGCCTGGTGCGCACGCCGTGCCCGTACGACCCTGCCCGTACGCCGTACCGTCCGCCCCGCCCGTCCGCCTGTTCCGCCCGGCCGGGCCCGCCGCCGGCGCTGTGGAGCGGGGGGCGCGCCGACGACGGCGTGTTGCCTTCCGCAGGCGGCGGAGAGGGAGAGTCAGCAACCGGCCGGCGGCGCGGGCCGACACCGCTCTGCGGGTACGGCGGCAGCACGGCCCTTGGACGGGCGGCGCCCCGGAGCGGTTCCCGCACCCGGCGCGCGTCAGTCGTGCGCGCGCCGCTTCCCGCCGAGCGCGGGCAGCCGCCGGGTCAGCAGCCGTGCGCGCGGCGCGAGCCGCCGGGCCATCGCGAACACCGACTCCGTACGGGAGCGGTCGCTGTCCAGGACGGTGAAGAGGTTGACTCCGAGGTAGAAGGTGATCGCGGCGTTGGCGAGGTCGCGCGGCGGGGTCAGGCGCGCGAGCGGCGTCCCGCCGATGACCCGCTCCAGGGTCTGCTCGACGAAGACGATCCACGGCTCGGCCCGCTCCCGGATCTCCGCGCGCAGCTCCGGCTTGGCGACGGCAGCGGCGACGAGCTCGGAGAACAGCGTCAGGTGCCCGGCCTCGATGTCGCTGCGGTACACGCGCGTGCCGGCGTCCACCAGGTCCTCGAGGGTGCGGGCGTCCGCGACCGCCTCGGTGAGCAACTCCATGCGCTCGGCGGAGGAGCGGTCGAGCGCCGCGAACAGCAGCGGGTCGACGCCCCCGAAGTGATAGAAGACCAGCGCCGAATTGACCCCCGCCTCCTTGGCGATCGTCCGCGCGCTCGACTTGGCGTACCCCTGCGTCCGCAGCACGGTGTCAGCCGCCCGGATCAGCCGTTCCTTGGTGTCCACCGACATGTGTGCAGCCCTCTCGCCGAGGCTGCATCATACGATTCGAGCGAGTGGTGCAACCATGCGATCAAGCCGGTTGACCAGCTGCTCAATGCCCTCCGGCCGGTGGTTCAGAACGTCCTCAGGGGCCACTGCTCGTGGAGCGTGCGGACGGCCTCGGTGATCGCGGGACGGCGGGCCGTGCCCGTGCGCCACAGGGCGAAGAGCCGCCGTACGGGCACCGGCTCCAGCGGCACGGCGCGCACGCCCGCGGGCAGCGGGCCCCGCCCCAGGCGGGGCATCAGCGTGATGCCGAGGCCCGCGGCGACCAGGGCGACGTGGGTGTGGTTCTCGGCGACCTGGTAGGCGAGGTCCGGCTCGTGCCCGGTGGCGCGCAGCGTCCGTACGAGCCAGTCGTGGCAGACGGCGCCAGGCGGCTGGCAGATCCAGCGGTGGTGCGGCAGGTCCGTCCGGTCGAGCACCTCGCGGCCGGCGAGTGGGTGGCCCTCCGGCACCAGCACGTCGCACCGGTCGTCACCGATCACCGCCCGCTGCAGGCCCTCCGGGGCGGCCAGCGGGGCGATGTCCCAGTCGTGCGTGACCGCGAGGTCGATGACCCCTTGGGAGACCAGGTCGGCCGACAGGTGCGGGTCCACCTCCAGCAGCCGGGCGTCCAGCGCCGGGTGGTCGCTGCCGAGCCGGGCGAGCACGCCGGGCAGCAGGCCGCGCGCGGCCGACGCGAACGCCCCGATGACCAGCCTGCCCGCCGGCCGTCCCCGGCGCTCCTCCAGCTCCGTCTCCGCCTGCTCGACCAGGGCCAGCAGCTGCCGGGCCGTGGCGGCCAGGTGCCGCCCCTCGTCGGTCAGCGCCACGCCCCGCCCGCGCCGCTCCAGCAGCGTCGTGCGCGTCTCCCGCTCCAGCTTGGTGACGGCCTGCGAGACGGCCGACGGCGTGTAGCCCAGGGCCACGGCCGCGGCGCTCACCGAACCGTGCACCGACACCGCGTGCAGCGCCCGCAGGCGGGTCAGGTCCAGCACGGAAGTCCCCCTCGTCGTTTCAGCGTTGCTGAATCCCATCATGAAGGAACCTGTGCTGGTGCTACAGAGTCCGGGCGGCGAGGCTGGCCCGTATGCGTCCCCTGCACCTCTCCCTCGCCGTTCTCGTAGCCGCCGTCTGGGGCGTCAACTTCGTCGTCATCGACGTCGGCCTCGACCACTTCCCGCCGCTGCTCTTCTCCGCCCTGCGCTTCCTCGCCGCGGCCGTGCCCGCCGTCTTCCTCGTCGGGCGGCCGCAGGTCCGGTGGCGCTGGATCGTGGCCGTCGGACTGGTCCTCGGGGTGGGCAAGTTCGGCCTGCTCTTCACCGGCATGCACCTGGGGATGCCGGCCGGCCTGTCCTCGCTCGTGCTGCAGGTGCAGGCGGTCTTCACCGCCCTCTTCGCCGTCGCCGCACTGGGCGAACGGCTCGGCCGCACCCGCCTGCTCGGCATGGCCCTGGCCCTGGCGGGCATCGCGGTTGCCGCCGTCGACGAGGGCACCTCCGGAACGCTCCTCGGCTTCGCGCTCGTCGTGGCCGCCGCGGCCCTGTGGGGCGTGTCCAACGTGATCACCCGCAAGGCTGCGCCGCCCGACGCACTGCGCTTCATGGTGTGGGTGAGCACCGTGCCGGTGCTGCCGCTCCTGCTGCTCTCGCTCCTCTTCGAGGGCCCGGAGGCGGACGCCGCGGCGCTGCGGTCGCTCGACTGGAGCGGCGCCGGGGCGATCCTCTTCGTCGCCTGGGTCTCCACCGTCCTCGGCTTCGGCGCGTGGGGCTTCCTGCTGCGCACCTACGACGCCTCGGCGGTCGCGCCCTTCACCCTGCTGGTGCCCGTCTTCGGCATGTCGTCGGCGGCGCTCGTGCTGGGCGAGGGCGTGAGCCCGCTGCGCTGGGGCGCGGCGGTGCTGCTGGTGTCCGGGGTGGGCGTCACGGCCCTGGCGGGGCGGCGGCGAGCAGGCCGCGCAAGTACTCCGCCCCCGGCGCCGCCAGTTGCCCGAAATCGGCCGCCTGCGGGTACCAGCGCTTCTCGTACTCCCAGCACAGCCAGCCGTCCCAGCCCGACCCGGTGAGCACCCGGACGCACTCGCCGAGCGGCAGCGCCCCCGCGCCCAGCGGCAGCGGATCGAGCGCCCCGGCCGAAGCGACGTCCTTCACCTGGACGTAGCCCAGGTGGGGGGCGAGCACGGGGAAGCTCTCGGCGGGCGTCTCGCCGCCGAGCCAGGTGTGCAGGACGTCCCACAGGGCGCCGATGTTGGCGTGACCCACGGGGCCGAGCACGCGGGCGGCGTCCGCGGCCCGGCGGTGCGAGTCGTGTGTCTCCAGCAGCACGTGGACGCCCCGGTCGGCGGCCAGGGGGGCCACCGTGCCCAGCCGCCGGGCCGCCGTCGCGTCGGCCTCCTCCGCGGGCAGGTCGCCGCCGCCGGGGAAGACCCGCACGTAGCGGGCGCCGAGGTCGGCCGCCAGGTGGACCAGGCCGGACAGCTCGTGCAGCACGGGCGCGTCGTCGCCGGCGGCGGCGACCCGTGCGTACCCGGCCACCGCCAGGATCTCCACGCCCTCGCCGGCGAACTCCGCGACCGCCGCCTCCCGCTCCTTCGCCCCGCACCCGGGGTGCACGGGCTCCTCCGGGTGGGCCCGCAGCTCCACGCCGTCCCAGCCGTGCGCACGGGCCAGCCGCACCACCTCCCACAGGGGCAGTCCGGGCACTCCGAGGGTGGAGAAGGCGAGCTTCATGGGGGTACGGGTTCCCCGGCCCGGAGGAGCTGGAACCTTACCTTCGGTACATCCATGGCTTACCCGGGGTAGCCGGAGGCGTCAAAATCGCACAAGGGGTAACGGAACGATAACTCCTTGAAAGCGCTGCAACCCTTTGCGGCCCGGGTGGGTCGTACTTGGCATCGGGCTTCCCGGGGAGGGATCCGGGGGGATTCAGGGGAAGCCGGTTTTGGGGGGATACGAGGGGCCCGGTCGTCGGACCGGGCCCCTCTGCCTTTCCCGCCCCGGGGGAGTTGTCCACAGGCCCGAACACCTGTCAGACCACGGCGGTACCGTCGGCGCATGGTCCAGATGGCAGTGGTCGAAGGTGTCCTGGAGCGGATCACCTACGCCAATGAGGAGAGCGGCTATACGGTCGCCCGCGTCGACACCGGCCGGGGCAGTGGCGATCTCCTCACGGTGGTCGGCTCGCTGCTCGGGGCGCAGCCGGGGGAGTCGCTGCGCCTGGAGGGCCGCTGGGGCTCCCACCCGCAGTACGGGCGGCAGTTCACCGTCGAGAACTACACCACCGTCCTTCCCGCCACCGTCCAGGGCATCCGCCGCTATCTGGGCTCCGGCCTGATCAAGGGCATCGGCCCGCGCATCGCCGACCGCATCACCGAGCACTTCGGCACCGACACCCTCGACGTCATCGAGCAGCAGCCGGAGCGCCTGATCGAGGTCCCCGGCCTCGGCCCGAAGCGCACGAAGCTGATCGGCGCCGCCTGGGAGGAGCAGAAGGCCATCAAGGAGGTCATGGTCTTCCTCCAGGGGGTGGGCGTCTCCACCTCCATCGCCGTGCGCATCTACAAGAAGTACGGCGACGCCTCCATCTCCGTCACCCGCAACCAGCCCTACCGCCTTGCGGCCGACGTCTGGGGCATCGGCTTCCTCACCGCCGACCGCATCGCCCAGGCCGTCGGCATCCCGCACGACAGCCCCGAGCGGGTCAAGGCCGGCCTGCAGTACGCCCTTTCCCAGTCCACCGACCAGGGCCACTGCTACCTCCCCGAGGAGCGGCTGATCGCGGACGCCGTGAAGCTCCTCCAGGTCGACACCGGTCTCGTCATCGACTGCCTCGCCGAACTGGCCGCCCAGAAGGGCGAGGAGGGTCCGGGCGTCGTCCGCGAGAGCGTTCCCGGCCCGGAGGACGGGCAGCCCGTCACTGCCGTCTACCTCGTCCCCTTCCACCGCGCCGAACTGTCCCTGGCCGGGCAGGTGAAGCGCCTGCTGGGCGCCGAGGGCGACCGGCTCGCCGCCTTCCGGGACGTCGACTGGGACCGGGCCCTCACCTGGCTCGCGGGCCGCACGGGCGCGCAGCTGGCCGCCGAGCAGCGGGAGGCGGTCCGCCTCGCGCTCACCAGCAGGGTCGCGGTGCTCACCGGCGGGCCCGGCTGCGGCAAGTCCTTCACCGTCCGCTCCGTGGTCGAACTGGCCCGGGCCAAGGGGGCGAAGGTGGTGCTCGCGGCGCCCACCGGGCGGGCCGCGAAGCGGCTCTCCGAGCTCACGGGCGCCGAGGCGTCCACCGTCCACCGCCTCCTGGAGCTCAAGCCCGGCGGGGACGCGGCGTACGACAAGGACCGCCCCCTGGACGCCGATCTGGTCGTCGTGGACGAGGCGTCCATGCTCGACCTGCTGCTGGCCAACAAGCTCGTCAAGGCCGTGGCCCCCGGAGCCCACCTGCTCCTGGTGGGCGATGTGGACCAACTGCCCTCCGTGGGCGCCGGGGAGGTGCTGCGCGACCTCCTGGCGCCCGGCGGTCCCGTCCCGGCCGTCCGGCTCACCCGCATCTTCCGGCAGGCGCAGCAGTCCGGCGTGGTCACCAATGCGCACCGCATCAACTCCGGGGCGCAGCCCATCACTCAGGGGATGACGGATTTCTTCCTCTTCGCCGAGGAGGACACCGAGGAGGCGGGCCGGCTCACCGTGGACGTGGCGGCGCGGCGCATCCCCGCCAAGTTCGGGCTCGACCCCCGCCGTGACGTCCAGGTGCTGGCGCCGATGCACCGCGGCCCGGCGGGCGCCGGCACCCTCAACGGACTGCTCCAGCAGGCCATTACGCCCGCCCGGCCCGACCTGCCCGAGAAGCGCTTCGGCGGCCGGGTCTTCCGCGTCGGCGACAAGGTCACCCAAGTGCGCAACAACTACGAAAAGGGGCAGAACGGAGTCTTCAACGGGACGGTGGGCGTCGTCACCGGGCTCGACGTCGTCGAGCAGCGGCTGACCGTGCGCACCGACGAGGACGAGGAGGTGGGCTACGACTTCGACGAACTCGACGAGCTCGCCCACGCCTACGCCGTGACCATCCACCGCTCGCAGGGCAGCGAGTACCCGGCCGTGGTGATCCCCGTCACCACGGGTGCCTGGATGATGCTCCAGCGCAATCTGCTCTATACCGCAGTAACCCGGGCAAAAAGGCTGGTGGTGCTGGTGGGCTCGCGGAAGGCGCTCGGACAGGCCGTACGGACCGTCTCCGCAGGCAGGAGATGTACGGCGCTCGATCACCGGCTGGCGAGGTGAGTCCGCTCGGGGAGGTTTTGTGAAGGGTCTAAAGGGCCATTCCGGCGCGCGAAGGGGCCCCGGGGAGCGCGGATCCGGGGTGGGATTCGTCTCTCATCGGTTTACCAACCGGGGCGAAGGGGGCAGTATGGCCAGGCTGGACGGCACTGAGTGCCGTCTTTAGGCCCTATGGCCGACCCCGAGTGCACGTGCATCGTCCAAATGGGGGAAGGTAGGGGTAGTCAGGGCACCTCGAAGAAGAGGCACAACGTCGGTGAGGGATGACGTGAGCGACAACTCTGTAGTACTGCGGTACGGGGACGGCGAATACACCTACCCGGTGGTCGACAGCACCGTCGGCGACAAGGGCTTCGATATCAGCAAGCTCCGCGCCCAGACCGGGCTGGTGACCCTGGACTCCGGTTACGGCAACACCGCCGCCTACAAATCCGCGATCACCTACCTCGACGGCGAGCAGGGCATCCTGCGCTACCGGGGCTACCCGATCGAGCAGCTCGCCGAGCGCAGCTCCTTCCTCGAGACCGCCTTCCTGCTGATCAACGGCGAGCTCCCGTCGGGCGACGAGCTGGACGCCTTCAAGGGCGAGATCACCCAGCACACCCTGCTCCACGAGGACGTCAAGCGCTTCTACGACGGCTTCCCGCGTGACGCGCACCCGATGGCGATGCTGTCCTCCGTGGTCAGCGCGCTGTCGACGTTCTACCAGGACAGCCACAACCCGTTCGACGAGAAGCAGCGCCACCTCTCCACGATCCGGCTGCTCGCCAAGCTGCCGACGATCGCGGCGTACGCGTACAAGAAGTCGATCGGCCACCCGGTGGTCTACCCGCGCAACGACCTCGGCTACGTCGAGAACTTCCTGCGCATGACCTTCTCGGTGCCCGCCGCCGAGTACGAGCTGGACCCGGTCGTCGTCAGCGCGCTCGACAAGCTGCTGATCCTGCACGCCGACCACGAGCAGAACTGCTCGACCTCGACCGTGCGCCTGGTGGGCTCCTCGCAGGCCAACCTCTTCGCGTCGATCTCCGCCGGCATCAACGCCCTGTGGGGCCCGCTGCACGGTGGCGCCAACCAGTCGGTGCTGGAGATGCTCGAGGGCATCCAGGCCGACGGCGGCGACGTCGACGCCTTCATCCGCAAGGTGAAGAACAAGGAGGACGGCGTCCGCCTGATGGGCTTCGGGCACCGCGTCTACAAGAGCTTCGACCCCCGGGCGAAGATCATCAAGGCGGCGGCGCACGATGTCCTCTCGGCGCTCGGCAAGTCCGACGAGCTGCTCGACATCGCGCTGAAGCTCGAGGAGCACGCGCTCTCCGACGACTACTTCGTCTCGCGCAACCTCTACCCGAACGTGGACTTCTACACCGGTCTGATCTACCGGGCCATGGGCTTCCCGACCGAGATGTTCACCGTGCTCTTCGCGCTCGGCCGCCTTCCGGGCTGGATCGCCCAGTGGCACGAGATGATCAAGGAGCCGGGTTCCCGCATCGGCCGCCCGCGCCAGATCTACACCGGCGTCATCGAGCGCGACCTGCCGGTCGAGCGCGCCTGATCCGTACGAGGCCGCGAGCCGCTAGGCCGCAAGCGAGGCCTTGAGCCGCGAGCGAGGCCTTGAGCCGACAAAAGCCCTGAGAGCCGCCATGGCTCTCAGGGCTTTTCGCAGGGCTGAGAAAAGCGCCCCGCCTCCGATCCCCCCACGGGTCGGAGCGGGGCGCTTCCCCGTTCCCCGGTACGGATTCCCCCCACGGGATCCGGCCGGGAGCCTCGGTGCGCGCGACCGACGCGATCTGCCGGGACGCGTACGTACGGGAGGGCCGCTCAAAGCTCCCCGGGTACGTGCCCCGGCCACGCGTGGCCGGTACCGTCCCCCAAGACGATCCAGCACTGCCTGGTTAGACCCTCGACCCCCCGCAATGGTTACGTTGGGATTGCTGTGATCTAGGTCTCTTGCCATAACGGGCGCAGTCGGGCAAGAGGGCAAGTGTGTGGGTGTTGTGTCACTTATGCGGCCGCGTGGGGCTCCGCGGCCGCCGCAGGTGATGCGTCAGCCGCGGCCGACGAGCTCGTAACCCGCCTCGTCCACCGCGGCGCGGACGGCCTCGTCGTCCAGGAGGGCCGAGGAGGTCACGGTGACCTCGCCGGCGGCGGCCACGGCCTTGACGGACACCACGCCGGGCAGGGCGGAGATCTCCTCCGTCACCGCGGACTCGCAGTGGCCGCAGGTCATGCCGGTCACGCGGTAGACGGTGACGGAGTCGGTGGTCTGGGAGCTCATGACGGTTCTCCTCGGAAGGGGTTGGTCGTGGTGCCGTGTGCCGTGCACCAGTGGGAACACCTTACCCCCTGGGGGTATTCCTGTGGGGGTGAACCGGACATCCGTGCCCGGGGGTTGTGCGCCGGGCGGCCGACCGACGGGGCCCCGGGCCGCACGTGCGGTCCGGGGCCGGAAGGGTGGGTGGGTGGAGGTCAGTTCCCGGTGTCGCGCCGGGAGCGGTTGCCCGGGCGGGCGGCCACCCAGGCACGGACGGTGTCCGCGAACCAGTAGGGCTTGCCGCCCTCGGTCAGATCGGGCTTGGGCAGCAACCCGTGCTTCCGGTAGGTCCGCACGGTATCGGTCTGCACGCCGATGTGCGCTGCGATCTCCTTGTAGGACCAGAGTCGACGGTCAGTCATCTCGCGCCTCTCCGCTGCGCCGCAGCGACGGAGGGGGATCCGTCGGGGGAGCTGCGGCGCGGCCTTGTCGATCACCACGACTGTTGTCCCTTGAACGACGCAGAGTGACCATCGATGAGGCGCTGTCGTACGGCTGTGACGGAAGGGCGGCGGGAATGTGACGCCCGTGACGTACGCATGACCCCGGATCAGCCGGTGACCCCGGATCAGCCGGTGACCCCGGATCAGCCGGTGGGGCCGGATTCCGCGGGGCCGGATTCCGCGGGGGCGGCCGGGCGGACCGGCCGGTTCTCCCGGCGGGACGTCTCGCACGCCTCCGCCACCAGCAGGGCGTGCAAGCCCTCGCGGGCCGGGCAGGGGTTGGGCACCTCGCCGCGGGCCGCCCGCAAGAAGGCGGCCAGCTCGGCGCGGTACGCGGCGCCGAACCGCTCCAGGAAGCCGGTCCAGGGGCGGGCCGGAGGGGGCGGGCCGGACGGCTCGGCGGACGTCGCGGGCGTACGGGCGTCCAGGCCCACGACCCACTGGTCGAGCTCCCCGGACAGCTCCGTCCGCACGTCGTAGCCCGCGCCGTTGCAGCGGGTCGCCGTCGCCGTCACCAGGGTGCCGTCGTCCAGGGTGAGCAGGACGGCGGCCGTGTCCACGTCGCCCGCCGCACGGAAGGCCCCCGCGCCCGCGCCGCCGGTCGCGCCCCGCGCGTACACCTCCGTCACCTCCCGGCCCGTCAGCCAGCGCACCGCGTCGAAGTCGTGCACCAGGCAGTCGCGGATCAGGCCGCCCGAGCGGGCCAGGAAGCCGGGCGGCGGGGGTGCGGGGTCGGACGTCACGGTGCGGATGGTGTGCACGCGGCCGAGCCGCCCCGTGCGCAGCGCCTCGCGCGCGGCGCGGAAACCGGCGTCGAAGCGCCGCTGGAACCCCAGCTGCAGCAGCGTCCCCGCGGCGTCGACCTCGCGCAGCGCGCGCAGCGTCCCGGGGACGTCGAGGGCGACCGGCTTCTCGCAGAACGCGGGCAGGCCGGCGCGGGCCGCGCGCGCGATCAGGCCGGGGTGGGCGGAGGTGGTCGCCGCGATCACGACCGCGTCGACGCCGCCGTCGAACACGGCCTCGGGGGAGGGTGCGGTACGGGCGCCGATGCGCTCGGCGACCGCGGCGGCCCGCTCGTGGTCGGCGTCCGCGACGACGACCTGCCCGACCCCGTCGAGCGCCGCGACCACGGCCGCGTGATGCGCCCCGATCCGCCCGGCCCCGACGACTCCGATCCGCATGACTGACTCCGTCCTGTGGCCCTGACACCACCGAGCCGGAACGGCCGGTGGCCGACCGCCGCGGGGTCCCCTGCCGGGAGGCGTGGCGGCGCCGTGGTGCCGTGGCGCGCGGGCGGTTGGGCACCGCCGGGCTGCGCCGTCGCGGTTGCTTGCCGTTGCGGCGGGGGGTGGATGCCCGGCATCCGAAGCGGTGCGCAGGCGAAGTGGTCCCGCCGCCGCGGTGGACAACCCCCGCCGGGGTGTCCGGCGGTGCCGAACGGCCGCCGTCGGCTGGGCACCGCCGGGCTGCGCCGTCGTGGTTGTCCGCCGTTGCGGCGGGGGGTGGATACCCGGCATCCGGAGCGGTGCGCGCCGGGGGCGTGGGCGGCGTGCATCCGCGAGGTTGCCGGCAGGCGAACTGGTCCCGCCGCCGTGGCGGGCAACCCCCGCCGGGCTGCGCTGTCGTGGTTGCTCGCGGTTGCGGCGGGGGGCCCGGCACCCGGACCGTGCGGGTCGCCGGCAGGGCGGTCCGCCTGCCGCCTCATGCGTACAGAGGTGGTCGCGGCGTCAGGTCCACTTCCGTGCGGGTGCCCGATGACTGGGCTCGGACGCCTGCTTCGCAGACCGCCGCTGCCGCGTACCCGTCCCACACGCTCGGCCCCTCCGTCACCCCGCGCCGCGTGGCGTCGACCCAGTGCTGGATCTCGCGGTCGTACGCGTCGCGGAAGCGGTCCACGTAGTCCTGGGCGACGGCGCCGCCCCAGCGGCCCGCCGCGTTCACGTACAGCCCGTGCGCGTCGCCGAGCCGCGCGCTGCCGCGCTCGGCCACCGCCTCGCACTGCACCTGGTAGCCGAAGCCGCAGTTGACGAAGATCTCGACGTCGGCGACCGCCCCGCCGGACGTTTCCAGGATGACCAGCTGAGGGTCGCTCAGGGCGTCCGGCGCGGCGGACGACGGGGCCGGTTTCACCACGCTCACCGCCGTGATCTCCTGCCCCAGCAGCCACCGCGTGGCGTCGATCTCGTGCACCACCGAGTCGTTGATCATCATCGCCTCGGTGAAGCCGGGCGGCGTGGCCACGTTGCGGTGCCGGCAGTGCAGCATCAGCGCCCGGCCGAGCGCCCCGCCGTCGAGCAGCGCCTTGAGCTGCACGTACTCGGCGTCGTAGCGCCGCATGAACCCCACCTGCACCCGCCGGTGCCCGAGCCGGACCTCCGCGTCCAGCACCCGCAGCGCGGACGCCGCATCGGGCGTGAGGGGCTTCTCGCACAGCACGGGCAGGTCGCGCGCGAGGGCGTCCAGCAGGGCCGCCTCGTGCGCGGGCCCGGGCGAGGCGATGAGCACGGCGTCGACGCCGGGCGCGTCCATCGCCGCGGCGGCGTCGGTGTGCGCCGCGCATCCGGGGATCCCCGCCGCAGCCTTCTCCGCGCGCTCGCCGTCGACGTCTATGACCGCGGCGACCCGGGCCCCGCTGATGACCTCGTCGATGCGCCGGACGTGGTCGGACCCCATCCGCCCCGTGCCGATGACGGCGACGCCGAGGGTGCCTTCGTGCTTCATGCGTCCCACTTTCCTCGTCTCAGACGCCGCAGCCGCGCAGGAACCCCCGCGTGCGCCGAGCGATCGGCAGCGGGCGGTCCGGCGGGCACGGGTACATGTCCTGTTCCACGATGGCGAACAGGTCCGCGTCCAGCCGGGAGGCCGCGTCGATGACGGGTTCCAGCGCGGGAACCCCCTGCGGGGGCTCGCACATGACGCCCTGTCGCACGGCGGGCCCGAAGGCCGTCCCCTTGGCGAGGACGTCCGCGAGGACCTCCGGGTCGACCTGCTTGAGGTGGAGGTAGCCGATCCGCTCCCCGTACGTCTCGATGAGCCGGACGCTGTCCCCGCCGCAGTACGCGTAATGCCCGGTGTCCAGGCAGAGGCTGACCAGCGACGCGTCCGTGGCGTCCAGGAAGCGCTCGACGTGCGCCTCGCCGTCGATGTGGGTGTCGGCGTGCGGGTGGACGACGATGCCGAGCCCGTAGCGCTCGCGGACCTCGCGGGCGAGCCGCTCCGTGCCGGCGGCGAGGTGGCGCCACTGCTCCGCGCTCAGCTCGGGGTCCTCGAGGATCTCGGCGGTCTTGTCGTCGCGCCAGAAGGAGGGGATGACGACGAGGTGGCGGGCGCCCATCGCGGCGGTGAGCTCGGCGACGGGGGCGACGTGCGCCCAGGTCGCCTCCCAGGCGGCCGGCCCGCGGTGCAGCGCGGTGAAGACCGTGCCGGCCGAGACCGTGAGGCCGCGCCGCTGCGTCTCGTCGCGCAGGCGGGCGGCGTCGGTCGGCAGATAGCCGTACGGGCCCAGCTCGATCCACTCGTAGCCCGCCTCGGCGACCTCGTCGAGGAACTGCCGCCACGGCAGCTGCGCGGGATCGTCGGCGAACCAGACGCCCCACGAGTCGGGGGCGGAACCGACCCGGATGCGGCGGCGGTCGGCGGCGGGGGGCGTCGCGTGGGGAGCGGGCATGGTGGCTCTCCTCGGGCGAGGGCGGGATTGCCCGTAGCTTCCTAGGGGGGCGGGGGAGTGTCAAGGCTTCGTCCGGACATACGGACGTAACGTCAAGGCACGTTCCGTTCACGTCTATATGTAAGGACAAATCCTTGACAGGGTCCGGCGGACCCGGCTAGACCTGAGCCGAATCGTCAGGAAGGGCGCCGATGAGCCAGCCGAGTCCGCGTACGTCCCCCACCCCGTTCGACCTGATCACCATGGGCCGGGTCGGCGTGGACCTGTATCCCCTGCAGACCGGCGTGCCGCTGGCGAAGGCCGAGACCTTCGGGAAGTTCCTGGGCGGCTCGCCCGCGAACGTCGCGGTCGCCGCGGCGCGGCTCGGCAGGCGCACGGCGCTCATCAGCCGCACCGGCGCCGACCCCTTCGGCGACTACCTCCACGACGCGCTGCGCGACTTCGGCGTCTCCGATCGGTGGGTGACGCCCGTCGCCGCCTACCCCACGCCCCTGACCTTCTGCGAGATCTTCCCGCCGGACGACTTCCCCCTCTACTTCTACCGCCGCCCCAAGGCCCCCGACCTGGAGATCCACCCCCACGAGCTCGACCTCGGCGCGATCCGGGACGCCCGCATCTTCTGGGCGACCGGCACCGGTCTGTGCGAGGAGCCCAGCCGGGCCGCGACGCTGGCCGCGCTCGCGGCGCGCGGGCGGCGCGGCGTCACGGTCCTCGACCTCGACTGGCGGCCGCTGTTCTGGGGCGGCGAGGGCGGCGCCTCGGGCGCGGGGGGGCGTACGGGGCCCGCCGCCATGGCCGCCGCCCGGCCGCACTACGCCGCCGCCCTCGCCCACGCCACGGTCGCCGTCGGCAACGCCGACGAGTGCGAGGTCGCCACCGGCGAGCGCGCGCCGCACGCCGCCGCGCGGGCGCTGCTCGCCGCCGGGGTCGAACTCGCCGTGGTGAAACGGGGACCCGAGGGCGTCCTCGCCGTCCACCGCGACGGGACGACGGCGGAAGTGCCGCCCGTGGAGGTCGAGGTCGTCAACGGCCTCGGCGCGGGCGACGCGTTCGGCGGTGCCCTGTGCCACGGGCTGCTGGCCGGCTGGCCGCTCGAACGGACGCTGAGGTACGCCAACGCGGCGGGGGCGCTGGTGGCCACGCGGCTGTCGTGCTCGGCGGCGATGCCGACGGGGGAGGAGATCGAGGGGCTGCTGAGCGAGGGCGCGGCGGTTGCCGGCGGGGCCGGCGGGGCCGGCGGGGCCGGCGAGTCCGGGGAGTCCGGTGCGTCCCGGGAGTCGGGTGGCCTCGGCGAATCCGGTGCGCCCGGCGAGTCGGGCGGCCTCGGGGAGCCCGGAGCCCCCGGGGAGTCGGGCGCCCTCGGCAAGTCCGGAGCCCCCGGGGGATCCGAAGCCCTCGGCGGGGCCGCCGCCTCCGGCGCCTCCCGCACTTCCGGCCCGGAAGCCGGCTCCTCCGGCTCGGGAATCGGCTCCTCCGGCCCGGAGGCCGACTTCTCCGGCCCGGGAACCAGTCCCTCCGGTCCGGAAGCCGGCGTCTCCGGCCCGGGAACCCGCCCCTCCGGCCCGGAAGCCCGCGCTCCCCGTACGGAGGTCCCCCGCTCGTGACCGTGCAGATCGCCGAGCTCGCCCGTATCCGCAGCCGGCACCCCGAGGCCATCGCCGAAGCCGCCGCCCGGCGTGCCCGGCGGCCGCTCGTCGGGGACAGCGGGCGCCTGATGATCATCGCGGCGGACCACCCCGCGCGCGGCGCCCTCGGTGTCGGCGACCGGCCCCTCGCCATGGCCGCCCGGCCCGACCTGCTGGAGCGGCTCTGCCTCGCGCTGTCCCGGCCCGGCGTCGACGGGGTCCTCGCCTCCGCCGACATCCTGGACGACCTGCTGCTGCTCGGCGCGCTGGAGAACAAGGTCGTCATCGGCTCCATGAACCGCGGCGGGCTGGCCGGCGCGGCCTTCGAGATGGACGACCGCTTCACCGGGCCCCGCGCGGAGGACCTCGCGGCGCTCGGCTTCGACGCGGGCAAGCTGCTGCTGCGCATCGACCCCGGCGACCCCGGCTCGCTCACGACCCTGCACGCGGCCGCCCGCGCCGTCGACGCGATGGCGGCGCGCCGGCTGCCGGTCTTCGTCGAACCGTTCCTCTCCCGGCGCATCGACGGCAGGGTCGTCAACGACCTGAGCGCCGAGGCCGTCACGAGGGCGATCGCCATCGCCTCCGGGCTGGGGGGCACGTCCGCCTACACCTGGCTCAAGGTGCCGGTGACGGACGACCCCGCGGACATGGCACGGGTGATGGAGACGTCGACACTGCCGGCCGTGCTCCTCGGGGGCGACGTCGGGGACGACCGGGACGCGGCGTACGAGCGCTGGCGGTCGGCGCTGCGCCTGCCGACGGTGCAGGGGCTGGTCGTGGGCCGGGCGCTGCTCTACCCGGCGGACGGGGACGTGGCGGGCGCGGTGGACAGGGCGGTGGGGTTGCTGTGACGGGTGCGCGGGTTGCGGCGCGGCCGGGCGCTACGGGGCGCGTCCGCGGGCGGGCGCGGGTGAGTGACGGCTCGCCGGCCGGTCCCCGCCCGTCACCAGGGGTGGATCCGGCACCGCCGGGCCGGTACGCGGTGGTTGCTCGCCGTTGCGGCGGGGGAAGGGCCCCGGCCCCACCCTTTCACCGTTTCCCGGGGGCAAGCCCCCGGCCCCCGGGGCCCTTCCGTCGCCCACTCCGCCCTCGCCAGGAGGCCTCCCCATGACTCCGCCCCCGATCCCGCCCTACGACGTGGACGTCGCCCCCGAGCAGGCCGGCTGGGCGTACTCCTCCCTCAGGGTGCTCACCCTTCCCCCCGGCGGCGCCCACACCTTCCCCACCGGTGACAGCGAGTGGATCGTGCTCCCCCTCCGCGGCGGCTGCGCCGTCACCACCGGCGACGGCGACTCCTTCGAACTCCGCGGCCGCGCGAGCCCTTTCTCGTCGACCACCGACTTCGCCTACGTTCCCCGCGACGCCACCGTCACCCTCACCACCCCGGCCGGCGGCCGCTTCGCCCTCGCCGGGGCCCGCTGCGAGCGCCGTCTGCCCGCCCGCTACGGCCCTGCCGAGGCCGTTCCCGTCGAGCTGCGCGGCTCCGGCACCTGTTCCCGTCAGGTCAACAACTTCGCCGCCGCAGGCGTCTTCGCGTGCGACAAGCTCATCGCCGTCGAGGTCCTCACTCCGGGCGGCAACTGGTCCTCCTATCCGCCCCACAAGCACGACGAGCACCACCCGGGCGAGGAGTCCGAGCTGGAGGAGATCTACTACTTCGAGATCGCGGACGGGCCCTCCGGCACCCCGGGCCTCGGCTACCAGCGCGTGTCGCCCTCGCGCGACAAGGGCACCGACGTCCTCGCCGAGGTCCGCACGGGCGACGTCGTGCTCATCCCCGACGGCTGGCACGGCCCGTCCATGGCCGCGCCCGGCCACGACATGTACTACCTCAACGTCATGGCCGGCCCCGGCGCGGAGCGCGAATGGCTCATCCGCGACCACCCCGACCATGCCTGGATCCGTACGACCTGGCCGGACCAGCCGGTCGACCCACGGCTGCCGCTCCACCCGGGAGGGAACCGATGACGACCGACGGGACGACCGACCGGATGACCGACCAGACAACCGACCGGACAACCGACCGGACGGCCACCCGCCGCCTCACCGTCGCCCAGGCCCTGGTGGCGTTCCTCGCCCGCCAGTACACCGAGCGCGACGGCCGCCGGCAGCGTCTGATCGCCGCCTGCTGGGGCATCTTCGGCCACGGCAACGTCGCCGGGATCGGGCAGGCGCTGCTGGAGTCCGGCGACGTCATGCCGTACCACCAGGGCCGCAACGAACAAGCGATGGTCCACGCGGCCGTGGGCTACGCCCGCCACCGCGACCGGCTCTCCGCGCACGCCGTCACCACGTCGATCGGCCCCGGCGCCACCAACCTCGTCACCGGCGCCGCCCTCGCCACGGTCAACCGCATCCCCGTTCTCCTGCTGCCCGGCGACACGTTCGCCGGGCGGCCCGCCGACCCCGTCCTGCAGCAGCTCGAACACCCCGGCGCGGGCGACGTGTCCGTCAACGACTGCCTGCGCCCGGTCTCCCGGTACTTCGACCGGATCACCCGTCCGGAGGCACTCATTCCGGCCGCCCTGCAGGCCGTACGCGTCCTCGCCGACCCCGTCGAGACCGGCGCCGTCACCCTCGCCCTGCCGCAGGACGTGCAGGCCGAGGCGTACGACTGGCCGGAGGAGTTCTTCGCCGAGCGCGTCTGGCGCGTGCGCCGCCCGGCCCCCGACCCGGCCGAACTGGCGGCGGCCGCGGCAGCCGTACGCGCCGCCCGCCGCCCCCTGCTGATCGCCGGCGGCGGCGTCCACCACAGCGAGGCCGAGGACGCGCTGCGCGCCCTCGCCGACGCGACCGGCATCCCCGTCGCCTCCACCCAGGCAGGCAAGGGATCCCTGCACCACGCCCACCCGGCGGACGTCGGCGGCATCGGCCATACCGGCACGGCCGTCGCCGACGACCTGGCCCGCACGGCCGACGTGGTCATCGGCATCGGCACCCGCTACAGCGACTTCACCACCGCCTCGAACACCCTCTTCGCCGCCCCGGACGTGCGCTTCGTCAACCTCAACACCGCCTCCTTCGACGCCCACAAGCTCTCCGCGCTGCCCCTCGTCGCGGACGCCCGCACCGGCCTGGAGGCGCTGACGGAGGCCCTGGCCGGCCACCGCGTCCCGGACGCGTACGAGAAGGAGTACACGGCCGGCAAGCAGGCCTGGGAGCGGCTCGTCACCCGGGCGTTCACCGCGCAGGACGCCGCCGCGCGCCCGACCCAGGCCCAGGTCCTCGGCGCCCTCGACGCCGTCGTCGACGACTCCGACGTCGTCATCAACGCCGCCGGCTCCCTCCCCGGCGACCTGCACAAGCTCTGGCGCGCCCGCTCCCGCCGCCAGTACCACCTCGAATACGGCTACTCCTGCATGGGCTACGAGATCCCGGCGGCGATCGGCGTCGCCCTGGCCGAGCCCGGCCGCCCGGTGTGGGCGCTCGTCGGCGACGGCACGTACCTGATGATGCCGACGGAGCTGGTCACCGCCGTGCAGGAGGGGATCCCCATCAAGGTGGTGCTGATCCAGAACCACGGGTACGCCTCGATCGGCGGCCTGTCCGAGGCCGTCGGCGGCGAGCGCTTCGGCACCGCCTACCGCTTCCGGGCCGCGGACGGCACGTACACCGGCGACCCGCTGCCCGTGGACCTGGCCGCCAACGCCGCCTCGCTCGGGATGCACGTGCTGCGCGCCCGCACGGCCGGTGAGCTGCGGGAGGCGCTGTCCGAGGCGCGCGCCTCCACGCGCCCCACATGTGTCTATGTCGAGACCGAAACAGCCGACACAGTGCCGGGCGCGCCCCCTGCCCAGGCGTGGTGGGATGTGCCTGTCGCCGGGACCGCGACCCGCCCGGCGGCCCGCAGGGCCCGGGAGGAGTACGAGCGCCACGCCACCGCCCGCCGCCGCTATCTTTGACCGTAGGAGAGGCCGACCGATGAAGACCGTCAACCACTGGATCGACGGCAAGGCCGTCGAGGGCACCTCCGGCACGTACGGGCCGGTCACCGACCCGGCGACGGGCGCGCGGACGACGCGGGTCGCCTTCGCCTCGGCGGAGGAGGTGGACGCCGCCGTCGCCGCGGCCAAGGCCGCCTTCGCGACGTGGGGCACGTCCTCCCTGGCCACCCGCACCGCGATCCTCTTCCGCTACCGCGCGCTGCTGGACGCCCACCGCGCCGAGCTCGCCGAGCTGATCACCGCCGAGCACGGCAAGGTGCACTCCGACGCCCTCGGCGAGGTCGCCCGCGGGCTGGAGATCGTCGAGCTGGCGTGCGGCATCACCACGCAGCTCAAGGGCGAGCTGTCGACCCAGGTGTCCGGCGGCGTGGACGTGGCGGCGATCCGCCAGCCGCTCGGCGTCGTCGCGGGCATCACGCCGTTCAACTTCCCGGCGATGGTGCCGATGTGGATGTTCCCGCTGGCGATCGCCTGCGGCAACACCTTCGTGCTCAAGCCCAGCGAGAAGGACCCCTCGCCCGCGATCCTGCTGGCCCAGCTGGCCGCCGAGGCCGGGCTGCCCGAGGGCGTCCTCAACGTCGTCAACGGCGACAAGGAGGCCGTCGACCGGCTGCTGACCCACCCGGACGTCGCCGCCGTCTCCTTCGTGGGCTCCACGCCCATCGCCCGCCACATCCACCGGGTGGCCGGTGAGCACGGCAAGCGCGTCCAGGCCCTCGGCGGCGCCAAGAACCACATGCTGGTGCTGCCCGACGCCGACCTCGACGCGGCCGCCGACGCCGCCGTCTCCGCCGCGTACGGCTCGGCCGGCGAGCGCTGCATGGCCGTCTCCGCGGTCGTCGCGGTGGGCTCGGCGGGCGACGAGCTGGTGGCGAAGATCCGCGAGCGCGCCGAGAAGATCAAGATCGGGCCGGGCGACGACCCCGCCTCCGAGATGGGCCCGCTCATCACCAGGGCCCACCGCGACAAGGTCGCCTCCTACGTGCACGGCGCGGCCGCCCAGGGCGCCGAGGTCGTCCTCGACGGCACCGGCTTCACGGTCGAGGGCTACGAGGACGGGCACTGGATCGGGCTGTCCCTGCTCGACAAGGTGCCCGTCGAGTCCGACGCCTACCGCGACGAGATCTTCGGCCCGGTGCTGTGCGTGCTGCGCGCGGAGTCCTACGAGGAGGGGCTGGCCCTCATCAACTCCTCGCCGTGGGGGAACGGCACGGCCGTCTTCACCCGGGACGGCGGCGCGGCCCGCCGCTTCCAGCTGGAGGTCGAGGCGGGGATGGTCGGCATCAACGTGCCCATCCCGGTGCCGGTCGGCTACCACTCCTTCGGCGGCTGGAAGGACTCCCTCTTCGGCGACCACCACATCTACGGGAACGACGGCGTCCACTTCTACACGCGCGGCAAGGTCGTCACCACGCGGTGGCCCGACCCGGCCGACAGCGGCGTGGACCTGGGCTTCCCGAGCCACCGCTGAGAACCTCCCGCTGCACGGAACGCGATCGTCCGGAACGTAAGCTCAGGCCATGACCTGGTCCAGTGCGCTGCGGAAGGCCGCGCGCGACGGGCTGACGATCGAGCGCACCAAGCTGACGCCCGTGGTCGCCGCCCGTGGCGCGCTCGGCGTCGCGATCGTGGTCGGGGTCATCCTGTGGCTGGGGACCCCGGTCCTCGCGGTGTCGTCCGCGTTCGGCGCGTTCTCCGCCGGGCTGGTGACGTTCCAGCGGAGCTGGCGGCCCCGCCCGGTGCTGGCGCTCGCCGTGGCGGTCGGCCTCGCCGTCAGCACGTTCCTCGGCTACGTGGCCGCCTTCGACCCCGTCGTCTTCGGCACCCTGCTGACCGTCTGGACGCTGCTCGCGGGCATGGCCTGGGCGGTCGGGCCGGTCTCCGGCCTGGTCGCCACGCAGACCATCGCCGTCATGCTCGTCACCGTCACGCTCCCGACGTCCGTCATGGGGGCGCTGCACCACGCCGGGCTGATCGCTGTCGGCGGGCTCGTCCAGGCGGCCCTCATCGTGCTCCTGCCCGTCCGCCCCTGGGGCGTCCAGCGGGACGCGCTCGCCGACGCGCTCGCCGCCGAGGCGGACTACGCGCGCCGCCTCCGGCACGACCCGCAGGCCGGCTTCGACCCCCAGCCGCTCATGGACGCCCGCGAGGCCGCCGAGCTGACCCCCCGCCAGGCCCGCAGCCGGCCCCGCCAGCTGGGCGGGCCGCGCGGCGTCGCCGAACGGCTGCGGCCCGTGCTCGCCGCGCTCGCCGACCCCGTCCTCGGCGCCCCCGCGGAGGGGCCCGAACGGGACCGCGCACGGGACCTGCTGGGCGCGGCGGCGACCGTGCTGGACGCGGTCGCGCGCGCCATCCGGTGGGGCAAGCCCGTGAAACTGCCCGAGGAGGCCACCGCCGTCCTCACCGTGCCCGCCACCGGGCCCGTCCTGCACGGCGCCGCGCGCCGCTCCGCCCTGCGCCTGATGGCCCTGCTCGGCGACGCGGTCGACGCCACCGACCAGCCCGTGCGCCGGACCCCCGCTCGCGGCGCCCGCGAACACCGGCACCTGCTGAGGCCCTCCGTGCCCCGGCTCGTGCCCGTCGCGCTGCGGGCACTGCGGCGCGAGGCGCGCTGGTCGTCGCCGGTCGGGCGGCACGCCGTACGGAGCGCCGCGGTGGTCCTCGCCGGCTACGCCGCCGGCACCGCCCTGCCGTGGGGGCACGCCTACTGGGCGCCCATGACCTCCGTGATGGTGATGCGGCCCGACTTCGGCCAGACGTACTCGCGAGGCGTCGCCCGGTTCGCCGGGACGGTCGTCGGCGTGGCCGTCGCCGGCGTGCTGATGGCCCTCACGCACCCCGGGCCGTGGGTGTGCGCCGGCATGTCGGTCGTGTGCGTCGGGCTGATGTACCTGCTCATGCGCACCGGCTACAGCGTGACGTCCGCGTGCATCACCGCGTACGTCGTCTTCCTCCTCGGCATCGCGGGGGAGGGCTGGTCGCAGACCGTCGAGGCGCGCGTCGCCCTCACCCTGCTCGGCGGGCTGCTGGCGATGGCCGCCTACGCGCTCTTCCCCACCTGGGAGACGCCCCGGCTGCGGGACCGGCTCGCCGAATGGCTCACCGCCAACGGGCACTACGCGCTCGCCGTGCTGGGCGCGTACGCCGAACCGGGGGAGCGGAAGCCGCGCCGCGTGCGCGAGGCCCTGCTCGACGCGCGCGCCGCCCGCACCGCCTGGGAGGAGATGGCCGGCCGCGCCCTGACCGAACCCGTGCGGCACCGCGGGCTCTCGCGCACCTCGGAGCGGGGGGCGGAGTCGGCGCTGGCCACGATGGGCCGGGCGACGCTGCTGATGGAGGCCCACCTGCCGGAGAAGGACGCCGAACCGTCGAAGGGCGCGGCCCGGTTCGCCGCCGCCGTGGCCGACTCCCTGCCGGCCGCCGCCGCGGCCGTCCGCGACCGCAAGCCCCTCGACTGGACGGCCCCTCAGGCGGCGCTCGCCGCGTGGCGCGCGGAGGAGGGCGAGGAGGGCGTGGCCGTCCGGGGCTCCGAACTCCTCATGGACGCCCTGAACGAACTGGCGACGGCCCTGTCCCCGGGCCCGGGCGGCCGAAACCGCGCCACCCGCAGACCATAGAGCCGCGCCCTCTCTCACGGCGCGCCCCCGATGAGCCCCGGCGGCCCACGGCACGGCACGGCCGGGGCCGGACGTTCGGCCGTCTTACGGTGTGAACAGGCGTTCCAGGTGGCCCTCCAGCAACGTCTTCGTCTCGTCCGGCGTGCACACCTCCAGCAGGAGATACGTCGTCAGGCCGTCCGTCAGGGCGATCAGAAGCATCGCTTCCGCCTCCGGGGCGCGGGTCGCATCCACCTCGCCCCGTGCGATCCCGGCCCGGACCTGGTCCGCGAAGAAGGCCCGCAGGGCCGGTACGCCCTCCCTCGCGTGGCCGCGCAGCCGTTCGTCGTGGAGGGCGCGTACGAAGTAGGCGATCTGGACCAGGTTCCCGGTGCGGCTCTTCTCGTCCAGGGGGAGCATCTCCGTGACCGTCTCCCGCAGGACGTCCCGCGGCGACGGCGGCGCGGCGAGGCCCATGAGGCGTGTGCGGATGCGCTCCTCCGCCAGCCCGCCCAGGTACTTGAGGGCGAAGACGAGCATCTCGTCCTTGCTGGAGAAGTAGTGCTGGAGCTGCCCCAGCGAGATGCCCGCCTCCGCCGCGACGTCGCGCAGGCTCGCGCCGTCGAGCCCCCGCGCGCACGCGATGCGCCACAGGGCCTCCGCGATCGCCCGGCGGCGCTCCTCGTGGTCCACGCGCTTGGGCACGCCCACCACCTCGCCTTTCCAAGTCGTTTGTATTGCTATAGCTTATTGCCATACAACTGACTTGGAAAACGGGAGCGGCACGCCCATGACAGGACACCGACGCGGCGCACACGCACAGACGCAACCCGGGCTCAGGCCACCCCGCAACGGCGTGGACCCGCGGGCCCGTCGCTGGTGGACCGTGCAGGCGCTGCTGACGGTCACCGGCCCCCTGCTGCTCGTCGCGGCCGCCCTGCTCGTCAACTCGCTGCTGTTCTTCCCCGGCGCCCTCCCCTGGCTCGCCCCGCTCGTCCTCGCCGTCCTCGTCCTGCCCGCCGCCGGCTACGTCCTGGCCATGCCGCGCCTGCGCTGCCGCGTCCACGCCTGGGAGGTCGGGGAGGCCGCGGTCTACGCCGCCGGCGGCTGGATCCTGCACAAGCGCCGCATAGCCCCGCTCTCGCGCGTCCAGACCGTCGACACCGTCCGCGGCCCGCTCCAGAGCCGCTACGGCCTTGCCACGGTCACCGTCACCACCGCCTCCACGGCCGGCGACGTCCGCATCACCGGCGTCTCCGACGAGGCCGCGGAGTGGCTGGCCGCCCGGATCACCGACGCCGCCCGACTCGTGCCCGGGGACGGTGACGCCGCATGAGCGAGCAGCTGCCCGACCGGCGCCCCGAGCAGTGGCGCACCCTCGACCCCCGCACGATCGCCGTGCACTGCACCTGGATGGGCGCGCCCCTCGGCTCGCTCGCCCTCACCGCGCTCGCCACCGGCGGCCGGTTCGACACGCGCGCGTGGATCACCCTCGCCGTGATCGGCGCCGTCTTCGCCGCCATCACTGCCAGCGGCGTCGTCACCTGGCGGCGCACCCGCTACCGCGTCACCGCCGACGCCGTCGAGCTCCGCACGGGCCTGTTCACGCGCAGCGTCCGCGCGATCCCCCTGCACCGCGTCCGCAACGTCGACATCACCGCCAACGCCGTCCAGCGCGTCCTCGGCCTCGCCGTGCTGCGCGCCGGCACCGGCGGCGGGGGGAGCGGCGGCGAGATCTCCCTGGAGGCCCTCGCCCGCCCCGAGGCCGTCCGGCTGCGCGCCGAGCTCCTCGCCCGCTCCGGAGCCGGCCGCGCCGACGACCCCGTGCTCGCCACCGCCGACCTGCGCCGGCTGCGCTACGCCCCGCTGACGTTCTGGGTCGTCGGCGGCGTCTTCGCCGCCGCGGGCGCCGTGTGGCGGATCCTCGACGGGATCGGCGTCGAGCCATGGCGCATCGGCATCGTCCGCCGCGCCTTCGAGGACTTCGGCCACAGCTTCCTGTGGGTCACGATCCCGCTCGCCCTCCTCGCGATCACCGCCCTCGGCGCCGTCGGCGCGGTGGCGCTGTACGCCGAGCAGTGGTGGGACTACCGCCTGGAGTGGACCGACGCGGCCACCCTGCGCGTCCGTCGCGGCCTGTTCACCACGCGGTCCGTCTCCATCGAGCGCGCCCGCCTGCGCGGCGTGACCCTGCGCGAGCCGCTCCTGCTGCGCGCGGGCGGCGGGGCGAGCGTCCGGGCCGTCGCGGGCGGCCTCGGCACCAAGGAGGAGAACCGCAGCCGCAGCGTCGTCCTGCCGCCCGCCTCGTACGGCGAGGCGCTGCGCGTGTGCGACGGGGTGCTGGGCGAGCCCCTCGGCGCGCCGGAGCTGGCGCCCCACCCGCGGGCCGCGCTCCGCCGTCGCATCGTGCGGGCGTTCGCGTGGTGCGTGCTGCCGCCCGCCGTCGCGCTGGCCGTGCTGGGCGCGCTCCTCACGCCCGTCCTGCTGTACTGCGCGGCGGGCTGGGTGCTCCTCGCCGCCCCCGTCGCGTGCGGGCTGGCGCGCGACGCCTACCGCGGGCTGGGCCACGGCCTCCGGGGCCGCTTCCTCTTCGTGCGCTCCGGCACCTTCGGCCGGGAGACGACGGCCCTGGACCGGTCGGCCGTGCTGGCGTGGACCTTCACCGACAGCCCCTTCTCCCGCCGGGCCGGCGTCGTCACCGCGACCGCCGCCGTCGCCGCGGGGGAGGGCGGATACCGCATTCGGGACATGTCCGCCGGTACCGCCGCGGCCTTCGCGGAGGCGGCGACTCCGGGGATGCTCGCCGAATTCCTGGAGCCTTCCCGGAGTGCGGCGAACAGCAGCCACACATAGAGGGATTTGTCCGGTCCTCTTGAAGTTTTCCGAGCAGTTTTTGTTATCGTCGCGCCCCATCCGCATCTCCTATGTGTCGGACCGAACGGATCGACTCCCGAAACGGAATGCCGGAGAAGGGTGGCGGAGCGTGAACAGTCAGAGCGTGGCCGTGGTCGAGGCGGCGCGAGCCGGGGACACGGCGGCACAGGACGAGCTCGTCGCCGCGTACCTGCCACTCGTCTACAACATCGTCGGCCGGGCCCTGGGCGGCCACGCCGACGTCGATGACGTGGTCCAGGAGACCATGCTCCGGGTCATCAACGGCCTCGGCGAGCTCCGCGACGCCGCCGCCTTCCGGTCCTGGCTCGTCGCCATCACCATGAACCAGATACGCAGCCACTGGCGGGAGCGCCCGGAGACTCCCGTCAGTGGCCTGCAGGAGGTCGCCGAAGTCCCCGACCCGGAGGCGGACTTCGTCGACATCACCATCGTCCGGCTCGGTCTGCAGGGGCAGCGCAAGGAGGTCGCCGAGGCCACGCGCTGGCTCGACGACGACGAGCAGACCGTGCTGTCCCTGTGGTGGCTGGAGGCCGCCGGCGAGCTGACGCGCGCCGAGGTCGCCGCCGCCCTCGACATGACCCCGCAGCACGCGGCCGTCCGCATCCAGCGCACCAAGGCCCAGCTGGACACCGCCCGCGGCGTCGTCCGGGCCCTCGCCGCCCAGCCCGCCTGTTCGCAGCTCGGCGACGTCGTCGCCTCCTGGGACGGCGCCCCCTCCGCCCTGTGGCGCAAGCGCGTCGCCCGCCACGTGCGCGGCTGTGGCCGCTGCGTCGGCGCGACGTCGGCCCTGGTCCCCGCCGAGGGGCTGCTCGTCGGCCTCGGCCTGGTGCCGCTGGGCGCCGGCCTGCTGGGCTGGTGGCGCGGCGGGTCGGTGCTGCAGACGCAGCAGGTGGCCCACGCGTCCCCGGCGGGATCCCCGGCCGGCGCCGGCGAAGGCACGCGTGCGGGCGCGCGCGTGGCCCGCCGCCGCGCGGGCAACGGCAACGGGGGCCACCGCGCGCGCCGCCCCCGCACCGCCAAGCGGGCCGCGGCCGGCGCCGCCGCCCTCGCCCTCCTCACGGGCGGCGTCCTCGGCGGCCTGTACCTCTTCACCGACTCGCCCGAGGAAACGTCCGTCTCCGCCAAGGACGGGCAGGCGCCGCAGAACCGGGTGAAGGCCCTCGACGCCGGCGCGTCCGTGCTGCCGTCCGCCGCCTCCCCGTCCGCCTCGGCGAGCGCGAGCGCCTCCGCCTCGGCCAAGCCGTCGGCGTCCGCGTCCGCCTCGTCCTCCGCCTCGCCCTCCGCGGAGCCGAGCCGGTCCGCCGCCTCCGCGAAGCCCTCGCCCGAGGCGAAGAGCGCGAGCCCGGCCAAGCGCGCCCCCAAATCCGCGAACCCCGGCGGCGGCTCGCTCGGCCAGCAGGTCACCGCCCTGGCCAACGCCGAGCGCGCCAAGGTCGGCTGCTCGCCGCTGACCGAGAACAGCAAGCTGGACGCCGCGGCCCAGGGCCACTCCGACGACATGGCCGCCCGCAGCTTCTTCAACCACACCAACCCCGACGGCAAGGGCCCCGGCGAGCGCGTCACCGCCGCCGGCTACAACTGGAGCACGTACGGCGAGAACATCGCCTACGGGCAGCAGTCGGCGTCCTCCGTCATGGACTCCTGGATGAAGAGCGACGGCCACCGCAAGAACATCCTCAACTGCTCCTTCAAGGAGATCGGCGTGGGCGTCAACCACGCCCCGGGCGGCCCCCGCTGGACCCAGGTCTTCGGCGCCCGCTGACCCGGCCGCAGACCCGGCCGGCGGGCCGCCCGCCGGCCCGTCGGCTCAGCGCCGTCGCCCGCCCTTGAGCGTGGCCCGCAGGTACTCGCGGTTCATCGCCCCGATCGCCGTGAGCGGGATGCCCTTGGGGCAGGCCACGGCGCACTCGCCGGTGTTCGTGCAGCCGCCGAAGCCCTGGTCGTCCATCGTGTCCACCATGTCCAGCACCCGGGACTCCCGCTCGGGGCCGCCCTGCGGGAGGACGTTGAGGTGGACGACCTTCGCGGAGGTGAAGAGCATCGCCGAGCCGTTGGGGCAGGCGGCCACGCACGCGCCGCAGCCGATGCACTCGGCGTGCTCGAAGGCGAGGTCGGCGACCGGCTTGGGCACGGGTGTGGCGTGGGCCTCGGGGGCGGAGCCGGTGGGGGCGGTGACGTAGCCGCCGGAGCCGATGATGCGGTCGAAGGCGGAGCGGTCGACGACCAGGTCCTTGACGACCGGGAAGGCCGCCGCCCGCCACGGCTCGACGTCGATGGTGTCGCCGTCGGCGAAGTGGCGCATGTGCAGCTGGCAGGTCGTGGTCCGCTCGGGCCCGTGCGCCTGCCCGTTGATGACCATGCCGCACGCGCCGCAGATGCCCTCGCGGCAGTCGTGGTCGAAGGCCACGGGCTCGTCGCCGGAGAGGATCAGCTCCTCGTTGAGGTGGTCGAGCATCTCCAGGAAGGACATGTCCTCGCTGATTCCCGTGACCCGGTAGGTGGTCATGGCGCCCGGCTCGCCGGCATTGCGCTGGCGCCAGATGCGCAGGGTGAGGTCCATTACGCGTAGCTCCGCTGGGTGGGGTGGACGTATTCGAAGGTCAGCGATTCTTTGTGGAGGACCGGCGCCCGGCCCGTCCCGGTGAATTCCCAGGCCGCCGCGTAGGAGAATTCCTCGTCCTTGCGTGCCGCCTCGCCCTCGGGCGTCGCGCTCTCCTCCCGGAAGTGGCCGCCGCAGGATTCCGAGCGGTGCAGGGCGTCCAGGCACATCAGCTCGGCGAGTTCGAGGTAGTCGACGATGCGGTTGGCCTTTTCCAGGGACTGGTTGAGTTCCTCGCCGGTCCCGGGCACCTTGATGCGGCGCCAGAACTCCTCGCGCAGGGCGGGTATGCGGCCGAGCGCCTTGCGCAGGCCCGTCTCCGTGCGGGCCATGCCGCATTCGTCCCAGAGCAGTTCGCCGAGCTCGCGGTGGAAGGAGTCCGGGGTGCGGTCGCCGTCGTTGGCGAGGAGGCGCTGCAGCCGGCCGGTCACCTCCGTGACGGCCTCGGTCACGGCCGGGTGGTCCCCGGGCACGGCGTCGTGCGGGTGCCGGGCCAGGAAGTCGTTGATGGTGGAGGGGAGGACGAAGTAGCCGTCGGCCAGGCCCTGCATCAGCGCCGAGGCGCCCAGGCGGTTGGCGCCGTGGTCGGAGAAGTTGGCCTCGCCGATCGCGAACAGGCCCGGCACGGTGGTCTGCAGGTCGTAGTCCACCCACAGGCCGCCCATGGTGTAGTGGATGGCCGGGTAGATCCGCATGGGGACCTCGTACGGGTTCTCCGCCGTGATCCGCTCGTACATCTCGAAGAGGTTGCCGTACCTGGCCTCGACGGCCTTGCGGCCCATGCGGGCGATGGCGTCGGCGAAGTCCAGGTAGACGCCCTGCCCGCCCGGGCCGACGCCGCGCCCCTCGTCGCAGACGTTCTTCGCGGCGCGCGAGGCGATGTCGCGGGGGACGAGGTTGCCGAAGGAGGGGTAGATCCGCTCCAGGTAGTAGTCGCGCTCGTCCTCGGGGATCGCGGCTGGCGGGCGCGTGTCGCCCTTGGCCCTGGGCACCCAGATGCGGCCGTCGTTGCGCAGCGACTCGCTCATCAGCGTCAGCTTCGACTGGTGGTCGCCGGAGCGCGGGATGCAGGTGGGGTGGATCTGGGTGAAGCAGGGGTTGGCGAAGTAGGCGCCGCGGCGGTGGGCCCGCCAGACCGCGGTCGCGTTGGAGTTCTTGGCGTTGGTGGAGAGATAGAAGACGTTGCCGTAACCGCCGCTGGCGAGGACCACCGCGTCCGCGACGTACGTGCTGACGGCCCCCGTGATCAGGTCGCGCGCCACGATCCCGCGCGCCCGCCCGTCGATGACGATCAGGTCGAGCATCTCGGTGCGGGCGTGCATCTCGACGTTGCCCGCGTCGATCTGGCGGCTGAGCGCCTGGTACGCGCCGAGCAGCAGCTGCTGGCCCGTCTGCCCGCGCGCGTAGAACGTCCGGGAGACCTGGACGCCGCCGAACGAGCGCGTGTCGAGCAGCCCGCCGTACTCGCGGGCGAACGGCACGCCCTGCGCCACGCACTGGTCGATGATCTCGACCGAGACCTGCGCGAGGCGGTGGACGTTGGACTCGCGGGCGCGGAAGTCGCCGCCCTTGACGGTGTCGTAGAAGAGGCGGTGCACGGAGTCGCCGTCGTTGCGGTAGTTCTTGGCGGCGTTGATGCCGCCCTGCGCGGCGATGGAGTGGGCGCGGCGCGGCGAGTCCTGGTAGCAGAACTGCACGACGTGGTAGCCCTGCTCGGCGAGGGTGGCGCCCGCGGCGCCGCCCGCGAGGCCGGTGCCGACGACGATGACGGTGTGCTTGCGGCGGTTCGCGGGGTTGACGAGCTTGGCCTCGAAGCGGCGCCGGTCCCAGCGCTCGGCTATGGGGCCGCCGGGGGCGGCGGTGTCGGTGACCGGCTCGCCGGTCGTGTAGTGCGTGTAGTCGGACGCGTGCGTGTGGTCGGACGAGAAGGACATGCTCAGCTCACGACTCCTGTCAGGACGCCCACGGGTACGGCTATGAAGCCGCAGGTCAGCACCAGCGCCAGCGCGTTGGCCAGGAACTTCAGCGCCCGGTCGCGGCGGGGGGAATTCGCCCCCAGCGTCTGGGCGGCGCTCCAGAAGCCGTGCCGGATGTGCAGCCCGAGGGCGAGCATCGCGGCGATGTAGAAGGCCGTGACGGCGGGGCGGTCGAGGGAGGCGACGAGGTTCTCGTAGGGGCGGCCCTCCTCGGCGTTGGGGTTGACCGTCAGCGTCGTCAGGTCGAGGACGTGCCAGACGATGAACAGCCCGAGGATCACGCCGCCCCAGCGCATGGTGCGGGTGGCGTAGCTCGCGCGCTGCCGCTTCCGTGCGTACTTCTGCGGGCGCGCGGCGAGGTCGCGGCGGCTGAGCTGGTACGCGGCCACGCCGTGCAGCACGACCGCCGTCCCGAGGGCGGCGCGGGCGATCCACAGGAACCACTCGTAGTGCAGGAAGGGTTCGCCGACGGTGCGGATCCAGTGCCCGTAGTGGTTGAACTCCCCGGCCCCGAAGAACACCTTCAGGTTGCCCACCACGTGGGCGACCAGGTACGCCAGCATGATCATGCCGGTGACCGCCATGACCGCCTTCTTGCCGACGGTCGAACGCCACACGGAGCCGATGAGGGACGGAGGACGGTCCGTCCGGGTCGCCAGTGCCATGGCACCGACGCTAGGCAGCGGCCGGTCGATCCGTCCAAGACATGATGAAGCTGGTTTCCATAGGCTCGTCCTATCTATGCTGCTGACCGTGCAACTCCAGCAGCTCCGCTACTTCGCGACCCTGGCCGAAGTCCGTCACTTCACCCGGGCCGCCGAGTCCCTGCACGTCGCCCAGCCGTCGCTGTCCCAGCAGATCCGCGCCCTGGAGCGGGAGCTGGGTGCGGAGCTCTTCCAGCGCGCCCGCGGCAACATCACCCTCACCGACGCCGGCGAGGCGCTGCTGCCGCTGGCCCGGAAGATCCTGGCCGACACCGAGACGGCCCGGCGCGAGGTGCAGGAGGTCGCCCAGCTGCGGCGCGGCCGGGTGCGCCTCGGCGCCCCGCCCAGCCTCTGCGCGAGCCTCGTCCCCGACGTCCTGCGGGCCTACCACGCCCGCTACCCGGGCATCGAGCTCCTCGTCGACGAGGGCGGCTCCCAGGACCTCGTCCGCACCCTCGCCGCCGGCGGCCTCGACCTCGCCCTGATCATCACGCCCCTGGCCGTCGGCGCCCCGGCCCTCGCCACGACCGAGCTCCTGCGCGAGGACCTCGTCGTCGTCTCCGCCCCCGGCGAGCCCCCGCCCGTCCGGCGCCGCGCCCTGCGCGTGGCGGACCTGGAGGGCCTGCCCCTGGTGATGTTCCGCCACGGCTACGACCTGCGCGAGATCACCATGGCGGCCTGCCGCGCCGCCGGCTTCGAGCCGGTCTTCACCGTCGAGGGCGGCGAGATGGACGCGGTCCTCGGCTTCGTCCGCGCGGGCCTGGGCCTGGCGGTGGTCCCGGGCATGGTGGCGGCCCGCTC
This sequence comes from Streptomyces roseifaciens, assembly GCF_001445655.1. Taxonomy (NCBI): domain Bacteria; kingdom Bacillati; phylum Actinomycetota; class Actinomycetes; order Kitasatosporales; family Streptomycetaceae; genus Streptomyces; species Streptomyces roseifaciens. The sequence continues at coordinate 263,094 of NZ_LNBE01000004.1, forward strand.
GGGCCTGCGGGTCACCCCCTTCGAGGGCACCCGCATGCGCCGCACGATCGCCCTGGCCCACCGCAAGGACGTCGCCCCGCCGCGCGCGGCGCGCGAGCTGCGGACGGTGCTGCTGGAGCACCTGGGGGCGGCGGAGGCCTGAGGCGGCTCAGCCCCACAGCCCCCGCCCCAGCGCCACCCCAGCGAAGGCCGCGCCCAGCCCGCACACCACGCTCAGGACCGCGTTCGCCGCCGCGTACCCGCGGGCGCCCTCGCGGGTGAGGACCAGCGTCTCGTAGGAGAAGGTGGAGTACGTCGTGAGGGCGCCGCACAGGCCCGTACCCAGGAGCAGTTGCAGGTGGGAGGGCGCGGCGGTGGTGAGGACGCCCAGGATCAGGCTGCCCGCGACGTTCACGGTGAACGTGCCCCAGGGGAAGACCGAGTCGTGGCGCGACTGCACCGCACGGTCGGTGAGGTAGCGCAGGGGCGCGCCGGCCATCGCGCCGGCGACGACGAGGAGCCAGTTCACGCGCCACCCTCCGGCGCGGGCTCCAGCCGCGGGACCTCGACGGGCTCCAGCGTGACCAGACGCTCCCCGGTGACCGCGCCCAGCAGCGGCAGGAACGCCCGTACGCGCTCCTCCGTGTCCACGATCACCACGGTCACCGGCAGGTCCTCACTCAGGGAGAGCAGCCGCGCGGTGTGGACGACGGACGAGGCGCCGTAGCCCTCGATCCCGCGGAAGACCGTCGCCCCCGCGAGCCCGGCGGCGTGCGCACGGTGCACGATCTCGGTGGACAGCGGGCGGTGCTCCCAGCGGTCCGACTCGGTGAGGAAGACGGTCAGGCGAAGCGCCCTGCCCCGGGGCCTCGCGCCCTGCGGCGTCATCGCGCACGCCTCCGCAGCAGGAACGCCTTCGTCGCCGTGGCCGCCACCAGGACCGTCGCCAGTGCGCCGGCGAGCGTGCCCGCCAGATACGCGAGTGCCGTCGCCACGTGCCCGCCCTCGATCAGCCGCTGGACGTCCACCGTGTACGTGGAGAAGGTGGTGAACCCGCCGAGCACCCCCGTCCCGAGGAACGGCCGCAGCAGCCGGTGCGGCGCGGCGAGCTCGGCGATCACCGTCAGCAGCACCCCGATCAGGGCGCAGCCCACCACGTTGATCAGCAGGGTGGTCCAGGGGAAGGCACCGGCCGGCGTGGGCCACAGCAGCCCGGCGCCGTAGCGGGCGGCGGCCCCCGCGCCGCCTCCGAGGGAGACCGCGCAGACGACCGCGCCCTGTCCGCGTGTCACGGACGGGCGTCCCGGGGGAGTATGCGGGCGCGGGCCGCCGGTGACCGTCCCGGGCCGGGTCGTGCTCACGGTCGTTTCCGCCTCCTCCGCGCAGGGCTCCCGCCGGGCCGCGCGGGCGCTCCCAGGCTACCCAGCGGCGGGCCCCGCCGCCCTCGCCGTCCCCGTCACCCCCACCGCCGCGAGGTAGGCGTCGGCCCGGTCCGCGTCCATGAACCAGTCCTGGAAGCCGGCCGGGTCCGCGTAGCCGTTGAGGTAGCGGTGCGCGACCTCGGGGTGGTGCGCCGCCGCCGACATGATGCGCTGCACGTGTTCCGGCGGGGGCCCCAGCAGCAGGTTGTTGAAGGCCGTCACGTGCCGGGCGTGCTCCCAGTACGCGGCGAACGTGCGCAGCATCCACGTGCGGTCGAAGGGCTGTTCGCCGTGGCCGGTGATCTCCTGCAGGTACCGGGCGGCGCAGCGGGCCGCGCTGTTGGCGCCCTGTCCGCCGATCGGGTCGTTGAGGACGACGGCGTCGGCCATGCCCAGGACGTACGCGTCCGGTGCGACCCGGGCGACGGGGTGGCGCACGACGGGGGTCACGGCGCCGGTGAGCGCGGCGCCGCCGTCGGTCGGCTCCATGCCCCGGCACAGCTCGTACTCGCGGGGGAGCCGTCCGCGCAGCAGCTGCAGGGAGCGCTCCACCAAGGCGCCCGGCCCCGGCCGGTCGCCCCAGACGTCGAGGGGCCCGCCCGGCACCGCCTCCCACAGCAGCATCTCGCAGGGCCCGTCGAGCGTGAGGCCGTGCAGCACGTAGAACTCCCCGGCGCCGTCCACGGGGTTGATCCGCGCGTGCGGCCCGCCGAGGCCGTCCGGCCCGTGCGTGCCGCGCACGTAGCAGGCGGCGAGCGTCCGCTGCGGGCGGTCGTACGGGCTGTGCCGTCCGTCGCGCGCGAAGATCTCCGCGAGGGGGCCGCGGCCGGTGGCGACGACCGTCAGGTCGTGGGCGGCGGCGATCCCCGGCAGGTCGTCCGGGCCCACCGTGCCGTACACGACGCGCCCGCCGCGCTCCTCGAACAGCTCCAGCCAGCCCGCCGTCTTCACCCGCTGGTCGACGGACTGCGCGGGCGCGTCGAGGGGGACGGTGACCCCGCCCCCGGGAGCGTGCGGCCCCTCGGTGACGGCCATCCGGATGGCCGTCATCCGGGGTGTCCGCGCCTCCCACCGGTTCAGCCCGGCGGCGCGCTCCAGGGCGAGGGCGGGGCCGAACATCGCCGGCGTGGAGAGGATGCGCCCGGCCCGCACCTCCGCGGGCCTGCGGGCGGCGTACAGCGTGACCTCGTAGGACTCCGCGGGCCCTTCCGGCGGCTTCTCCGGCCGCAGTCCCAGGGCCAGCTGCAGCCCCGCCTGACCCGCTCCGACCACTGCGATCCTGCGCATCGCCGCCTCCGCGGGCCCGGAGGTCGCCTGCCGTGTGGTCCCGGTGCCGGGCCCCCACCCGTTGTAGCGGGGCGCGGCGCGCGCTGTACAGATGGCGTACGAATGCCGCACTGCCGTCCGGTGAGCGCACACCGGGCGGTCCGTGGGCGTCGTGCCGCCGCCCGTGCCGGCCCGGGGCGCGGCGCGCGGGCGCCATCATCGTCCGCGCCGCGCCGCACGCGTCCGGCACTGGCCTGATGGCGACGGTGCGGGGGACGGCTTCGGTGCAGGTCAGACGGGTGAATCGGAGGATGATACGACCGGTGGCCGGGGCAACGGCCCAGGACGGCCGGGCAGAGACAGCCGATTATGAGCCACGCGCGAGCCACCCTCGTACGCGCGCACGGGCCGCAAGCCGCCTTCTGAGCCTGCCCCGACCGGCCGGCCGGGCGGTCGAGAGTGCCATGAAGCAGGAGGGATGGCGCATTCCGGTATGGCAGGAAACCGTCGCTTCCCGAGCGTTCCCGTGGGCAGTCTTCTGGCCGGTCAGGCTCCGCCCCCGGGCGGGGCGCCCGCCCGGCAGGGTCGGTCGCAGGACCGAAACCGATCCAGGGAGGCACACGATGACGACGCAACCCCAGCTGCCCCGCGCGGTGGCGCCCCGGGAGCCGGTTCCCCAGCTCCAGCGCGCCGGGATGCTCGACCGGGTCGAGAAACGGCTGCGCGGCCTCCTCAACGACGAGCACCGGCGCTGGCGCACCGCCGACGCGCGGGGCGCCGGCATCGTGGAGTCCCTCGCCGAACTCGTCGCCGTGGGGGCCGACCGGGTCCGCCCGGTCATCCTCCTCACCGGCTATCTGGCGGCGGGCGGCGACCCGGAGGCGCCCGAGGCCGTCGAGGCCGCCGCCGCCCTCGAACTCCTCGACACCTGCACCCTCATCCGCAGCGACGTGCGCGACAACGCCGCCCTGCGCCGCGGCATCCCCACGCTGCACGTCAGCCGCGCCGCCGAGCACGAGCGCAACGGCTGGGCCGGCGAGCCCCGGCGCTTCGGCGAGTCCACCGCCACCCTGGCCGGCGACCTCTCCCTCTCGCTCGGCGACCGGCTCCCCGCCCGCCTGCCCGCCGCCGCGTGGCAGATCTGGGACGACATGCGCACCGAGCGCGTGATCGGCACCTACGCACACGAGGCGATGGCCGCCGAATACCTCGACGACCCGTGGCCCGGGCGGTGCATATCGGGCTGCGACCGGGGCTGCACGGCGGGCTGGTACGCCCTGCGGCACCCCCTCCGGCTGGGCGCGGCGCTCGCCGGCCGGAGCGACCTCGACACCGCCTACGACGCCTACGCCCGCTCGCTGCACGCCGCGTGGCGGCTGCGCGGCTTCCTCGACGGCGGCCCCGAGTACGACTGGGACGCGGAGCTGCTGCGGGAGATCCTCCTGGAGCGCGAGGAGCGCGGCATCGCCGAGCGCCTCATCCGCGAGCTGGTGGACCGGGCGTCGCGGACCGCGGCCTCCTCGCGGCTGGCCGACGGGTGGTGCGAGGAGCTGACGGCCTTCGCGGTGCGGATGGCGGCGGAGCGGGGGTAGGCGGCGGCGGGGGTGGACGGCGGCGGGACGAGCGGGCGGCGTGGACGGTGGGGAGGCGCTGCGCCGTACGGGGAATTCCGCCCGGGAATTACCGCGGATTTCTGTGTGGCGTATGCATGGACGGGATCGCGGAAAGGACGGGCCGCCGGGGGAGAAAGGCGGTCACCCATCCGCACCATGTACGAAACCTTTGCGAGCACCGGGCGTTGAAAAGCACACCCCGGCCCTTACCGGTCGGGCGCCCCCCAGTTCGACCGAGCAAGATCAAGCAGCAAAGGTGTCTCCCCCATGTCACGAATCGTCAAAACGGCTGCCCTGACCGCCACCGTCGGTGCGGCGCTCGCGGGTCTCGCCGGCCACGCGCTCGCCGACGCGGGCGCCAAGGGCGTGGCCGCCGGTTCCCCGGGCGTCATCTCGGGCAACGTCATCCAGGTCCCGATCCACGTCCCGATCAACCTCTGCGGCAACACGATCAACATCGTCGGACTGCTGAACCCCGCCTCCGGCAACACCTGCGTCAACGCCTCCGGTGGGCACGGCGGGTACGGGCACGGCGGGTACGGACACTAGGAGACGAAGGGCGGTCCCCGGGGTGCCCCCGCCCCGGGCCGCCGCCTCGGCGTGGCGCCCCGATCCCGTCGCGGGCGCCACACCCGTTCTCCTCGAGGGCACCCGACGTGGATGTCGGATTTCCGCGAGATCCGGGGCGGGCCGTCCGCCAATACTGGCGGCATGCACAACGACGTGGACCGGTGCGTCCGGGCCGTACAGTCCAAGGACGCCCGCTTCGACGGGTGGTTCTTCACCGCGGTGACGACCACGCGGATCTACTGCAGGCCGAGCTGCCCCGTGGTGCCGCCCAAGCCGCAGAACATGACCTTCTACCCGAGCGCGGCCGCCGCGCAGCAGGCCGGCTTCCGCGCCTGCAAGCGCTGCCGCCCCGACGCGAGCCCGGGCTCGCCGCGCTGGAACGAGCGGGCCGACCTGGCCGCCAGGGCCATGCGCCTGATCGCCGACGGGGTCGTGGACCGCGAAGGGGTGCCCGGCCTCGGGGCGCGGCTGGGGTACAGCACCCGCCAGATCGAGCGGCAGCTCGTCGCCGAGCTGGGCGCCGGCCCGCTCGCCCTGGCCCGCGCCCAGCGGGCGCAGACGGCACGGCTGCTGATCGAGACGACGCCGCTGCCGATGGGGGAGGTGGCCTTCGCCGCCGGCTTCGCCAGCATCCGCGCCTTCAACGACACCGTGCGGGAGGTCTTCGGGCTCTCCCCGAGCGAGCTGCGGGCCCGCGCCGCCGGCCGCGCCCGCCCGGCGCCCGCGACGACCGGCACGGTCTCCCTGCGGCTGCCGTACCGCGCGCCGCTCTTCCCGGACAACCTGTTCGGGCACCTGGCGGCCACCGGGGTGCCGGGCACCGAGGAGTGGCGGGAGGGCGCCTACCGCTGCACGATGCGGCTGCCGAACGGGCACGGCATCGCCACCCTCCGCCCGGCGGACGGGCACATCGGCTGCCGGCTGGCCCTGACCGACCTGCGTGACCTGGCCGCCGCGGTCAGCCGCTGCCGCCGCCTCCTGGACCTCGACGCCGACCCCGAGGCCGTCGACGGCCTCCTCGCCGGGGACCCGCTGCTCGCCCCGCTCGTCGGGCGCGCCCCGGGCCGCAGGGTGCCGCACACCGTGGACCCCGCGGAGTTCGCCCTGCGCGCGGTGCTCGGCCAGCAGGTGTCCACGGCGTCGGCCCGTACCCTCGCCGCCCGCCTGGTGACCGCCCACGGCACGCCCGTCGAGGACCCGGAGGGCGGCCTGACCCACCTGTTCCCCGCGCCCGCGGACCTGGCCGCACTCGACCCGGAGACGCTCGCCATGCCCGGCACCCGCCGCCGGACGTTCACCGCCCTCACCGCCGCCCTGGCCTCCGCGGAGCTCGACCTCGGCCCCGGCAGCGACTGGCAGCGGGCCCGCGAGCAGCTCGCCGCACTGCCCGGGATCGGCCCCTGGACCGTCGAGACGATCGCCATGCGCGCCCTCGGCGACCCGGACGCCTTCGTCGCCACCGACCTCGGCGTCCGCCTGGCCGCCGGCGCCCTGGGGCTGCCCGCCACCCCCGCGGCCCTCACCCGCAGCTCCCGGGCCTGGCAGCCGTGGCGCGCGTACGCCGTCCAGCACCTGTGGGCGACCGGCGACCACGCCATCAACCGCCTTCCGGCCTGATCGTCACCGAGGAACACCATGACCGACCGCACCCACACCCTGATGGACAGCCCGTACGGCCCCCTGACCCTGGTGGCCACCGGCGGCAGGCTCTCGGGCCTCTACATGGAGGGCCAGCGCCACCGGCCGCCCCAGGAGACCTTCGGCGACCCCGACCCGGCCCCCTTCGCCCGCGTACGCGAACAGCTGGAGGAGTACTTCGCCGGCAGCCGCACCGGGTTCGACCTCCCCCTCGCCCTGGCCGGGACCGACTTCCAGCGCACCGTCTGGAACGCCCTCCTGGAGATCCCGTACGGCGAAACCGTCTCCTACGGCCTGCTGGCCGCCCGCATCGGCCGCCCGTCCGCGGCCCGGGCCGTGGGCCTGGCCAACGGCAAGAACCCCGTCGGCATCATCGTCCCCTGCCACCGCGTCGTGGGCGCGACCGGCGCCCTCACCGGCTACGGCGGGGGCCTCCCGCGCAAACGGCGTCTGCTCGATTTCGAACGAGCAGGCATCATGACGTCGTGAGCGTGAGCATAAACATCGCAGGGCTGCCTCGGGAACGGATCGTCTTCGAGACCTCGCCGCTGGGCGAGTTGTGCCTCGCCCTGCACGCGCTGGCCGAGCCCGGCCACCACCCGGGGCTGACGGGCTGGGTCACGGCGACGGCCGCCGCGCTCCGGCCGGACCTCGCCGACCGCCTGCAGGAGGCCGACTTCCTGTGGCGCACCACGTTCTCCGACCTCTTCATGCCCTTCGCCGGGCTGCGCGGCGGCGCCGTCAGCCCGGGGGCCACCCTGGCCGACGAACTGGACCTGCTGGACCGGCTGGACGACGAGCAGTTCGTCACCACCGCCCTGGAGTTCTCCTGCCTCGCCCTCTACAACGAGGGCGGCCCCTCGGCGCTCACCGACCGGGCCGCGCGCACCCGCGCCCTGGAGCAGGCCGCCGCCCGCGGCCCCCGGCAGGTGGAGTTCACCGAGCGCCTGCTGAAGGACCCCGCCTCCGTACGGGCCTGGGTGCGGCGGCTGTTCGAGGACTGCGACGACGCGTTCTTCGCGGACATCTGGCAGCGGATCGAGCCCCGCCTGGCCGCCGACGCCCGGCACAAGACGGAGCTGCTGCGCCGCAAGGGGCTGCGCGAGGCCCTGGCCGACGTCTCCCCGGCCCTGGTCCTGGAGGACGGCGGCACCCGCATCAGGGTCGACAAGCTCGCCGAGGGAAGGACCACGGCGCTGGATCCCGCCGTGGGGCCCGGCCTGACGTTCGTGCCCTCGCACTTCGGCTGGCCGCACCTGATGGTCCTGCACCGGCCCGCGTGGCGCCCGGTCGTCCACTACCCGGTCGGTTCGCACGAACTGCCCGCGCCCACCTCGGTCGACCTGCTCAAGCTGCGCCTGGAAGCGCTGGCCCACCCCGTGCGGATGCAGGTGTGCCGCAGCACGGCCCGCACCGCGCACACGACGGGGGAGCTGGCCGGCGTCCTGGGCCTCAGCGCGCCGGAGGTCTCCCGGCACCTGTCGGTGCTGAAGAAGGCCGGGCTGATCACCGCCCGCCGCCGGGGCCGCTACGTCCTCTACCAGCTGGACGTCAGGGCGGTGGCGCGCCTCAGCAGCGACTTCCTGGAGGGAATCCTGCGCTGAGGCGCGGCCACCTGCGGCATCAGCTCTCGACGCCGTAGTACTGCGCGAGGAAGCCGATCACCTCCTCCGCGTGCGGGCTCAGCTCCGGCAGGTGCGCCGCGAGGGCGCTGCGCACGGCCCCGGCGAGCTCGGCCCGTCCGGTGGCCGCGCCCTTGACGTACGGGTCGAGGCGCCGGACGAGCTCGTAGTTGCTCTCCAGGTCGAGCTGACGCATCGTCCGCTCCAGCGGGGCGGCGCCGTCGGCCGGGACGGGCGGCAGCAGCCTGCTGACGAACGTGACGCGGTGCATCACGCGCCAGCACGGCGGCTTGCGGTCCGACTGCCGGGCCCGGCGCAGCGCGGCCGCGTTCGGGTCGGCGCCGTTCTCCAGCCAGGCCGGGTCGACGACCTTGTGGAAGAACGTGTCGAAGTGCTCGGTGTCCTCGCCGAGGTAGAAGCTGAGGAACCGGTACGCGTCCACCTTGCCCGGCGCGTTGACGGGCTTGCCGTCGGAGTCGAAGACCGGCTTGCGGTTGGCGTCGTACTGCTGGACGTTGCCCGACGGCGAGCAGGTGACGTTCAGCCCGAAGGAGCGCGTCGCCTCCTTGCCCCGCGCCCGGGTGACGGACAGGCCGCCGCCGACCGACGCGTCGAGCTGCGCGTTGACCCCGATGCCCATCACGTCGAAGGACGTGCCCACGGAGGCGCCCACGGAGCCGGACAGCGAGTACGAGCCGGACGTCGTCTCGCTGACGGCGTCGGTCGTCTCCGTCGTCTCGGCGAAGAAGCCGCCGTCCGCCGTCCAGACGTAGGTGTTGACCAGGTCGCGGCGCGAGAAGCCCGCACCGGCGGAGCTGCCCGCGGTCTCCCGCCCCTTGCCGGGCGAGGTGTCGCCGCCGATCGCGCCGCCCAGCACCCGGCCGGCCCGCTCGGCGGTGGGGTCCGGGGCGTGGGTGTCGGTGGAGACCGACTCGTAGTAGCCGCGCAGCCGCTGCTGCTCGCGCTGGATGCGCCGCTTGATCGCGTACGCCTCGCGCGGCTTGTAGTAGCTGTACTCGCCGTGGTCGCGGCCGCCCGCGTAGTCGGGGTCGAGGACCCGGCCGCGCTCGTCGAAGCCGATCGTTCCGTCGAGCGTGCCCTGCTTGGTGTAGCGGGGGTTGAGGGGGAACGGGACGACGTTCCAGTCCTTGGGGATGTCCGGGTTGGGCTGGATGCGGTAGGCGACCAGGGTGCCGCTGTGCGCGAGCCGCAGCGCGAAGACGTCCGCGGTCTGGGACTGGACCAGGGCGAAGCCGGTGTTGACGGGGACGTAGCGGCGGCCCAGGGCGGGGTTGAGGGGCTTGAGCGGGTCCTCCCAGCTGCCCGACAGGTCGACCTTCATCGCACGGGCGGTGTTCTCGCCCTGGGAGACGGCCGTCTCGTCGGCCCAGCTGTTGGAGAACTCCAGGCTGCCGCGCACGCCCACCGACACCTTGGCCTTCGCCATGGACTTGGCCACGCCGAAGCCCAGCGGCGCGGCGATCATCCACATGTCGACGTCGACCTCGTTGGAGAGGGCGAAGCCGAACGCCGCGTCGACGCTGCGCTCCTTGGCCGACGACAGCGAGTGGACGACCTGGTCGGCCTGGGTGAACTCCACCGAGGCGACGCCGTCGTAGGTCGCGCGGTCGGGGTCGACCGTGTTGGGCGTGAGGTTCTCCGAGGGCACCGGCGGGGCGCCCTCCACGTAGCCGACCAGCTGCGGGTCGAACTGCACCTGGCTGACCCACTCGCTGACGAGGTCGCCGACCTTGTAGCCGGTGACCAGGTGCCAGCGGCCGTCGCGCAGGTAGCCGTACGCCCGCTTGAGGACGCCGAACGCCTCGCCCTTGACGGTGTACTGCATGTCCGCGTACTCGGCGACGGCCGGCGCGCCCGAGACCGTCTCGTGGAACGGCGTGCGCATCGCGGCGAGCGCGGAGCGGACCTGGGCGGTGTCGCTGGAGACGGGGGCGGTGGACAGGACGGCGGCGGGCCGGGCGGGGGCGGCGCGCAGCGCCAGGTGGTTGCCGCGCAGCCCCTCGTCGCGCACGAGGTCGGCCGCCTCGTCGGTGGAGGCCCGGTCGAAGGACCAGTAGGCGATCAGGTCCTCCTTCTCGCCCCTGAGGCGGGTGAAGAGGTTGTCGAGGACCTGCTCCTGGGTACGGGCGGTCCGCCAGATCCGCACCTCCTCCAGGACGCCGTGGAAGGGCTGCCCGGCCTTGCCGTCCTTGAGCCGGGCGCCGAGGGAGAGCTGGGCGTCGCCGTGGTCCGCGAAGTCCGCGTCCGCGACGCCGGCGGGCTCCAGGGGGTCGCAGGCCACCGAGACGCCGTTGCGGTAGAGGCGGAAGAGGCTGCCGCGCGGGTCGGGGTTGGCCGTCCAGCGGGCCCCGCGCAGCCGGGCGGCGTGCGAACCGGTGGTGTCGGCCGCGGTGTTGCCCGCGTTCTCCTCGAACCGCCAGTGCGTCGTCAGCCCGCGGTCGCGCGCCGAGACGGGCGTGCCGAGCTGTGCCGCGTCGCGCGCCACGCCCCACAGCCGCGCCTCGGAGACGACGCCGGTGAAGGAGTGCGTCTCCAGGCCGTCCCGGGCGCGGCCGATGTCGAGCGTGCCGGTGTTGCCCTTGGGACCGGGCCCCTCGTAGCGGGCGGTGCCGGCCTCGCGGCCGTCGACGAAGAAGCGGATGTCCTGCCACTCCTGGAGGTCGACGGACTCCACGAGCTCCACGGTCTGCCTGACGGGCCTGCCGTCGGCGCCCGCCGCGGTGATCTCCTTGGAGCCCTTGCGCTCCTGCATCGACCGGCCGCCCTTGCGGACGACGGCGATCCGGTGGAACGTTCCGGCGGTGAGGCTCTCGGTGGAGGCGAACCGCACGAGCTTCCCGTCCGGCTCCTCGAAGCCGAACTCCAGCCGCCCGTCGGGCAGGACGAGCAGCCGGTACGGGACGCTGCCGCCCGCCCCGTCGGCGGCACGCCCCTTGGAGAGCAGGCCCTGGGGGGTGCCCAGGGCGTCGACGCGGCAGAACACCTCCACGGTGAGGTCGCCGGTGACGTCGAGCGCGTCGTTGTCGGGCACCTCCAGGTACGCCCCGTCGGCGAGCCCGACCGCCCACGACTGCTCGTAGGCGGCGGCCAGGTGGGTCCACTCGCGCAGGGGGAAGGAGGCGCGGGTGGCGGTGAGGCGGTTGCCCACGGCGGCGACGATGCGGTAGCCGGGGGTCTCGCCGGCGGTGAGCGCCTCGGGGGCGGTGGCCGTGGTGACGGTGCCGCGCAGGGTGACGGCGCAGTGCTGCGGCGAGCGGTCGGTGACGACCGGCTTCCCGTCGGGCCCGGAAGCCGGCCCCGTGCAGGACCAGCAGCCCCAGAGGCCGTCCTCGTCGCCCTTGAGCCGCGTCCCCATCCGCGCACGGATCTCGGTTGCGGTACGGGCGGTGGCCCACAGCCGCACCTCGTCCATCTCGACGCGCGCGTAGTCCGGGATCCAGCCGGCGTGGGAGCTGCCGAAGCTGAAGGGTCCGGATCCCCGGTACTCGCGCGTCGCCGTGCGCCGGGCCACCTCCGCGCCGTCCCGGTAGATCACCTGCTCACGGGAGGCCTTGGTGAAGACGCACGCCCAGTGGTGCCAGGCGGTGTCGGTGTACTTCTCCTTCGTGTCGAGGTCGTCCCCGTAGAAGGCGAAGGTGAAGGCGCCGTCCGCGCGGAAGCCGATGTGCAGGGAGGAGCTGTCGGCGGCGTGGGACGTGCCGTGGCCGACCACGATCTGCGGGCGGCCGTCGGGGGCCGCGGGCCGCCGCGCCCAGAACTCGACCGTGAAGTCGCCTGCGGACACGTCGAGCTGCGTGTCCGTGACGGCGACGCCGCTCTTTCCGTCGAAGGACAGCGCGGGGGTCGCGGGCGGCGCGGGCGGGGCCAGCAGGGTGAGGGAGAACGGGTTGTCGCCGGTGTTGGCGTGGACGACGCGGGCCGCTCCCCGCACCCGCTCGGGGTTGACCCACGCCTCCAGGGTCAGGTCGCCCGTCGCGGCGGCGCGGTCCAGCTGCCCGTCCATGGTCAGGACGTTCTGCCGGCCGTCGAAGGCGTACGCCCGGCCGGGCTTGTCCGCGCGCCAGCGGGGGCCGTGACCGGTGACGAGGTCGGGCACGGCGCCGAGCGGCACCTCCTGCGCCCGGCCCGGGTCGACGACCAGGAGCCGGGAACCGGCCGACAGCGGCACACCGGGCCGGTTGCTCTCGGCCTGCTGCGCGTAGTCGTACGCCTGGCCCGCCGCACCGTTGACAGCGGCGGCGAAGCCGGCGGCCCGGCGCGGCAGCCGGCGCCAGATCTCGCTCTCCTTGCCGCGCCGGATCGTCAGCTCGCACAGCCCGGCGTCGCCGACGTCCATGATCTGGATGGTCAGGCCGGCGAGGTCGGTGCCCGCGTCCCGGGCGGCGAACGTCATCGCCGTGCCGTCGGGACCGGCGAGCTGCCGGGTGGCGCGGGAGACGAGGGTGTCGTAGTACGTCGCGAAGAACTGCCCGTCGGCGCCCCGGAAGTACAGCACGACGCTGCCGGTGGCGCTGTCCAGCAGGTACGGGCGGTCGGCGCCGCGGGCGAACTCCAGCAGGGCGCCGGAGGAGCTGAGGCCGGTCCGGTCGACGGAGAGCTGCGGCATCGGCAGGGCGATGTCGTCCGCGCCCTTGAGGCCGCCGGTGAGGCGCGCGAGCTCCTCGCGCTTGGCGGTCAGCTCGGCCTGGATGACGGCGAGCTCCCGCTGCAGCCGGCCGATCTTCTCCTGGCCGGCGTCGGCCTCGCGCAGCCGGGCCTCGGCGAGCGCGAGGCGGTCGTGCTGGCTCTGGATCCCGGAGTCGTACCCGCGGGGCCGGAGCCGCTCCATGACGACCGCCGCCTCGCCGCTCGCGGTGACCGTGCCGAGGTCGTACTGGACCACCCGGTCGCGGTGGATGCGGTCGATGGCGCTGATCGCCTTGCCGCTGTAGCGGTTGACGAGGGCCGAGTGGCCGTCGCCGAGGTCGCGCACGGTGAAGTGGCTGTTCCAGCCGCTGATGTTGCGCCGCCACAGGACCAGCTCGGCGCCGTTGTCCCGGCTCTCGTCGCGGACGTGCACGTCGAGCTCGCCCGCCTCGTTCATCATGAAGTAGAGGGGGTAGCCGTCGTGGGTGCCGCCGTGATCGACGAAGTGCCAAACGGCGGTCGCGTCGTCCTTGTTCGTGGTCCTGACCAGCGGGGCCTCGTTCTGGAGCCGGCCCGACACCGCGAGGTACAGGTCCTGGCCGTCGCGCTGCTGCTTGAACCGCACGCGCCAGAACCACGCCAGCATGTTGTTGTCCAGCCGGCTCTTGAGCGCGTCGCGCTCCTCACGCGCCTGCTGCGCGTCCGCGGTCTGCGACGCCAGCCGCGCGATCTCCGTCTCCTTGCCCGCGGCCTCCCGGTCCAGCTCCCGGACCTGGGCGTCCAGCCGGCTGATCGCCTCGACGTCCCCGCTGGCCTCCGGTGCCGCGAGCACCGGCAGCGCCAGCTCGTCCGGCACCTGCGCGAGGCGCCCGTCCCGGCCGACGCCGAAGTCGACGGTGGCCGCGTACGCCTCGCCGGTGGCGGCACCGGTCTTCGGGTCGGGCCCGGAGGTGGCGTACGACAGGAGCACGCGCGCCTGGCGCTTGGCGGGCTTGGGCTCCTGCCCGTAGCCGACGGCGGTCTCCTCCTGCTGGTGGTAGAGGACCGCGGACAGGCCGGAGACGACCGCGCGGCCGGTCACGGCGAAGCTGTCACGCCGGACGCCCGGGTGGTCGCCGACGGGCGCCTCGGACGTCACCCACTTCGGGTCGCCGACGAGCTCGCCGTGGCGGGCGCCGTCGGTCTGGTCGTGCAGGCGGGTGCCGGAGCCCTCGTCGAAGCGGTAGTAGGCGACGAGGCCGGGGTCGTTGCCGACGAGGCGGACGGCCTTGTCGCGCTTGAGCTCGTCGGAGGTCCGGGCGCGGTCCCAGATCCGCACCTCGTCGAGCTCGGCGCGGGCGCCCTGGGCGAGTGCGCGGCCCAGCAGGAGGGGGCCGGTGCCGGTGTAGCCGGACTCCGTGGCGCGGCTGCCGGCCTCCTCGCCGTCGCGGTAGACGGTCTGCCGGCGGGCCCCGTGGTCGTAGACGCAGGCCCAGTGGTGCCAGGAGGTGTCCGTGACCGGGCCGTCGGCGTTGAGGTCGTCGGCGTAGAAGGCGAAGGTGAAGCGGTCGTCCTCGCGGAAGCCGATGTGCAGGGACTTGCGGGGAGCGCCCGCCTCGTCGCCGTGACCGACGAGGAACTCCTGGCGGCCCGTCGCCGTGCGCCGCGCCCAGAACTCGACGGTGAAGTCGCGGCCGGCCAGCTCCGGCCCCTCGGCGACGCGCACGTGCGCATCGCCCTCGCCGAAGGCCAGCGCGGTCTCCGCGTGCCCCTCCGTGCTGACCACGGGTATCAGTGGCTGCCCGGTGAACGGGCAGGTGCCGGGGGAGCGTTCGTATACGGCGTCGCGGTGCGCCGGGTCGGGGCTCGTCCAGGCCTGGGTGCCCTGGAGGTTGAACAGCCCGTCGCGGCCCTGCTCGACGTTGAAGGAGTCGATCCGGCCGGTGGCGTCGTTGTGCGCGAAGACCTGCCAGCGCTGCTGTCCGTGCACGGCGGTGGGGACCATCAGCGCGGCGAACCGGCCGCCGGAGAGGTTCCGTACGAACGACAGCTCCTGGGTCGGCTCGCGGAAGGGACGCCCCTCCATGTCCGTCGTACCCAGGCTGTCCTTGGCCGAATCCGGCCGGTCCTTGTGCCGGCTGCGCCGGTAGCGGGCCTCCAGTACGGGCTTCAGCTCCCCGCCGACGAGCAGGAAGCGGTCGCACAGCAGCGTGTCCGCGACGAGCGGGATCTTCGCGCCGTCGCGGTCCTTCGCATAGTCCGTACGGTCCGGGTCCCCGGACGACGCCCCGCCTGCCAGCTTGTGCACCGCGTCGGGGTGACCGGCGCCCACGGACTGGCGCAGCACCACGATGTGGGTGCCGTCGGACAGCGCGTGGAAGGGGGCGAGCTCGGTGAGCCTGGCCGTCGTGGACAGGAACGGGTCCGTCTCGTCCGCGCCCAGCCGCTCGCCGGGCGCGGCCTCGACCCTGCCGCCGCGCTTGACCGCGGGCAGCGCGGTGGCGCCCACGGCCGCGAAGCCCACGTCCGTGACCTCCGACGGGAAGGGCAGCGGCAGGGGGTTCTCCGACCAGTAGGCCGCGTCGAGTTCCCCCCTGGCCTCGTCGTGCCGCGCCAGGTCGAGGACCGTGTAGACGAGCCGCCGCCGGTCGTCCATGGCCAGGGCGACCGTGGTGCCCTGGTGCCGCACGGTGGTGGTGTGCACGTAGGAACGGTCGCTGTAGACCTTTAACAGATGCTGCTCGCCGGACAAGGCGTGTCCTCCAAGTGGTGCGGCCGGGGAGGCCGTGAAGCGGTGAGATCGGGCAAGAGTCGGGGAAGAGTCGGGGACACCCCCGCTGACCTGCGCCGCTCCCCGTCCGCGAGCGCAGCGATCACACGATTTACCGGCGCGAATCCCGCGTCAAGGAACGCTTTCCGCCAGCCGGTCCGGAAACAGGACCCACAGGACCCACCGGGGCCGCGGGGCGGGAGGGAAGCGAAAACGCCCCTCCCGGCTGGGAGGGGCGTGGGCGCCCGGCGTTTCCTGTCCGGGCCGCTATTCCGTGGTGCCGCGGCAGAGGCCCTCGACGCGGAACCACAGGCCCGGGGCGTAGACCGCATGGACGACGGCTTCCTCCCCTCTCGTGACCCGCAGGATCCTCAGGGTCCCGCCGGGAAGCACGTCGTATTGGTACGTGATCTCGGAATTGCCCTCGGCGGTGTCGTCGTAGGAGATGTCCGCCGTACGGTCGTTCGCGTATTCCTGCGGCGGACGATTTTCCACCAGTTTGATGAAGACGCTCATGGATGGTCCTTGCGTGAGCTTTCCCCTCCGGGACGAGGGGAGGCCGCGGGGTCCACCGGGTTCGGAGGCCCGGCCGGTTTCCCGGCCGGTGGGGACGCGTGCCCGCCCTCGGTCTCCCACTCCTCTTCGCGGCCCCGTGACTCCGTCGCGTCGCCGGCCGTTCGCTCGTCCTCCATCAGCCTGCTCGCGGTGAGGAGGCCTCCGGGGGTGGTCGCGGCGGACATCAGCCGGGCGGCTGCGGCCGGGTCGGTCTCCGGCGGGATGATCAGCAGGTCCAAGCGGTCCGCGCTGTAGGAGAACAGGAGGAGCTTGTGCGGGTCCTGCTCATTCGCGAACCACCCCACGTGCACCGTGTGTCCGGTGACGGCAACCGTGCGCGGGATCACGGGCCAGAAGGCCGGATTCACCGTGACGCGGGTGACCCGCCCCCAGGAGTGGTCCAGCCTCTCCGCCAGCGCGGGGAGCTCGCGGGAGAGGTCCCGCGAGCGAGGCCACCAGGCGCCGTCCAGAAGCCCCGACGCCGTCCCCGGCGTCAGGGACAGGCGAGCGGGCGGCGAAGGGGCGTCGTCGGTGGTCGTACGGTCGATGGCGGCAACCATGATGCGAACCTGCCCCCGGGCTCGTCGTCGACTGCCCGGCACCGTGACTCGCCGGGAACGACACCCGCATGGAGGCCGGTGTGCGAAGTGTTCCCGGTTTCTCCACCCTACTCCGGCAGGCGGTCCGCAGACCCTGCGCGACCAGGCAACGTCACCCGGGCCGGACAGATCCTCATCGACGCCGGAGGCACCCGGAGGCGCCCGGCGGACCCGAACGCCGGGGCGACGGCCCGGGGTCAGCCGAGGAAGGACAGCCGGACCCGGCGATCGGCGCCGCCTTGATCGGCGGTCACCAGGACGACGGACTGGGAGGTCCCCAGCTCCAGCTCACCGCCGACCACGGGCAGCGTGGCGTGGGGTGGGACCAGAGCGGGGAGCATGCGATCAGGGCCGGAGCCCGTACCTCCGTGACGGTCCTGCCCGGGGTCGTCCGCGGGAAGAACCACACGGAGGGCCGCCAGCAGGTCGTTGTCGCTGCCCGCGCCGGTCTCGATGACAGCCAGACCGGATGTCGCGTGCGGGGTGAAGACGTTCAGCAGCCCGTCCCGCCCGTGAGCGACCTCCCGGAGGAACGCGGAGCACGCGTTCGTCAGGTCGTGCATGGTCTCGGCGGAGCCGGTCGTAACGTCGACGGTGCGGGTGGTGAAGGTGCCGGTCATGGTTCACCAGTACCCGCTGCACGGGAGGAGTGCTGACGGCTGGACGGGTTGTTCCGCCGGGACTCCGGTCGCCGGAGCTGCCCCCCCCGTGACGTCCTCGGCCACCCGCCGAACCTCATCCGACCAGCAAAAACGCCCCTCCCGGAGGAGGGGCGTGCGGTGTGGAGCGAGCGCCCCCGGCAGGACTCGAACCTGCGGCCAAGCGCTTAGAAGGCGCCTGCTCTATCC
Organism: Streptomyces roseifaciens; assembly: GCF_001445655.1. NCBI lineage: Bacteria > Bacillati > Actinomycetota > Actinomycetes > Kitasatosporales > Streptomycetaceae > Streptomyces > Streptomyces roseifaciens. The sequence continues at coordinate 280,601 of NZ_LNBE01000004.1, forward strand.
ACTGAGCTACGGGGGCCGGTGTGTGCGGCGGTCGCGGACGGCTGAAGCCCCGGGCTCGGTGGTGCCGTGACCTTGCCGGGGACAAGGATAGGGCTCCGCTCACCTCGTCCCGGTTGCTTCACCTCCGTGCCACGATGTGGAGGTTTAGTGAAGCGGTCCTGATAATCGCAGGCGGGTACGAATCTTGCACCGTTTTTCACGCCCCAGGCGACGGGTGTTGTGTACTCGTTATGCCTGAGCCCCGTGCGCCACGCCTCGCGCGCCATGGCCTATACGCTTCAAAATCACACCAGAATTGGGCATTCTGCACGTGTGGCGACCTTGGAAGTACGGCCCCGACTGCTCGACGCACTGTCCGCACTGCGTGACCGTGTCGACGCCGCACGCTTCCCCCTCCCCCTTCCCGGCGCCGCCCGCGCCCGCCGAAACCGTGCCGAACTCCTGGCGCAACTCGATGACTACTTGGTGCCCCGCCTGTGCGCCCCCGAAGCGCCGCTCCTCGCCGTCGTCGGGGGATCGACCGGGGCGGGCAAGTCCACCCTCGTCAACTCCCTGGTGGGACGACGGGTCACCGAGGCGGGGGTCCTGCGGCCGACGACCCGTACGCCTGTGCTGGTCTGCCACCCGGACGACCACCACTGGTTCGCGGGGCAGCGGGTGCTGCCCGAGCTGCGCCGCGTCTGGGTGCCCGCCCAGGACGTCACCACCCTCTACGACACCGACCCCGACGGCCGCCGCAGCGACGAGGACGCCGCCGCCGAACCCCCCTCCCTGCGCATCGAGACCGACCGCGCCATGCCGCCCGGCCTCGCCCTCGTCGACGCCCCCGACATCGACTCCCTCGTCGCGCGCAACCGCGAGCTCGCCGCCGAGCTGATCTGCGCCGCCGACATCTGGGTGCTCGTCACCACCGCGACGCGGTACGCGGATGCGGTGCCCTGGCACCTGATGCGCACCGCCAAGGAGTACGACGTCACGCTCGTCACCGTGCTCGACCGCGTGCCCCACCAGGTCGCCACCGAGGTCTCCCGGCACTACGGCGCGCTGCTGGCGGCCGCGGGCCTCGGAGACGTGCCGCGCTTCACCATCCCCGAGCTCCCCGAGTCCGCGGGCGGCGGCACCGGGCTGCTGCCCGACACCGCCGTCGCGGGACTGCGCGGCTGGCTCCACCAGCGCGCCCAGGACCCCGCCGCCCGCGCCGTGGCCTCCGCCCGCACCGTCGCCGGGCTGCTGGCCTCCCTGGCCTCCCGGCTGCCCGGGCTCGCCGGTGCCGCCGCCGTCCAGCACGCCGCCGCCGTCCGGCTGATGCAGCGCGTGGAGGACGCCTACGCGAGGGCCTCGGCGCGCGTGCGGTCCGGGGTCGCCGCCGGGGAGACCCTCGCGGGCGACGCCCTCACCCACTGGCACGGCCACCCCGACGACAGCACCTCCGACGAGCTGCTCGGCGCGCTCACGGCCTCCCTCGCCGCCCTGGTCGGCTGCGCCGTCGCCGCCGCAGACGAGGAGGTCGCGGCGGCCTGCACGGGCGACCCGGCCGCGGACGCCGTCCTCGCCCCGCGCGACCCGGACGGGGCCGTCGGCCGGATCGGCGTCGCCGTGCGCCGCTGGCGGCGCTGCCTGGAGGAGCTCGCGGAGGAGGAGGTGCGGGCCGCCGAGAAGGGCGCCGGCGTCGACGCCGACCGGGCCGCCGCGCTGCTGGCCGCCGCCCTGCTGGGCGGCGGGACCGCCCGCGCGGCCGGCGAGAGCCTCGCCGAACTGCTCGGCGCCCAGGGCGCCCTGCGCCTGCGCGACCGCGGCGGGCAGCTCCTGGCCGAGTGCCTCGGCGGCGTGCTCGACGCCGAGCGCGACCGCCGCACCGCCCCGCTCGAAGCCCTCGACGTCACCCCCGACCACCAGGTCGAGCTCATCGCCGCGCTGTCCGTACTGCAGAGGGAGAGGTGACCACCGTGCGCCCCGCCGACCAATCCGCCGATCGATCTGCCGACCGATCCGCCGACCGGCGTGCCGGAACCCGGGACGAACGGTCCGCCGGCCGCCGCCCCGCCCCCGACACCGCCACCTCCGCGGGCAGCTGGGACGACGGCCTCATCGCCCGCCGCGCACGGCCCGACCGCCCCCCGCGCGCGGGCAGCGCACCAGAGGCGCGCAACGCGCCCCCGCCGCGCCCGGAGACCCTCCCGCGCCCTCCCGCCGTACCCGTGCCGCACCCCGGCGCGGCCGTCCTGCGCCCCCGCCTGGACGCCCTGCGCGAGCTCGTCGGGCTCTCCCGGGCGCGGCTGGACCGGCGCACGCTCGCCGAGGCCGGGCGGGTCCTGGACGAGGCCGTCGCCCGGCAGCGCCACCCGCTCGACCTCACCGTCGTGGCCATCGCCGGAGCCTCCGGAAGCGGCAAGTCCACCCTGTTCAACGCGCTGGCCCGGGCCCAGCTGTCGGAGGCGGGCGTGCGCCGCCCCACCACCGCCGCGCCCGTGGCCTGCGTGTGGACGGAGGAGCCCGAGCGCGCGGACGGCGTCCTCGACCGGCTCGGCATCCCCGCCCGCTCGCGGAGGCAGCCCGTCCGCCCCTACGACCCGGCCCTGAACGGGCTCGTCCTGCTCGACCTGCCCGACCACGACTCGGCCAGCCCCGGCCACCGCGAGCAGGTGGACCGGCTCCTCGGGCTCGTCGACGCGGTGATCTGGGTCGTGGACCCGGAGAAGTACGCGGACGCGGTCCTCCACGAGCGCTACCTGCGGCCCCTCGCGGGCTACGCCGAGGTGTCGTTCATCGTCCTCAACCAGGTCGACCGGCTGGGCACGGACGCCGCCGACCAGGTCCTCGACGACCTGCGCCGCCTCCTGGACGACGACGGCATCGCCCTCGGCGAGCACGGCGAGCCCGGCGCCGAGGTCCTGGCCCTGTCGGCCCTCACGGGCGACGGCGTCGGGGAACTGCGCGAGATCCTCGGCAAGTTCACGGCGTCGCGGGGCGCGGCGCTGCGGCGCCTGACGGCCGACGTGGACGGGGTCTCGGCGCGGCTGCGCGGCGCGTACGTGGCGGACGGGCGGCCGGGGCTGACGGAGTCGGCGCGGCACGAGTTCGAGGACCGGCTGGCCGAGGCGGTGGGCGCCCAGGCGGCGGGGCTGGCCGCGGAACGCGCCTGGCTGCGGGACGCCGGACGGGCCTGCGGGACGCCGTGGACGCGGGCCCGGCAGTGGTGCGTACGCGGCCGCGCGGCGAGGAAGGCCGCGGGAGGGGCTGCGGCCGGGGCTGGCGGTACGAGTACGGGCACGAGGACGGGCACAGGCAGGGGTTCGGTCGCGGGTGCGGGTTCGGGCGCGGATCCGAAGGCGGGGGCGGAGGGGAAGTCCGGCGCGGCTGTCCCTGCGCCCGCATCCCCGTCCCTCTCCCTCCCCGCGGCTGCAGGGGCGGGCACGGACGCTGCCGGATCCGCCGCGCCCCCCTCCCGCGCCGTGTCCCGCCCGCTCGTGGAACAGGCCGTACGCGCCCTGGCCTACGAGGCGTCCGCGGGGCTCCCCGACCCCTGGGCCCTGGCCGTGCGCGAGGCGGCCCGGCGCGGGGCCGAGGGGCTGGCGGAGGCCCTGGACGCGGCGTCCGCCGCCGCTGCGGCCGCGATGGCCGGCGCCGGGGCGCCCGGGCGGCCGGGGATGTGGCGCACGGGCGCCCGCCGGGCGAGCGCGTGGTGCACGGGCGTGGGCCGCCCGGTCGCCCCGCCGGCGGCCGGCGGGGATTCCTCCGGGCGGACCGGTTGGCGCACCGGCGGGCGGCTCGTCGGCGGGCGGCGTGCACGCGGAGGCGGTGCGGCCCGGCCGATCCGGCCCGGGTGGTGGGCCGTGGCAGCCGCGGTGCAGTGGGTGCTGTCGGCGCTGCAGGCCGTCGCCGCGGCATGGCTGCTCGGGGTGCTGACCGGCAGCTGGGGCGGCGACTGGTGGGTGCCGGGGCCGCTGCTGGCGGGCGGCGTCGCGGGCGGGCCGGCCCTGGCCTGGTGCTGCCGCGCGATGGCGCGCGGGCCGGCGCGCCGGTACGGGCTGGAGACGGAGCGGCGGCTGCGCAACGCGGCCGCTGGCTGCGGGCGGGAGCGGGTGCTGGAGCCCGTGGCGGCGGAGCTGCTGCGGTATCAGGAGGTGCGCGCCCAGTACGTGATCGCGGCGGGCGAGGCGTGAGGGAGGCGGAGTTCTCCGTGTGAGCCCGTGAGGGTGACCCGGTTCTCCACAACCGGCTCCTGATCCACAGCCCCCGGCGGGATGCCGCGTGCGCAGGCAGCATGGCCTCACGAAGCACCGAGCACGAAGCACAAGGTGTGAGGCACGAAGCAGGTTCCGGAACGGGGGAGGGCGGTCCGTATGAACGAGACGCTGGTGACGGTCGTGGGAAACGTCGCGACGGAGCCGGACTACCGGGAGGCGGCGAACGGCTCGCCGTCCTCGCGGTTCCGCCTGGCGGCGACGGTGCGCCGCTGGGACCGGTCCAAGGAGGAGTGGACGGACGCGTACACGAGCTTCTACACCGTGTGGGCGTGGCGCGCGCTCGCGGCCAACGTGGTGGCGTCGCTGGACGTGGGGGAACCGGTCGTGGTGCAGGGCAAGTTGCGCATCCGCGAGGAGGAGCGCGAGGGGAAGCGGTGGCTGTCGGCGGAGATTGACGCGGTGTCGGTCGGCCACGACCTGAGCCGCGGGACGTCGGTGTTCCGCAGGGTGTCGCCGGCGAGGGCGCTGCCGGCGGAGCCGTCCGCTCCGGCATCCGCTCCGTCACCCGCTCCGGCCGTTCCGGATCCGGCGGCCGTCCCCGCCGGTGCGGAGCCGCCGCCCTTCTGAAATGGTCGGTTTGTCCCGGTGATTTATCGATATTGCCAGGTCAGGCCGCGTTTCCCGGTAACGATTCCGATTCGGATCGATTGAGCGGCCCCTCCCATGGGGATGGTGTCGCGCTCGCTCTTTAAGATCACGTTCACAGCAACGTGCCACGGGGGGCCGCGGCGGCGTCACTACGGCCGCGCGCGACGGCGTGCAACGGGGGCTTCTGAGTCGTGAGTTCGGTGGCGAGGCGCGCCGACTTGTTCTGCGTTCGCCCGGAAGGAAGTCGATGATTTCTGTCAGGAGGCGGGGAGCCGCCCGCCTTGCCGCAGCCGCCCTGGCGACGGGACTGGCCGCGGTGGGCACGATAGCCGCGGCGGGCCCCGCCGCCGCGGACGACGCGCCGCAGAACCCGGGGGGCGTCGCGGCCACGCTCGGCGGCATCACCGCCGGCTCGGGCGCCGTGGTGCACGACCGGCGCAAGACGGGCGAGGTCCCCGCGGGCCTGTTCGAGATGAAGGTCGACGGGGGCGGGACGCTGCAGACGTACTGCATCGACATCCTCACCAACCGGGTGGACGGCGCGCGCTACCGCGAGGTCGGCTGGGGCGAGTCGTCCCTGCACGCCAACAAGGACGCGGGGAAGATCCGCTGGATCCTCCAGCACTCCTACCCGCAGGTGAACGACCTCGCCGCGCTCGCCAAGGACGCCGGCACGGGCCCCCTCGACGCGAACACCGCCGCCGCGGGCACCCAGGTGGCCATCTGGCGGTACTCGGACGGCGCCCAGGTCGACGCCAAGGACCCGGCCGCCGAGAAGCTCGCCGACTACCTCTACAAGAGCGCGAAGGACGTCGACGAGCCCGAGGCGTCCCTGACCCTGACGCCGCCGGCGCTCTCCGGCAAGCCCGGCCGGAAGCTCGGCCCGGTCGCCGTGCGGACCACGGCGAGCAGTGTCACCATCACTCCTTCAGGTGATGCCGTGGCCCGGGGCGTGAAGATCGTCGACAAGGACGGCAAGCCCGTCGCCTCCACCGGCAACGGCGGCGAGTTCTACGTGGACGTCCCCGCGGGCGCCCCCGACGGCTCCATGTCGCTGAAGGCCACGGGCGCCGCCAAGGTCCCGGTCGGCCGGGTCCTCATCGGCGACCACACCACGACCCAGACGCAGATCCTGGCCGGCTCCAGCGAGAGCGCCGTCTCCGCGGGCGCCACCGCGCACTGGACGGGCAAGGGCGCCGCCCCGGCCCTGTCCGCCCGGAAGAACTGCGCCAAGGGCGGCGTCGACGTCACCGCCGACAACCAGGGCGACGCCCCCTTCACCTACGAGCTGGCCGGCAGGAAGCACACCGTCGCGCCCGGCAGGTCGGAGACCACCCTGGTGAAGGTCGGCGAGGACCGCGCGTACCGGTTCACGATCACGGGCCCGGGCGGCCTGTCCAGGACCTTCGCCGGGATCATGGACTGTGCGACCTCCGCCGCCACCGCGGCCGCGGCCCCCGCGGGCGGCACCGCGGGACCCGGCCCGGAGTCCGGTCCGGTGTCCGGCGCCGCGGGCGGCGGCGACGGCGGGGGCGGGGGCGCCGGGGACGACGGCGGCACCGCGGACGACGGCACCAAGGCCACCCTGGCCTCCCGCATGAGCCCGGCGTCGACGGGCGGGGGCTCCGGCAAGGCGACCGCCGTCCGGGCCGACGGGGACCTGGCCGCGACCGGCGGCAGCCACACGACGCCCACGATCGCGGGCATGGCGATCGCCCTGATAGTCGCAGGCAGCGGCGCGGTCTACCTCCTGCGCCGCGAACGGGCGGCCTCCGGGGACTGAGCGACCGGCGGGGCGCCGCGGGGCCTCAGGGCCCCGTGGTGTCCGCCCGGGATCGGGCCGCGTCCATATCGGGTTTCCGCCCCGGGCGTCCGGTGCGGCAAGATGGGTGTATCTGCCCTCACGCGGCGGAGCCGCACATTGGCCCTTCTCGATTGCCGGACGGTTTCTCTTGGCTGAGTACATCTACACCATGCGCAAGACGCGCAAGGCGCACGGCGACAAGGTCATCCTCGATGACGTGACGCTGAGCTTCCTGCCCGGTGCGAAGATCGGTGTGGTCGGCCCCAACGGTGCCGGTAAGTCCACCGTCCTCAAGATCATGGCGGGCCTGGAGCAGCCGTCCAACGGCGACGCGTTCCTCTCGCCCGGCTACAGCGTCGGCATCCTGATGCAGGAGCCGAAGCTGGACGAGTCCAAGACGGTCCTGGAGAACGTCGAGGACGGCGTCGCGGAGGTCAAGGGCAAGCTCAACCGCTTCAACGAGATCGCCGAGCTCATGGCGACCGACTACTCGGACGCCCTGCTCGATGAGATGGGCAAGCTCCAGGAGGAGCTCGACCACGCCAACGCCTGGGACCTCGACGCCCAGCTGGAGCAGGCCATGGACGCGCTGGGCTGCCCGCCCGCCGACTGGCCGGTCGTCAACCTCTCCGGTGGCGAGAAGCGCCGCGTCGCGCTCTGCAAGCTGCTGCTCGAGGCCCCCGACCTGCTGCTCCTCGACGAGCCCACCAACCACCTCGACGCCGAGTCGGTGAACTGGCTGGAGCAGCACCTGGCCAAGTACGCGGGCACCGTCGTGGCGATCACCCACGACCGGTACTTCCTCGACAACGTCGCCGAGTGGATCCTCGAGCTCGACCGCGGCCGCGCGATCCCCTACGAGGGCAACTACTCCACCTACCTGGAGAACAAGGCCTCCCGTCTGAAGGTCGAGGGCCAGAAGGACGCGAAGCGCCAGAAGCGCCTCAAGGAAGAGCTGGAGTGGGTCCGCTCCAACGCCAAGGGCCGTCAGGCCAAGTCCAAGGCGCGCCTCGCCCGTTACGAGGAGATGGCCGCCGAGGCCGACAAGATGCGGAAGCTGGACTTCGAGGAGATCCAGATTCCGCCGGGCCCGCGCCTGGGCTCCATCGTCGTCGAGGTCAACAACCTCTCCAAGGCCTTCGGCGAGAAGGTTCTCATCGACGACCTGTCCTTCACCCTGCCGCGCAACGGCATCGTGGGCGTCATCGGCCCGAACGGCGCCGGCAAGACCACGCTGTTCAAGATGATCCAGGGCCTGGAGACCCCGGACTCCGGTTCGATCAAGGTCGGCGAGACCGTCAAGATCTCGTACGTCGACCAGAGCCGCGCCAACATCGACCCCAAGAAGACGCTGTGGGCCGTCGTCTCCGACGAGCTGGACTACATCAACGTCGGCCACGTCGAGATGCCCTCGCGCGCCTACGTCTCCGCGTTCGGCTTCAAGGGCCCGGACCAGCAGAAGCCGGCCGGCGTGCTCTCCGGCGGTGAGCGCAACCGCCTCAACCTGGCGCTGACCCTCAAGCAGGGCGGCAACCTGCTGCTCCTCGACGAGCCGACCAACGACCTCGACGTCGAGACCCTCTCCTCCCTGGAGAACGCCCTGCTCGACTTCCCGGGCGCCGCTGTGGTCGTCTCCCACGACCGCTGGTTCCTGGACCGGGTGGCCACGCACATCCTGGCCTACGAGGGCGACTCGAAGTGGTTCTGGTTCGAGGGCAACTTCGAGTCCTACGAGAAGAACAAGATCGAGCGCCTCGGCCCGGACGCGGCCCGTCCGCACCGCGCCACCTACAAGAAGCTCACCCGGGGCTGATCGTGGCGCGTCACCTCTACTCCTGCCCCCTGCGCTGGTCGGACATGGACGCCTTCGGCCATGTGAACAACGCGGTCTTCATCCGTTACCTCGAAGAGGCGCGGATCGACTTCATGTTCCGCCTGGCGCCGGGGGAGGGGAGCACGTCGTTCCAGGGCGGGTCCGTCGTGGCCCGGCACGAGATCGACTACCTGCGCCCCCTGGTGCACCGGCATGCGCCGGTGACCGTGGAGACCTGGGTGACGCGGCTCGGCGCCGCGTCCCTGACCGTCGCCTACGAGGTCAAGGACGAGGAGCACGTCTACGTCCGCGCCAGCACCGTCGTCGTCCCCTTCGACTTCGAGGCGGGCCGCCCCCGGCGGATCACCGCCGAGGAGCGGATGTTCCTGGAGGAGTTCCGGGACGCGGAGGAGGCCGGCGGCGGGCGCGGCGACGGGTCCCCCAAGGAGGCCGTCGCCGTATGACGGGGCTCCAGCCTCCGACCGGGCAGCGGCTGCGGTTCGCCGATGCCGGGGAGACGGCCGACCTGGTCGCCTTCCTGGCCCGGCTGATCCACTACGACCGGGCCGCCGCGGTCCGGCTGCAGGCCGCCGGCGGGGTGCTCGGCGTCTTCGGCCGCCCGCCCTCCTTCGAGGTGCTGGCGGTCCGCACGGCCCGGCTGGCCCACGGCGGGGCGCTGGACGTCACCGTCTCGGCCGGGCAGCTCGCCGACGCCCTGGACGCGGCACCCGCCGCGCCCTCGGGCGAGCTGGAGATCACCGTCCCCGGCGCCGTCACCGGCCCGCCCTGGGCCGGGGTGCTGCCGCCCCGCGGCGGCTGGCAGCGCGTGGAGGGCCTTCCCGGCCAGGAGGCCCTGAGGAGGGCGGTCGGCGCGGCGGTCGCGGAGTTCCGCGCCCGCGACGAGGCGCTGCCCGAGCAGCGCCGCACGCGGGTCGAGCGCGACCGCATCGGCCGCGAGATCTGGTCCCGCACCCTCGGTGAGACGGGGCTGCCGCTGCGCGCGGTTCACGCCGCGCAGTCGCTGGGCTTCCTGCGCCCTGTGCGCGCCGGTGCGGGCTCCGTGAGCAGCTCGTCCATGCCGGGCGCCCGCACGGGCACGGCCCTGGCGCCCGAGGCGCCGGTGGTGCTCTTCGCCGCGGCCGGCTGGCTGCGGCTGACCACGCCGTACGGCTCCATCGCGGTACGGACGGGCGGGATCTCCGGGCTGACGGTCACGCCCGCCTGAGGCCCGGGCCCCGCCCGGGCCCGAGCCCGGGAGCTCAGCCCTCGGTGTTCACCATCGACGCCGCCGCGTACGTGAGGTAGTTCCACAGCTGCTGCTCCAGCTCCGGAGCGAGCTGCAGTTCGTCCACCGCGTCGCGCATGTGCCGCAGCCACGCGTCGTGCGCGGCCCGGTCGACGGTGAAGGGTGCGTGGCGCATCCGCAGCCGCGGGTGGCCCCGGTTCTCGCTGTACGTCCGCGGCCCGCCCCAGTACTGCATGAGGAAGAGCACCAGGCGCTCCTCGGCCGGGCCGAGGTCCTCCTCGGGGTACATCGGCCGCAGCAGGGGGTCGCCCGCCACGCCCTCGTAGAAGCGGCGGACCAGGCGCCGGAAGGTCTCCTCGCCGCCGACCTGCTCGTAGAAGGTCTGCTCCTGAAGCGTGCCGCGCGGAATCTCAATCACCCCTCCATGGTCTCAGACGGACCGGCCGAGGACCGGCGATGTAGGACCTTCGCACGAACCGCGGCCGCGGCGCACAGTGGAGGCATGGGCGCTACCCATCTCAAGCGCGACATGGAGCTGTCCTCGGCGCTGCGGACAGAGCTGGTCGAGAGGCTGCGGGCGGCCGGGGAGCTGACCGACCCCCGGTGGCGGCGCGCCTTCGCCGAGGTGCCCCGGGAGCTGTTCGTCCCCGTCTACTACGCCGGTGCCGTCGCCGGCCGCCGGCGCCTCTCCGGCGGCGACCCCGACCCCCTGGGCCACGAGAACTGGCTGGTCGGCGCCTACGCGGACGAGCCGCTCGCCACCCGCGTCCGGGACGGCGAGCTGATCTCCTCCAGCAGCCAGCCCTCCCTGATGGCCATGATGCTCTCCGCCCTGAACGTCCAGGACGGCCACCGCGTACTCGAGATCGGCACGGGCACCGGCTACAACGCGGCCCTGCTCGCCCACCGCCTCGGCGACGGCAACGTCACCACCGTCGACCTCGACCCGGAGATCACCGCCGCCGCCCGCGACCACCTCACCGAGGCCGGCTTCCACCCGGAGGTCGTCACGGGGGACGGCGCGCTCGGCTGCCCGTGGCGCGCCCCGTTCGACCGGATCCTGGCCACCTGCGCCCTCTCCCGGGTGCCGCCCGCCTGGATCGCGCAGACGCGACCGGACGGCCTGATCCTCGCCCCGCTCGCCACCGGCCTGATCGCGTTGCGGGTCGCGGACGCCACGCACGCCGAGGGAAGGTTCCTGCGCACCCCCGCCTACTTCGTCCCGCTGCGCGGCGGTGCGGCCGCGCCGGTGCCCCGGATCCGGGGCCTGCCCTGCCGGCTGCTGCAGAGCGAGCGCTTCCGCTTCCTGCTGACGCTGACCGCCGGTGCGCTGGACCCGGCGGACGCCCACGCCGTCTGGCGCGCCGAGGGCCGCCCGGGGCGCGAGCGCTTCGGCGTCTCGGTCGCGGGCGACGCCCAGTGGGCGTGGCTGGATCACCCCGAGGGCCCGTGCAGGTGGCCGCTGGGCGGTACGCGCCGGCCCTGACGGGTCCTGGAGCCGGCGCCCGCGGCCCGTCAGCCCCGGTGCAGAGTGATCGTCGTCCACGCCCCCACGTGCACCCGGTCGCCGTCCTGCAGCGGCACGGGCACGTAGGGCTGGATCGGCGTCTCCGAGCCGTTGATGGTGGTGCCGTTGGTGGAGTCCTGGTCGACCACGGCCCAGCTGCCGTCGGGCTGCTGCACGAACATCGCGTGCTGGTGCGAGACGCCGGGGTCCTCCGGCGGGCGCGACAGGTCGATGTCCGGCGACTCGCCGGTGCTGTGGCGCCGCCGCCCGACCGTGACCTGGGGCCCGTTCAGCGGCAGTTGCAGCTCGGGGGAGTACGCCGGGAGGTTGAGCCCGGCGGCCTCGGGGCCGCTGCGGTTCATCATCGCCATGAAGTACTCGCGGTCGGGCGCCACGACGGCCGTCCACCCGGCCGGCGCGTGCTGCTGGGGCGCTCCTTGCTGCCCCTGCTGCCCCGGCACCCCGCCCGTCGCCGCGTGCTCGTACCCGTAGGGCGAGGCGGGCGGCGCCGTGGTCGTGCTCGGCGGGGGCAGCATCCAGTCGCCGCCGGCCTCGTCCGCGTAGACCGGCTCGGCATACGGCGAGGACGTGTGCGTCTCCGGAGTGAGCGGCTCGGCCGGGCGGTTGATCCGCGACGGGCGCGAGCCGTAGTACTCGTAGGACTGCGGCGGCTGGGTGTGCTGCGGCGGGGGCGGCGGGGCCGACTGCAGCCCCTGCGGGGACAGCGGAGGCGGCGGGCCGAACGAAGCCCCCGTCCGGGTCAGGAAGTTGTACCGGCACTCCTCGCAGAAGGGTGCCTGCGCCTCGCGGGGCGTACGGCAGTGCGGGCACAGCTCCGCCTGGACGGTCGTGTCCCCGGTGTGCCCGCCGAAGCCGTAGCCGGGCGCGCCCTGCGGGCCGCTCGGGGGCGGCAGGGGCGCGCCGGTGGGCGGAGCGGGGGGAGGCGGCGGGACGGCACCCGTGGCTCCGGCGGGGCCGGGCCGGTCGGGCGTCCCCGACATGCGGTGGCCGCACACCTCGCACCAGTCCTCGGCCGTCGACTGGTGGCCGTTCGGGCAGGTCGGCATGTCGGTTGATCCCCCTCGTGTGCCGTTCGTTGCGGGTCGTTGCCGGCGGGGCGGTGCCCAGCCGGCGGTTGCTTCCCAGGGTCGGGGCGGACGGTCCGCGCCGCGGCACACTCTGCGGCCGCCACGCCTCCCGGCGCTACTTCTTCACCCGTACGGTTTTCGTCGAGCGCGTTTCGAGGGTCATCTGGGCCTCCGCCGTGACCTTCGCCTTCAGCCGCACAGTACCCGTCGCGGCGTCCACCACGTCCACCACCTTGGCGAGGAGTTTCGCGGTGTCCTCGTTGCCGGAGCGGTTCGCCAGCTGGACGGCGCGGCCGAGCTTGGCCGTCGCCCCGTCGATGTCGCCCGACCGGCGCAGGTCCAGGCCCTGCTGGATGACCCGGGCCAGCTCGGCCTGGCCGGTGTAGTGCGCGACCTGGGGGTTGAGGGAGGTGGACGCGGCGAGGTCGTCCGTCCAGACCGCCCGTACGAGCCCTTGCGCCAGGACCTGCGGCGAGGAGCCCGCGGGAGCGGGCAGCACCAGCGAGACGCGGGCGGCGAGCATCTCCTCGCCCACCGCGGCGGCGGGCACCCGCACGCACAGGTGGTAGTCGCGGGACTCGTCGCCCCAGGAGCCGGTGGGGTAGTCGCCGATGCGCGGGCCGGCGTCCACGCGCCGCTCGGTCAGCGTCTCCAGGGACGGTGCGACCTGCTTGAGGAACTGCACCTCGGCGCCCTGCGGCGTCCACAGGCGCAGGGCCACGTCCGCGACCTCCTTGCCCATGGCGCTCTCCATCATCCGCGTGAAGTCGGCGGACAGCCCGGCAGGGTCGGCGACGATGTCGGCCGTGCCCAGCAGCGCCGAGGCGATGCCGGTGACCTCCTTGACCTCCCAGTCGGTGCCCACCCCGCGTGCGTCACAGGTGAACCGGCCCGCACAGACCTTCAGCGAGGCGCGCAGGGCGTCGGGCTCCTCGTGCTCGTTGCGGCCGTCGGTGAGCAGGATGCCGTGCCGTATCGGCGCCTCGGACGACTCCAGCAGCCGGTCGGCCAGGCGCAGCCAGGTGCCGATGGCGGTGCCGCCGCCCGGGGTGAGCCTGCGCAGGGCGTCCTTGGCCTGCTGCCGGGTGGTGGCGTCGGCCAGCGCGAGCCGCCCGCCGCCGGGGTAGGCCTCCTTCGCCTGGTGGGTGCCGGCCACGACGGCGAAGGCCACGCCGTCGCGCAGGGTGTCGATGGCGGCCGCCGTGGCGGCGCGGGCGTTGCGCATCTTGGTCGGCGGGTAGTCCATCGAGCCGGAGCAGTCGACCATGACGACCACGGCCGCGTCGGGGCCTGCGGCCCGCTGCCCGTAGGACGCCGGGGACTGATGGGGCACCAGGGGAGTCCGGGAGGCGAGCGGCGCCTCCGCCATGGTCCCTCCGCCCGTGGCGGTGACCGTGACGATCGCGTTGACCTCGCGCCCGCCTTCCGGCAGATGGGCGTTCTGGTACACCTCGACCGTGAACCGGTGCTCGCTCGGCTTGGAGAAATTGGCCATCTGATCCGCTCCTCGGTACTCCGTCCGTGCCATGGACACCCGGGCGGACCGGCGCGCGGCACCGCCGGGCCACCGGCGCGCATCCCCCCTGCGGGCACCTCCGGCGGCAGCCGGGGGAGCCCTGGTCTCAGGCCGATCCTGCCCCCTCGGGCGACAGCGGGAACGGCAGTACGGCCACTGTTACGTTGTCGTGGCCCCCTCCGTCCAGGGCGTGGGCCAGCAGTTGCCGGGCGCACTCCAGCGGCCGCGTCCTGGCGTCCGGCGGGGTGACCTCGGCCATCAGCTCGGCGGACTCGGCGTAGTTCCACAGCCCGTCCGTGCAGACGATGACCACGCCCTTGCGGTCGGGGTGGAAGGACGCGGTGTGCGGCTCGACCTCGTAGGCGTCCGCGCCCAGCCAGCCGGTGATGGCGTGGGCCCGCTCGTCGGCGTACGCCTCGGCCTCCGTCAGCAGACCCGCGGCGACCATCTGAGCGGCCCAGGAGTCGTCCTCGGTGAGCCGGGCGGGCTGGGTGGAACGGTCCTCCGGCACCCAGTAGGCCCGACTGTCGCCGACCCAGCCGACCGTGAGCAGGTCGCCCGTGACGACGGCCGTCACGATCGTGCAGGCGGGGGCGTTCTCGTGGCGGTGCGGGTCGTGCTGCAGCGGCCCGCGTGCCGGCGCGGCCAGCGAGTTGACCGCCTCGGCCGCCCGCATGATCGCGTCATGGGTGGCCTGCCGCGGATCCCCTCCCTCCGGCAGGGCCGCGACCAGCACCTCCCGTGCGGCCGCGCACGCCGCGGCCGACGCCTCGTCGGGGCGGGTCGCGGACGACACGCCGTCACTGACGACGGCGACGGTGGCCGGGGCCCCGTCGGCGAGGGCGATGGCGGACACGGCGTACGCGTCCTCGTTCCGGTGGTGGCGCAGTCCGCGGTCGCTGACCGCTGCGACGCCTGGCAACTGGTGCTCCATGTGATCCCGTTCGCGCGGCTGTGCATGCCCGCAGTGTTCGCAGTACCCGTCCTTGTCGATCATGCCGGATCGGCACGACCCGCAGATCCGCCCGGTGCCCTCGGGAGCCGGGTGGGCGGCGCCCTCCTCGGGCGGCGCCCCGGAGACCTCGTGCGCCGCCTGCGCCGGGACCCCGCCCAGCACGGCCCCGGTGCGGGGGTCGGGCGCGCCGGGGGCCGCCGAGGCGTCACTTCCCGGTGGCCGCGCGGGCTGTGGCGGGCCGTCGTCCGAGGGCGCAGGAGGCACGAGGGGAGCCCGTACGGCCGCCCGGGCGCCGGGGTCGGGCAGCGCGAGCCGGTAGTCGGACGGGGCGTCGCCGTCGTCGGGGAGGACCGGAGGCACCGCCGACAGGTCGGCGCCGCAGCCGCCGCAGAAATTGTCGGCCGGGTCCAGCGGTTCCCTGCAGGCGGGGCACGCCGTCAGTTGTGAGGGGCGCGGCACTTGCGACATCGATCACACCCATGTCCTGGGGCGGAAACGGTTTGCCCGCTCCACCAGTTCGATCCGTTCCTCGCCGCGCTGGGCCAGCCGGGCGAGCACGCGGTAGCTGCGCTCCAGCCCGAAGCGCAGCTCGCGCTCGTCCAGGCCGCGGCCCAGCAGCGCGCCCGGGCGGGCGGCCTGGGGACCGCCGCCCGGGCCGGGGGAGCCCGACAGCACCCAGTCCAGCGCGCTGCCCAGCACCTCCGTGGAGAGCCGCTCGCGGCGCACGGCGTCCAGCCCGAAGTCCGCCAGCCGCTCCACCTGGCCCGCGGCGGCCACCAGGTCCTCCAGCAGCGGCTCCTGCGGCGAACGCCGCCGCAGCCGGGCCCGCACCGCCGCGACCCGCGCCGCGGTGTAGTGGATGGACGCCTCCGGCACGGACTCCAGCGCGCGCACGGCGCCCCGGCGGTCCCCGCCGGCCAGCCGCACCCGCGCCAGCCCGAACGCGGCGCCGACGAAACTCGGGTCGGTCACCCACACCAGCCGGTAGTACTCGGCGGCGTTGTCGAGCTGCCCGAGGACCTCCGCGCACACGCCGAGCGCCAGCTTCGGGGCGGGCTCGCCCGGGAAGGCGTCGTAGACCGCGTCGAAGGACAGCGCAGCCGTCTCCTTGTCACCGCAGACCAGTGCGTGGAGCCCGCGGTACCAGACGATCCGCCAGTCGCCCGGGTGGGCGGCTTCGAGGCTCTCCAGTGCATGGGACGCCTGCGCCTCCTCGCCCAGTTCCAGCTGGGCCCGGATCCTGCGCAGCCGCAGCTCCGTCGACTCGGCGGGCGCGGCCTGCAGCGCGGCGTACACCTCGGCGGGCTGCGAGGCGAGCAGCCCCGCCAGGAAGCCCGCGTTGGGGTCGCCGGGGGCGACGAGCGGCACCGGCAGGGCCAGCGCCGCGGCCCGGGCGTCGAGCGGGGCGACGGGCGGGGCGACCGGCGGGGCGACGGGCGGGGCCGGCGGGGAGGCCGGCCCGACGGCGGGCCCGGTGGTGGGCGGTGCCGGCGCTGCGGGCGTGGCGGGGGCTGCGGGCGTGCTTCCCGGCGCTCCGCCGGGCCGCCCAGCGCCGAGACCTCGCTGTCGGCCTCCTCGAACAGCCGGGTGTCCACCACCCGCAGCTCCGGCCCGAACAGCGTGGACAGCGCCGGCCGCGGCCGGCCCGTCTGCAGTGCGACGACCTCCCGCAGCACCCCCGTCAGCTGGTCGGCCATCTCCTCGGCGGAGGCGAACCGCCGCGCCGGATCGGGGTCCGTGGCCCGGACCAGCAGCCGGTAGAAGGACTCGTAGCGGGAGAAGACCTCGATGTGGTCCGGGTCGGGCAGGCTGTCCCGGAAGACGTTCGTGTAGCCCTGGAAGTCGAAGGTGAGCACGGCCAGCGTGCGGGCCACCGTGTAGAGGTCGGAGGCGACCGACGGGCCCACCTCGGCGACCTCGGGGGCCTGGTAGCCCACCGTGCCGTAGATCGCGCCGTCCTCGTCGTCCATCCGCCGGACCGCGCCCATGTCGATCAGCTTGAGCTGGTCCTGCTGCTGGATGGCGTTGTCGACCTTGAAGTCGCAGTACAGCAGGTGGCGGCTGTGCAGGTGGCCGAGCGCCTCCAGCGCCTCGATGCCGTACGCGCACGCCTGCTCCACCGGCAGCGGATCGCGCCGCCCGTCCGGCGTCCGCCGCTCGTTGGCGATCTCCTTCAGCGACTTGCCGCCGACGTACTCCATGACGATGTAGCCGTCGAGGCTGCCGGTGCGCTGGTCGAGGTGCTCGACGAAGTTGTAGATGCGGACGATGTTGGAGTGCTCGATCTCGGCGAGGAAGCGCCGCTCGGAGACCGCCACCGCCAGGGCGTCCTCGTCGCCCGTGTCCAGCAGGCCCTTGAGGACGACCCAGCGGTCCGACACGGCCCGGTCGACGGCCAGGTAGATCCAGCCGAGCCCGCCGTGCGCCAGGCAGCCCGCCACCTCGTACTGCCCGCGCACCACGTCCCCGGCGCGCAGCTTGGGCACGAAGGAGTACGGGTGGCCGCACTTGGTGCAGAAGCCCTCCGTACGGCCCGGCCGGTCGCCGCGCGCCCGGCCCACCGGCGCACCGCAGTCGCTGCGGCTGCAGAACCGCTTGCGCTCGGGCACCTCCGGGTTGGCCAGCACCGCCGCCCGGGGATCCGGACGCGGCACCTCCGGCACCTTGACCAGGCCCGCGCCCAGCCTGCCGCGCCCCGACGACGACGGCCCCGAGCCCGCGCTGCGCACCGACACCGACCGCGTGCTCGCGCCCTCGGACCCCGGCAGCGAGCGCGACAGGCGCCCCGACACCGACCGCCGCGACGACGAGGAACGCGACGACGAGCGCGACGACCGCGAGGAGGAGCGGGACGACGAGCCCTGCGACCCCGCTCTCGCACCGCCCTCCGAGCCGCTGCCCGGCGAGCCCCCCGCCACCCCCGTGGCGGGGGAGGAGACCGTCCCGTTCGGCGACACGACCGGCGCCAGGCCGCACGTGTCGCAGTACAGCTCGCCGCCGCCGACGTCCTCGTACGAACCGGCGCACCCCGGCCGCTGACAGGCCTCGCTCACGCTTCCCCCCTCCGTCCCGCGGGCTGCTCCCCGGTGCCCGGCCGCGCCGACAGCGCCTCGGCCAGCGCCTGCTGATAGCGCAGGACCGCCTGTTCGGCGGCCACCAGATCGCACGGCGCGCTCCACAGCATGCGCCGCGCCGCGTCGTACCGCTCGATGAGCAGGGAGTCCTCGGCGAGGCCGTGCCGGGCGGTCTTCGCCTTGTACGCGTCCAGACGGCCGCGCAGCTCGGCGCGGACCGCCAGCGGGGCCGTCACCGCCGTCAGCGACTCGCGGGCGCGCAGCAGCTCCTCCTCCGAGCGCTGCTCCAGGCCCTCCAGGAGCGGCGAGAGCCGGTGCCACCGGGCGTGTCTGCGGTGCTCGGCGGCGGCCGACAGCTGCTCGTAGAGGGCCGTCGGCGGGCCCGAGACCGCCGGCACCACGGACGCGGCGATCTTCGACAGGACCTCGACGCGCGCCTGCCGGGCCTCGTTCAGCGTGCGGTCCGCGCGCGAGAGGACGTCGCGCACGCGCATCAGCCGCCGCTCGGCGTCCTGCCGGACGTCCAGCACCGCCTCGACCTCCCGGCGGACGTCCTCCAGGGCCCGCGCGGCGCGGTCGTAGCGCGTGGTGTCCGGGCGGCCGCCGCCCGGGGCCGAGCTGGGCGAGGAGCCGGCCCAGAAGGCGACCGGATCGGATATCACTTCGTCCCGCAGCGCGGCCAGTTCCCGGGTGATCTGCTCCAGGTCGTCACCGGAGGGGTGCTCGCCGGGCCGGACGCCCACCGAGTGGGCGAGGGAGCGGGTGCGCCCGAGCTCGGCGGCGAGCAGGTCGATGCGGGCGGGCAGCGCGGACCACACGGCGTCGGCGATCACGACGACGTCGAGGGCCCGGGCGTACCAGCCGTTCATCCGGTCCAGCAGCTCCTGCAGGCTCAGCTGCTCGCTGAGGCGCGCCGTCACGCCCGCCGTGCCCACCGCGCCCGGCGGGAGGCCCGCCGTGCCGAGCGCGGCCGTGCCGTGGCCGGGCAGGGTGATGCCGGAGCCGCGCAGCAGTTCGGTGAGCTCGGACAGCTCGCCCTGGGTGGGCCAGCGGCGCCGGGCGCGCAGCTCGCGGGCGGCGGTCAGGGCCGCGGTGTAGGCGTCGAAGTACGCCCACAGCTGCCCGATGAGGGCCTCGGCGGCCGCCCACCGGCTCCTGGTCTCGCCGGTGAGCTCCGCCCCCTCCAGCAGGCGCCGCCCCGCATGGTCCTGGAGGGCGAGCAGCGAGGATTCGACGGCCTCGTGCTCCGCGCCGAGCCTGGCCAGCGCACGGTCCACCTCCTCGCGGGTCAAGGCCGGCCCGGTGGGCTCCGCGACCGCCATCGATCCCCTCTCTCCTGTCCGCGGCGGGCGCCGCGGGCGTGTCCGTTACGGCCGTGCTCCCCGGCCCGCCGTCAGTCCCGGTACTTGGGCGCCGGCGGGGCGGTGATGCCCTTCAGGTCGGCGGCGAGCCACTTGTCGTACGCCTTCATCCAGAGGCTTCCGGCGCCGCCCGCGCGGTAGTCCTCCAGCACCTTGTTGACCCGGCGTACCAGGTCCGTGTCCGCGAGGTTCATCGCCACGCCGTACGGTTCGGTGGTGAACGGCTTTCCGACGAGTTGCACGGACGGGTCCTGCGCCGCCTGGCCGGCCGCGAGGGCCCTGTCGTTGACCACGGCGTCGACCTCGCCGAGCTGGAGCCGCACCAGGCAGTCGAGCTGGTTGGGGACCGTCAGCAGGGAGGAGCCGTGCGGCTCTTCCCGCACCTTGATCTCGGCCGTGGAACCCTCCGCCGTACAGACCTTCTTCCCCTTCAGCGAGTCGTCGAACGCGGTCACCGGTGACCCCTTGGGGACCATCACCTGCTGCCCGGACTCGAAGTAGGCGGTGGAGAACGCCACTTGTCCGATCCGTTCGCACGTGATGGTCATCGTGCGGGCGACGATGTCCACCTTGCCCGTCTGCAGGGCGGATATGCGCCGGCTCGTGGGGATCGCGAGATAGGTGACCTTGCCGGGGTCGCCGAGGATGTCCTTGGCGACGGCCCGTACGAGGTCGATGTCGAAGCCGCTGAGCTCGCCGTCGGCGGGGTTGCGGTAGCCCCAGCGGTAGCTGTTCTGGTCGACGCCCGCGATCAGCCGGCCGCGGGCCTTGATGCGCTGCACGGCCGCGCCGTCGGCCCCGCCCGCGGGCCGCAGGCTCGCCTCGGGGTCGGTGCACTGCGCGGGCGCCGCGGCGTCGGGGGCGGGCGCCGCGGGTGCGGCGGCCCGGGTGCGGGCGCGGGCTTCGGCGCGCCGGGGGCGGGTTCCGCCGCTCCGGCTCCCGGCATGCCCGCCCCTGCGGGTCCCGGCGCTTCCGGGCCGGGTGGACCGGGGGCTTCCGGTACCGGGTTCGGCTCGGTGGGGCGGGGGCCGGGCGGGTGGGGCAGGGGGGGGGGGCGGCCCCCCCCCCCGTCCCCCCCCGCCGCACCCGCCGTGCCCTGCGTCGGAGACGCCCCCGTCACCGCCGACGGCGAGCTCAGCGGCTTCGACATCGACCTCGTACGGGCCGTCGCCAAGGACATCCTCGGCGACCCCGGCAAGGTCACCTATCTCGCGATCCCCACGAGCCGGCGCATATCCGCCCTGCAGACGGGCAAGGTGGACATCGTCGCCCGCACGATGACCATCACGTGCGAACGGATCGGACAAGTGGCGTTCTCCACCGCCTACTTCGAGTCCGGGCAGCAGGTGATGGTCCCCAAGGGGTCACCGGTGACCCCTTGGGGACCATCACCTGCTGCCCGGACTCGAAGTAGGCGGTGGAGAACGCCACTTGTCCGATCCGTTCGCACGTGATGGTCATCGTGCGGGCGACGATGTCCACCTTGCCCGTCTGCAGGGCGGATATGCGCCGGCTCGTGGGGATCGCGAGATAGGTGACCTTGCCGGGGTCGCCGAGGATGTCCTTGGCGACGGCCCGTACGAGGTCGATGTCGAAGCCGCTGAGCTCGCCGTCGGCGGGGTTGCGGTAGCCCCAGCGGTAGCTGTTCTGGTCGACGCCCGCGATCAGCCGGCCGCGGGCCTTGATGCGCTGCACGGCCGCGCCGTCGGCCCCGCCCGCGGGCCGCAGGCTCGCCTCGGGGTCGGTGCACTGCGCGGGCGGGGCTTTCGGCACGGGCGCGCCGGAACCGGCATGCGCCCCGTCCGGGCCCCTGCCATGCGCACCGCCTCCCCCTCGTCCTCCCGTACCGGTCTCACCGGTACTCCGACAGCCTGCGGCCCACGCCGACGACGGCACCGGCGGAGTACCGGTGAGACCGGTACGGGAGGACGAGGGGGAGGCGGTGCGCATGGCAGGGGCCCGGACGGGGCGCATGCCGGTTCCGGCGCGCCCGCCCCCGGCGCGCCGAAGCCCGCGCCCGCACCCGGGCCGCCGAAGGCGCCGCCCGTGGGCAGCACGGCCGCGGCCGCCGCGGCCAGGGCGCACACGGCGGCCGCCACCGCCGCCGGGCCGGCCCGCATCCGCAGCCGTTTCTCCGTCCGGGCCCCTGCCATGCGCACCGCCTCCCCCTCGTCCTCCCGTACCGGTCTCACCGGTACTCCGACAGCCTGCGGCCCACGCCGACGACGGCACCGGCGGCGCCGAGGACGGTCAGCACGGCCGCTCCGGCGGCGAGGCCGGAGAACGCGCCGCGCCCGTCGTCGGCCTCCTGCCGGAACTCGGCCTGCTCGTGGGCGATCGCGCGCTGCAGTTCGGTGTCCACGCGGTCGAAGGACGCGCCGGTGCTGTCCTTGTCGCCGATCACCTTGCGCAGGGCGTCGTCGTAGTCGCCGCGGTCGTCGGCGAGGGCGCGTGCCTGGCCGTGGCGCTGCTGCCACTCGCGGACGTTCTTGACGGCGGCCTCGACCGGATCGCGCCCCTCGGCGTCGTCGGCGAGCGCCCGGGCGCGCTCCAGCAGGGTGTCCGGCCGGGCCGGGCCCTGGCTGCCGCCGACGAGCCGGCCCATGCCGTCGCGGTAGCCGGTCTCGTAGGCGTCGTCGCCGTTCTTCCCGAGGACGGCGCCCCGGGCGACCATGGCGAGGTTCTCGTCGCCGCGGGCCTGGAGCGAGCCGATGCGGGCCTCGTTGAGCGCCTGCAGGGATTTCGCGCCGTGGGCGTAGGAGGTCTCCAGGCCGGAGCGGGCCACCGCGTGGCCGGCGACCAGCCACAGCAGGACGACGCCGGCGGCCGCGGTGGCGGCGAGCAGGCCGTGGTTGAAGACCCGGTTCGTCCGGAGGTAGTTGCGGCGCTGGGCCCAGGCGAGGGCGGCGAGCGCGACGGCGCCGAGGGCCAGGGCGGCCCACGGCCAGGACTTCGCGTCGTCGTAGTCGGAGCCGAGGCGGCCCGTCTCGGCCTCGTACAGGCCGCGGGCGGCGGGGAGCAGCTCCCCGCGCATGCGGTCGCCCGCGTAGCGCAGGTAGGCGCCGCCGAGCGGCAGGCCCTGGCGGTTGTTGGCGCGCGCGGCCTCCACGAGGCCGGTGTAGCGCGGGAGTCCCTCGTTGAGGGTGGCGATGCGGGCGCGGGCCGTGGCCGAGCCCTCGGCGTTCGCGGCGGCCTTCACCAGCAGCCGGGAGGCGAGCGCGATGTCTTTCTCGTAGCGCTGCCGGACCGCGCGCGGCTCCTGGCCGCCCGCGAGGAAGCCGCTCGCCGCGGTGGTGTCGGCGTCGGCGAGCGAGCGGTAGATGTCGGCGGCGTCGGCGCTGAGCGGCTGGCTGGTGCGGACGACGGAGTCGGCCGCGGCGGATCTGGAGGCGACCTGCCAGGCGGTGACCGCACCGAACGCGACGAGGACCACGGCCAGGACGGCGCCGATGACCCGCAGCCTGCCGGGCTCGGTGACCGCCGCGGCCCGCACGCGGTCCAGGGCCTCGCGCCAGGCCGGGCCGGAGGTGCTGCGGCCGGGCGCTCCTCGCGGCCCGCCGGCCGGCTGCGGCTGTGACACGTGACCTCCCCCTCGGTCGCTGAGGGCAGCCCGTTGCCCGGTGCCGGCCGGGAACAGGTGCCCGGCCAGCAGTATGGCCGCAAGGACTGACAAACACACCGGTGCCGGTGCGATCTTGTTCGGATCGCGATCTTCACCGGGGCCCGTGGCGGCCCTCGTTCCCCATCACGCCCGCCGGCCCGGCGCGGTTCCCCGCACCGGGCCGGACGCGTGTGCGCCTGTCGCGTGCCGTGCCTTACGCGTAGGTGTAGTACGAGCTGTGGTCGAGCATCTGGGCCGGGGTGACGTTGTTCCACGGACGCATGGTGTCGTTGAGGTCGACGACGTTCGTGGTGCCGGCGGCCGGCAGGTACGCGGACTGCGGGTGCATGCGCTGCCAGTCGGACCACAGCTTGTCGATGTGGGCGTGGTGCAGCCAGAAGACCGGGTCGTTGGGGGAGACGCCGGTGGCCATCTGGCCGCCCATCCACACGTGGACGTTGTTGTGGACGCGGCCCGCGCCGCGCCAGCCCTCGAGGTAGTTGCGGAAGCTGCCCTCGGAGGCGCTGTTCCACGGGGCCGTGTCGTAGACCGGCATGGCGAGGACGGCGTCCACCTGGGCGCGCGTGGGCAGCGTGCCCGCGGCGCCGATCTCGCGCTGCAGGAAGTTGCGGTTGTCGACGCTGACGTTGATGGTCCACTTGCCCGTGGAGTAGGCGAACGGGCCGGTGGTGACCTGCGCGTCACGGCTGCGGCCGTTGCCGCCCATGAAGTCGGCGCCGAAGATCGAGGCGTTGGCCGTGCGGTCGACGGTCCAGTCCCAGTAGGGCAGCGTGACCGAGGAGTCGATCTTCTGCAGCTCCTGCTCGAACTGGATCAGGAAGCGGCGGTGCCAGGGGAGGAAGGAGGGGGAGCGGTGACCGACGCGGTCGCCGTTGTCGGTGTCGCTCATGATGAACTCGTTGTGCGTCCGGACGAAGCCGTCGTACACACCGGTGCGCTTGAGCTCCAGCACGGCGTTGACGAAGTTGCGCTTCTCGGTGGCGGTCAGGTTCGCCTGGTTCTTGCGCACTGCCATGGGGTTCGTGTCCTCGTGAGTGGGAAGTGTGGGTCGGTGGGGTGCGTGCGGCAGTGGCCGGTCAGTTCATCGCGATCGGGACGAGCGTCGCGCCGCGGAGCGCGTCGACGGCGGCGCGGGTGAGCGCGAGCGGCTGGTCGAAGACCTGGTAGTGGTTCACCACGCTGATCCAGGAGCCGTCGGCGTTCTGCATGACGTGCAGTTCCTTGCCGTCCACGGTGACGGCGAAGCCGCCGTGGTGGGCCTCGTGGCCGCCCGTCACGGGCTTGCCGACGATGCGACGGCCCTTGTAGACCTCGTCGAACGCAGCGGGGCCGGTGCCGTGGCCGCCGTGACCGGTGTGGTCGGTGGTGTGACCGGTGTGGTCGGCCGCCTGCGCGCCGGTGGCGAGCAGCGCCACTCCGGCGGCGGCAGCGGCGGTTCCTCTGAGCACGACGCGTCGGCTGACGTTGGACGACATGGGTCGGTTCCCCCTCGATTGCGCGCCGACAAGGCGCGGAATGGACGATCAGTGGCGGAAGTTGTCACGAATGCAGCCGTAAATCCCTTTTGATGGCGGTTGCTTGTTGTATTTCGTGATCAATCCGTGCGGGCGGAGCCTCGCATGATCGAGGAGGGGTCGGAAAATGGTTGGCCGATTTTGGGACATTGGGTAAATGAATGGTCAACCACTGTCCTGGGAGAAATTTCTGACGAATGACGTTGTTGACGCCATGTCAGGAAACTCGTCCGTCGCGAGGGCCCCCGGCGAAAGATCTTCCGGTCCGGGGTGGGGTGTGGTGACGCCTCTCACGATGTGAACATGACGTGAAGAAGGCGGCGGTATCGCGGATTCCGGCCAGGGAATGACAGATTCCGCGATACCGGTCGCCACGCGGGAAACAGGCGCCAAACGGACCTCGTGCCGCCCGCCCCGCCTGCCTCGTGCCGCCCCCGCCGCCTGCCTCGTGCCGCCCGAGCCACCCGCCCCGCGCGGCTCGCCCTACGCGTCGCCGTAGTGCGCCCGCAGCCGGGCGTGAGCCGTCGCCGGAGCCCCTGCGCGGTCCAGCGCCAGCAGCGCCGCGCCCAGCACCGGCGGCGCCGTGACCACCAACGGCACCGCCTGCGGCGCCCGCGACGCCAGCAGCGCCAGCACCTGCTCGTGCAGCAGCGGGTGCCGGGCCGCGAGCACCCCGCCGCCCAGCACCACCGGCACCGCGGCTCCCAGCAGGCCCAGCCGTTCCAGTGCGACCGCGGCCATGGCGACGACCTCCTCCGCCTGCCGGGTCACGAGGGCGCGGGCGACCGCGTCGCCCGCGGCCGCCACCGCGAACAGCACCGGTACGAGCTCGTGCCGCCGCTCCGCCGCCACCCGGCCCAGGTGCAGCGCCTCGATCAGCGCGGGCATGCCGTCCAGGCCGAAGTGCGCGGGCAGCGCGCCGGCCAGCGCGGTCGGCCCGCCGCGGCCGTCGGCGGCGCGCGCCGCCGCCCAGAGCGCCTCCTCCGCCAGGCAGGCGCCGCCGCCCCAGTCGCCGGAGAGCCGCCCGATCGCGGGGAAGCGGGCCGTACGGCCGCCCGGCCCGAGCCCCGCGCAGTTGATGCCCGCCCCGCACACCACCGCGACGCCCACGGGCTCGCCCCCGTCGGGCAGGCCCGCCCGCAGCAGCGCGAAGGTGTCGTTGGCGACGGCGACCGTCCGCCCCCAGCCGCGGGCGGCGATCTCCGCGGTCAGCAGCTCCTCCTCCACCGGCAGGTCGCAGTTGGCCAGGCACGCGCTGACGTGGGCGGCGTACGGCGGTGCGGCCGCCCCCGCGGCAGCGGCGGCCCGCTCCACGAGCGCCGCCAGGCCGTCCACCGCCTGCCGCACGCCCGTCCGCGCCGGCTCGAACCCCCCGCCGCGCGAGGCCCCGAGCACGGCGCCGTCCGGCCCCGCCAGCACCACGTCCGTCTTGCTGTTGCCCGCGTCGACCGCGAGCAGTGCGCCGCTCACGCCCACGCGAGGTGCTCCCGGTTGTGCGCGACGAGGGCGTCGGTCAGCCGGTCGGCGTGGTCGAACTGCCCGACCAGCGGGTGCGCGAGCAGCGCCCGGAAGACCCGGTCGCGGCCCCCCTCGAGCGCGGCCTCCAGCGCCAGGTGCTCGTACGCCGTGACGTTCGCGACCAGCCCGGCGTACAGCGGCTCCAGCGGGCGTACGGGCAGGGGGTGCGCGCCCCTCGCGTCCACCGCCGCCGGCACCTCGATCACCGCGTCGTCGGGCAGGAAGGGCAGCGTGCCGTCGTTGAGGGCGTTGACGACCTGGACGTCCCCGGTGTCCCGCAGCAGCGACGCGGTCAGGGCGACCGCCGCCTCCGAGTAGAAGGCGCCGCCGCGCTTCGCCAGCAGCGCGGGTTTCTCGTCCAGCGCGGGATCGGCGTACAGGGACAGCAGCTTCCGCTCCATCGCGGCCACCTCGGCGGCCCGCGAGGGCTTGGTGCGCAGCTCCCGGACGACCTCGTCGTGCCCGTAGAAGTAGCGCAGGTAGTAGGAGGGGACGACGCCGAGGCGGTCCAGCACCGAGCGCGGCATGCGCAGGTCGGCCGCTACGGCGTCGCCGTGCTCGGCGATCAGCCGCGGCAGGACGTCCTCGCCGCCCACCGTCACCGACCGCTCCCAGGTGAGGTGGTTGAGGCCCACGTGCTCCAGCGCCACCTCCTCCGGGGCGACCCCCAGCAGCCGGGCGAACTTCCGCTGGAAGCCGATGGCCACGTTGCACAGGCCCACGGCCCGGTGCCCGGCCGCCAGCAGCGCCCGCGTCACGATGCCGACCGGGTTGGTGAAGTCCACGATCCAGGCGTCCGGGCTGCGCCGCCGCACCCGCTCGGCGATGTCCAGCACCACCGGGACCGTGCGCAGCGCCTTGGCGAGCCCGCCCGCGCCGGTGGTCTCCTGGCCGACGCAGCCGCACTCCAGCGGCCAGGTCTCGTCCTGCTGCCGGGCCGCCTGGCCGCCCACGCGCAGCTGGAGCAGCACGGCGTCCGCGCCGTCCACGCCCGCGTCCAGGTCCGCGGTCCAGGTGACGCGGCCGGGGTGGCCCTGCCGGGCGAGGATCCGCCGCGCCAGCGCGCCGACCAGCTCCAGCCGCTCCTCGTCCGGGTCGATCAGGACGAGCTCCGTCACCGGCAGCGTGTCGTGCAACCGCGCGAAGCCGTCGACGAGTTCGGGGGTGTAGGTGGATCCGCCACCCACTACTGCGAGCTTCACCCTTGACTCCTTTGCTGGTTGCCAGGTCAAAGCGGCGAACGGTGCACGCCGTGGCGGCGAACGGCTCACGCCGTGTCGAACACGGTCTCCCGGGCCGCCGCGAGTGCGGTCTGCAGCGCCCCGGCCAGGACCGGCCGGTCCTCCACGGTGCTCAGCCGCAGCAGCGGCCGGGGCAGGGCCAGGCCGGTGAGCTCGGCCTCCACCATGGCGCGCAGCCGCTCGCCGCCCGCCCGGCACACCGCGCCGGAGAGCACCACCAGTTCGGGGTCGACCACGGCGACGACCGCCGCGAGCCCGAGGGCCAGCCGCCTGCCCAGTTCGGCGTGGACGTCGTCGCCCGCGCCGGGTTCCGCCGCCGCGCGGGCGAGGGCCTCGGGGGCCGTACGGGCGTCGATGCCGTGGGCGCGGGCGAGCGCGACGACGGCCGGGGAGGCGACGAGCATCTGGAATCCGCCGCCGCCGTCGGGGCCCGCGGTGGCATCGTCCCCGCCGCGCGCGAGCGGTGCGCCCGGCAGCGGCATGTAGCCGATCTCTCCGGCGCCGCCGGTCGCGCCGCGCAGCAGGGTGCCGCCCAGGACGACGGCGGCGCCGACGCCCTCGTCCGCCCACAGCAGGACGTAGTTCGCGAAGCCCCG
Source organism: Streptomyces roseifaciens (assembly GCF_001445655.1). NCBI lineage: Bacteria > Bacillati > Actinomycetota > Actinomycetes > Kitasatosporales > Streptomycetaceae > Streptomyces > Streptomyces roseifaciens. The sequence continues at coordinate 308,291 of NZ_LNBE01000004.1, forward strand.
GGCCGCCCCGGCGTGCTGCTCGGCGACGGCGGCGAGGTTGACGTCGTTCTCGACGACGACGGGCGTGCCGGTGATCGCGGCGAGCTCGTCCGGCAGGGCGGGGGAGCGCCAGTCCGGCAGGTGCGGGGCGTAGCGCAGGAGGCCTGTGCGCGGGTCGAGGGCGCCGGGGGTGCCGATGACGGTGCGGTGCAGCGCGTCACGGCCGAGCCCGGCGGCGGCGAGGGCGCCGTCGACGGCCCGGGCGACGAGCTTCGCCGCCCCCTCGCCCTGCTCCGCGGACGCGCGGTGCTCGCCTGCCACCGTACCGGCGATGTCGGCGACGAGCGCGGTGACGCCCTCGGGGCCGACGGACAGCGCGGCGACGTGGGCGATGCCCGGGTCGATCTCGTACAGCCCGGCGCTGGGCCCGGGTCGTCCGGTGACGCTGCCGGTGCGGCGCACCAGGCCGGCGGTCTCCAGGCGGGTGAGCAGCTGGGCGGCGGTGGGCTTGGACAGGCCGGTCAGCTCGCCGAGGCGGGTGCGGGTGAGGGGGCCGTGCGCGACGAGCAGCTCCAGGGCGGCGCGGTCGTTCATGGCGCGCAGCACGCGCGGCGTCCCCGGGGTTCCGGCCATCTCGTCGTCCCTGACTGTTGGGGAAACCTGACTGTTAGGAAACTTTCCTATCGATGCCCGGGAGGCTAGGGAATCACAGGGCAGGGCGTCAATCGCCCGGGACGGCCCGGCCCGAAAATCATGCGACGATCCGCCCGAACGGTGTTAATTTCCCTGACCATGCAATCCCTCGCCGACAACGACATACGCGCGTCCTTCATCAACTGCTCCAAGGGGGAGGCGCGCCGGATCGCCCTCCCGCGCAACCTCTCGGAACTCCCCTGGGAGGACCTCGACTTCCTGGGCTGGCGGGACCCGGGTGCGCCGGACCGCGGCTACGTCGTCGCCGAGCGCGAGGGGAAGCTCGTCGGCGTGACCCTGCGGGTGCCGCAGGGCGGGCCGCGGAGCATGGCGAAGTCCACGATGTGCTCGCTGTGCCTGACCGCGCACCCGGGCTCGGGCGTCTCCCTGCTCGCCGCCCGGCGGGTCGGCCCGGCCGGGCGCGAGGGCAACACGGTCGGCGCGTACATGTGTGCGGACCTGGCCTGCTCGCTCTACATGCGCGGCAAGAAGGTCCCGCAGATGGCGATGCGCTACAAGGAGACGCTGAGCGTGGAGGAGCGGATCTCCCGCATGCTCGTGAACCTGGACGACTTCCTGGGCAAGGTCGAGCGCGGCTAGGCGGAGCGGCGCCGGGCCGCGGGCGGGGCTATGCCGCGCCGGCCCGGACCGCCCGGCGGCGGGGCCGCCGGGCCGCCGTCACTTGCCGAGGGCCGCGCCCGGCACCGCCGGCGGTATGGGCGTCGTGGCCTGGGACTGCGGGGACGCCGGGTTCGCCAGGGCGGACGGAGCGGCCACGGCCGCCATCGGGTCGGACCCGTCCGTCTCCAGATTCGCCTCCGGCGGGCGGCCCACGATGCGGATGCCCTCCGCGTCCAGCGCCTGCTTGATGCGCCAGCGCAGCTCGCGCTCGACGCCGAGCGCCTTGCCCGGCATGGTCTTGGCGGAGACCCGGACGACCACCGAGTCGAGGTAGGTCGCGCTCAGGCCCAGCACCTCGACGGGCTCCCACAGCCGCTCGGTCCACGGCTCGGCCTTCTGCATCTCCTCACCCGTGCGGACGAGGATCTCGCGGACCCGGTCCAGGTCCTCGTCCGAGCGGACCTGGACGTCGACGCCGGCCGTGGCCCAGCCCTGGCTCAGGTTGCCGATGCGCTTGACCTCGCCGTTGCGCACGTACCAGATCTCGCCGTCCGCGCCGCGCAGCTTGGTGACGCGCAGGCCCACCTCGATCACCTCGCCGGAGGCGACCCCGGCGTCGATCGTGTCGCCGACGCCGTACTGGTCCTCCAGGATCATGAAGACGCCCGAGAGGAAGTCGGTGACGAGGTTGCGGGCGCCGAAACCGATGGCGACGCCCGCCACGCCGGCGCTCGCCAGCAGCGGGGCCAGGTTGATCTTCAGCACCGACAGCACGGTCAGCGCGGCCGTGCCCATGATCAGGAACGAGGCGACGCTGCGCAGCACGGAGCCGATGGCCTCCGAGCGCTGCCGGCGCCGCTCGGCGTTGACGAGCAGACCGCCGAGCGCCGTGCCGTCGACGGCCGAGGCCGTGCGGTTCATGCGCGCTATGAGCTTGGTGATGGCGCGCCGGATCAGGGAGCGCATCACCACCGCGATCACCACGATCAGGATGATGCGCAGGCCGTTGCTGAGCCAGACGGACCAGTTCTCCTCGACCCAGCCGGCGGCGTCGTTCGCCGTCCGTTGTGCCTCGTCGAGAGAGACAGGACGGGGCGTCGTGTCTTCTGCGGGCGGGGCGGCGGACCAGAACACTGCGGGAACCCTTCGTGTGGGACGCCGGCCCGAGGTGCGGGCGGGCGGACTCACCACACTATCGGGGCAGAGGTGATCCTCCGTTGCTGTGTTCGAGATGCGACGGGTCTTGAGCGGGGGATGAACAGGATGTGTTCCAAAACACCCGTGACCCGTTACCCGGTCATGGTGGCGCTCCGACCAGGGGCCGGGGGACACTTGCAGGAGATCGTCCCGGCGCGAGCCACGCGCCGCCGGCGTACAAGGAGGCACCCGTGCCGCACGTCCTGGTCCTCAACGCGTCGTACGAGCCGCTCGGCGTCGTACCGCTCCGCCGCGCGCTCATACTCGTCCTCAATGAGAAGGCCGTCAGCCTCGAGGACACCGGCGCCTACATGCACAGCGCAACCTGCACCATCCCCGCTCCCAGCGTCGTCCGCCTCAAACGCTTCGTGCGCGTGCCCTTTCGGGGGCCCGTCCCGCTCACCCGCCGTGCACTCTTCGCCCGTGACGGCGGGCGCTGTGCGTACTGCGGTGGCGTCGCAACCAGCGTCGATCACGTGGTCCCGCGCAGCCGCGGCGGCCAGCACGCCTGGGAGAACGTGGTGGCGGCCTGCCGCCGCTGCAATCACGTCAAGGCCGACCGGCACGTCGCCGAGCTGGGGTGGCGGCTGCGTCACCAGCCCGCGCCGCCGTCCGGGCTGGCCTGGCGCATCATCGGCACGGGCCATAGGGACCCGCGCTGGCTGCCTTATCTCGAGGCATTCGGCGCGGAGGACGCGATGGCCCGGATCGACGGCATTTCCGCCTGACAGTCCCGGGCCATTTCCGTACCCCGGGCGCCGGGCAGGCTGAAGACCCAGCCGGTCCGGCGCCCGAGGACGGCGTGCGCGCCGTGCTCAGGGGCGGCCCACCGCGTAGGCCTCCACTCCCCGCAGGGCGTCCCCGGCCCTCCCGCCCTGCACCCGTACGAAGCGCGTGTCCGGCGCGTCCATGCGCACCGTCTCCGCGCCCCCCTCGCCGGAGGCCGCGGCCGCGTCCCGCCAGGTGCGGCCGTCCGCCGACACCTGGACGCGGCAGCGGGCCTCCTCCTCCTCGCCGTCCTGCCCGTCCCGCCAGTGCAGCACCAGCCGCCCCAGCCGTACGGGGCGGGCCAGCTCCAGCTGCCGGCCGCCGCCCGAGGAGCTCAGGGAAGCGCCGCGCGCCAGGTCCGGGCCGCCCGCCTGCGGGTACGCCCGTACGGTCAGGGTCCGCTCCTGGTCGCCGAGGCGGACCGGGACGGTGAAGGTACGGGCCGCGCCGCCCGCCGGGACCGTGAGCTCGATCCGGGCGGTGGCCACCCCGCCGCGCGCCACGGCCACCTCGGCGGGGGCCTTGACCGAGACGCCCTCGGGCGCCTTCACGACGAGCTTCTCGCGGACCTCCTCCGGCCGCCGGTTGATCATGCGCACCTCCACGGCCGCCGGGCGCCCGCCGAGCTCCGCGTCCGCCTCGGCGCGCGTGAGCTCCACGTCGGCCGAGGGCGTGTCCGCGAACCACGGGGCGATCTCGTGGACGGGCGGCGGCGTGCCGCCCCCCTCCCACACCACCCGCAGCGCGTCCGCCCGCATCCCCTTGCCGGCCAGCTGCGTCCAGCCGCCGTCCGACACGGCGCCCAGCGGCTGCCACCCCTTGGAGACGTCGCGCGCCCAGGCCGTGCCGCGCGCGCCCGGCGCGGGCGCGGTGAGCACGGTGACGGCCGTCAGCGGCCGCGGCCCCTCCAGCCGTACGGTCAGCGGTTCGCCCGCGGCCGGCGTGAGGGCGGTGGCCGGGTTCCCGTCGGTGGCCCGGCCCGCGGAGCGCACCGGCCGGTCCACGCCCGTCCAGCCGTTCGCGCGCGCCAGGGCCTGGTCGAGGAAGGGGGTGAGCACGCCCTTGCCGACCGTCACCGGGCTGTCCTTGATCCGCCCGCGCAGCCGCTGCACGTCCAGCTGGGCCCGCCAGGCCTCCGCGCCGTCGCCGCGGGCCTGGGCGAGCAGCATGTCCAGCGCCCGCGTCCCCGCCTCGCCGTGCCGCGCGAGCTGCTCCAGCCACGGGCCCACCTCGCCGCCGAAGGACCCCGACAGGCGCTGCTGCGCCTCCCGCATGGTGCCGAAGGCGGCCCGCAGCCGGCCCGCCGCCTCGTCCCGCGCCTTGGCGTCCGTCCCCGACAGGGCCGTCCAGAACGCGTCCAGCAGCGGGCGCAGGTACGCCGACTCGGTGCCGCCGAGCACCGACGAGGCGTCGTTGCCCGCCAGGGCCCGCAGCGCCTCCCGGGTGCGCGGGTCCGGCCCGGCCAGGTCGTCGACCGCGGCCCGCCAGGACTCCTCGGGGCGGTAGCCGCGCGGGTTCCAGGCGTAGTCGGCCGCCGTGAACAGCGGGATGCGCGAGACGGCGGCCTGCGACGAGGCGTTGGCCAGCAGCGCGGCGGAGCCCGTCGCGACGGCCGGCTCCCGGCCGGTGTACGGCCCGAGGAAGATACGGTCCTGCGCGAAGTCGTTGACCGGGTAGTTGTCCATCGTCACCAGCGGGTGACCGAAGGCGGCCCGGGCGTCGGACAGTTCGCCGCCGGTGATGGTCTTCGGCACCACCCCGACGCCCGTCCACGCCACCTCCACGCGCGGGTCGAGCCGCTCCGCGAGCACCCGCCGGAACGCCGTCCGCCCGTCCTGGTAGTACTCGGTGGGCAGCAGCGACAGCGGGGCCGCCTCCGCCCCCTTCGCCGCCAGGTGCGCCGCCAGCGCGCCCGCGACCTTCGCCTGCGCCTTCGCCGCCGCCTTCGGCCCCGAGCCGAACTCGTCCGCGTCCGCCCCGCAGTGCCACTCGCTGTAGCTCACGTCCTGGAACTGCAGCTGGAAGGCGCGGAAGCCCAGCGCCCACATGCCGTCCACCTTGCGCTTGAGGGCCCGCAGGTCCTCGGCCGAGGAGAAGCACATCGACTGCCCCGGCGTCACCGCCCAGGCCAGCGTCACGTGGTTGCGGCGGGCCCGCTCGGCCAGCGCCCGGAACTCCTCGCGCTGCGCCGCGGGGTAGGCGGCGCGCCAGCGGGCCTGCCGGTACGGGTCGTCGCCCGGCGCGTACAGATAGCGGTTCTGCTTGGTGCGGCCCATGAAGTCCAGCTGCGCCAGCCGCTGTTCGCGCGACCACGGCTCCCCGTAGAAGCCCTCGGACAGGCCCCGCACCGCCGTGCCCGGCCAGTCGCGGACCACCGCCCCGGCGAAGCCCTTCGCTCCGCCCCGCTCCACCGTCAGCTGCCGCAGCGTCTGCGCCGCGTGGAAGAGCCCGTCGGATCCCGCGCCCGCGAGCGCGGCCGTCGGCCGGCCCGCCACCTGGCCCGTCGCCAGCCGGTACCCGCCGGCCGGCAGGTCCCCGGCCCCGGGCGCGCCCAGCGCCCGCAGCGCCTCCTCCGCGCCCTGCCCGCCCGCGTAGACGATCAGGCCGCGCGGGGGCGGCGTGCCGCCCGGGGCCGCGTCCACGACCGTCCGCGCGCCCGCGGCGTGCAGGACGTCGCGCAGCGCCTCGACCGCGTACGGGTCGGTGCCCGGCTCGGCCATCAGGGTGACCTCGTCGCCGACCTGGGCGTACGAGCCCAGCGCGCGCGAGGCCTGCGGCCGCGGCCACACCGGCGGCAGGGCGCCCTCGGCCTGCGGATCGGGTGCGGCCGCGGCGGCGTCGCCGGGCCGCGGCGCCGCGACGGTGCCGGGCGCGCCCGCCAGCAGCCCGCCCAGCAGGGCCGCCGCGAGGACGGTGACCCCGGCGCGCCGGGGGCGCACGGGCCCGTGGCCGCCGGGTGAGGAGTCGCTGCCCCGGAAGTGCACGGCCGTCTCCCTCGCCCCTAGGTGCTCCCGACGGGGGCGAGCCCATCACCAGCCGCAAGGCGTGTCAACGCACGTGACCGAAGTGCCTGTATTGCCCGGCGCGTCGACGGCGAAAGCCGAACGTCCGCGGGTGAACGGGAATTCGAGTGGTGTCCCGCGGCCCGGCGGCGGGTACGGCCTTCGGCACCGACACCTGCGGAGGTGGTGATGGCCGAGGTGCAGATGGCCAGAGCGCGGCTCGCCGTACTGCACGGCATCGCGACGTCGTACAGCCCCGCCCCCGGCCGCAGCGTCGGCGTGCCGGAGGAGACCGTCGTCGCCGTCCTCGCCGCCCTCGGCGTCGACGCCTCCACGCCCGCCTCCGTGGGCGAGGCCCTGGCCGCCCACGAGGACGCGGCCCGCCGCAGGCTGCTGCCCGCCACGGTGGTCCTGCGCACCGGGCGCGGCGCGCTGCCCGCCCTGCCGCCGGGCACCGAGATGTGCGTGGAGACGGAGAACGGGGACGTCGTCGTCCTGGACCCCGCTGCCGGGGCCGCCCCCGGCGCACTCCCGCTCGGCACGCACCTGCTGCGCGCCCACGCCCCCGACGGCCGGTCCGCCGCCGCGTCCCTGATCGTCGCTCCGGACCGGCTGCCCGCCCCGCCCCGGCGCGGACACGGCTTCCTCGTCCAGCTCTACTCCCTGCTCTCCGCCCGCTCCTGGGGCATGGGCGACCTCGGCGACCTGGCCGCGCTCGCCGACTGGTCCGGCCGCACCTTCGGCACGGACTTCGTCCAGGTCAACCCCCTGCACGCGGCCGTGCCCGGCGCGGGCGGCGCCCCCACCGACCCCTCGCCCTACCGGCCCTCCTCCCGCCGCTTCCCCGACCCCGTCCACCTGCGCGTCGAGGACGTGCCCGAGTTCGGGCTGCTCACCGGCGAGCGCCGCGAGCGCGCCGCGCAGCTCCTCGGCCGGGCCGCCGCCCTGCGCGACGCCGTGCTCCACAAGGGCGAGCTCATCGACCGCGACGCGGTCTGGGAGGTCAAGCGGCGCGCCCTGGAGCTCGTCCGCACCGTGCCGCTGGGCCCCGCCCGCCTCGCCGCGTACGAGGCCTTCCGCGCCGGGCAGGGCCGCGCCCTGGAGGACCACAGCACCTGGTGCGCGCTCGCCGAGGTGCACGGGCCGGACTGGCGCACCTGGCCGGGCGGCCTCCGCGACCCCCGTTCGGCGGACACCGCCCGCGCCCGCGCCGACCTGGCCGACCGCGTCGACTTCCACAGCCGGCTCGCCTGGCTCACCGACGAGCAGCTCGCGGCCGCCCAGCGCACCGCCAGGGCGGCCGGCATGCGCGTCGGCCTCGTCCACGACCTCGCCGTCGGCGTGCACCCCTCGGGCGCGGACACCTGGGCGCAGCAGGACGCCTTCGCCGAAGGCATGTCCGTTGGCGCGCCCCCCGACGCCTTCAGCCCCCGCGGCCAGGACTGGGGCCTGCCGCCCTGGCGCCCCGACGCCCTGGAGGCCTGCGGCTACCGCCCCTACCGCGAGCTGCTGCGCGGCCTGCTGCGGCACGCGGGCGGCCTGCGCATCGACCACGTGATGGGCCTGTTCCGCCTGTGGTGGGTGCCGCAGGGCGCGGAGCCCACCCAGGGCGCGTACGTCCGCTACGACCCCGAGGCGATGCTCGGCGTCCTCGCCCTGGAGGCCCACCGGGCCGGGGCCGCGGTCGTGGGGGAGGACCTGGGCACGGTCGAGCCCGGGGTCCGCGAGGCGCTGGCCGAGCGCGGCGTGCTCGGCACGTCGGTGCTGTGGTTCGAGCGGGACTACCGGGACCACACGGCCGGGGACGCCGCACCGCTGCCCCCCGGCCGGTGGCGCACCGGCTGCCTGGCCACCGCCACCACCCACGACCTGCCCAGCACCGCCGCCCGGCTCACCGGCGACCACGTCGCCCTGCGCCACCGGCTGGGGCTGCTCACCCGCCCGCTCGACGAGGAGCGGCAGGAGGACGCGCGGGAGGTGGGCGAGTGGCTGGAGCTCTTCCGGCGGCTCGGCCTGCTGCCCGAGGGGCCCTGCGACGAGGAGACGGCCGTCCTGGCCGTCCACCGCTACCTGCTGCGCACCCCCGCCCGCCTCGTCGGCGTCTGGCTGCCGGACGCCGTCGGGGACCGCCGCCCGCAGAACCTCCCCGGCACCTGGGACCAGTACCCGAACTGGCGGCTGCCGGTCGCCGGCCCCGACGGGCGCCCGCTGTCCCTGGAGGAGCTCGCGGCCTCGCCCCGGCTGCGGGCCCTGATGGCGGAGGTGGGAGCGGCGGCGGGGCCGTAGTCCCACCCCCGGGCGCGCGGGTCTCTTATGCTCCCGATATCTTGAGGCCGTGAGCTCTAAGAACAAGAACGCCGTGCGAGCCGGTGCCATCTCGGCCGGCACGCTGCTGATGCTGCTGATGTCGTCCCCCGCGTTCGCGCTCACCCGCGACGACGGTGACGACCCGGGTCCGGGCCTGAGCATGATCAATACGCTCGGCCTCTACGTCGCCGCGCCGATCGTCCTCTTCCTGGTGATCGCCGGCCTCACGATGGTCGCCGCCAGGCACTCGGACAACCCGCACACCGTCGACACCCACCACCCGCGCACGCGCTAGCCTGCTCGATCTTCTTCAGCCCGGTGCCCCGGTCCTTCTGGACCGGGGCACCGGGCTTTTTCGCGTGCGTTCCCGTGTGTGTTCACGCGTGTGTTCCCGGCCTCATTCCGGAGCGGCTGATTTCGCTTTACGGCCCGCTTAACCTACGGTGTCGTAACCTACGGAACCGTAAGTGTGATCATTCCCCCAGGAGCTGTCCGTGACCATCGCCCCCCTCCGCCACCACGCCCGGGCCGTATGGAGCGACAGCCGCCTGCTGTACGCCCTCGAAGAGGTCGTCGAGACCGAGCTCAACCGGCACCTGAAGGTCGCCAAGGAGTGGATGCCGCACGAGTACGTGCCCTGGAGCGACGGGCGCAACTTCGACGGCATCATGGGCGGGGAGGCCTGGGCGCCCGAGCAGTCCAAGGTCACCGACATCGGGCGCACCGCCCTCGTGGTCAACCTCCTCACCGAGGACAACCTCCCCAGCTACCACCACGAGATCGCCCAGCTCTTCGGCCGCGACGGCGCCTGGGGCACGTGGGTGCACCGCTGGACGGCGGAGGAGGGCCGGCACGGCATCGTCATGCGGGACTACCTGCTGACCTCGCGGGCCGTCGACCCCGTCGCCCTGGAGCGGTTCCGGATGTCGCACATGAGCGAGGGCTTCGAGTCCGACAACCGGCACAGCATGCTGCACTCCGTCGCCTACGTGGCCTTCCAGGAGCTCGCCACCCGCATCTCCCACCGCAACACCGGCCACCACTCCGGTGACCCCGTCTGCGACCGGATGCTCGCCCGCATCGCCACGGACGAGAACCTCCACATGGTCTTCTACCGCAACCTGCTCGGGAAGGCGTTCGAGCTCGCGCCCGACCAGACGATGTCGGCGGTCCGCGACGTCGTCGTGAACTTCCGGATGCCCGGCCACGGCATCCCCGGCTTCGAGCGGGCCGCGGCGCAGATGGCGATCGGCGGGATCTACAACCTCCGCATCCACCACGACGACGTCCTCCAGCCGGTCCTGCGCTTCCTGAAGGTCCTGGAGATCACCGGCCTGGGCCCGGAGGGCCTCCGCGCCCAGGAGGAACTGGGCCTGTTCATGAACGGCCTCGACGACCAGGCCACGAAGTTCGACGAGCGGCGCGCCGCGCTGCTGGCGCGCCGCGCCGCGAGGGCGGAGCAGGCCTGAGGCGAGGCCTCGCACCCCGGCGCCCGGGGCCGTCGGCCCCGGCGTCTTCCGGGGGCCCCGGCCTGCAGGCCCGGGAATCTCCTCCCGCCGCGGCGGTGAGAAACCCCCGCGGTGCAGCCCGGCGGTGCCGAGCTCGGCTGGGCCGGGTCCGGTACCGCCGGTGTACGCCGTTGTGGCTGAGCGCCGTCGCGGCGGTTCTGTGAGGCCGGGCCTCACGACCGAGAGCGCGGGCCGCAGGGTTGGCAGGCCCCGGCATCTCCTCCCGCCTCGGCGCGTTCTGTGAGGCCGGGCCTCACCGCCAAGGCGCGGCAGGCCCCGTAAACGACCGAGGGTGCCCCCGGCTCGGTCCGAGCCGGGGGCACCCTCGTCCGCGTTTCGCGCAGCGCGCGCTAGCTCGCCGCGGCCGCGTCGGCCGCCTGGGCCTTGAGCGCGCGCTCGACGCCCGAGCGGGACTCCATCACCAGGCGCCGCAGCGCAGCGTTCGGCTCGGCGGAGGACAGCCACGCGTCCGTCGCGTCCAGGGTCTCCTGGGAGACCAGCAGCGCGGGGTACAGCCCGATCGCGATCTGCTGGGCGATCTCGTGGCTGCGGCTCTCCCACACGGACTTGATCGCCGCGAAGTACTTCTCGCTGTACGGGGCGAGCAGCTCGCGCTGGTCGGCCTGGACGAAGCCGCCGATGACGGCTTCCTGCACGGCGTTGGGCAGGGCCGCCGACTCGACGACCGACTTCCACGCCGCGTCCTTGGCCTCGGCCGTGGGCTGCGAGGCGCGCGCCGCCGCGGCGTACCGCTCGCCCGCCGAGGTCCGGTCCCGCTCCAGCTCGGCCGCGATCGCGGCCTCGTCCGCGCGCCCGGTGGCCGCGAGGCGGCCGAGCAGGGCCCAGCGCAGCTCGGTGTCGACGGCGAGGCCGCCGATCTCCTCGGTGCCGTCGAGGAGGCCCTGCAGCAGGGCGAGCTGCTCGTCCGTACGGGCGGTGGCGGCGAAGGCCCGCGCCCAGGCGAGCTGGTGGTCGCTGCCCGGCTCGGCCGACTTCAGGTGGGCGAGCGCAGCCTCGGTCCACTGGGCCAGGCCCGTCGCACGCCACTCGGGGGCGGCGTAGAGGTCCAGGGCCAGCTTGACCTGCCGCTGCAGCGACTGCACGACGCCGATGTCCGACTCCTTGGCGATGCCGGAGAGGACGAGCGCGAGGTAGTCGCGGGCGGCGAGCTCGCCGTCGCGCGTCATGTCCCAGGCGGAGGCCCAGCACAGGGCGCGCGGCAGGGACTCGGTGAAGTCGCCGAGGTGGGCGGTGACGGTCGCGAGCGACTGCTCGTCGAGACGGACCTTGGCGTACGACAGGTCGTCGTCGTTGAGCAGCACGACGGCCGGCCGGGGCTTGCCGACGAGCGCGTCGACGGGCGTCAGCTCACCGTCGACGTCGAGCTCGATCCGCTCCTTGCGGACGAGCTTGCCGCCCTCCAGCTCGTACAGGCCGACGGCGATCCGGTGCGGCCGCAGCGTCGGCTCGCCCTTGGCGCCGGAGGGCAGGGCGGGGGCCTCCTGGCGGACGGCGAAGGAGGTGATGACGCCGGAGGCGTCGGTCTCGATCTCCGGGCGCAGGATGTTGATGCCGGCGGTCTCCAGCCACAGCTTCGACCAGGTGGTCAGGTCGCGGCCGGAGGTCTCCTCCAGCGCGCCGAGCAGGTCGGTGAGGCGGATGTTGCCGAAGGCGTGCGCCTTGAAGTACGCCTGGACGCCGCGGAAGAACGCGTCCTCGCCCACGTAGGCGACGAGCTGCTTGAGGACGGAGGCGCCCTTGGCGTAGGTGATGCCGTCGAAGTTGACGAGCACGTCGTCCAGGTCGCGGATCTCGGCCATGATCGGGTGGGTGGACGGCAGCTGGTCCTGCCGGTACGCCCAGGTCTTCATGGAGTTGGCGAAGGTCGTCCACGCGTGGGGCCACCGCGAGCCCGGCGCGGAGGCCTGGCAGGCGATCGAGGTGAAGGTGGCGAACGACTCGTTCAGCCACAGGTCGTTCCACCACTCCATGGTGACCAGGTCGCCGAACCACATGTGGGCCAGCTCGTGGAGGATCGTCTCGGCGCGCCCCTCGTACGCGGCGTCCGTCACCTTCGAGCGGAAGACGTACTGGTCGCGGATGGTGACCGCGCCCGCGTTCTCCATCGCGCCCGCGTTGAACTCCGGCACGAACAGCTGGTCGTACTTGGGGAAGGGGTAGGGGTAGGCGAACTTCTCCTCGAACCAGTCGAAGCCCTGGCGCGTCACCTCGAAGATGTGGTCCGCGTCCAGGAACTCGGCCAGCGAGGGGCGGCAGTAGATGGCCAGCGGAATGCTGCGGCCGTCCTTCTCGTACGCGCTGTGCACGCTGTGGTACGGGCCGGCGATCAGGGCCGTGATGTACGTGGAGATCCGCTGGGTCGGCTCGAAGCGCCACACGTTGTCGGCGGGCCGCTCGGGGGTCGGCGAGTTGGAGATGACCGTCCAGCCCTCGGGGGCCTTCACGGTGAAGGTGAAGACGGCCTTGAGGTCGGGCTGCTCGAAGGAGGCGAAGACGCGCCGCGCGTCGGGCACCTCGAACTGGGTGTAAAGGTAGGCCTGCTGGTCGACCGGGTCGACGAAGCGGTGCAGGCCCTCGCCGGTGTTGGTGTACGCGCAGTCCGCGACGACCTTCAGCTCGTTGCGCCCGGCCACCAGGCCCGGCAGCGCGATCCGGCTGTCCGCGAACACCTCGGCCACGTCGAGCGCGGTCCCGTTCAGCACGACCTCGTGCACCGTGGGCGCCACCAGGTCGATGAACGTCTCCGCGCCCGCCTCGGCCGCGTCGAACCGCACCACGGTCTCGGAGCGGTAGGTGCCCCCCTCCTGCGCGCCGGAGAGATCGAGGTCGATCTCGTACGCGTCGACGGTCAGCAGACGAGCCCGCCGCTGCGCTTCTTCGCGGGTCAGATTCGTTCCAGGCACCTGGGCATCTCCTTAACTTCGCGACTTTCCGGCCATCCTTCCACGCCGGGTGCCCCGGGCGGGCCGGTGTTTTTCCGCAAGCGAAACGTCCGCGCCACCCGGCCCGGAGCGGGCGGGGTGGCGCGGACGTACGGAAAAGGGGTCGGTCAGCCCTTGAGCTCGGCGGCGACCAGCTCCGCGATCTGCACCGCGTTGAGCGCCGCGCCCTTGCGGAGGTTGTCGTTCGAGAGGAAGAGCGCGAGGCCGTGCTCGACGGTCTCGTCCTCGCGGATGCGGCCCACGTAGGAGGCGTCCTTGCCGGCGGCCTGCAGCGGGGTGGGGATCTCGGAGAGCTCGACGCCCGGGGCGTCCTTGAGCAGCTCGTACGCGCGCTCGACGCTGACCGGACGCTCGAAGCGGGCGTTGACCTGCAGCGAGTGGCCGGAGAAGACGGGGACGCGGACGCAGGTGCCGGAGACCTTGAGGCCCGGGATCTCCAGGATCTTCCGGGACTCGTTGCGCAGCTTCTGCTCCTCGTCCGTCTCGAAGCGGCCGTCGTCGACGATCGAGCCGGCCAGCGGCAGCACGTTGAAGGCGATGGGGCGCTTGTAGACGCCGGGCTCGGGGAACTCGACGGCCTCGCCGTCGTGGGCGAGCTCGGGGGCCCGCTCGCCGACCGCGCGGACCTGGCCGTCGAGCTCGGCGACGCCGGCGACGCCCGAGCCGGAGACGGCCTGGTAGGTGGTGGCGACGAGGGCGGTCAGACCGGCCTCCTCGTGCAGCGGCCGCAGCACCGGCATGGCGGCCATGGTGGTGCAGTTCGGGTTGGCGATGATGCCCTTGGGGCGGTCCTTGACCGCGTGCGGGTTGACCTCGGAGACGACGAGGGGGACCTCGGGGTCCATGCGCCAGGCCGAGGAGTTGTCGATCACGACGGCGCCCTGTCCGGCGACCTTCTCGGCCAGCGCCCGGGAGGTCGCGCCGCCGGCGGAGAACAGCACGATGTCCAGGCCGGTGTAGTCGGCCGTGGCGGCGTCCTCGACCGTGATCTCCGTGCCCTGCCAGGGGAGGGTGGACCCGGCGGAGCGCGCCGAGGCGAACAGGCGCAGCTCGCTGACCGGGAACGCCCGGTCGGCGAGGATCTTGCGCATGACTCCGCCGACCTGCCCGGTGGCTCCGACGATTCCGATCCTCATGAGGGCTCCCTACTCATGTACATCACATGCAACATGCAACCTGCTGCCAGGGACGTCGCGCCTGGCACGCCGGTTCCATCATGTGGTCACACCCGCCCCAAAAGTCCAATCCTTTGACCGGTGTGCGGGACGGGGCCGGGCGAAGCGGGAAATCTTCAGCCCAGGCGCAGGTCGGCCCGGACATCCTCCGGGCGGGCGGCGGGAGCGGCGGTGACGTGCACCCGGGCGGTCGCGGTCCCGCCGTCCGCCCGGCACAGGAGGGTGTAGGCCCCCTCGGCCGGGGCGGTGAGTGCGAAGCGGCCCTCGCCGTCGGTGACGGCGGCGACCTCGGGCAGCGGCACCGGCCCGTCGGCGAAGGCCACGCGGGCGCCGGCGACGGGCGCGCCCGCGGCGTCGCGGACCGTGCCGCGGATCACGCCGGCGGGCGCGGAGGGGTCGTTCATACGGATCGGGTGTTCCCTCGGGTGGTCGGCCGGGTGGTCATACGGATCGGGTCACGCCTTCCAGGCCACGAAGTTGTTGTAGACCGGCGTGGTGATCCGGGTCCCGGAGTTCACCCGGGCCCCGCCGTACGCGTGGACGGCGACCCCGTACCGGTCGTTGCCGATGATCCGGTAGACGGAGCTGCCGCTCTGCCCGCCGAAGGTGTCGATGTCGTAGTACACCTTGCGCGGGCCCACCGAGTCGATGCGGCGCGCGTCGTACCAGAGCGTGGCGTACGGCTTGTCGGCCGGATAGCCGGCGATGTTGCCGGTGACCTGGAGCAAATCCGCGTCGGACCAGACGCCGAAGCCGAACCAGCCGGTCTGTGCGCCGAGGTCCGTCGGCAGGATGATCGCGCCGTAGTCGAAGTTCTCGTCGCCGCTGCCGGTCCAGCCGGTGACCGACCGGAAGCTCGTGCTGACGACCGGGCCGTAGCAGACCGTGCCGCCGTTGCGCCCGGGCCACACCTTGATGCTGCGGACCCAGCCGTCCCGCCCGGGCACGCCGCTGTTCTTGATGAAGACGACGTGCCCGGCGGTGGCGACGGTGTGCGGGCCGATGAACCAGCCGGTGCCGAGCCAGCTGCTGCCGTCCGCGGCCGTGATCTCCAGGAAGCAGTGCACGCGCCACGGGTAGACGCAGGTGTTGGTGATCTGCACCCGGTCGTCCGGCCCGTGGACGGTCTCCGGGCCGGCGGGGGGCCCGAACGAGGCCTCGCCGATGTCGGGGACGAGGCCGCCGAAGGCGTCGTCGGCCTCGGGCGGCTCCGGCAGCCGGTAGCCCTCGACGGGCTCGGTGCCGGTGGAGCTGCCCGGGGCGGGCTTGCCGCCCGCGCCCGTGCCGGGCAGCTGGACCACGGGTTGTCCGTCGGCGGGCAGCAGGCCCGCCGCGGGGTCGCTGGAGACGGGGGTGTGGGGGTCCTGGGGCATGGCAGAAACCGTCCCTTCGACGGCAAGGTCCGCAGACCGCATCGAATAGGGCGTAAGCGCACCCTGTGCTCGAATTTCCTCCGGGAATCCGGGCCACGGTAGGAGCGCGGAGGAGCGCACGATTGGGATCTCGAAGCGCGGAAGGGGCGGGCGCCCATACCGTGCGCCCGCCCCTCGTCATTCCGTACGTACGGCTAGCCGACGACCTTCTCGATCTTCACGCTGCCGTTCCCCGCGACCGTCCCGGCCGCGTTGACCAGCTGCACGTCCCCGAAGAAGGAGCGTCCCTCCGGAGCCGCGCCCGCCACCACGACCTCGGCCGCGACCTGCGCGGACTGCCCGGCGCCGAGCTTGACGGCGGAGCCGTCGGCGACCTTGATCTCACCCAGCGAGGGGGCGAAGTACACGTCGCGGTAGTCGTACGCGGTCGAGCCCGCGGGCACCGAGTAGCCCGTGACCTCGACGGTGTACTCGCCCGCTGCCGGCTTGGCCAGGCTCACGAGCTCGTCGGAGCCGCCGCTGGTGGAGGAGCCCACGGCCCTGCCGTCCTTGTAGACGGTCAGGTCCAGGTCGGCCTTGGCGTCGGCGGCGGCGCCGATCGCGGCGTCGAAGCGGGTGACGCCGGCCCCGAGCGTGACCTTGGTGACCTGCTTCTCCCCCTCCTTGATCTCCGGCCGGGCGATCTTCGAGGAGCCCAGCTGCCCGCCCTTGAGCCTGCCCTCCAGCGCCGCGAAGCCGTTGACGGCCTTCCAGGAGACGGCGGCCGGGGTGCCGACCTTCGCCTCGGCGACGGTCTGCGTCGCCGGGTCGAAGGTGACGCCGAGCGCGGTGGCCGTCAGCGTGTAGGGGTTCTCCAGCAGCGGGGAGGTGCGCCGCGACTCGACCTCGATCTCCCAGACGCCCGGCAGCGGGTTGGCGTAGCTGCGCAGGTCCGGGCGGCAGGTGTTGGCCGGGTTCGGGTAGTTCGGGTAGCAGTTGACCGTGGAGGTCGGGTCGACCGGCACGCCGTAGGGGTTGATCGCGATGAACCGGGTCTGGCTGTCCTTGGCCAGGTCGCCGAGCGCGACCTCCAGCGTCTTCGCGCCCTTCGGCACGCTGACGAAGTACGAGGTGGTGGCGTTGCGCACGGCCTTGGCGGCCTTCTTGACCACGTAGGACGGCGCGGCGACCGGCTCGGCGGCGACGACGGTCGTGAGGACCTGCTTGTCGATGCCCTCGGTGCGGTCGTCGTCCACGGTGAGGATCGCGCTGTGCAGGCCTGCCGTCCTCGGCTTCGCCTGGACCTTGACGGTCACGGGCTTGTTCAGCGGCAGCTTGACCTCGTCGTCACCGGCGAGCTTGAAGGTGCCGTCGTTGTTGCGCCACTTCAGCTCGTGCCACACGGCCTTGTCGGGCCCGGAGGTGCGGGTGACCGTCACGTCGTAGGTGCGGCTCTCGCCGGCCTTCGGGCCGCCCTCGCGGTCGTAGAGGCCGGTGCCGAAGCCGGGGGTCTTGAGCGCCGGGGAGAGCGCGGTGGAGACGGGCGCCTTCACGGTGTAGTCGTGGGCGGTGGCGCGGTGGCGCAGCGCCTCCCAGGCGTCCTCGATGTTGATCAGGCCGGCGCCCTGCTCGTAGGCCTGCGCGCCCTTGATCTGCTTGGCGGTGCTGGTGAGCGCCGTGCGCAGGTCGGCCGGGGTGAGCTTCGTCTTCTTCTGCTTGGCGGCCGAGATCAGCAGCGCGGAGGCGCCGGCGGCCTGCGGGGAGGCCATCGAGGTGCCCTGCAGCATGCCGTAGCCGGGCGGCAGGTCGTAGCCGGCCTCCTTGACGGGGGCGCCGGGCTCCCAGGTCGGCGTGGTGTTGACCGAGGCGCCGGGGGCGGTGATCGTCGGGGTGAAGCCGCCGTCCTCGCGCGGGCCGCG
This sequence comes from Streptomyces roseifaciens, assembly GCF_001445655.1. Taxonomy (NCBI): domain Bacteria; kingdom Bacillati; phylum Actinomycetota; class Actinomycetes; order Kitasatosporales; family Streptomycetaceae; genus Streptomyces; species Streptomyces roseifaciens. The sequence continues at coordinate 325,775 of NZ_LNBE01000004.1, forward strand.
GGAGGAGAAGGGCATCATCGCGTACTTGGTCTTCACCTCCGAGCCGTAGTTGGCCGCCCAGGTCTCCTTGGAGACCGACGCGCCGACGCTGATGACCTTGTCGGCCAGGCCGGGGTCGCCGATGGTGTTGGCGCCGGGACCGCTGTTGCCCGCGGAGATCACCAGCTGCACGCCGTAGGTGTCGATGAGGCGCGTGTAGAGCTCGGAGCGGGCGTTGTTGCCGTCGTTGAGCGCGGGGAGGCCGCCGATCGACATGTTGACGATGTCGACGCCGCGGTTGACCACGAGGTCGATCATGCCCTCGGTCAGGGCGACGTTGGTGCAGCCGCCGCTCCAGGTGCAGGCGCGCGAGGAGACGAGCTTGGCGCCGGGGGCCGCGCCGTTCATCTTCCCGCCGAAGAGGCCGTTGGCCGCGGTGATGCCCGCGACGTGCGTGCCGTGCTCGGACTCGATGACGCCGATGCTGACGAAGTCGGCCTTCTTGCCGACCCAGTCGCCGCCCTTCGGGTCCATCGGCACGTCCTTGCGGATCTGCACGACGAAGGGGATGCGCTCGGCGATCGCGGTGTCGGGGTCGTCCTTGCCGAAGTACCCGACCTGGAAGCCGTCCTTGTACGGCTTGAGCTCCTCGTCGTTGCCGAAGTCGGCGTCGTCGCCGAGGTCGACGCGGACGGTGCCCTTGGCCTTGTCGTAGAGGACCGCCCAGGAGTCGGTGGTGTCGCCGTCCCGGTTGAGGTCGCCCTTCATGTCGCCGCCGGCGGTGGCGTTCTCCCGGAACAGGGCCACCTGGTACGGGCCGTTGCCGGGCACCGTGTAGCTGCGGCCGTTGAAGGAGAAGGACGGGCCGGAGACGTCGGCCGTCATCGGCAGCCAGGTGCCGTCCTGGTCGGTGAGCGGGTCGGTCGCGGTGACCCAGTCGACGATCTTGCGCTCGCCGGTGGTGGTCCTCTGCAGCGCCGGGTGGCCCAGGTCGATGCCCGAGTCGAGGATGCCGATGGTCACGCCCCGGCCGTCGGCCCCGGGGTGGTCCTCGACGAAGTCCACGGCGCCGGTCTCGAAGGCCGGCTGGTAGGGGTTCTTCGCCGGGGTGTCCTTGCCCGGCGCGGGGAAGCTGCCGGCCTTGGCGCCGCGGGCGCCCTCGGCGGCGTCGGCGCGCGGCGTCGGGTCCGGGAGCTTGATCTCCTGCCGGAGGTCGATGCCGTGCACCGAGCCGAGCTTCTGCGCCTCGGCGATGGCGGCGTCGGCCTTGGGCGTGGGGACGGTGGCCCGGACGTAACCGAGCTTGTCGTCCGTGCGGCCGACCGACGCGCCCTTGATGGCACCGAGCTTGCCGGCGACCTGACCGGTCTGCCCGGGCGCGGTGGCGATCATCATCGTGACCGTCTTCTCGCCGCCGGCCTTGGCCCCGGCGAGCAGGGCGGCGTCGTGCGAACCGAGCTTGTCCGCGGGCGATTTGACCGGGCCCGGAGCGGGCAGCGGGTCGTCGGCGAAGGCGGGCGCGGCGCCCGCGGCGGTGAGGGCGGCCACGAGGGAGGCCGCGACGGCTATTCGGACGGAGCGTCTCGCGCCGCCGGGGCGCGTGTTACGGGATTCGGGGGTCATGTCCATCCCTGGTTTGACGTGAAGTGCCGCTGAACAGCGGGCGTCCGGAAATCGGAGCCGGATGACCGATCACTTTTATGGAAGTGACGGGGGTTTGGGGAGAGTTGTCGGAGAGGGAACGTAAGGATGGCGTAAACCCGCCAGGCGCCAGTCGGGAGGAAGCGTGACGGAGGCCGTGAAGCGGTCAGCGGCGTTCCCGCAGCTCAGAGGCTGTAGGGCAAACGGACTACAGCTCCGGCCCCAGAACCTGCCCAGTGTTCCACCCGAGAGTGAACGCTGAGTGAGCGTCAGTCCGCCAGGGGACGAGTGCTGTATGTCCGTTCGCATTCGCCAAGATCGATGTGCGGTGATCGGCGGCGGCCGTTGCGGCCGCGTTCACGCCCAGGTCACCCCCGCTGCCAACGATCCTCGGTAGGAAGGATCGCTGCCGGCAACGCTCCGCAGCCCGGAGCCCGCTCCAGCCCGCTTCGCGTTCGCACTCGGGGAGACCGCTATGCACCGCAGATCAGACAGATCCGCAGACGCCCGCCTCGACCGCCGTACGTTCCTCGCGGCAGCGGGGGCCGTGACCACCGCCACCGGCATCGGCCTGGCCCTGGGGGCGGACCCGGTGCCGGCCGTGGCCCAGCCGCCGGATCCGAGCACGTCCGGGGCGGCGCAGGCCGCCTCGGCGAGCGCGGACGCCGCGGCCGTGGCCGGTCCGAACGGCGCCGGGACCACCCTCGTCTCGGTGGCCGCCCCGCGCGGCGCCTCCGGCTACCGCAAGCTCGGCGACGGCCCCGGCTGGCCGCGGCAGGTGCGCGGCGAGCTGGCGGGGGCGCAGCGCGGCCGCGAGGACCGGCGCACGACGCTGGCCTCCTTCGTGCAGTTCACCGACCTACACCTGACGGACGTGCAGCACCCGCTGCGCTACGAGTTCTTCCGCTCCGGCGAGCCCGGCGCGTGGCGTCCGCACGAGGCGCTGACCCTGCCCGGCGTGGTGTCGCTGATCGAGCGCGTGAACAAGCTTCGGCACGGGCCCGCGACCGGTGCGCCGCTGTCCTTCGTCATCACCACCGGGGACAACGGCGACGAGAACGCACGGATCGAGGTCGAGTGGTTCCTCACCGCCATGAGCGGCGGCCGCATGAACCCCAACACCGGTGACCCGCGCCACTACGAGGGCGTCCAGAACAGCGGGCTGAAGCTCTTCTGGCAGCCCGAGAGCGCCCTGCGCGACCAGGACAAGCAGGCCGGCTTCCCGCGCATCCCCGGCTACCTCGGCGCCGCCACCCGCCAGGTCAACAGCCCCGGCCTGAACATCCCCTGGTACTCCACCTACGGCAACCACGACGGCCTCTCCGGCGGCTGCTACCCGGCCGCGGGCACCTTCATCGCCGAGGCCGCGACCGGCAACAAGAAGCTCCAGACCATCTCCCCCGCCGAGGCCAAGTGGCTGATGGAGGGCGAGTCCAAGGGCGTCGACCCCAAGGGCAAGCGGATCGAGGAGCTGCTGAAGGCGCACCGGAAGGAGATGCGTACCGTCACCGCCGATCCCCGCCGCGTGCCGCTGACCTCCCGGCAGTACGTGGCCGCGCACCTCGACGCCCGCTACAAGGGCCGCGGCCCCGTCGGCCACGGCTACACCCGCGACAACCTCGACTCGGGCGACCTCTACTACTCCTTCAGGATCTCCGACAAGGTCATCGGCATCAGCCTCGACACCACCGACCCCGGAGGCCACTACCAGGGCTCGCTCGGCACCGGCCAACTGCGCTGGCTGGAGCGCACCTTGAAGCGCTACGCGGACAAGTACGCGCTCGTCTTCAGCCACCACCCCAGCTGGAGCATGGACAACCTCACCCCCGACCCCACCCACCCCGGCGAGGACCGCCACGACGGCAACGAGCTGATCGCCGTCCTCCAGGGCCACAACAACGTCCTCGCCTGGATCAACGGCCACAGCCACCGCAACCGGATCCGCCCCCGCGGCACCTTCTGGGAGATCGCCACCGCCTCGCACGTCGACTACCCGCAGCTCGCGCGCGTCATCGAGATCGCGGACAACCACGACGGCACGGTCTCGCTGTTCACCACGCTCATCGAGTCCGCCGCCCCCTACCGCACCGACCTCGGCGACCTCTCCCAGACCGGACTCGCCTCCCTCTACCGGGAACTGGCCTTCAACGCCCCCGGATCGGATGTCTCCCTGGCCGGCGCGCCCGCCGACCGCAACACCGAGCTGCTGCTCTCCCGGCGCTGAGCCGTCACCGGGGCAGCACCACCAGATACGCGGCAGGGTCGCGGTCGGCCGACGCCATCAGGGCGGTACGGACCACCGCGGCCTGCTGCTCGGGGGTCTCGCGCAGCTTCTTCGGCGTGATGTGCACGACCATGACCCCCAGCCGCTCCAGGTGCTCCCGCTTGCGGAACTGCGCCGACCACACCGCGTCGTCGTCCTGGCGCGGCGTCCGCGAATCGATCTCCACGGCCACGCTGTGCTCGGGCCAGAACGCGTCCACCCGGCCCAGGCACGGGCCTCCCGGCAGCCGCAGGTCCACGTTCCACAGCGGGGCGGGCAGCCGGTGGTCGCGCACCAGGTCGTAGAGCCGGCCCTCGGCGACGGCCCGGCCCTCGGCCAGCAGCGTGTCCACCGCGTCCACCACGTGCGCCCGCGCCAGCAGCCGCGCCCGCGTCAACTCCTTGACGACGGCGGCCGCTTCGCAGTGCCCGCCGCGCACCGCCTCGGCCAGCAGCCGGCGCACCGTGGAGGCGTCGGTGAGCTGGGCGACGGTGTCCGCGACCGCCCGCGCGACCGGCGCCACGGGCACCCCCGTCAGCATCTGCGGGTGCGGCAGGGCGTGGGCCCGCACGATCCGTACGAAGCCGGACGCCCGCAGCCGGCGGGTACGCGGCACGAGCACGTCGATGTGGTCGAGGGCGAGCAGCGGCGGCACGGAGGTGAAGCGGTGCAGGGCCAGCGCCGCCGCACCGGTGATCATCGCGGAGCCGTAGGGGCCGGCCGCCGCCTCCCGGGCCGCGGCGGTGGCGGTGGCGGGGCCCGGCTGGACGGGCGGGCCCTGGGTGCGCGGGACCGTGTACAGCAGGGCGGCGTGCAGCCGCTCCTCGCTGGTGGCGGGCCCCGTGCGGAGCAGGAAGACCCCGGGCAGCAGCTGCTGCCAGGGGCCGCCGGGGCGGCAGCGCTCCCCGGCGGCAGGTCCGGACACACCGTGGTCGCGCAGCTGACGTGCTGTCATGACACGGTGACGGACGTCGGAGAGGTGGTGCAGGGGGCGCGGGGAGAGGGGAGTGTCGGAGTTCATGCCGGGCACGTTCCCGCGCCCGCGGTGGGCCCTAACCCGGTGTTACACGCCCGTCGACAATTCCGGACAACGCCGCCCTAAAGTACGGGTGTTCGACGGTCGCCCCGGCTATCGGCCCGGGAGGGGCGACACCCCTTCTCGCGCTGCCGAAGGCGGCCTCCTGTGTCCGCCCCGGCTGCGGGAGCACCCCGCAGCCGGACCGTACCCCCGTACCCGCGGCCTTAGTCCGCGACGGCGTCCCGTTCCTGCGCCCGCAGCGCACGGGCGAGGTCGTCGCGAGCCTCCAGCACGAGCCGCCGCAGCGCCGCAGGCGCGTCCGCGTGCTCCGCGAGCCACGCGTCGGCCGCACCGAGGGTGCGGGAGTCGTCCTGCAGCATCGGGAACAGCCCCCGCACGACGGCCATGGCGTACTCGATGGACCGCTCGCGCCAGATGCCCTCGATCACCGCGAAGTAGCGCTCGGCGTACTGCGCGAGGAGCTCCCGCTGCCCGGGCTGGTCGAAGCCCGCGATGGTGGCCTCGGCCAGGGCGTTGGAGAGCTTGTCGGAGGCGACGACCGCCTGCCAGGCCTCCTCCTTCACCCCGGCGGAGGGCCGGGAGGCCAGGCAGCGGACGCGGTGCCGTTCGCCGGAGGCGGTGTTGTCGCGGGCGAGCTCCGCGCCGATCGCCGCCTCGTCGGCCGCGCCCTGCGCCGCCAGCGCGGCCAGGAACGCCCAGCGCAGCTCCTGGTCCACCTCCAGCCCGTCGATCTTCGCGGTCCCCTCCAGCAGGCCGCGCAGCAGCTGCAGGTCGGAGGGGGAGGAGGCGAGCTGGGCGACGAAGCGCGCCCACGCCAGCTGGTGGCCGCTGCCGGGCTCGGCGAGCCGCAGCTCGCGCAGCGCGCCCTCGGCGAGGAGCCGGCCGCCCTCCTCGCGCCACTCGGGCGCCGCGTAGTGCACGAGGGCCGTCCGCGCCCACGCCTGCAGCATCTGCAGCACGCCGACCTCGCTCTCGGCGCCCGCGAACCGCTCCACGAGCGAGAGGAAGTCGCGGGCGGGCATCAGCCCGTCGCGGGTGAGGTTCCACAGCGCCGACCAGCACAGGGCGCGCGCGAGCGGGTCCACGAGGTCGCCGAGGTGGGCGCGCAGCGTCGCCAGCGAGCCCTCGTCGAAGCGCACCTTGCAGTACGTCAGGTCGTCGTCGTTGACCAGGATCAGCTCCGGGTGCTCGGCCCCGGCCAGCTCGGCCACGACCGTGCGCGGGCCGGCGACGTCGACCTCGGTGCGGGCGTAGCGCACCAGCGCGCCGCCGGCGTCGCGGCGGTAGAGGCCCACGGCCACGCGGTGCGGGCGCAGCTCGGGGTGCTCGGGCGAGGCCTCCTGCAGGATCGCGAGCTCGGTGATCCGGTCGGCGGCGTCGTACGTGGCGAGCGGCGTGAGCGAGTTGACGCCCGCGGTCTGCAGCCAGGAGCGCGCCCAGGCGCCCATGTCCCGGCCGGAGGTCTCCTCCAGCACCTCCAGCAGGTCGGTCAGGCGGGTGTTGCCGAAGGCGTGCCGCTTGAAGTAGCGCCGGGCGCCCTCCAGGAAGGCGTCGCGCCCCGCGTAGGCGACGAGCTGCTTGAGCACCGAGGCGCCCTTGGCGTAGGTGATGCCGTCGAAGTTGAGCTTGGCCTCCTCCAGGTCGTGGATGTCGGCCGTGACCGGGTGCGTGGAGGGCAGCTGGTCGGCGCGGTACGCCCACGCCTTGCGCCGGTTGGCGAAGGTGATCCAGCCGTGGTCGAAGCGGGTCGCCTCCACCATCGAGAAGGTCCCCATGAAGTCGGCGAAGGACTCCTTCAGCCACAGGTCGTCCCACCACTCCATGGTGACCAGGTCGCCGAACCACATGTGCGCCATCTCGTGCAGGATGACGTTGGCCCGGCCCTCGTAGGACGTCTGCGTCACCTTGCCGCGGAAGACGAACTCCTCGCGGAAGGTCACCAGGCCCGGGTTCTCCATCGCGCCGAGGTTGTACTCGGGCACGAACGCCTGGTCGTACTTCCCGAACGGGTACGGGTAGTCGAAGTTGTCGTGGAAGAAGTCCAGGCCCTGCTTGGTGACGGTGAAGATGTCGTCCGCGTCGAAGTGCCGGGCCAGGCCCTTGCGGCACAGCGCGCCCAGCGGGATCTCCAGGACGGTGCCGTCGGGCAGCTTGCGGCTGTAGTGGTCGCGGACCACGTGGTACGGGCCGGCGACGACCGCCGTGATGTACGTGGAGATCGGCAGCGTCTGCGCGAACCGCCAGGTGGCGGCGGACGGCGCGACCGGCTCGGGCTCGCCCACCTGTGCGCCGTTGCCCAGCACCGTCCAGCCGGCGGGCGCGGTCACCGAGAGGGCGAAGGGCGCCTTGAGGTCCGGCTGCTCGAAGTCGGCGAAGACGCGGCGGGCGTCGGCCGGCTCGTACTGGGTGTAGAGGTAGACCTCGCCGTCCTCGGGGTCCTCGAAGCGGTGCAGGCCCTCGCCGGTCCGGCTGTAGGCGCACTGCGCGTCCACGACCAGGACGTTCTCGGCGGCCAGGTCCGTGAGCGCGATGCGCGAGCCGTCGAAGACGGCGGCCGGGTCCAGGGCGCGGCCGTTCAGGGTCACGGACGTCACGGCGGGCGCCAGCAGGTCGGCGAACGTCGCGGCCCCGGGCTCGGTGCAGCGGAAGCGCACCGTGGTGACCGACCGGAACGTCCGGTGCTCCTGTCCCGCCCCCACCGCGGACCGAAGGTCGAGGGCCACCTCGTAGCCGTCCACGGCCAGCAGCCGGGCCCGCTCGCGGGCCTCCTCGCGGGTCAGGTTCTCACCGGGCACGTCGGGACTCCTTCGGCTGGATGATGTGTCTCTGGCAACAGCGGAATCATGGCACGGGGTGTCTTTGTTGAAACGGCGACCGAATGGCCCTTCTGAGGAGATCTACGTGACTGCCGTGGAGAAGACCCCCGCCGACTTCTGGTTCGACCCGCTGTGCCCCTGGGCCTGGATGACCTCGCGCTGGATGCTGGAGGTCGAGAAGGTCCGCCCGGTCGAGGTGCGCTGGCACGTCATGAGCCTGGCCGTCCTCAACGAGGACAAGCTCGACACGATGGACGAGCGCATGCGCACGATCATGCGGACCGAGGCGTGGGGCCCGGTGCGCGTGTGCATCGCCGCCGCGGCCAAGCACGGCGAGCAGGTCCTCGGCCCGCTCTACACGGCCCTCGGCACCCGCTTCCACAACCAGGGCCTGCCCCGGGACCACGCGACGATCGTCGCCGCCCTGGAAGAGGCGGGCCTGCCGGCCGAGCTCGCGGACGTCGCCCGCTCGGACGCCTTCGACGCCGAGCTGCGCGCCTCGCACGAGGAGGGCATCACCAAGGTCGGCCAGGACGTCGGCACGCCGATCATCGCGGTGCCGGGCGCGGACGGCGAGCAGATCGCCTTCTTCGGCCCCGTCGTCACGCCCGCCCCCAAGGGCGAGGCCGCGGCGAGACTGTGGGACGGCACGCTGCTGGTCGCCTCGACGCCGGGCTTCTACGAGATCAAGCGCACGCGGACGCAGGGCCCGGTCTTCGACTGAGCCCTCCGGCGGGCGATCCGACCCGGCGTCCCTTAATGTCCCGGTATGGGGCAGACCGATCTCACCCCGCCGCTGGGCTTCGACGGGGGCCGGGCGGACGGGGACACGCCGGCCGCAGGCCACTACGCGGAGCTGCCCGTACGCCCGTACGACCTGCTGCTGCGCGCGGGCTGCCGGGCCCTGGTCCCGCTGCGGTCCGCACTGGGCCTGCGCCGCGCGGCGGCGGCCCTGCGCCACTACCTGCGCGGCAACGGCGCCGCCCACCGCGTGGACGCGGAGGCCCTGCTAGCCCTCCCGGCCGTGCGCTCCGCCGCCGGGGAGCAGCTCGACCGCTGGCGCGCCGAGGCCCTGGAGCGGTGGCGCGACGGGCCCCGTACCGCCGCGGCCTACCCCGCGGACAGCGGCTGGCGCGAGGTGGAGCTCCCGCGGACGTGGGGGAGCGTGGACTGGCGGCTGGCACTGCACGCCTTCGAGTACAGGCTGACGGGGACGGTACGGGTCGCCGCCGACGGCACGGCCTCGGCCGACTACCGCTTCGCGGTGCACACCTGCTGGGACGCGGGGCGGTTCGCCCGGCTGCACGACGTGGGGCTCGCGAAGGGGTTCACGGTGACGGGCGAGGCGTTCGGCCACGCATGAACGAGAGTGAGAAGGCCCCCGCGGTGCGGGGGCCTTCTCCGCCTGCTCCGTGAAGGGTGAGAAGACGATCACGAGCAGGACAGCGGTGAATTCCTTACGGAATTACGGAACCAGCAGCAGGTTGCCGCGCTGCTTGGCGGCCTCGAAGCGCTTCGCGACGTCCTGCCAGTTGACGACCGCCCACATGGCGTCGATGAAGTCGACCTTCTGGTTCTTGTACTGCAGGTAGAAGGCGTGCTCCCAGGCGTCGAAGACCAGGATCGGGACCGAGCCCTGGCCGACGTTGCCCTGGTGGTCGTAGACCTGCTCGACGATCAGCTTGCCGCTGATGGGCTCGTAGGCGAGGACGCCCCAGCCGGAGCCCTGGGTGGTCGCGGAGGCCTTGGTCAGCTGCGCCTTGAACTTGGCGAAGGAGCCGAAGGACTCGGCGATGGCGTCGGCGAGCTCGCCCACGCCGTCCTTGTCCAGGGGCTCGCCGCCGCCGTCGCCGGACATGTTCTGCCAGTAGATGCTGTGCAGGATGTGACCGGAGAGGTGGAAGGCCAGGTTCTTCTCCAGGCCGTTGATGGCGCCCCACTGGTCCTTGTCGCGGGCCTCGGCGAGCTGCTCCAGGGTGTCGTTCGCGCCCTTGACGTACGCCGCGTGGTGCTTGTCGTGGTGCAGCTCGATGATCTTCGCGTCGATCGTCGGCTGCAGCGCAGCGTAATCGTAGGGAAGTTCAGGAAGTGTGTAGATGGCCATGCCGAGCCCTCCGACTGCTTATTGCAATTAACTTGCAGGTAGACGCTACCAGCAAGAACAACTGACGGGCCGTAAGGGTCGGCGATCTCCTACGAAAGACCGAGGCGGGCTAGGTCCTGAAGATCAGGACCCAGCCCGCCTCGTGGGGGGTGTGGGTGGTGGCCGAACGGTGCGGTCAGCGGACCGCGGTCAGTGCTTCGCGGCCGTCATGCGCTGCCGGACGTAGCCGATGAGGGCGAGGGCGCCCGTCAGCCCGGCGGTGAAGTACAGCTGGACGCGGGTGTCCTCCTCGCGCAGCATCAGCGAGAGGACCGCCACGATGCCGGCCAGGGCCACCCAGGTCAGACCCGGGAAGAGCCACATCTTCACCACGAGCTTCTCCGGCGCCGAGCGCTCCAGCTGCCGGCGCATCCGCAGCTGGGTGACGGCGATGAAGCCCCACACCACGAGCACCGCGGCGCCCGTCATGTACAGCAGCCACTTGAAGACGGTGTCGGGCCACCAGTAGCTGAGCAGGACGGCGAAGAAGCCGAAGGCGGAGGAGGCGATCACGGTCAGCCGCGGCACGCCGCCGGTGACCTTGGCCAGGAACCGCGGGCCCTCGCCGCGCATGACCAGGGAGTGCGACATCCGGGAGGCGCCGTAGATGTTGGCGTTCATCGCGGAGAGCAGGGCGACCAGGACGATGACGTTCATGATCTGCCCGGCGGCCGGGATGTCGAGGTGCTTGAGCACCGCCACGTAGGGGCCGTCCGTCAGGAGCGCCTTGTCGTTCCAGGGCAGCACGGTGACGATGACCAGCATCGAGCCGACGTAGAAGAGGGCGATCCGCCACATCGCCGTGCGGACGGCCTGGGCGACGCCCTTGACCGGGTGCTCGGACTCGGCCGCCGCGATCGTCACCGTCTCCAGGCCGCCGTAGGCGAAGACGGAGGCGAGCAGGCCCACGACCAGGCCGTTGGCGCCGTTGGGGACGAAGCCGCCGTGACCGGTGAGGTTGTCGGAGCCCGGGGCCTCGGTGCCCGGCAGCGCGCCGAAGATGGCGAGGACGCCCAGGAGGAGGAAGACGCCGATCGCGGCGACCTTGAGCGCCGCGAACCAGAATTCGAACTCGCCGAAGTTGCTGACCGCCGCGAGGTTCGTCCCGCAGAAGACGGCCATGAAGATCAGCACCCACATCCACGAGGCCGTGGAGGGGAACCAGGACTGCATGATGTGGGCCGCACCGATCGCCTCCACGGCGATGCCCACACAGAGCTCGACCCAGAACATCCAGCCGGCGGCGAAGCCAGCCCAGGGGCCTATCGCCTTCTCGGCGTGCACGGAGAACGTGCCCGAGGACGGGTTGGCCGCGGCCATCTCGCCCAGCATCCGCATCACGAGCATCACGAGCAGTCCGGAGACCGCATAGGCGAGCACGATGGCCGGACCGGCCGCGGCGATGCCCGCGCCGGAGCCGACGAAGAGGCCGGCGCCGATGACGCCGCCGAGGGCGATCATCGACAGATGGCGCTGCTTGAGGCCGTGCGACAGATCCGTGCCGCCCGGCGCCTGGTCGCTGACCGCGCGCTCGGGCGCGGAGGTCGCAGAAGTCCGAGTCATGGTCGTGTGTGTCCCGTGGGGTGAGAGCGGAAAAGTTGCCTCAGTGTGGGGGTCATGTTCGCCCAGGACAACACCTGTGACAGGGCTGTCCGATATTCAGACGGCGGTATGACTGTCCGTGCCTGACATCTCGCCAGAAGAGGAAGGAAATCAGCCGCCCGGAGCGCTCCGGGCGGCCGTGATCAGCCCGCCCGGCGCAGCCGGAGCTCGCGCACCCCGGCCACCAGGAGCACGGCACCGGTCGCCGCGGCCGACCACATCAGCTGCGGCCGGGCCCCCTCGTCGGTCAGCATCAGCACCAGCACCCCGGCCATCCCGGCCAGAGCGACCCAGGTCAGATAGGGGAAGCACCACATCCGCAGGGCGAGCCGCTCGGGCATCTCCCGCTCGATCCGGCGCCGCAGCCGCAGCTGCGAGACGGCGATCAGACCCCAGACGAAGAGCAGGACCGCACCCACGGCATTGAGCAAGTACCGGAAGATTGAATCCGGCCACTGGAGGTTGAGTATCACCGAGGCGAAACCGAACGCGACCGAGGCCAGCACGGCCCGGCGCGGCACGCCGCTGCCGGACACCTTCAGCAGCGCCTTGGGGGCCTCGTCGCGCTCGGCGAGCGAGAAGACCATCCGCGACGAGCCGTAGAGGTTGGCGTTCAGCGCCGACAGCAGCGCCACGAAGACCACGATGTTCATGATCTGCCCGGCGGCCGGGATGCCGATGTGGTCGAGCACGGCCACGTACGGGCTCTTGCCCGGCTCCATGGACGACCACGGCAGCAGGGTGACGATGACGATCATCGAGCCCACGTAGAAGAAGAGGATGCGCCACACGGCGCTGCGCACCGCACGGCCGACGGCGCGCGCCGGGTCGTCGGACTCGGCGGCGGCGATCGTGAGGACCTCCAGGCCGCCGAAGGCGAAGACGACCGCGAGGACGCCGGAGACGACGCCGCTCACGCCGTTGGGCAGGAAGCCGCCCTGGCCGGTGAGGTTGGTGAAGCCCACCGCCTCGGTGTCCGGCAGCACGCCGAAGACCGCCAGCAGGCTCAGCGCCAGGAAGAGGACGATCGCGCCGACCTTGAGCGCGGCGAACCAGAACTCGAACTCGCCGAAGTTCTTCACGGCGGTGAGGTTGGCGGCCGTGAAGACCACCATGAAGATCAGCACCCAGGCCCACTGCGGGACGCCCGGCACCCAGCCGTTGGCGATCTGGGCCGCGCCCGTGGCCTCCACGGCCAGCACGACCACCAGCAGGAACCAGTACAGCCAGCCGACGGTGAAGCCGGCCCAGCGGCCCAGCGCCCGCTCGGCGTGCACCGAGAAGGCGCCCGAGGCGGGCATGGCGGCGGACATCTCGCCGAGCATCCGCATCACCAGCATCGCGAGCGCACCCGCGATCAGGTAGGAGACGATGATGCCCGGACCCGCCACGGCGATTCCGGCGCCGGAGCCGACGAAGAGGCCGGCGCCGATGACGCCGCCCAGCCCGAGCATCGTCAGGTGCCGCTGCTTGAGCCCGGCCGACAGGGGTTCTTTCTCGGCCGCGAGGGAATCCGCGGCGGGGGGTGCGTCGTGCATGGGTTCGTACTCTCGGATCCGCGCGAAGGGCGCTGGCGATCTTCGCGCGGAGCGCAAAGGGGTATAGGTGACTCCACATTCTCCCGGTAATGCAGTCCGAGCCAAGCCTTACCGAGCTCCAGTGACAAGCATCACGCGATATTCCGCCCGCGCCGGGAACCACCCGGGGAAGTCTCCAAGCCGGAAGGCTCGCCTTTGTCATTGCCGCGCGATGTCCCTTCGAGTGCCCTCGGCTAACGTCACAAAGTCACTTGTCCCCACCACTTATCTGCGGAGTGAAGATGGCCACCGCCGCTGCCTCTGTTCCCCGGACCGGTACGGTCCTCGCCGATCTGCTCCCCGCCTCCACCGCAGGGCGCGCCCGCGTGCGCGATGCGGCCCTGATCCTGGGCGGAGCCGCCCTCACCGGCCTCGCGGCGCAGATCGCCGTCCCCGTCCCCGGCTCCCCGGTCCCCGTCAGCGGCCAGACCTTCGCGGTCCTGCTGGTCGGCACCGCCCTCGGTGCCCGCCGCGGCTTCCTCTCCCTCGCCCTGTACGCCGTCGCGGGCGTCGCGGGCATGCCGTGGTTCGCCGAGGCCAAGTCCGGCGCCGCCTTCCCGTCCTTCGGCTACGTCCTCGGCATGCTGCTCGCCGCGACCGTCGTCGGCGCCCTGGCCCGCCGCGGCGCCGACCGCTCGGTCCTGCGCACCGCCGGCACGATGGCGCTCGGCTCCGCGATCGTCTACGCGGTCGGCGTGCCGTACCTGGCCCTCGCCACGAACATGCCCTTCGCCGACGCCGTCGCGGTTTTTGATTTTGTTGAGGCTAGCGCCCGGCGTTCGCGCGGTGGCGGCGGTCCAGGACCAGGCCCAGCGCCACGACGATCACACCCACCAGCACGGAGGCGAGCACCGTCTGCCGGTTGTCACCACCGGTGTAGAGCATGTAGCCCAGCACGAAGGTGATCATGCCGATGGTGGCCCACGTCAGGTACGGGAAGAGCCACATCTTCACCGTGAGCTTCTCCGGCATCTCGCGCAGGATGATGCCGCGCATCTTCAGCTGGGTGAAGCAGATCACCAGCCAGACGAAGAGGGCGACGGCACCCGAGGCGTTCAGCAGGAACTTGAAGACGGTGTCCGGCCAGACGTAGTTGAAGATCACCGACACGAAGCCGAAGACGACCGAGGCGAGGATGGCGACCTGCGGCACGCCCCGCTTGTTGACCGTGGCGAAGGACTTCGGCGCGTCGCCGCGCTGGCCGAGGGAGAAGGCCATGCGGGAGGCGGTGTAGAGGCCGGAGTTCAGGCAGGACAGAACGGCCGTCAGGACGATGACGTTCATGATCTGGCCGGCGTGCGGGATGCCGATCGAGTCGAGCGCCGCGACGTAGCTGCCCTTGTCCGCGATCTCCTTGCTGTCCCACGGGAGCAGGCTGACCACGACGAAGATCGAGCCGAGGTAGAAGACGGCGATGCGCCAGATGACGCTGTTGGTGGCCTGGCGGACCGCGCGCTGCGGGTCCTCGGACTCACCGGCGGCGAGCGTGACGATCTCGCTGCCCATGAAGGAGAAGACGACCATCAGCACACCGGTGAGGATGGCGCCCGCTCCGTTGGGCAGGAACCCGCCGTGTGCGGTGAGGTTGTCCAGACCCGCGCCCGGGTTGTCCGAGCCCGGCAGCACGCCGAAGACGGCCAGCATGCCGATGACCACGAACGCGGCGATCGCGACGACCTTGATGCCGGCGAACCAGAACTCGAACTCGCCGTACGAGCTGACCGAGGCGAGGTTGGTCGCCGTCAGCACGATCATGACGATCAGGGCCCAGGCCCACTGCGGGACGGACGGTATCCAGCCGTTGAGGATGGCGGCGCCGGCGGTCGCCTCGACCGCCAGCACGACGACCCAGAAGAACCAGTACAGCCAGCCGATGGAGAAACCGGCCCAGCGGCCGAGCGCCCGGTCCGCGTAGGCGGAGAACGAGCCGGAGGTCGGGTTGGCCGCGGCCATCTCGCCGAGCATCCGCATCACGAAGACGACGAGCGTGCCGACGAGGGCGTAGGAGATGAGAATGCCGGGGCCGGCGGCGGCGATGCCGGAGGCGGAACCCACGAAGAGGCCCGCACCGATCACACCGCCAATGGCGATCATGGACAGGTGGCGGTTCTTGAGTCCGGCCTTGAGGCCTTCCCCGCCCGCCGCCGGGGCGTTGCCGGGATCGCCGGTCGTCGACCCCTTCGTCATGGTCGGCGGTGTCGCGCTCATATGCACGTTCCTTCGGGTTGTTCCTTTGGTTCTCGGGTTACGAGCCACCGCATTAGAACTTTTCGAAGGTGTCTTTAGGAAGACCCGAATCCATTTCGTTGTGTTCACTCAGAGTTACGACGACCTGCTGGCCGATCACGGTCCCCGTTCGTGCCACACTCGGACGCATGCGCGTGTACCTCGGCTCCGACCATGCCGGCTACGAACTCAAGAACCACCTCGTCGAGTGGCTCAAGGCCCACGGCCACGAGCCCGTCGACTGCGGTCCCCACATCTACGACGCCCAGGACGACTACCCGCCGTTCTGCCTCCGCGCCGCGGAGAGGACCGCCGCCGACGCCGACAGCCTCGGCATCGTGATCGGCGGCTCCGGCAACGGCGAGCAGATCGCCGCGAACAAGGTCAAGGGCGTCCGGGCCGCCCTCGCCTGGAGCGAGCAGACGGCCGCCCTCGGCCGCGAGCACAACAACGCCAACGTGATCAGCATCGGCGGCCGGATGCACACCGAGGAGGAGGCGACGAAGTTCGTCGAGATCTTCCTGGCCACGCCGTACTCCGGTGAGGAGCGCCACACCCGCCGCATCGAGATGCTGGCGCGCTACGAGGAGACGGGCGAGCTGCCCGCGATCCCGGCGCACCACCCGCAGCAGGGCTGACCTCCCGTCCCGGTCGCCGGGCAGGCGGGAGATCCAGCCTGTCCGGCGCTTGAGGAAGCCGCGCGCAGCGCGGTCCGGGGCCCGGGGCGGAGCCCCGGTTCGGGAAGGGGCGGGCAGGGGAGAAGCCGCCGGCCGCCCGCAGACGGAAGCACACAGGAGACACCGCCATGCCCGAAGGGCATACGATCCACCGCCTCGCGGCCGACCATCGTGACCTCTTCGCGGAGCGCCCCGTCCGGGTGACCAGCCCCCAGGGCAAGTTCTCCGACGGCGCGGCCCTCGTCGACGGCCGCCCCCTGGAGACCGCCGAGGCCCACGGCAAGCACCTCTTCCTCGGCTTCGGCGGCGGCGACTGGATCCACATCCACCTCGGTCTCTTCGGCAAGTACGCCTTCGGGACGGGGCACGCCCCGCCCCCCACCGACACGGTGCGCCTGCGCCTGGCGAACCCCGAGGGCCACGCGGACCTCCGCGGCCCCACCACCTGCGCCCTGATCACCGACGCCGAGAAGCAGGCGATACACGACCGCCTCGGCCCGGACCCGCTGCGTCCCGAGGACGACGGCGAGGCGGCCTGGCACCGCATCTCGCGCAGCCGCACCAGCGTCGCCGCCCTCCTCATGGACCAGAAGGTCATCGCGGGCGTCGGCAACGTCTACCGCGCCGAGGTCCTCTTCCGGCACGGAATCGACCCGTACCGGCTCGGCCGTGATCTGACCCGTTCCGAATGGGAAGGGATCTGGTCGGATCTGGTCGAGCTGATGCGCGAGGGCGTGCGCAACAACAGGATCGACACCGTGCGGCCCGAGCACACCCCGGAGGCCATGGGCCGCCCGCCGCGCGTCGACGACCACGGCGGCGAGGTCTACGTCTACCGCCGCGCCCGGATGGCCTGCCACATCTGCGGCGGCGAGATCCGCACCGCCGGTCTCGCCGCCCGCAATCTCTTCTGGTGCCCGGGCTGCCAGCAGCGCTGACAGCCCGTCAGCAGGATCCCGGTACCGCGGTGCCGTGGTTCCGCGGTCAGAAGCCGTGCGGCAGCCACGGCGCCACATCGCTGCCGAAGGCCGCCGCCGCCTCCTCCAGCGCACCCTCGCGCAGCTCCCGCACCCGGCCGGCCCCCGCCAGCGCGGCGAGCGACACCCCGCCGAGATAGGCCGACCCCAGCTCCCGTACGGACAGGGCCAGGTCGGCCGCGTCCTCGGTGCGCTCGCAGGACGCGCCCTTCGCATCGCCGGTCAGCCGCCACCGCCCCGCGTTCCAGGGGCAGAAGTCGTCGGCCACCTCCAGCACGACGTCCACCGGGCTCCGGTAGGTCCGCGCGGTGAGCGCGCTCCCCACCTCGACCAGCCGCACGTGCAGCGAGTCCTTGACCCGGGGCTCGCACCGCCGGATGTCGCTGACGAGATGCAGCAGCGGGTCGTCCACGGGCCGGTTGTGGGCGGTCACGAGCGACGTCAGGTCGATCTCCGTCAGATAGCGCCACAGGGCGGCGTACGCGGCCGGGGTCAGCGCCTCCACGTCGCGCAGGAGCACCGTCCCGCCCGGGCCCGACTCGGCCCACAGCGGCCGGACCGCGTACCGCGCGTACCCCACCGTCCGCCCGCCCTCCTCGGCGAGCACGCACTGCAGCGGCGACGCGCCCTCGCGCCCGTCCGCCGGGTCCAGCAGCGGCACGGCCTCCCAGCCCGGCTGCCGCGCGAGCATGCCCGGGCGGGCGGCTACCCGGCGTGCGTAGACCGCCTCGCAGGCGTCGCGCGCTTCATCGGGCTTCGACAAGCGCAGCCGCACCCCGTCCGTGCCCTCCGGGGCGGACACGCGCACGCGGGTCGTATCGATACGGACGCTCAGGGAGTGGGTCGCGATGCCGTAGCCGAACCGCCCGTAGATGTCCGGCTCGGAAGCCGTCAGGACGGCCAGGGGTTCGCCCCAGGCCCGCAGGTCGTCCAGCTGCCGCCGCATCATCTGCCGCAACACGCCGCGCCTCCGGTGCGTCGGCCGCACGCTCACCATCGTCACCCCGGCCGCGGGCACCGGGGCGCCCCCGGGAACCGTGATCCGCAGGGCGAACGCCCCGGTCGTACCCACCGCCTCCGCGCCGTCCCAGACCCCGACCGAACGGTCGAGGCCGGCCAGTTCACGCCACAGGGCGGCCTCCTCGGGGGCCTCGGGGACCCCGCCGAACCCCAGCTCCACCGCGGTGTACCAGGCGTCGAACTCAGCACCGCGAAGGACTCGCAACTCCGTCGTCATACCCCATGCCTAGCAGCGACCCGGCCCTCCGGGCGAAGGAATTTCGCATATGGGGCCGACCCCGCCGCACGGGACGTACCGTGCGCGGCCGTGTCGGCGCGGCGTGAGTCGACGCACCGCCGAATGGGTGGATAAGGTCACGATGCAATGACTGGCGGTGCGGAGACCCCGACGGCCCGGATGCGCAAGGCATGGCACCGGGCCCGTACAAGCGTGCGCAAAGCCGGGGTCGACTACTTCCGCGGCGACGGATCCGACTGGATCGCCCTCGCGGCCCTGCTGCTCACGATCCCCGCCCTCGCCCTGACCACCATCGCGCTGCCCGCCTGGTGCGTGCCCACCGCCCTCGTCCTGCCGATCGTCGCCGGCGGGCTGCTGCTGCGCCCCGCCAGCCTGCTCGCGCTGTACGCGGCCTCGGCCGTGGCCCTCATCGCCGAGGCCGCCGTGCTCAACCCCGACGCCTCCGGCGACGGCGTCCGCGTCACGCCCGGCACGATCCTCGTCGTCGCCGCCGTCGGCCTCCTCGGGCTGCTCATCGCCCAGTTCCGCAGCCGCGTCGGCGTGCCCTGGCGGCGCGGCGGCACCATGCTCTTCGACCTGCGCGAACGCATCCGCGTCCAGAGCAAGCTGCCCAAGCTGCCGCGCGGCTGGCACCGGGAGATGGCGCTGCGCCCGGCCGGCGGCCAGTCCTTCTCCGGCGACTTCGTCGTCGCCGCCCGGACGAACGGCGGCCGCACCCTGGAGGTCGTCCTGACGGACGTCTCCGGCAAGGGCATGGACGCCGCCTCCCGCGCGCTCCTGCTCTCCGGCGCCTTCGGCGGCCTCCTCGGCTCCCTGCCGCCCCACGCCTTCCTGCCCGCCGCCAACGGCTACCTGCTCCGCCAGGACTGGGACGAGGGCTTCGCGACCTCCGTGCACCTCGTCCTCGACCTCGACAGCGGCGACTACGAGATGTTCTCCGCGGGCCACCTGCCCGGCCTCCAGCTCTGCGCCGGCACCGGCCGCTGGGAGGAGAAGGCCGCGGAGGGGCCGCTGCTCGGCGTGTACGACGGCGCCCAGTTCGACCCGATAAAGGGCACCCTGCAGCCCGGCGACGTCCTCATGCTCTTCACCGACGGACTGGTCGAGACCTCCGAGCGGGACCTCACCGAAGGCATGGACCGCCTCACCGGCGAGGCCGACCGCTACGTCTCCGCCGGCTTCCAGGGCGCGGCCTGGCACCTGATCGAGGCCGTCGCGAAGGACGTCAACGACGACCGGGCCCTGCTGCTGATCTGCCGGCACTGACCCGCAACCACGGAGGACCCGCATGACCGCTCTCGACCTCGCCGCCGTGGAGGCGCTCGCGCGGCGCGCGCACGCCGCCCAGACCGACAAGGCCGGCCGCCCGTACACCGAGCACCTGGCCGCCGTAGCCGAGGGCGTACGGCGGCGCGGCGGCAGCGACGAGCAGATGGCCGCGGCCTGGCTGCACGACGCCGTCGAGGACGGCGCGGTGAGCGAGGAGTGGCTGGAGGCCTCGGAGCTGCCCCGGCCGGTCAAGGACATGGTCCTGGCGGTCACGAAGCGCCCGGGCGAGGCCCCGGAGGACTACGCGGCCCGCATCCTGGCCACGCCGGGAGCCCTCCTGGTCAAGGAATCGGACCTGGCGCACAACTCCGACCCGGAGCGGGCGAAGGAACTGGACGAGGCGACGCGGGGTCGCCTGGCGGCGAAGTACGCGCGGATGCGGCGGCTGCTGGGCATCGAGGCGTAGGGACGCGGCCGGTCCGTAGGCCTAGGGCTTACGGAACGCCCACTCCATGCGCGGCTCCATGACACACCGGAACACCCGCCGCACAGGCGACGTGCACAGCGCCGTCATGCCCGCGATCGCGATCAGGGTGACCACGACCTCGCCGACCGGCCCGCGGATCCACGCGGCCGCGTCGTACCACTCCCACCAGCGCGACAGCTTGATCAGGAAGCCGTGCAGCAGGTACCCGTACAGGGTCCCCGCGCCCAGCGCCGTGAACCACACCTTGCGGCGCGGCACCCAGGCCAGGAACCCCGCCGTGAGCACGGCCGCGCAGGCGAACAGGACGAAGGTCATCACCGGGGCCGTCCAGGCCGGCTCGTGCAGGTCCTGGACGGCGCTGCTGCGGTAGAGCCAGCCGGTGTCCAGCCGGGGCGCCAGCCAGTACGCGACGGCGATCGCCGCGGCGAAGACCGGCACCGCCGCGATCCGCACCCAGCGGCGCCGCACCATCTCGAAGTGCTCGCGGCGCAGGTGCAGTCCGATCACGAAGAACGGCAGGAACTGCAGCACCCGCTCCATGGCGAAGTCGCCGCCGACCTCGGGGGAGACCGCGGCCAGGACGGCCACGGCGAAGGCGACGGGGATCGGCCGGCGGATGAGCTTCCACACCGGGGTGGTCAGCCGCCAGATGAAGAGCGCGGCCAGGAACCAGTTCAGGTACCACGGGTTGAGCAGGGAAATGGGCTCCGGCGGCGCGTCGTCCTCCGCCCAGTGCTGGAAGTACGTGTAGGCGACTTCGAAGACCAGGTACGGCACGACCACACCCGTGAGCAGGCGCTTGAGCTTGGCGGGGCTCAGATCGAAGCCGCGGGAGAAATAGCCGGATATCAGGATGAACGCCGGCATGTGGAAGGTGTACACGGTCATGTAGAGCGCCAGCGCGGCCCGGCTGGTGTGCGAGAGCGGCTCCCACGCGTGCCCCAGCGCCACGAGGACGATCGCGAGGTATTTCGCGTTGTCGAAAAAGGGATCGCGCTGTGCTGGGGCGGCGGGTGCGGACGCAGTGCCGGGCTGCCCCGAGGGGATCACCGCGCGGGCGGGAGGTGTGACAGCGGGGGACATCCGACGCACCCTAGCGGCGCCGAAGCCGCCGCCGCCACGCGGACCGTCAAGTCACCCGATTTCCACTGCCCACGGCTTTGCAGGCAGTTTCTGGACGAAGTGCCGATGAAATGTCACAGGCCCACGGAAACAGGCAAGTTGGTGGCACGATGGTTGACGGGCGAGGGCCGCGGGGAGCATGTCTCCCGGGCAGACCAGTGAGTATCCGACCGAGGGTGTGATCAGTTGTGGCCATTTCGCTGTCAGTGGTGCTGCTCTTGGCGATCGTGCTGGTGGTGCTCTTCCGCTCCGGCAGCATCAAGGGCGGCCCGGCACTCGTCGCCATCCTCTTCGGCTTCTTCCTCGCCTCGACGGGCATGGCGCCGTCGATCCAGAGGTTCCTGAACTCGATCGCCGAGACGATAAACGGCATCAAGTTCTGAGCCGCCCGGACGGCGTTCCCCGGGTAGGACACGGGAACGCCACGGGAAACCGGCAGGGGACCCGGCAGAGGAACGACAAACGCCTCCGGCAGGGCCGGAGGCGTCGGTGGAGCGGGCGACGGGAATCGAACCCGCGTAGCCAGTTTGGAAGACTGGGGCTCTACCATTGAGCTACGCCCGCATGCGCCGCGAACCCGGACAGGGCCGTGCGGCACGTTGTGCATCGTAGCGGGTCCGGGCCGTGCATCGCACGTCACCCCTTCGGCCCTCCGCCGCGCGCCGCTTCCGCGCCGCCTCCGCGCCGCCCCGTGCTTCCCGGCGCCGACGTTAATCAGGCCACTGTTACCCCCGCGGGCATGTACCCTACGTCTCGCACTTACGGGGTGTGGCGCAGCTTGGTAGCGCGTCCGCTTTGGGAGCGGAAGGTCGTCGGTTCGAATCCGGCCACCCCGACCACACGACCACGGTCAAGATCACATTGTGGGGCTCATCCTGCTTGCGGTTACTATGCAAGCTGCGCGCCCGTGTGTCTGCACCACCGAGTCTGCCTACCGGGCGCGATCCGCTGAACCTCAGCAGAATCACCAGAAGTCAGCCCCAAGGAGACCGAACCGTGAAGAGCGCCGTGGAGACCCTGAACCCGACTCGGGTTCGGCTCACTGTCGAGGTGCCCTTCGAGGAGCTCAAGGCCAGCCTCGACGCGGCGTACAAGAAGATCAACCAGCAGGTCACGGTGAAGGGCTTCCGTCAGGGCAAGATCCCGGCCCGTGTCATCGACCAGCGCTTCGGCCGCGGTGCGGTGCTGGAGGAGGCCGTCAACGACGCGCTTCCGAAGTTCTACACCGAGGCGATCAACGAGGCCGAGCTGAACCCGCTGGGTCAGCCCGAGGTCGACATCACGGAGCTGAAGGACGGCGAGCTGCTGGCCTTCACCGCCGAGGTGGACATCCGCCCGACCCTGGAGATCCCGGACTACTCCGGCATCGAGGTCACCGTCGACTCCGTCGAGGTCACCGACGAGGACGTCGAGAAGTCGCTCGAGCAGCTGCGCGACCGCTTCGCGACCACCTCCCCCGTCGAGCGCGCCGCCGCCGAGGGTGACATCGTCACCGTCGACCTGGAGGCCAAGGTCGACGGCGAGGTCCTCGAGGACGGCGTCGCCAAGGGCGTCGACTACACCATCGGCTCCGGCCAGCTGCTCGACGGCATCGACGAGGCCGTGACCGGTCTCGAGGCCGGCGGCACCGCCACCTTCACCTCCGAGCTCAAGGGCGGTTCCGCCGAGGGCAAGGAGGCCGAGGTCAAGGTCGACGTCACCGCCGTCAAGTCCCGCGAACTGCCGGAGCTCGACGACGACTTCGCCCAGCTGGCGAGCGAGTTCGACACGCTGGAGGAGCTGCGCGCCGACAGCCGCAAGCGCCTCGAGCGGATGAAGAAGTTCGACCAGGCCACGCAGGCCCAGGAGAAGGTCCTCGACGAGCTGATCAAGCTGGTCGAGGTCCCGATGCCGGAGAAGCTGCTCGAGGACGAGGTCAACACCCGCAAGCACAACCTCGAGCACCACCAGCTGGGCCAGATGGGCCTGGACCTGGCGAAGTACCTGGAGATCCAGGGCAAGTCCGCCGAGGAGTTCGACGCCGAGCTCAAGGAGCAGGCCGAGAAGGGCATCAAGACCCAGTTCATCCTCGACGAGATCGTCAACAAGGAGAAGGTCTCGGTCGGCCAGGAGGAGCTCACCGAGCACCTCATGCGCCGTGCCCAGTCCTCCGGCATGAGCCCCGACCAGTTCGCCCAGGCGGTCGTCGAGGGCGGCCAGGTCCCGATGCTGGTCGGCGAGGTCGCCCGCGGCAAGGCGCTGGCCACCGTGGTCGAGGCCGCCACCGTCAAGGACGCGTCCGGCGAGGTCATCAGCCTGGACGACGAGGACGAGGACGGCGAGACCGCCGAGGCCACCACCGAGGCCTGAGCCCCGGCAGCCGCATAGGGCGGCCGCTCAGGCAGCCGCACAGCAGCTACGGACGGGTCCGGACGTTTTCACGCGTCCGGGCCCGTCCGCGTCCCCGGGTGCCCCAGGGTGCCCGGGGGCGCCCGGCGCGCC
This sequence comes from Streptomyces roseifaciens, assembly GCF_001445655.1. Taxonomy (NCBI): domain Bacteria; kingdom Bacillati; phylum Actinomycetota; class Actinomycetes; order Kitasatosporales; family Streptomycetaceae; genus Streptomyces; species Streptomyces roseifaciens. Next base: position 349,332 of record NZ_LNBE01000004.1, read on the forward strand.
TCGAAGGCGCCTCAAAGGGCCTCCGCCGGCCTCTGCGGGCTGCTGTGCGACCTGCGGAACCTGCGCTCAGAGCGAACAGTTCCTGATGCGGGATGGCGCCCGCCGAACAGCGCGTTAGGGTCCGTAGATACGAGGGCAGGGGAGACATGGCAGCGCGCCGGCGAGCAGTCCGGCCGAGCCGGACCCCGGTCCCCGGAGAAGACGCGGAGACGGCCCGTTGCCGTCAGAGACGAGCAGGTGGATACGTGACGAATCTGATGCCTTCCGCCGCCGGTGAGATCGCCATCGGTGGTGGCCTCGGCGACCAGGTCTACAACCGGCTGCTCGGGGAGCGGATCATCTTCCTCGGCCAGCAGGTCGACGACGACATCGCCAACAAGATCACGGCGCAGATGCTCCTCCTGGCCGCCGACCCGGACAAGGACATCTACCTCTACATCAACAGCCCCGGCGGCTCGGTGACGGCCGGCATGGCGGTCTACGACACCATGCAGTACATCCCGAACGACGTGGTCACCATCGGCATGGGCCTCGCGGCCTCGATGGGCCAGTTCCTGCTGACCGGCGGCACCCCGGGCAAGCGCTTCGCGCTGCCCAACACCGACATCCTCATGCACCAGGGGTCCGCGGGCCTCGGCGGCACCGCCTCGGACATCAAGATCCAGGCCGAGCAGCTGCTGCGCACCAAGAAGCGCATGGCCGAGATCACCGCGCACCACACCGGCCAGACCGTGGAGACGATCATCCGCGACGGTGACCGGGACCGCTGGTTCACCGCGCAGGAGGCCAAGGAGTACGGGATCATCGACGAGATCATCACCCACGCTTCCGGCGTTCCGGGCGGCGGCGGCACCGGGGCCTGAGCCCCGGCGCAGTACGTACCGCCAGAGAGCCCGCTTCCGGGCCGGGAAGCTGCTTCCCGGCCCATCGACCGCCACCAGGATGGTGAAACCCGCATGAACATCTCGTCCCCGAGCGGCCTGTACACCGGCCCCCAGGCCGAGGCCCGCTACGTCGTCCCGCGCTTCGTCGAGCGCACCTCCCAGGGCGTCCGCGAGTACGACCCGTACGCGAAGCTCTTCGAAGAGCGCGTGATCTTCCTCGGCGTGCAGATCGACGACGCCTCCGCCAACGACGTCATGGCGCAGCTGCTGTGCCTGGAGTCGATGGACCCGGACCGCGACATCTCGATCTACATCAACAGCCCCGGCGGCTCGTTCACGGCCCTCACGGCCATCTACGACACGATGCAGTTCGTGAAGCCGGACATCCAGACGGTCTGCATGGGCCAGGCCGCCTCCGCCGCCGCGATCCTGCTCGCGGCCGGCACCCCGGGCAAGCGCATGGCCCTGCCCAACGCCCGCGTGCTGATCCACCAGCCCTCCAGCCAGACGGGCCGCGAGCAGCTCTCCGACCTGGAGATCGCCGCGAAGGAGATCATGCGGATGCGCACCCAGCTGGAGGAGATGCTGGCCAAGCACTCCACCCAGCCGATCGAGAAGATCCGGGACGACATCGAGCGCGACAAGATCCTCACGGCCGAGGACGCGCTCGCCTACGGCCTGGTCGACCAGATCGTTTCTACCCGCAAGAGTTCCGTAAACGTTTGATCGCCGTGCCGCTGGTATCCCCCTTGAGCCGACCGAGTAAGGCCAAGGGGGGCCCGCTCGGGGGGCCCGGCAAGGTACCGTCGATAGGCAAGCACCCGGGTTCGCAGTGCAAGGCGGATCCCAGGCGAAGGGGAAGCACCTCGTGGCACGCATCGGTGACGGCGGCGATCTGCTCAAGTGCTCGTTCTGCGGCAAGAGCCAGAAGCAGGTGAAGAAGCTCATCGCGGGTCCTGGTGTGTACATCTGCGACGAGTGCATCGACCTCTGCAACGAGATCATCGAGGAAGAGCTCGCGGAGACGAGCGAGGTGCGCTGGGAGGAACTCCCGAAGCCCCGCGAAATCTACGAGTTCCTCGAAGGCTATGTCGTGGGCCAGGAGGCCGCGAAAAAGGCCCTCTCTGTCGCCGTCTACAACCACTACAAGCGCGTGCAGGCCGGCGAGACCGGCGCGCACAACCGTGACGACGGCATCGAGCTCGCCAAGTCCAACATCCTGCTGCTGGGCCCCACGGGCTCCGGCAAGACGCTGCTGGCCCAGACCCTGGCCCGCATGCTGAACGTCCCCTTCGCCATCGCCGACGCGACGGCCCTGACGGAGGCCGGCTATGTCGGCGAGGACGTCGAGAACATCCTGCTGAAGCTGATCCAGGCCGCCGACTACGACGTCAAGAAGGCCGAGACCGGCATCATCTACATCGATGAGATCGACAAGGTCGCCCGTAAGAGCGAAAATCCGTCGATCACACGGGACGTGTCGGGCGAGGGCGTCCAGCAGGCTCTGCTGAAGATCCTGGAAGGCACCACGGCCTCGGTCCCGCCCCAGGGCGGCCGCAAGCACCCGCACCAGGAATTCATCCAGATCGACACGACGAACGTGCTGTTCATCGTCGGCGGCGCCTTCTCCGGCCTGGAGAAGATCATCGAGTCCCGGGCGGGCGCCAAGGGCATCGGCTTCGGCGCGACGATCCGCTCCAAGCGCGAGATCGAGGCCAGCGATCAGTTCCAGGAGGTCATGCCGGAGGACCTGGTCAAGTTCGGCATGATCCCGGAGTTCATCGGCCGCCTGCCGGTCATCACCTCCGTCCACAACCTGGACCGCGAGGCCCTGCTCCAGATCCTGGTCGAGCCGCGTAACGCCCTGGTGAAGCAGTACCAGCGTCTGTTTGAACTCGACGGCGTCGAGCTGGAGTTCGACCGCCCCGCCCTGGAGGCCATCGCCGACCAGGCCATCCTCCGCGGCACGGGGGCGCGCGGCCTGCGCGCCATCATGGAGGAAGTCCTGATGTCGGTGATGTACGAGGTCCCGTCGAGGAAGGACGTGGCCCGCGTCGTCATCACGGCGGACGTCGTCCACTCGAACGTCAACCCGACCCTGGTCCCGCGCGAGCCGCGCATCGTGGGCAAGGACGAACGGCACGAGAAGAGCGCGTAGGCGCTGCGCTGAGCTGAGCTCGCGCAAGGGGTGCCCGGCGGATCGCCGGGTGCCCCTTTCTTGTTGTCTGCGGGTTCGTGGAACTGGTGAACGGGCTGGGCCCACTGGACGCGCCGGCGCGTGCCCTGGGAACGGTTGGCGAAGAGTCCGTCGCGTACTACTCGGAACTGCTGGAGATCGGCCTGGGAGAGACCCCGGCGAGGGAGACCTGGAGGAACCTGATGACCATCCGTACGTACTTCCCCGGCCGGGGCACCCTCGTCGAGGAGACGCTCCTGGAGGGCACGGCCAAGGGCGAGGCCAAGGGTAAGGCGGAGATGGTGTTGCGCGTGCTGGAGCACCGTGGGGTTCCGGTGTCCGACAGGGACCGGGAGCGCATCGCGGAGTGCACGGATCTGGGCATCGTGCAGGGCTGGGCCGACCGCGCCTTCACCGTCGCCTCCATCGAGGAGCTCTTCGGCGAGGAGAGCTGAGCGGTAGCGTGGAAGAGGGCGTCCGGACGAGTGCCGGGCGCCCTTTCGTGTGTCCGTGCACGCTCGTACGTAGGGTGGCGGGCATGGCAGGAGAACGCGATCTGACGAAGCTGCTGGGCGGTATGCGGCCCGTGCTCAACGGCGGGCGGTACGTGTACGGGACGGTGGAGGGGGAGGCCCCGGCGGGTGTGGCCCCCGTCGTGACGGTGAGGGAACCGGAAGGCCTCACCGTGGTCGTACGGCAGGAGGAGGCCGACGCGGCCGGCCTGGCGTACGAGTACGTGGCGGGCTGGATCACGCTGCAGGTCCATTCGGCGCTGGAGGCGGTAGGCCTCACGGCAGCAGTCGCCCAGGCCCTCGCCCAGGCCGACCTCAGCTGCAACGTCGTGGCGGGCTTCCACCACGACCACCTCTTCGTCCCGTACGAGCGGGCGGAGGAGGCGGTGAGCCTGCTGGAGGCGCTGGCGGAGGGGGCGGGGGAGTAGCCGGCCCGTTCTCGTTCCAGTGCGGCGTTCCAGGCGGGCGGTGTTTCCGCAGGTCGGGTTGGGTGGAAATGTTCCGGTGTCCCGAATGATGCGGTGGATCTTGTGAGCGCGGGAGAGTGAGAGACAGGCTGGCGACACGCCCCGGGCAACTCCGCCCCAGGGGGCGTTCGGCAACCCTTGGAGACACTCGTATGCGTACCGCCCGCATCACCGCCACCGGCCTCGCCCTCGCAGCCACGCTGCTCGTCGGCACCGCCGCCGCCACGACTGCTCAGGCGCAGGCCGCGGAACCGGCGGCGACGTCCATCCCGGCCTGCTCCTTGAGCAACACCAAGGTCACGGTCCAGAACGTGTCCCGCCCGATCAACCACCAGCTGCTGACGGCCACCAACACCAGCTCCCAGCCGTGCTTCGCCTATGCCCACCCGCACCTCGCTTTCGACGCCGCGCAGCACGTGGTGCCGGTCGTGGAGGACTCCATCCCGCAGGCCGTCGTCACGTTGGAGCCCGGCCAGTCCGCGTACGCGGGCATCAACCTGTCCGCCGCCGACGGCTCCGGCACGGACGGGCGCACCGCGAGCGTCCTGCGGGTGAGCTTCGACGAGGGCGACGGCACGCAGAGCCGGGCGCGCACGGTGAAGCTCCCCAAGGACACGTGGGTCGACAGCAAGGCGGCGGTGACGTACTGGCAGAGCGACGTCGAAAGCGCCCTGATGTGGTGAAGCCGCGGACGGCTCAAGGCAGCCCGGGTGGTGGCTGATTAGGGCTCTGGCCAGGGGAGGCGGGGTGGGCGAGCATGCGGTGGGTCCGGCCCGGTTTCGGGCCCACGTATCCCCGACGTTCAGGAGAAGGTCATGGCCGGTCACTTCATCCTCAAGAGCATCAGCAACAGCGATCTGACCATCGCGACGAGTAAGGGCGCCGCTTGGTCCCCCCTCCAGCACGCCAACGTCGGTTGGAACGCGGCCTCGCGTGCCGTGCTGTCCAAGGCCCTCTCCGGCCAGTCGATCGGCAACCGCGACGGCTTACCGCCCCACCGCTACCTGGAGTCCAAGGTCAGCACCGGCCCGACGCTGGAGAAGTACCTGCGCAGCGCCGGCTGGGCCGACCTGCTCATCCGCCCGGCCAGCCCGGGCCTGGGGCTCCGCGAGCTGAGCCCGAAGGCCAAGGCGGCCTGGGACCGCGGCGACCGCACCGGCGCCCTGGTCGAGCAGTTCCTGCACGGCACGGCGACCGTGGAGGTGTACTACATCAACGGGACCGAGATGAGCTGAGCGGGGGCTGGGGTCAAGGCAGGCCGGCGGGGGGCAGGTGGGGGCTCGGGTCCGGTGTGTTGGCTGTGTGGTGGGTGGGGTGTTGAGCGCCGTACTCCTGCCGTCACGGATGCGGCTGCGTGAGGAGACCTTGCGCTCCGGCCGTGGCTGAGGGTGAGCGGGCTGCTGCCGCGATGTGGTTCCTGCCGTCGTGGGCGCTTCGCTCAGCTCGGCACCGTAGTGGCCGGGCGTCCGGCTGTCCCGCGGTGGGGACTCTTGTGGCACGGGGTGCCTGGTGGGCTGCTGAGGCGCTCGACCGCCATCTTGAGTCACTTATCCGCCGCCCTACGGCGCAGGCCGGTGGATTTCCGCGCCCAAGTGCATCCCGCAGCCGGACGAGCAACCACGACGGTGCCGCGCTGAGCGAAGCACCCATGACGTGCCCGGCCACATCGCGGCAGCTGCCAGCCTGTCTTGACCTCAGCCGTCCTGCGGCTGCGGGGAGACGTACGAGCCCAAGCCCGGTTCCGTGTAGATGAGCCCCTCCTCGCGCAGTCCACGGTGGACCTTGTGGGCCGTCATGGCCGCGATGCCGAACTCTTCGGTGAGTTGGTTGATTGACGGAACGCGCGAGCGGGGCGGGTACGTGCCGTCCTTGATGCGTTGCCGGATCACTTCGGCCACTTGGCGCCAGCGCGGGATGTCAGGAGCGAATTCGACCACATGGGAACGCTACGTGTTCCAAGTGTTCACTGCAATGCACAGATATCTTCGTTCCCTTAGTTATCTACGGGCCCTATGGTTCCCTGCGCTAGGCTCTCCGCGTTGTGGAAGACCCCGGCGACCGCTGGCACGGTCCCGGGGCGTGGCCAACGCCTACGTAGGAGCGTCGACATGCGCAACCTTATCCGCCGCTGGTTCCGTCAGGTACGGCAGATTTCCGCCCCCGAACCACCGCCCGTCCCGCAACCCCGTACCCCAGAGGGGCCGTCCTGCAGGGTCTACGTATGGGCCACCGCCCACGGCATCGACCTCCGGCCCCGGTCTCCGTTGGGCGCGTGCACCTGCGCTGCCCGGAACCATCAGCAACCCCTGCCCGGCATCGGCACGTTCGTCCTGGACACCCGCGACGGAGCCGTCGGGCAGGTCATGCGCAACGGCGGGCCGCAGCTCCTGCTGCGTACGCTCGCAGGAGGCAAGGAGTGGGAGGCCGCACCCGACGCGGTCCGGCCCGTCACCGAGGCCGAGCTGCTCAGCGCCAAGGTGCAGGCCGCCAACACCGCCAGCAGATGGGGGAAATAGCCGAGTGCGGTAACGGCCGCAGCTGTGGCCGTTACCGCTGGCAGGCTGACGTTCCCTGCTCGGTGGTCAGGCAGGGTTGTCAGAGATGCCTGAGGTGCCTCAGTGGGCGGCGCACGCGAAGTCGGCGTGTGCGGGGCGAACGCCGAGGAGCTTCAGCATCTCTATGCAGGGCTCGTTGCCGCCCGTCATTTCATCGCTCCAGTCGTTAGCTGCAAACTGGCAAGCCTCCTTCACCTTGGGGCCGACAGAGTAGCCGTACGACTTGAGGTAACTCGTGCACTGGGCAGGAGTGGCTTCTGCCGTAGTCGAGGTGGCGAGTTGAAGCGTGCCAGCCGCCATGATCAGCCCTGCTGCAACCGCCACCCGCTGCGCCAACTTGCGCACGTTGTTGTCTCCCTCATGTTTGAGTAGCCTGCCGGGCAACCTCAATGGCCGCTCGGCAGACTTGATCATCCTTGTGGGTGACGCTACTAGCAGGACCGACAACAGACCGTCGCTATCCAGCCAACTTTCAGACTGTCGCGAGAGCTCACTTGTCCTTGCGGACCTCGTTGCGGATCTTGGCGGTTGCCCCGGCCATGTCCTGGGCGGACATCACGTTGCCGGTGGCGGCGCTGCCTCCGTAGGGGCTGTTGCTCTTCGAGACCGCATGCCGCACGAAACCGACGGCGCTCGAGTCGCCCCAGATGCAGGTGCTGAACTCGTTTGAGGCCGAAATGGCGCCCATGGCGACTGTCGACTTCTTGGTCGAGCACTTCATGACTGCGCCGTCGAAGCCACTCGGGGAGAACTCCGCCCAGGCCGTGACCGTCTCGATCTTGGCGCCCTGCATGGCTGCAGAGTTCTTCTTCTCGTTCTCCTCCATCTGCGCGATCATCGCGTCGACCGTCTTCTTCGGGTCCGATAGATCGCCGTGCACGCCCGTCACGTGAAGGTTCTGCTTCTCGGCGTTGGTGTAGCTGCCCGAGACGGCCGTGCCGTTGGAGATCCCCAACTGCTTGATCTTCTCGTTGTTCGTCAGGTCCTGAGTGTCCGTCTGCTTGGACCCCGGGGAGCTCACACTGCTCTTCGTGTACTTCCCGTCCAGCAGCTTGTCCGGCATCACGATCGTGTACGGCTTGACCTCGCCGTCGCCGCCCATGAAGTACACCGCACCCGCGATGAGCGCGCCCACGACCGCCACCGCGCCGATCGTGATGCCGATCGCCTTGCCCTTGCCGCCGCCCTGGGGCGGGACCGGCGGGGGGTACTGGCCCGGGTAGCCGGGCTGGGGCTGCTGGCCGTACGGGGCCGGCTGCTGGGGGGCGCCGTAGGGCTGCTGCGGGGCGCCGTAGGGCGTGCCGGGCGGCGGGGGCGGCGGCGGGTAACCGTAACCGGGCTGGCCGGCGGGCGCGCCCTGGGCGTAGGGGCCCGGCTGCTGGGGCGGCTGCTGCCCGTACGGGCCCGGCTGGTTGTAGCTCATGCGTCTCTCTCGATCCGTGGGGGGACTCGTGTGACAGTCCCGCTATCCTTCCGGATCTCTTAGGTGGTCCTTACCGTAGAGCGGCAACGGTTTCGGAACAGTTCTGCCCCGCACGGCTACTTCTCCTTGCGGACCTCGTTGCGGATCTTGGTCGTCAGCTCGGCCAGCCTGCCCGCGGGCAGGCCGTCCGACTGCCCGGCGTCGTCACCGCTGCCCATGGAGTGGCTGATGACGAGCCCGACGGCGCCCTTGTCGCCCCATATGCACTGGCTCGTGGTCTGCGAGTACTTCGTGTCGACGACCGTGAACGCCATCGTGTCCTGCTTGCACTTCAGGACGGCCCCGTCGAAGCCGCTCGGGCGGTAGTCCTCGTACTCCCCGCGCTTGATCTCGTCCCCCGGGGAGGGGGCGTCGTCGTCCTCGGCCATCCCCTTGATCATCTTGTCTACGGTCTTCGCCGGGGCCGGGATCGCGCCGTAGAAGCCGATGACCTGGAGGCCCTGCTTCTTGTCGTTCCTGTAGCCGGCGTTGTCGCCGTCCGCCTTCTCCAGGTCCAGCTTCTTCATCTCGGCGCGGTCCTCGGCGTCGAGGTCCTTCTTCTCCTTCTTGCCGGGGAGCCGCTTGTACTCGCCGTCCGCCAGCGTCTGCGGCATTTCGATCGTGTACGCGCCCGTCTTGTCGTCATTGCCGCTGACCATGTACAGGCCGCCGCCCACGAGGCCCACCAGTACGGCCAGGACTCCCGCCCCGATGCCGATCGCCTTGCCCTTACCGCTCGGCTGCCCGTACGGCGGCTCGTTCGTCCCGTTCATCGGATGGTCCCCCCACGTCTCTTTGTCGATAGAAGTCGGGGTACATCCTTTCTTGTCGTTTATTCAGCCCCTACCGCGGGGCCCGCGCCGCCCCCCGCAGTTCCCCCGTCGCCTCCGCCGCCTCCGAGATGCCCGCCCCTCCGCCCAGGGCCGCGCCCACGACGCCCACCGTGCTGTGGTCCGCCCACACGCAGTACGAGAAGGGCAGGCCCGCCCCGGTGCCGCCGTCCGCGGGGGTGAAGTGCACCGATTGGCACTTCATCACCGCATCGCCCGTGCCCTGCGGGCTCACCCGTACCGGGCTGCCCTCGATCTCCTCCCGCGTCCCCTGTTTCACCGGCTGTTCCCGCGCGTCCTCCGCCATCGCTTCGAACATGCCGTCCACCGCCCGCTCGGGGTCCTTCACTTCCCCCCACAGCCCGCTGTACATCAGCATTCCGCCGCGGGCGGGGCCGGACGCGTAGCCCGCCGTGACGCTCCCCGCGTCGCGGACGCCCAGGCGTCGCAGCCGCTCCAGGTGGTCCGCGCGGAAGGTGCGGTCCACGGGGGCGTCCCTGCGGAAGTCCCCCACGCGCTCCGGCGCCGTCAGCCGGTAGCGCGCGCCGCCGTGTGCCGCGCTGCCGTGTGCCGAGCTGCCGCCTCCCGTGAGGAGCAGAAAACCGCCCAGAAGTGTGCACATCGTGATGAGTGAACCGATCGCCACGGCGGCCACCACCTTGCCCCTGCCGCCACCCCGCCGGTCCGGTACCGGCGGCGGCCAGACGGCCGCGCCGTAGCCGCTCGGGCCGCCCGGCCGCGCGTAGGAGCGGGGCGCCGCCGGGAGCGGCTCGTACAGGCCGGCCTGCTGCTTGCTCATGGTTCTCTCATCGCTTCGCTGTCCGCTGAGGCGTCATCCTTGCCGATCCCGCGGGAATGGGTTCGAAACCCCCGCGCGTGCCCCCGTAGAATTCACCCCGTGACCGACAACACTCAGCGCCCCGACAGCGGGCACGCCGACCGCACCCCTGACCTGCCGACCCAGTACGCGCCGGCCGACGTAGAGGGGCCGCTGTACGAGCGCTGGGTAGAGCGGGGCTACTTCGAGGCGGATGCCAAGAGTGAGAAGGAGCCCTACACGATCGTCATTCCGCCGCCGAACGTCACCGGTTCCCTCCACCTGGGCCACGCCTTCGAGCACACGCTGATCGACGCCCTCACGCGCCGCAAGCGCATGCAGGGCTTCGAGGTCCTGTGGCAGCCCGGCATGGACCACGCGGGCATCGCCACGCAGAACGTGGTCGAGCGCGAGCTGGCCAAGGAGGGCAAGTCCCGCCACGACCTCGGGCGCGAGGCGTTCGTCGAGCGCGTGTGGCAGTGGAAGGCCGAGTCCGGCGGTCAGATCTCCGGGCAGATGCGCCGTCTGGGTGATGGCGTCGCGTGGTCGCGCGAGCGCTTCACCATGGACGAGGGCCTGTCCAAGGCCGTCCAGACGATCTTCAAGAAGCTCTACGACGACGAGCTGATCTACCGCGCCGAGCGCATCATCAACTGGTGCCCGCGCTGCCTCACGGCCATCTCGGACATCGAGGTGGAGTACCAGGAGGACGACGGCGAGCTCGTCTCGATCAAGTACGGCGAGGGAGACTCCTCCATCGTCGTCGCCACCACCCGCGCCGAGACGATGCTCGGTGACACCGCCGTCGCCGTCCACCCCGAGGACGAGCGCTACAAGCACCTCGTCGGCACCGAGATCGAGCTGCCGCTGACCGGCCGCCGCATCCCGGTCGTCGCCGACGAGCACGTCGACCCCGAGTTCGGCACGGGTGCCGTCAAGGTCACCCCCGCCCACGACCCGAACGACTTCGAGATCGGCCGCCGGCACGACCTGCCGAGCCTCACCGTTCTGGACGAGCACGGGATCATCACGGCCCACGGTCCGTTCCAGGGGCTCGACCGCTTCGAGGCCCGCTCCGCGATCGTCGGCGCCCTGCGCGCCGAGAGCCGGATCGTCGCCGAGAAGCGCCCGTACACCCACTCCGTGGGCCACTGCTCGCGCTGCAAGACGACCATCGAGCCGCGCCTGTCCATGCAGTGGTGGGTCCGGACCGCGCCGCTGGCCGCGGCCGCGAGCGACGCCGTCCGCAAGGGCGACGTGAAGATCCACCCGCAGGAGATGGAGTCCCGCTACTTCGGCTGGGTCGACAACCTCCACGACTGGTGCATCTCGCGCCAGCTGTGGTGGGGCCACCGCATCCCGGTCTGGTACGGCCCGGACGGCGAGATGGTCTGCGTCGGCCCGGACGAGCAGCCGCCGGCCGGCGAGGGCTGGCACCAGGAGACCGACGTCCTCGACACCTGGTTCTCCTCGGGCCTGTGGCCGTTCTCCACCCTCGGCTGGCCCGAGAAGACCGAGAGCGTCGAGAAGTTCTACCCGAACTCCGTCCTCGTCACCGGCTACGACATCCTCTTCTTCTGGGTCGTCCGGATGATGATGTTCGGCCTGTACGCGATGGACGGCACCCCGCCGTTCCACACCATCGCCCTGCACGGCATGGTCCGCGACCAGTTCGGCAAGAAGATGTCGAAGTCCTTCGGCAACGCGGTCAACCCGCTCGACTGGATGGACAAGTACGGCTCCGACGCCGTCCGCTTCACCCTTGCCCGCGGCGCCAACCCCGGCGTCGACGTGCCGATCGGCGAGGACTGGGTCCAGGGCTCGCGCAACTTCGCGAACAAGATCTGGAACGCCACCCGGTTCGCGATGATGAACGGCGCCACGGTGGAGGGCGACCTGCCGCCCGCCGAGCAGATGTCGGCCACCGACCGCTGGATCCTCTCGCGCCTCAACGCCGTCGTCGCCGAGGTGGACGCGCTCTACGACGACTACCAGTTCGCGAAGCTCTCCGACGCGCTGTTCCACTTCGCGTGGGACGAGGTCTTCGACTGGTACGTCGAGCTGTCCAAGACCACCTTCCAGAAGGGCGGCGCCGAGGCCGAGGTCTCGCGCCGCGTCCTGGGCGAGGTCCTCGACGTCACCCTCAAGCTCCTGCACCCGGTCGTGCCCTTCGTCACCGAGACGCTGTGGACCACGCTCACCGGCAAGGAGTCCGTCGTCATCGCCGACTGGCCCAAGGACAGCGGCTTCCGTGACGCGGCCGCCGAGCAGGAGATCGCGACCGTCCAGCAGGTCGTCACCGAGGTCCGCCGCTTCCGCTCCGACCAGGGCCTGCAGCCGGGCCAGAAGGTCCCGGCCCGGCTGGACCTGACCGGCACGGCGCTCGCGGCCCACGAGGACGCGATGCGTTCGCTGCTGCGCCTGCAGCCGGCCGGCGAGGGCTTCGCCGCCACCGCCTCGCTGCCCGTCGCCGGTGCCACCGTCGCCCTCGACCTGTCCGGCACGATCGACGTCGAGGCCGAGCGCAAGCGCCTGACCAAGGCGCTGGCCGCGGCCGAGAAGGACAAGGCGCAGTCCACGGCCAAGCTCGGCAACGAGGCGTTCCTGGCCAAGGCCGCGGAGGCCGCCGTGGAGAAGATCCGCAAGCGGCTGGAGACGGCCGATGCCGACATCGAGCGGATCAGCTTGCAGCTGGCGGGTCTGCCCAAGGGCTGAGTCGGCGCCGCCGGGATTTGAGTGGCCCCCGTACCCATGGGTACGGGGGCCACTCGCATGTCTACGGCTGCCTGCCGGGGTGCGGTTCCTTCACTGCGGGCCGGTGGGGGCTTGTCGCGCAGTTCCCCGCGCCCCTTACGGGGCGCGGTTTCGAAGCGCGCGCCCACGCGGCGGAGCCGCAGATTGACACGGCCCCGCGCCCCTTACGGGGCGCTCAGCGAGCCGCCCACGGTCGCGTCCGGTTCGGGTCCCACATCGGGCCCCATGGGCCCTCCACCGGGCCCTCGTCCTCCTCGGCGAGGGGCCGGCGGCGCCGCCGGCGCCGGTGCTGCGGCCAGAACAGTACGTACGCCGTCGACACCGCCACGAAGCCCAGCCGGATCAGGCCCTTGGCCGACTCGTCGGGTACGACGAAGACGCTTCCGTAGAGCACGATGAGCGCGATCCAGCTCCACCACGGCACGAGGCGGCGCTGTCCGCACACGTCCCAGAGCAGGGTGCCGAGCAGCACCGAGGCCGTGTAGTAGGTGTAGACGCTGGGGTCGAGGAGGATGCGGGCGTTCGCGCCCAGCAGCACGACCCCGGCCCAGCGGCCGCGCCACACGGCGACCGCGCCCAGCGTGAGGCCGAGGGCGGCCTGGGCGGGGCGGGCCCAGTCGGGGGTCACGGGGGTGTTGCCGCCCAGCCAGCGCAGCGCGGAGGCCGGGTTGTTGGGGATGGTGAACTTCGCCGCGGCGAAGGAGTCCGGGGCCGCGAGGAAGAACGGCAGCCAGGCGACGGCCAGCAGGGCCGCGCACCAGAGGACCGCCCGCAGCCAGCGGTCCCGCGGGAGGGCGAGGATCAGCGGTACGAAGGCCAGCGCCGTCGGCTTCGAGTCCATCGCCAGGGCCAGGCAGACGCCCACGGCGGCCGGGTTGCAGCGGGTCAGGAACCACACGGCCAGCGCGGTGAAGAACAGCGCCAGGACGTCGTCCAGGTGCCCGAAGCGGACCGACACCTCGATCCACATGGGGATGAACGCGGCGCCCGCGATGAGGACGCGCTGCCGCAGGCGCTGGTGGTTGGTGCCGGTGCCCAGGAAGTGGATGGCGGCGCTGCGCCCCGCGAGCACCACGATGACCAGTCCCAGCGCGGACATGAAGGCCGCCGACAGGAACTGGCCGGTGTGCTCGGAGAACGGGTTGAACAGGCCCGCCACCAGGAAGCTGATGGGGCCCATCTGCAGCTCGGGGTGGTGGGCGTAGAGGTTGAGCCCGCCGGTGCCGTCACCCGACGCCCCCTGGTAGATCAGCTCGCCGCCGGTGCGCAGGTAGTGCCAGGAGAAGCCGCCGTTGGGCTCCACCAGGGCGAACCACAGCACGGTCCACACCGTGAGCAGCAGCAAGTGCATCCGTGTGCTGATTTCCGGTACTCGTACCCGCACCGCACAACGCTCCCGTTCCGCTGCCCGGACCTGCTCCGGACATGTGTCACCGGGGGTCAGATGGCGGAACGGGGGCGGAGGTTGCGCTGTGGGCCAGAAGTGTGACCCGGTTCATGGTTTACCCGATTTGCGCGACGCCTCATCGTCCTCTCGGGCGCGAGTGACGTGTTGTCAGCTCTCGATCGCGACCGGGCCCGACGTGACCACCTCCGCGTTGCGCCGCGTCTTCGCCCAGCCGTTGCGGCCGCGCAGCATGCGGACGAAGCCGCGCGCGGACGCCGGGAAGAGGTGGTACGCGTACAGCCACAGGGCGAGCCCCCACAGCAGGGCGGACAGCAGCGAACGGTCGGACGCGCGGTCGCGGCGGTAGACCGGGCCCCACAGCACGAACGGCAGCACCGAGACGACGGCCAGGCCCAGCACCAGCGGCCACAGCGCGAGCATGCCGCCGAACGCCTCGCCGACGCCGTCCTGCGCGGCGGTCAGGCCCAGCAGGGCGAACATGACGGCGCACAGCGCCAGGGTCACCAGGTGGGCGACCGGCTGCAGGAAGGTGTAGAGCGTCTCCAGGACGCCCTTGCCGCCGTAGTGGCGCGAGGAGACGATGCGCGGCGCGTAGCGGACGCACTGCAGGTTGCCCTGGGCCCAGCGGGTGCGCTGGGTGAGGAACCGGCGGGCGTGCGGGAGGCCCTCCTGGGAGACCCAGGTGTCGGCTATGTGGGATATCCGGTCGCCGTTGAGGATCATGTGCAGGCCCAGCTCGTAGTCCTCCAGCAGCGCGCCGCGCTGCCAGGGGCGGCGCTCGGCGGCGGCGATGCGGTCCAGGGCGGCGAGCCGGGTGAACTGGCCGTTGCCGCCGAGGCCCACCGAGCCGGTGCGGCCGCGCAGCAGCTGCATGCCGGCGTTGGAGACGGAGAACTCCATGTCCTGCATGCGGACGAGGAGGCGGGCGAAGGCGTTGCGGGCGCGGCCGCGGTCCGGCAGCGGGCGCGGGTCCCCGGCGTTGCGCATGCGGACGCTGACCTGCACGCCGCCGGTCTCCGGGTCGCCGAAGCCGGCCGGGCCGCTGACGCGCTCCAGCGCGTACGGGTCGAGCTGGCCGTCGGCGTCGATGACGCAGACGACGACGCGCTCGCGGTCGGTGTCCTTGGACAGGAACTGGTTCAGCTCGTCGTAGGCGGCGTTGAGCGCGGCGCCCTTGCCCTGGCGGGCTTCGGGGCGCACACGGCTGACCAGGTGCACGCGGCGGTCGGTCTCGGCGAGCCCGGCGACGATGGCGCCGGTGCGGTCGTCGCTGTCGTCGTCGATGACCCACACGTGAGCGCGCGGGTGGTCGGTGCGCAGGCGTTCCACCGTGGTGCCGACGACTGCTTCCTCGTCCCGGCACGGGACGAAGAAGTGCCAGTCGAAGGCGCCGGGGTCGCCGTTCTCCGCCTCGGGGCGGCGGAGGTAGGCGTGGCGGGCGCCGGCCCAGTAGAGGAGGAAGCAGGCGAGGAGGAAGAAGGGGAAGGCGAGGAGGAAGGGGCTGGAGAACACGGGTTCTGCTCCGGGGGCTTTCGGCGGGTACGGCACCGCCGGTCACGTGCGTGGGGGTTGCTCGCCGTTGCGGCGGAGGAAGAGGCCCCGGTCCCGCCCTTGCACCGTTTCGTCCTCAACGCCGGACGGGCTGGATGGTGCCCTGCCGGGCACTCTTCAGCCCGTCCGGCGATTGAGGACGAGCGCGTTCAGCGCGATACGGGGGTCCGGGGGCTTGCTCCCCGGTTACGGGAAGGGGCGGGGCTGGGGAATCC
This sequence comes from Streptomyces roseifaciens, assembly GCF_001445655.1. Lineage (NCBI taxonomy): Bacteria > Bacillati > Actinomycetota > Actinomycetes > Kitasatosporales > Streptomycetaceae > Streptomyces > Streptomyces roseifaciens. The sequence goes on from NZ_LNBE01000004.1 coordinate 364,963, forward strand.
CCCTACGCGGCTGCCGCCAGCTGCTGCGGTGCGGCGATCGCCGTCAGGAGCGTCACGATGCGGTCCGAAGCCAGGCCGTCCCCGAAGGGGCTCGGCAGCGAGGACAGGCGGGCCAGACCCTCCGGGCCCTCCGCGAGGCGGCGCACCGCGGCCTCCCCGATGGCGCGGCCCGGCGCCACCAGGTCCGCGAAGTCGGCCATCGCCTCCGGCCGCTCCGTGGAGCGGCGGACGACCACCAGCGGGCGGCCGAGGACCGTGCACTCCTCCTGGATGCCGCCGGAGTCGGAGACCAGCAGCGCCGCGTGCCGGGCCAGGGCGAGGAACTCGCCGTAGCCGAGCGGGCGGGTGACGGTCAGGCCCGCCAGCAGGTGCTCCAGGCCGGCGGCCTCGACGCGGGCCCGGGTGCGCGGGTGCAGCGGCAGAACGACGGGCCGGCCGTCGGCCACGAGCGCGGCGAGCTCGGTGAAGATGGCCCGCAGCGCCTCGGGGGAGTCGGTGTTCTCGGGGCGGTGGATCGTGGCCAGGACGTAGGAGTCGGCGGTCAGGCCGTGCAGCCGCAGCAGCTCCGCGCGCTCGGAAGCCGACGGCAGCTGCCCCTGTACGGCCTCGACGACCGTGTTGCCGGTCACCGCGATGCGGGCGTCGTCGACGCCTTCGGCGAGCAGGTTCGCGCGGTTGTCCTCGGTGGCCGCGCACAGCACGTCGGCGATGCGGTCGATGAGGACGCGGTTGTGCTCCTCGGGCATGTTGCGGTCGTGGCTGCGCAGGCCGGCCTCGACGTGCAGCAGCGGGATGCCGCGGGCGTTCGCGGCGAGCGCGCCGGCGAGGGCCGCGTTGGTGTCGCCCTGGACGACGACGGCGAGCGGCGGCTCGGCGGTGAACAGTTCGTCGAGCTGCGCGAGGGCGCTGGAGATCTGGACGGCGCGCGGCTGCCCGCCGACCCCGGTCAGGAACGTCGGCTCGGGCAGGCCCAGCTCGGTCAGGAAGCGGCCGGACAGTTCCTCGTCGTAGTGCTGACCGGTGTGCACCAGGTGGGCGGCAGGGCCCAGGAGGCGTACGAGGTCGGTGAGCTTGACCAGCTCGGGGCGGGTGCCGAGGACGACGGCGACGCTACGGGCGGGCAGGGACTGCACGAGGTGACTCCTGGGGCCGGCGGGCTGTGACAGCTCACGACCTTGCGGTGCCTCGGTTGCACCCCTGGGGTGACTTCGGTTGCCGGACGGTTGCGAATCGCCCGAAGCGGGCCGGAAACCCTCAGAAGGGACCTTCGCCCTCCCCGTCCCCGGGACCTTCGCCCCCGCCGTCGGCCCGGTAGCGGTAGCCCAGGCCCCGTACGGCCTCCAGCGGGTCCGCGGCCTCGTCGCCCGCGGCCTGCCGCAGCTTGCGCCGCAGCCGCAGCACGGCGAACTTCACCCGCTCGCGGCCGGTGCCCTCCGGGTCGTCCCACACCCGGTCGAGCAGCTGGTCGGTGGTGATCACCCGGCCGCGGTTGCGGACGAGCACCTGCAGCAGCCGGTACTCGATGTCGCTGAGCCGGGCCTCGTGGCCCTGCCAGACCGCCGAGCGCCGCTCGGGCACGAGCCGCAGCCCGTCGTCGAAGGAGTCGCCGGCCCAGCGGGTGGGGGCGGTGCGGCGCAGCAGCGCCTCGACGCGCGCGAGCAGCTCGTCGTTGCCGAAGGGCTTGGGCAGGTAGTCGTCGGCGCCGGCCCGCAGGCCGCGGACCCGGTCGGTCTCGGCGCCGCGGGCGGTGAGCAGCAGGACGGGCAGGTCGCTGAGGTCGCGGGTGCGCTCCAGCACCTCCCAGCCGTCGAGCTGCGGCAGCCCGATGTCGAGGAGCATGAGGGCGGGGCGCTCGGCGAACAGCAGCCGCAGCCCGTCGCGGCCGTTCCCGGCGTGGGCGACCTCGTAGCCCGCGCGGGTGAGGAGGGTGCGCAGGGCGAGGGCGAGGTCGGGATCGTCCTCGACGACGAGCACGCGGGTCACGGGGCCTCCTCCGTTACCGGTGCGTCCGGGCCCGGTGCGTCCGGTGCGTCCGGCGGGCCCGCGACCGGCAGCCGGATCAGGAAGGAGGCGCCCCCGCCCGCGGCGTCGCCGACGGTGATCGTGCCGCCGTGCAACTGGACGATCGCGCGGCTGATGGCGAGTCCGAGACCGGTGCCGGGATAACCCCCCGTACGTGCGTTCGGGGCCCGGACGAAACCATTGAAGATCTCTTCGCGGAATTCCTCCGGCACGCCGATTCCGGTATCCGCGACTTCGATCTCCCAGAACTCGCCGCGCGGTGCCGCCGTGACCGAGATCCGGCCACCCGTGGGGGTGTATTTCGCGGCATTCTCCAGAAGATTGGCCAGGACGTTCTGCAGCCGGTGCCGGTCACCCCTCAGGACGGGCCCCGCAGTGCACTCCAGAACGGTGAACAATCCCGCTTCCCGTGCCGTGCCCATCCGGTCGAGGACGGCGTCCAGCAGCATCCGGTCCACCTCCACGGCCCCGAATTCCGGCTCCAGGCCCGCGGTGGCCCGCATCCGGGTGGTCAGCAGCAGGTCGGAGATCACCCGCTGCATGCGGTCGGCGTTGCGCCGGACGGCCTCCAGGAAGGAGGCCTGCTCGTGGGTGAGGGCGCCGAAGGCGGGGTCGGTGAGCAGTCCGCAGAAGCTGATGATGGAGGTGAGGGGGGTGCGCAGCTCGTGGGAGGCGGCGGCGGTGAAGGCGTTGCGCTGCCGGGCGAGCTCGGTGAGCGCCACGTTGTCCCGCTCCAGGTCCCGCTCGCGCCGCTTGCGCTCGGTGATGTCGTCGTAGGTCCACAGGGCGCCCAGGTAGGTGCCCTCGTGGCGCAGCGGCTCGATCACGCGGCGGAGGGTGCGGCCGTCGGGGAGGGGGATCTCGGCCGTCCGGTGGACGTGGCGGCCGCCGGGGACGCCGCCGGGGGCGAGGGCGGTCCGGCCGTCCAGGTCGAACATGCGGTGGAACCTCCCGTTGGCCGCGAGCACCTGCCCGTCCGGGCTCTGCACGGCGGCGCCCGAGGGCAGGGCCTCCAGGAGCGCGTCCAGCAGCGCCTGCGGCCGGACCCGGTCCCGGTCCTCGCCCAGGTCCTCGCCCGGGCCCTCGCCCCGGTTCCTGCCCCGGTCCTCGCCTTCGCCTTTGTCCTCGGACGGCATCCCGCTCACCCAGCTCCGGCTCTTTCCCGTCAGGACTCCCGTAAGGGACATTCCGGAAAAACCGTATGACATGACTGCAGGGTGCGCCCGTGCGGCGGGAGGCGACGCGAGGGCCGCCGCGACGCCTGCCGCCCGCTCCGTCGTACCCCCTCCGTAGACTGGTCCGCGTGAGCGAGCGCCCCCTGAACGACGACAACGGCAGCACCGGCCCCGAGGGCGATGACCGCTTCGCGGAAATCGTCGATGCCGAGACCGAACGCGACCCCGACCTCGCCGTCATCGAGGCCGGCAGCCGGACCCTGCGCGCCCAGGCGGGGCCGCCGCAGGGCGACATCCCCGCCCGCCCCGAGGACCCCGAGACCGACCGGGCGCTGCGCGAGGTCGAGACCGAGCTGGCCGGCCGCTGGGGGGAGACCCAGCTCGACCCCTCGCTGGTCCGCATCGAGGCCCTGATGGACATCCTGGGCCAGCCGCAGCGCGCCTATCCCGCGATCCACATCACGGGCACCAACGGCAAGACCAGCACCGCCCGCATGATCGAGTCGCTGCTGGGCGCCTTCGACCTGCGCACCGGGCGCTACACCAGCCCCCACGTCCAGTCGGTCACCGAGCGCATCAGCCTCGACGGCGCCCCGATCTCCGCCGAGCGCTTCATCGAGACGTACCGCGACATCCAGCCGTACGTCGAGATGGTCGACGACCGCGAGGAACACCGCCTGTCCTTCTTCGAGGTCATGACGGCCATGGCCTACGCGGCCTTCGCCGACGCCCCGGTCGACGTGGCCGTCGTCGAGGTCGGCATGGGCGGCACCTGGGACGCCACCAACGTCGTCGACGCCGGCGTCGCCGTCGTCACCCCCATCTCCCTCGACCACACCGACCGCCTCGGCGCGACGCCCGGCGACATCGCCGCCGAGAAGGGCGGCATCGTCAAGCAGGACGCCACCGTCGTCCTCGCCCAGCAGCCGGTCGACGCGGCCCAGGTGCTGCTCAAGCGCTCGGTCGAGGTCGACGCCACCGTCGCCCGCGAGGGCATGGAGTTCGGCGTCGTCTCCCGCGAGGTCGCCGTCGGCGGCCAGCTGCTGACGCTGCGCGGCCTGGGCGGCGAGTACCCCGAGCTCTTCCTGCCGCTGTACGGCGCCCACCAGGCGCACAACGCCGCGGTCGCCCTGGCCGCCGTCGAGGCGTTCTTCGGGATCGGCTCGCAGCACGCCCGCACGCTCGACCCCGACACCGTCCGCCGCGCCTTCGCCCAGGTCACCTCCCCGGGCCGGCTGGAGGTCGTGCGCCGCAGCCCCACCGTCGTGCTGGACGCCGCGCACAACCCGGCCGGCGCGCAGGTCACGGCCGAGGCCGTCACCGAGGCGTTCGGCTTCAGCCGCCTCATCGGCGTCGTCGGCGCCAGCGCCGACAAGGACGTCCGCGGCCTGCTGGAGGCCTTCGAGCCGGTCTTCGCCGAGGTCGTGGTCACCCGTAACTCCACCCCGCGCTCCATGGACCCCGACGAGCTCGCGGCCATCGCCGTCGAGGTCTTCGGCGCCGAGCGCGTGCAGGTCGAGCCCCGTCTGGACGACGCCCTGGAGGCCGCGATCACCCTCGCGGAGGAGGAGGCCGAGTTCTCCGGCGCGGGCGTCCTCGTGACCGGCTCGGTGATCACGGTCGGCGAGGCCCGGCTGCTCCTCGGAAAGGGCTGATCATGCGAATGCTGTGCGCCAGCACTCTGATCGGTGAATTCTTCGTCATCGGGTTCGCCGGCCTGGTGGCCATGCAGACCTCCGACCTCTCGGCGGGGACCGTGTGGGCCGTCAGCGGCACGGCGATGGTGCTCAGCGTGCTGCTGTGCGGCATGCTCACCCGGCCCGGCGGCGTCCAGCTGGGCTGGCTGCTGCAGATCGGCCTGGTCCTGAGCGGTTTCATCGTCCCGATGATGTTCATCCTCGGGGTGGTCTTCGGCGGCCTGTGGTGGGCCTCGGTCCACTTCGGCCGCAAGATCGACGAGGCCAAGGCCCGCTTCGCCGCCGCTGCGGCCTCGGCGGCCGACGCCGCGTAGCCCCGAGGTCCACGGTCCGAGGGTCCCCCGGCGCCGGCCGGGGGAGGGTACCGGGTGCCCGCGGCACCCCTGTAGCCTCTGCGGCACTACACCCTGTCCCTGCAAGGAGCCGCAGTATGAGCCAGCGCACCCTCGTCCTCCTCAAGCCGGACGCCGTCCGCCGTGGTCTGATCGGCGAGATCGTCGGCCGTATCGAGCGCAAGGCGAACTGGACGATCGCTGCTCTGGAGCTGCGCACCCTCGACCGTGCCACCCTCGCGCAGCACTACGCCGAGCACGAGGGCCGGGACTTCTACGAGCCGCTGATGGGCTTCATGGCCTCCGGCCCCGTCGTCGCCATGGTCGTCGAGGGCGAGCGCGTCATCGAGGGCGTGCGCGCCCTGGCCGGCCCCACCGACCCCATTTCGGCCGCCCCGGGGTCCATCCGTGGTGACTTCGGCACCATCACGCGCGAGAACCTCATCCACGCCTCGGACTCCGAGGACTCGGCCCAGCGGGAAATCAAGATTTTCTTTCCCGGTCTCGCCTGATAGCTCTTCAGGCCCGGAGCCTTTCCGATCAGGGGCGACCGATTTAATTTCGGTCGCCCCTGGCATATGCGCGGCGAACGAGGGAACCTCTCACTCCGACACGACGTCACCATTACTGGGGGAGGCTCGACTTCCGCCGACAATGGCGGAGGAACCCTCGCACCGCGTTCGACCGGTCGAGACTACGATGAGAGCTTCCGCGCCCGCGGCGCACCGCAGCAGCAGCACACCCTGCCGACCTCAAGTAAGCACTCGCTCCAGCTGGGAAGGCCAGACGTATCCTCATGGGGAACAACATGTCGTTCATCGGCCGTGACATGGCTGTCGACCTCGGGACCGCCAACACGCTGGTGTACGTCAGAGGCCGCGGAATCGTCCTCAACGAGCCATCCGTCGTCGCCATCAACACCAACACCGGCGGCATCCTCGCGGTGGGTGCCGAGGCGAAGAAGATGATCGGCCGCACCCCGGGCAACATCGTCGCGGTCCGGCCGCTGAAGGACGGCGTGATCGCCGACTTCGAGATCACCGAGCGCATGCTCCGCTACTTCATCCTCAAGATCCACAAGCGGCGCTGGATGGCCCGGCCCCGCGTCGTGGTCTGCGTCCCCTCGGGCATCACCGGCGTCGAGCGGCGCGCCGTCATCGAGGCCTCCACCCAGGCCGGCGCCCGCCAGGTGCACATCATCGAAGAGCCCATGGCCGCCGCGATCGGCTCCGGCCTGCCCGTCCACGAGGCCACCGGCAACATGGTCGTCGACATCGGCGGCGGCACCACCGAGGTCGCGGTCATCTCCCTCGGCGGCATCGTCACGGCGCAGTCCATCCGCGTCGCGGGCGACGAGCTCGACAACGCGATCATCCAGCACATCAAGAAGGAGTACAGCCTCCTCCTCGGTGAGCGCACCGCCGAGCAGATCAAGATCACCATCGGCTCGGCCTACGACCTGGAACAGGACGAGCACACCGAGATCCGCGGCCGGGACCTGGTCAGCGGTCTGCCCAAGACCGTCGTGATCTCCGCCGGCGAGGTCCGCAAGGCCATCGAGGAGCCCGTCAACTCCATCGTCGACGCCGTCAAGACCACCCTCGACAAGTGCCCGCCCGAGCTCTCGGGTGACGTCATGGACCGCGGCATCGTTCTCACGGGCGGAGGCGCCCTGCTGCGCGGCCTCGACGAGCGGCTGCGCCGGGAGACCGGCATGCCGATCCACATCGCCGAGGACCCGCTGGACTCCGTCGCGCTGGGCTCCGGCAAGTGCGTCGAGGAGTTCGAGGCCCTCCAGCAGGTCCTCGACGCCCAGCCGCGCCGCTGACGCGCCCGCCCTCCCGGCGGGCCTTCCGGGGTGCCGTCGCCGGGCGTCGTTCCACCTGCCGGGGGACGCCGCCGCACCCCCTCGGCAGCGGCCGGCGCCGACGCCACCGGCGTACCGCCGTTGCCGGGAAACAACCTGATATACAGGCACAACGCTCCGGATGACCGGCCCGCCCCGCAGCCCGCCGGTCCTACGAGAAGGGCACGCCGCCGCACGTGAGGGACACACGAGAGAGCCGGCTGCTGCTGGTGCTGCTGGTCGCCATCGCCTTCGCACTGATCACGGTCGACATCCGTGGCGGTGAGCGGTCCCCGCTCGACGGCGTCCGGCACGTGGCAGCCTCCGTCTTCGGGCCCGTCGAGAAGGGCGTCGCCTCCGCGGTCGACCCCGTCGGCAACGCCGTGGCGGCCGTGCGTGACTCCGACGAGCGGCACAACCGGATCAGCGCCCTGGAGCGCGAGAACACCGGCCTCAAGCAGCGCCTCGGCAGCGACGACCGCAACCGCGGCCGGGCCGCCGAGCTCGACGCCATGCTCAAGACCGCCGGCCGCGGCCAGTACGGCATCAAGGGCGCCCAGGTCATCGCCATAGGCGCGGCCCAGGGCTTCTCCTGGACCGTCACCATCGACGCCGGCAGCCGCGACGGCATCAAGCGCGACATGACCGTCCTCAACGGCGACGGCCTCGTCGGCCGCGTCACCACCGTCGCCCGCGACACCGCGACCGTCCTGCTCGCCAACGACCCCAAGTTCACCGTCGGCACCCGCATGGAGAAGAGCGGCGAGCTCGGCTTCGCCAACGGCCAGGGCGCCGGCGTCCTGCGGGTCGAACTGCTCAACGGCAAGGCGGCCGTCCGCCCCGGCGACCGCCTGGTCACCTTCGGCTCCAGCAAGGACAAGCCGTTCGTCCCCGGCGTCCCCGTCGGCGAGGTCACCCGCGTCGAACCCGCCGGCGGCAGCCTCACCCGCACCCTCCAGGTCCGTCCCTTCGTCGGCTACAGCAAGCTCGACATCGTCGGCGTCGTCGTCGAACCCCCGCGGACGGACCCCCGCGACACGGTGCTCCCGCCCAAACCGGAAGCACCCAAGCCCACGCCCACCGTGACCGTCACGGTCACGCCCTCCGCGAGCGCCAAACCCGAGGACTGACGATGCGCCTCAACCGGATCCTGCTCTCGACCGCGCTCGTGGTGGTCGCCCTCGTCGTGCAGGTGACCGTCCTGGCACGGCTCCACCTGCCGGGAGCCGTGCCCGACCCCCTGCTCCTCGTCGTCGTCGGGCTCGCCCTCGTCCACGGCCACACCAACGGCGCCGTCATCGGCTTCTGCGCCGGTCTGCTGGCCGACATCGCCCCACCCGCCGACCACGCCACCGGGCGCTACGCCCTGGTCCTGTGCGTCATCGGCTATCTCGTCGGCCTCGCCCGGCCGGAGACGGGCAAGCTGCGCTCGGCCACCGTGCCCATGCTCGTCGTCGTCGCCGCGGCCGTCGCCTCCACCCTGCTCTACGCGGGCGTCGGCTCCCTCGTCGGCGACACCGCCGCCCGTAACGTCGGCCTCACCAGCCTCGTGTTCACCGCGGCCCTCTACGACCTGCTGCTCGCGCCCTTCGTCGTGCCGCTCGTCATGGCCATGGCCAGGCGCGTCCAGCCCGATCCGCTGTCCGCCGACGGCCCCAGCACGATGGGCGGCTCCCGCACGAACCGCGTCGGCGGGCAGCGCACGGGCATGCGCGCCGGCCTGCGCCGGCCGAGCCGGCTCAAGGGGGTGAAGCGCCTGTGAGCAGCATGTCCGACGGCGGGGGCACCTCGCGGGTCGCGATCCGCCTCATCGTCATCCAGATCCTCGTCTTCTCCCTCCTGCTCACCCTCGCCGGCCGCCTCTGGTACCTCCAGATCCGCAACGGCGACGAGTACACGGCCGAAGCCGCCGACAACCACATCCAGCAGGTCGTCGCCCCGGCCACCCGCGGCTCGATACTGGACGCCCGCGGCGTCCCCCTCGCCGACAACGAGACCCGCCTCGTCGTCTCCGCGAGCCGCACCGACCTGATGAAGATGAAGGACAAGGGCAGGACCGTCCTCACCCGCCTCGCCGGAGTGCTCGGCATGAAGCCCGAGGACGTAGCCGCCAAGGTCCGGCTGTGCGACGCCAAGACGCCCAAGCCCTGCTGGGCCGGCTCGCCCTACCAGCCGATCCCCATCACCGACGAGGCCACCACTCAGCAGGCCCTGCAGATCCGCGAGCGCGCCGAGGACTTCCCCGGCATCACCGCCGAGCCCACCGCCGTCCGCCGCTACGCCGGCCCCGGCGGCTCCAACACCGCCCAGGTCCTCGGCTACCTCTCGCCCGTCACCGACGAAGAGATCATCAAGGCCAAGGCGGGCCGCTCCCCGCTGCTCCGCTCCGACCAGGTCGGCCGCTCCGGCCTGGAGCGCCAGTACGACTCCCAGCTGCGCGGCAAGGCCGGCGTCACCCGCTACGAGGTCGACAACCTCGGCCGCGTCATCGGCAAGGCCAGGAGCGACAAGGCCGTCCCCGGCTCCAACGTCGTCACCAGCATCGACGCCCGCGTGCAGGCCATAGCGGAACGGGAGCTGGACCAGGCGATGAAGGACGCCCGCAAGGAGGTCGACCGCAACACCGGCACCAACTACAAGGCCGACGCCGGAGCCGTCGTCGTCATGGAGGCGAAGACCGGCCGCGTCGTGGCCATGGCCTCCAACCCCACCTACGACCCCAACGCCTGGGTCGGCGGCATCTCCGCCAAGGACTACCAGAACCTCACCGGCAAGGACTCCGGCTTCCCGCTGCTCAACCGGGCGATCCAGGGCCAGGCCGCCCCCGGCTCGATCTTCAAGGTCGTCTCCGCCACCGCCGCCGTCAAGGCGGGCTACGGCTTCAACGACAACTACAACTGCTCCGCCTCGTACAGCATCGGCAACCAGGTCTTCAAGAACTTCGAGTCCAAGGGCTACGGCCCCATCAACCTCGGCCGGGCCCTGGAGGTCTCCTGCGACACCGTCTTCTACGACCTGGCCTACCGCCAGTGGCAGAAGGACGGCGGCAACAACCCCAAGCACCCGGCGGACTGGTTCTACAAGACCGCCCACGAGTTCGGCCTCGGCAAGGAGACCGGCATCGACCTCCCCAACGAGGTCACCGGCCGCATCCCCGACCGCGAGTGGAAGAAGAAGTACTGGGAGGCCAACAAGGACTCCTGGTGCAAGCAGGGCAAGACCGACGACAGCTACGCCGGGCAGATCGCCAAGGAGAACTGCGAGTCCGGCATGCGCATGCGCGCCGGTGACTCCGTCAACTACTCCATCGGCCAGGGCGACACTCTCGTCACCCCCCTCCAGATGGCCACCATCTACGCCGCCATCAGCAACGGCGGCACCCTCTGGAACCCCACCGTCGGCAAGGCCGTCATCAGCCCCGACGGCAGGACCGTCCAGGAGATCGCCCCGAAGCCGCACGGCAGGCTGCCGTTCGACGGCAGGACGCGCAACCAGATCGACGCCGCCCTCGCGGGCGTCGCCACCCAGGGCACCGCCGCCTGGCGCTTCGAGGGGTGGCCGCAGAAGGAGATCCCGATGCACGCCAAGACCGGCACCGCCGAGGTCTACGGCAAGCAGACGACCTCCTGGTTCGCCACCTACACCGGCGACTACGCCGTCGTCATGACGATCGCCCAGGGCGGCACCGGCTCCGGCGCCTCCGGCCCCGCCGTGCGCAACATCTACAACGCCCTCTACGGCGTCGACGACAAGGGCAAGGTCGACGCCAAGAAGGCGCTCCTGCCGCACCCCCAGGCGGGCCTGCCCAAGGTCGAGAAGGACGGCACCATCGAGGCCCAGCCCATCGAGCCGCCCCCGCCCAGCCCCTCGGCCCGGAAGGAGGAGGAGAAGGACACGTGACCGCCACCGACGGCTACCGCGCCCGCCGCTACAGCCCCGAGCGCTCCGCCTGGGGCCGCCTCACCGCCCGCGACTCCGTCCTCCGCCGCCTGGACTGGGTCATGGTGTGGGCCGCCCTCGCCCTCTCCGGCATCGGCACCCTGCTCGTCTACTCGGCCACCCGCAACCGCACCGAGCTCAACCAGGGCGACCCGTACTACTTCCTGCTCCGCAACATCCTCAACACCGGCATCGGACTGGGCCTGGCCATCGGCGCCGTCTGGGTCGGCCACCGCGCCCTGCGCGGCGCCGTGCCCATCCTCTACGTCATCTCCGTCCTGCTCACCGTCGCCGTCCTCACCCCGCTCGGCGCCACCATCAACGGCGCCCGGTCCTGGATCCAGCTCGGCGGCGGCTTCTCCCTGCAGCCCTCCGAGTTCACCAAGATCACCATCGCGCTGGGCATGGCGATGCTGCTCGCCGGGAAGGTCGACGCGGGGGAGCGGCTCAACCCCGACCACCGCACCGTCGTCGAGGCCCTCGGCCTCGCCGCCCTGCCCATCGTCATCATCCTGCTGATGCCCGACCTCGGCTCGGTGATGGTGCTCGTCGTCATCGTCCTCGCCGTGCTCCTGGCCTCCGGCGCCTCCAACCGCTGGATCGCCGGGCTGCTCGGCACCGGCGTCCTCGGCTGCGTCCTCATCTGGCAGCTCGGCGTCCTCGACGAGTACCAGATCAACCGCTTCGCCGCCTTCGCCAACCCCGCGCTCGACCCCTCCGGCGTCGGCTACAACACCAACCAGGCCCGCATCGCCATCGGCTCCGGCGGCCTCCTCGGCTCCGGCCTCTTCCGCGGCTCCCAGACCACCGGGCAGTTCGTGCCCGAGCAGCAGACCGACTTCATCTTCACCGTCGCCGGCGAGGAGCTCGGCTTCGTCGGCGCCGGTGCGATCATCTTCCTCGTCGGCGTCGTCATCTGGCGCGCCTGCCGCATCGCCCGCGAGACCACCGAGCTCTACGGGACGATCGTGGCGGCCGGGATCATCGCCTGGTTCGCCTTCCAGTCCTTCGAGAACATCGGGATGACGCTCGGGATCATGCCGGTGACGGGCCTGCCGCTGCCCTTCGTCTCCTACGGGGGGTCGTCGATGTTCGCGGCGTGGATCGCGATCGGGCTCCTGCAGTCGATCAAGGTGCAGAGACCCGTTTCGGCCTAGCGCCTGTCCGGGGCGCTCCGGCCGGGGCGGCCGCGCATTCCGCCGGTCAGCCACAGCGTGGCCGGCCGGCGGTGCCGAATCCGCCGCAGCCCGGCGTGAAGAGGGCTGCCCCGGGCGGCGCATGCGGACTAGATTCGCCTTATGGCGGACACTCTGCGCGAGATCGAGCGGAAGTACGAAGCCGGCGGCCCCGCGGCAGCGGCCTCGCTGCCCGACCTGAGCCGTGTCGCGGGCGTCGCGACCGTCACCGACGAAGGCACGCACAAACTCGACGCCGTCTACTACGACACCGCGGACCGGCGTCTCGCCGCGGCCGGCATCACCCTGCGCCGCCGCACCGGCGGCTCCGACGAGGGCTGGCACCTCAAGCTGCCCGTCGCTCCCGGGGTGCGGGACGAGATCCGGGCGCCCCTCTCGCCGGACGTGCCGCGCGCCCTCGCGGCCCTCGTCAGGGCCCGCATCCGGCACGCCGGGCTCCTCCCACTCGTCCGCATCCGCTCGCGGCGCGAGGTCACCCACCTGCTCGACCCGCAGGGCACGCTCCTCGCCGAGGCCAGCGCCGACAAGGTCAGGGCCGACCGGCTCGGCGACGGCGGCCGCAGCGCCCGCTGGACCGAGTTCGAGGTCGAACTCGGCAGCGGCACCGACCCCGCCTTCCTCGACACCGTCGAGGAGTGCCTCCTGGAGGAGGGCCTGCGCCCCTCCGACGCGCCGTCGAAGCTGGCGAGGGCGCTGCAGGAAACGGGGGACGGGAAGAAGGCGGGGGAAGCGGGTAGGCAAGCGGCGAGGAAGCCGAAGAAGGGCGGCCGAGGGGCCGTCACCGCCGGGGACCACGTCCTCGCCTACGTCCGCCACCAGGCCGACGCCCTCCTCGCCTACGACACCGCCGTCCGCCGCGACGCCGAGGACTCCGTCCACCAGATGCGCGTCGCCACCCGCCGCCTGCGCAGCGCCTTCCGCACGTACCGCGACGTCCTGGACCGCGAGGTCACCGACCCGCTCGGCACGGAGCTGAAGTGGCTCGCCGAGGAGCTCGGCGCCGACCGGGACCGCGAGGTCGTCGCCGAGCGGCTGAAGGACGCCCTGGGCGCGCTGCCGGGCACGCTCGTCCTCGGGCCCGTCCGCGCCCGGCTGCGGATCTACGCCGCCGGCCGCGCCCAGGGCACGCGCAAGCGCCTCGCCGCCCTCCTCGACAGCGACCGCTACCTCACCCTCCTCGACGCGCTCGACGCCCTCCTCGCCGACCCGCCCCTGCGCCGGGCCGCCGCGCTCCCGGCGCCGGAGGTCCTGGCCGGGGCCGTCCTGCACGACTACGAGCGCCTGGCCGGCCGCGTCGAGCACGCCCTCGCCACGGCCCCCGGCCCGCAGCGCGACACCGCCCTCCACGACGCCCGCAAGGCGGCCAAGCGGGCCCGCTACGCCGCCGAGGCCGCGATGCCCGCGCTCGGCAAGCCCGCCAAGCGCTTCAGGTCCCGGATGAAGGACGTCCAGACGCTCCTCGGCGACCACCAGGACAGCGTCATGACCCGCACGGTCCTGCGCACCCTGGCGGCCGAGGCCCACGCGGCGGGGGAGAGCACGTTCACCTTGGGACTGCTGTACGGCCGGGAGGAACGGCAGGCGGCGGACGACGAGAGGGAGCTGCCGGACGTGTGGGCGAAGGCGGCCCGCAAGCGGTACCGGGCGGCACTGGGGGCGTGACCCGGGGGCGTCCCGCGATGGTCAAGATCGCGTGCAAGGGGCGATTCCCGGCACGTTACGCTTGAGAGTCGCCCCTTGCCAGCTCACGAAGGTCCCCCCAGATGACTGCCGAATCGGTCTTCCCACAGCTCGAGGCCCTGCTCCCGCATGTGCAGAAGCCCATCCAGTACGTCGGCGGAGAGCTCAACTCCACGGTCAAGCCGTGGGAGAGCGCGGACGTCCGTTGGTGCCTGATGTACCCGGACGCCTACGAGGTCGGTCTGCCCAACCAGGGCGTCATGATCCTGTACGAGGTCCTCAACGAGCGCGAGGGCGTCCTCGCCGAGCGCACGTACAGCGTGTGGCCGGACCTCGAGGAGCTCATGCGCGAGCACAAGGTGCCGCAGTTCACCGTGGACAGCCACCGGCCGGTCAAGGCGTTCGACGTCTTCGGCCTGAGCTTCTCCACCGAGCTCGGCTACACCAACATGCTCACCGCGCTCGACCTGGCCGGCATCCCGCTGGAGTCCAAGGACCGCACGATCGACGACCCGATCGTGCTCGCGGGCGGTCACGCCGCCTTCAACCCCGAGCCGATCGCGGAGTTCATCGACTGCGCGGTCATCGGCGACGGCGAGCAGGCCGTCCTGGAGATGACCGAGATCATCCGGGCCTGGAAGGCCGAGGGCCGCCCCGGCGGCCGCGAGGAGGTGCTGTTCCGCCTCGCGAGGACGGGCGGGGTGTACGTCCCGGCGTTCTACGACGTCGAGTACCTGCCGGACGGCCGCATCGGCCGCGTCGTGCCCAACAAGTCCGGCGTGCCGTGGCGCGTGTCCAAGCACACCGTGATGGACCTGGACGAGTGGCCGTACCCGAAGCAGCCGCTCGTGCCGCTCGCGGAGACCGTCCACGAGCGCATGTCCGTCGAGATCTTCCGCGGCTGCACCCGCGGCTGCCGCTTCTGCCAGGCCGGCATGATCACGCGCCCCGTGCGGGAGCGGAGCATCACCGGCATCGGCGAGATGGTGGACCGCGGTCTGAAGGCGACCGGCTTCGAGGAGGTCGGCCTCCTGTCGCTGTCCTCCGCCGACCACACCGAGATCGGTGACGTCGCGAAGGGCCTGGCGGACCGGTACGAGGAGGACAAGATCGGTCTGTCCCTCCCCTCCACCCGCGTGGACGCCTTCAACGTCGACCTCGCCAACGAGCTGACCCGCAACGGCCGCCGCTCCGGTCTGACGTTCGCCCCCGAGGGCGGCTCCGAGCGCATGCGCAAGGTCATCAACAAGATGGTCTCGGAAGAGGACCTGATCCGTACCGTCGCCACGGCGTACGGCAACGGCTGGCGCCAGGTGAAGCTGTACTTCATGTGCGGCCTGCCGACCGAGACCGACGAGGACGTGCTCCAGATCGGCGACATGGCGGTCAACGTGATCGCCAAGGGCCGCGAGGTCTCCGGCTCCAACGACATCCGCTGCACCGTCTCCATCGGCGGCTTCGTGCCCAAGCCGCACACCCCGTTCCAGTGGGCCCCGCAGCTCTCCGCGGAGGAGACGGACGCCCGCCTGGCGAAGCTGCGCGACAAGATCCGCGGCGACAAGAAGTACGGCCGTTCGATCGGTTTCCGCTACCACGACGGCAAGCCCGGCATCGTCGAGGGCCTGCTCTCGCGCGGCGACCGGCGGATCGGCGCGGTCATCCGCGCGGTCTACGAGGACGGCGGCCGCTTCGACGGCTGGCGCGAGCACTTCTCCTACGACCGCTGGATGAAGTGCGCCGAGCAGACGCTGCCGGACCAGGGCGTCGACGTCGCCTGGTACACGACGCGCGAGCGCACCTACGAGGAGGTCCTGCCCTGGGACCACCTGGACTCCGGTCTCGACAAGGACTGGCTCTGGGAGGACTGGCAGGACGCGCTCGACGAGACCGAGGTCGAGGACTGCCGCTGGACGCCGTGCTTCGACTGCGGCGTGTGCCCGCAGATGGACACGTCCATCCAGATCGGCCCGACGGGCAAGAAGCTGCTTCCGCTCTCCGTCGTCAAGTAAGGACGTTTGTTCGAGTGGGGGCCCTGCCGGGTTGGCAGGGCCCCCGCTGCACGTACTCTAGGTAGCAGTACGACCGCACTCACGAAGGAATCAGACCACTGGGCAAGCGACAGCCCGAAGGCCCCCCGCCCGCTCCTGCGGTGCAGCGCATTCGCCTGCGCTACACCAAGCGCGGCCGCCTCCGGTTCACCAGCCACCGTGACTTCCAGCGCGCCTTCGAGCGCGCCCTGCGGCGCGCCGAGGTGCCCATGGCGTACTCGGCGGGCTTCACCCCGCACCCCAAGGTGTCGTACGCCAATGCCGCACCCACCGGCACGGGCAGTGAGGCCGAGTACCTGGAGATCCAGCTCGCCGAGGTCCGCGAGGTGGAGCAGCTGCGCAAGCTGCTCGACGAGTCGCTGCCGGACGGGCTGGACATCACGGACGCCGTGGAGGCCCGCACGTCCTCCTTCGCCGACCGGCTGGAGGCCTCCGTCTGGGAGCTGCGGCTGGACGGCGTGGAGGCCGCGGACGCCGAGCGCGCCGTTGCGGCGTTCATGGCGGCCGAGCAGGTGGACGTCCAGCGCCGCACCAAAAACGGGTTGCGGACCTTCGACGCCCGTGGCGCCGTGATCCGGCTCGAAGCGCGGGACGCCGCGGCCGATAGGCCCGGCGACGGTCCCTGTGCGATACTGCGGCTGGTTGTTCGGCACGCCACACCCGCCGTTCGACCCGACGACGTCCTGTCCGGTCTCCGCGCTACGGCCGACCTGGCGCCGCCGGTCCCCGCTGCGGTGACCAGGCTGGCGCAGGGGCTGCTCGATGAGGAGTCCGGCACGGTGACCGACCCGCTCGCGCTTGACCGCGAAGCCGCCCCGGCCTTCCCCACCACGGCCGCCGGGCCGAGCCCCGCAGGCGATGCGCAGGTGCCGGAAGGTTCCGCGTAAGGACGGCCGTCGAAGCGCCGCCGGACACCAGGGAGCCACCCGGTGCGGCAGGCGCACTGACCAGGAGACTTTCGCCGGTGCCGATGAGCATCGGACCCGGCGAGCGAGACGACAGCTCCCGTGCGGCGACCGCGCCCCGGACGGCGGTACCGCGCACATCACGCGGGCCGGCGGGCCGGAACCGGCGCGGCGCCCGGGAGCGTGACGGGAGAACCGCCCGCATGCTCGAATCCATTGAGCCCACCGAGCCCGGCTCCGCCGGGACCGAGGACAACAACAGCCCCAGCGACACGCTGCCGGCACGTCGCCGCCGCCGTGCGGCTTCCCGCCCCGCGGGCCCGCCGGCCGCGGCCGGCGCCTCCTCCGAGGCCCCCGAAGCCGCCGCCGCACCCGCGGCGGAGGCCCCTGCAGCGCCGGAGGCCGAGGCCACGGCCGCTCCTTCGACGCCCGCCCGCCCGCGCCGCCGCGCCACCCGCAAGGCCGCTGCGCCCTCCGGTGCGCCGAAGGCCGCCGAGCCCGCCGTGGCGACCGCCCCCGAGGTGGCCGAGTCCCCGCAGCCGGTCGAGCTGACCGCCGAGCCCACCGAGGAGCCCGCGGCCGAGCCCGCTCCCCGTACGCGCCGCCGCGCCACCCGTAAGGCCACCGCCCCGGCGGGTGCGCCCAAGGGTGCCGAGGCCGTCGTCGAGCCGGTCGAGCCGGCCGTCGCCGCCGCCGTCGAGGAAGAGGCCGAGGAAGTGGCCGAGGAGCTCCAGGCCGCTGCGGCCGCCCCTGCCCGTCCGCGCCGCCGCGCCACCCGCAAGGCCACGGCGCCCGCCGGCGCCCCGCAGGCCGCCGAGGCCGCCGAGCAGGTGACCGAGCCCGCCGAGGCCGAGGCCGCCGCCGCGCCCGAGGAGCAGGCCCCCGCCGCCGAGCCCCGTGGCCGCCGTACGCGCCGCCGTGCCACCGCCCCCGCCACCGCCGCCGAGGCCGAGCAGCCCGCCGAGGCCGCCGCCGAGCCGGCTCCGGCCCGTCCGCGGACGCGCCGCCGTGTCGCCGCCGGTGACGCCGAGCAGGCCGCCGCCGCTCTCGAGGCCGCCAAGGAGGCGAGCCGCGCCCGCGAGGCCGAGGCCGAGGCCGCCCCGGCCGCGGAGCCCGCCGCCCCTGCGCGTGGCCGCCGCCGCGCCGTGCGCCCCCCGACGGCCGTCTTCCAGGCGCCCGTCTTCACCGAGCCGATGTTCCAGACCCCGGAGACCGCCGCTGCTGCCGCCGCCGCGGCCGCCGTGGAGGAGCAGCCCGAGGCCGAGGTCGTGGAGGAGCGCGTCGTCGAGGCGCAGCCCGCCGGCCGCCGCCGTCGCCGCCGCCGCGGCGAGCCCGCCGAGGCCGAGCAGGTGGAGGCCCCGGCCGCCGCCGCTGCCGAGGAGGAGCCGGAGGCCGAGTCCGATGAGGCCGCCGAGGCCGCCGCCGAGGACGAGGAGCAGGGCGAGCGCCCGTCGCGCCGTCGTCGCCGGGGTGGCCGTCGCCGCCGCCGTGGCGAGGCCGCGGACGCCGAGGGCGAGCTCGAGGACGAGCAGGCCGCCGAGGCCGAGGAGGCCGAGGCCCGCGAGGAGGAGGCCGAGGAGGGCGAGGAGGCCGAGGGCAGCTCCAGCAGCCGCCGTCGCCGTCGCCGTCGCCGCCGCAGCGGTGAGGCCATCGACACCGAGCCGGGTGCGGACGAGCCCGAGCGCACGGTCGTCAAGGTCCGCGAGCCGCGCAAGCGCGAGGAGCGCGAGCCGGGCACCGGCTTCGACGAGGTGCAGTCCATCAAGGGCTCGACCCGCATGGAGGCGAAGAAGCAGCGCCGCCGCGAGGGCCGCGAGCAGGGCCGCCGCCGTGTGCCGATCATCACGGAGGCCGAGTTCCTGGCCCGCCGCGAGGCCGTCGAGCGGGTGATGGTCGTCCGCCAGAGCGGCGAGCGCACCCAGATCGGCGTGCTGGAGGACAACGTCCTCGTCGAGCACTTCGTCAACAAGGAGCAGGCCACCAGCTACGTCGGCAACGTCTACCTGGGCAAGGTCCAGAACGTGCTGCCGTCGATGGAGGCCGCCTTCGTCGACATCGGCAAGGGCCGCAACGCCGTCCTCTACGCCGGCGAGGTCAACTTCGAGGCGCTCGGCATGGGCAACGGCCCGCGCCGCATCGAGACCGCGCTGAAGTCCGGCCAGTCCGTGCTCGTCCAGGTCACCAAGGACCCGATCGGCCACAAGGGCGCGCGTCTGACCAGCCAGGTCTCCCTCCCGGGCCGCTACCTCGTGTACGTGCCCGAGGGTTCGATGACCGGCATCAGCCGCAAGCTTCCCGACACCGAGCGGGCGCGTCTGAAGACCATCCTCAAGAAGATCGTCCCCGAGGACGCGGGCGTGATCGTGCGCACCGCCGCCGAGGGTGCGAGCGAGGACGAGCTGCGCCGTGACGTCGAGCGTCTGCAGGCGCAGTGGGAAGACATCCAGAAGAAGGCGAAGCAGATCTCGACGAGCTCGCCGAGCCTGCTCTACGGCGAGCCGGACATGACCGTCCGCGTCGTCCGCGACATCTTCAACGAGGACTTCTCCAAGGTCATCGTCAGCGGTGACCAGGCCTGGGAGACCATCCACGGCTACGTCTCGCACGTCGCGCCCGACCTGGCCGACCGGCTGCAGAAGTGGACGTCGGACGTCGACGTCTTCGCCACGTAC
The DNA here is from genome assembly GCF_001445655.1 of Streptomyces roseifaciens. NCBI lineage: Bacteria > Bacillati > Actinomycetota > Actinomycetes > Kitasatosporales > Streptomycetaceae > Streptomyces > Streptomyces roseifaciens. Next base: position 384,475 of record NZ_LNBE01000004.1, read on the forward strand.
CGGATCGACGAGCAGCTGATGAAGGCGCTGGACCGCAAGGTCTGGCTGCCGAGCGGCGGCTCGCTGGTGATCGACCGGACCGAGGCGATGGTCGTCGTCGACGTCAACACCGGCAAGTTCACCGGCCAGGGCGGCAACCTGGAGGAGACGGTCACCAGGAACAACCTGGAGGCGGCCGAGGAGATCGTGCGCCAGCTGCGGCTGCGCGACCTCGGCGGCATCATCGTGATCGACTTCATCGACATGGTGCTGGAGTCCAACCGGGACCTGGTGCTGCGGCGCCTGCTGGAGTGCCTGGGCCGGGACCGTACGAAGCACCAGGTCGCCGAGGTGACCTCGCTGGGCCTGGTCCAGATGACCCGCAAGCGGGTGGGCCAGGGCCTGCTGGAGTCCTTCTCCGAGGGCTGCGTGCACTGCAACGGCCGCGGCGTGATCGTCCACATGGACCAGCCGGCGTCCGTCGGTGGCGGTGGCGGTGGCGGCAAGCGCGGCAAGAAGAAGGGCAAGGGCGCGGGTGCCGCGCCCGAGCACGAGCACGTGCACGAGGCGGCTCCGGTCACCGAGGAGGTCTCCTCGATCGCGGAGGCCCCCGCGGCCGCCGCCGTCGAGCCGGCCGACGAGGCGCCCGAGCTGGAGCCGGTGGCCGTCACCGAGGCGCAGCTGCAGCCGTCGGTCGGCGGTGACGAGGAGTGGTTCGGCAGCGCCGCGGAAGCGGAGGCTGCGGCCGCCTCTTCCAAGCGTGGCCGTACGCGCCGCCGGGCGACCCGCAAGGCGTCCGCTCCGGCGGGTGCGCCGCGGGCCGCCGAGGCGGAGCCCGAGGTCGTCGTGGAGGCGCCTGCGCCGGCCGCTGCCCCGGAGGCCGTCGCCGAGCCGGTCGCGGAGCCGCAGGCCGAGGTCGTGGAGCCCGTCGCCGAGCCGGTGGCGGAGCCCGTGGCGGAGGCGGCCCCGGCCGCTCCCGCCCGCCCGCGCCGCCGGGCGACCCGCCGGGCCTCCGCGCCCGCGGGCTCCCCGTCGGACACCGAGGCAGCCGTCGTGGTCGTCCCGTCCGTGGCCGCGGCCGCGGAGCCGGAGTCCGCGCCGGTGGAGACCCCGGCCGCGGAGCCGGTCGCCGAGGGCGTCGAGGGCGTCGGCGAGGCGGAGGCCGCGGCCCCCGCCGAGAAGCCCGCCCGCAAGACGGCCGCGAAGAAGGCCACCGCCAAGAAGGCGCCGGCGAAGAAGGCCGCCGCCAAGAAGACGGCGGCCAAGAAGACGACGACCGCGAAGAAGGCCACGGCCAAGAAGGCCGCCACCAAGACGGTGGCCAAGAAGGCCCCGGCCAAGCGGGCGACGAAGAAGGCGGCCGCGGAAGCGGTGTCCTCCTCGGAGGACTGAGCGCCCTGGGCGCCGCCGGTCGGCCACGTCGTGGTTGCGCGCCGTTGCGGCGGGAGGAACTCGCTGGGCTCAGCGAATGTCCTTCCGCCGCAACGGCGGTCAGCCCCCGCGGCGGAGTCCGGCGGTGCCGAGCCGGCCGTACTCGTACACCCCCTGTGCGAAGACGGCCACCCCGGGCGAGGGGTCGGTTTGACCCGTTCGTCAAGGGCACGTAATCTTGACGGTCGGTGTCTGTTACGGCACCACGCCACTGAGCAAACACCTTCCGGCCCGCCGGGAGAGGCCGCTCGTCCACTCGGACGGTCACGGGTTCCGGCCCGTGCGAGCGGCTGGCATCAGAGGTCCCCTTTACTAGCGAGAGAGTGAGATCCGCGTGTACGCAATCGTGCGTAGCGGTGGTCGTCAGCACAAGGTTGCTGTCGGCGACATCGTCGAGGTTGACAAGATTTCCACCGGCAACGTGGGCGACGCGGTCGAGCTCTCGACGCTGCTCGTCGTCGACGGTGAGAACGTCACCAGCGACCCGTGGGTCCTGGCCGGCATCAAGGTCTCGGCCGAGATCGTCGACCACCACAAGGGTGCCAAGATCGACATCCTGAAGTACAAGAACAAGACCGGTTACCGCAAGCGCATCGGTCACCGCCAGCAGTACACCGCGGTGAAGATCACCGGCATCCCCACGGCTGCGAAGTAAGGGACTGAGGAGACATGGCACACAAGAAGGGCGCATCGTCCACCCGGAACGGTCGCGACTCCAACGCTCAGCGGCTCGGCGTGAAGCGCTTCGGCGGTCAGGTCGTCAACGCCGGTGAGATCCTGGTCCGCCAGCGTGGCACCCACTTCCACCCGGGCGCCGGTGTCGGTCGCGGTGGCGACGACACGCTGTTCGCGCTTGAGGCCGGTGCGGTGCAGTTCGGCACCCACCGCGGCCGCAAGGTCGTCAACATCGTTCCGGCTGTCTGATCCAACGGGATCTGACGCCGTAGAGCGATAACGAGGGCGGACCTCCCTTCCCTGCACGGGAAGCGGGTCCGCCCTCGCTGCGTTACAACAGAGACAATCCCGTATGTACCTGGAGGCACACCGCTATGACCACCTTCGTGGACCGCGTCGAGCTGCACGTCGCCGCGGGTAACGGAGGCCACGGCTGCGCCTCCGTACACCGTGAGAAGTTCAAGCCGCTCGGCGGCCCGGACGGTGGCAACGGCGGCCGTGGCGGCGACGTGATCCTGGTCGTGGACCAGTCGGTCACGACCCTGCTCGAGTACCACCACAGCCCCCACCGCAAGGCCACCAACGGCAAGCCCGGCGAGGGCGGCAACCGCTCCGGCAAGGACGGCTCCGACCTCGTCCTGACCGTCCCGGACGGCACCGTCGTCCTCGACGCCAAGGGCAACGTCCTGGCCGACCTCGTCGGCGAGGGCACCACCTACATCGCCGCCCAGGGCGGCCGCGGCGGCCTCGGCAACGCCGCGCTGGCCTCGGCCCGCCGCAAGGCGCCCGGCTTCGCGCTGCTGGGCGAGCCCGGCCAGACCGGCGACGTCGTCCTGGAGCTCAAGACCGTCGCCGACGTGGCCCTCGTCGGCTTCCCGAGCGCCGGCAAGTCCTCGCTGATCTCGGTGCTCTCCGCCGCCAAGCCGAAGATCGCCGACTACCCGTTCACCACGCTCGTCCCGAACCTGGGCGTCGTCACGGCCGGTGCGACCGTCTACACCATCGCCGACGTGCCCGGTCTGATCCCCGGCGCCAGCCAGGGCAAGGGCCTCGGCCTGGAGTTCCTGCGCCACGTCGAGCGCTGCTCGGTGCTCGTGCACGTGCTGGACACCGCGACGCTGGAGTCCGAGCGCGACCCGCTGACCGACCTCGACGTCATCGAGGCGGAGCTGCGGGAGTACGGCGGCCTGGAGGACCGGCCGCGCATCGTCGTCCTGAACAAGGTCGACATCCCCGATGGCCAGGACCTCGCGGACATGATCCGCCCCGACCTGGAGGCCCGCGGCTACCGCATCTTCGAGGTCTCCGCCGTCTCCCGGCACGGCCTGAAGGAGCTGTCCTTCGCGCTGGCCGGCATCGTCGCCGAGGCGCGCGCCGCCAAGCCGAAGCAGGAGGCGACCCGCATCGTCATCCGCCCGAAGGCCGTCGACGACGCGGGCTTCACCGTCACCCTGGAGGAGGACGGCCTCTACCGCGTGCGCGGCGAGAAGCCGGAGCGCTGGGTGCGCCAGACCGACTTCAACAACGACGAGGCCGTCGGCTACCTGGCCGACCGCCTCAACCGCCTCGGCGTCGAGGACGAGCTGATGAAGGCCGGTGCCCGCGCGGGCGACGGCGTCGCCATCGGCTCCGAGGACGACGCCGTCGTCTTCGACTGGGAGCCGTCCATGGCCGCCGGTGCGGAGATGCTGGGCCGCCGCGGCGAGGACCACCGCCTGGAGGCCCCGCGGCCCGCGGCGCAGCGTCGCCGCGACCGCGACGCGGAGCGGGACGAGGCGGAGCGGGAGTTCGACGAGTTCAACCCGTTCTAACGGGTACCCGCGCCCCGTAAGGGGCGCGGGGCAGCGTCATTCACACGCCCCGTAAGGGGCGCGGGGAACTGCGCGAGCAACCACAGCCGGCCCGCAGCCGACGGAGCACGCGGCCTCCGGCCATACGGCATGGCGCACTTGAGGCAGCGCGCTGCACCGGTCGGGCGGCTGAAGGCCGTCTTCGGGCCGGTCGCGCACTTCCCCGAGCCCCTGACGGGGCACGGCACCGCACAGTCAGCATGACGAAGGCCCCGGGAGGAACCTCCCGGGGCCTTCGTCATGCTGACGCAGACTTACACGGCGGCAGCCGTGTCCGCCTCGCGCTGCATCGGGATCTCGGAGGCGCGAGCCTCCATCCGCGCGCGCCGGGCGTCCGCCTCGGCGGCGAGCGCCAGCGCGGCCGCGTTGAAGCGGACGAGCGACGGCGGGTCGGACGGGCCGAGCAGCTGGACCTTGAGCTCGGCGCGGGCCTCGGCGAGGCCGTCCAGGCGGGGGTCGCGGACGGCCGCGAGCAGGCCTGCGACCTCGCCCGCCTCCGGGCTGAGGATCGTCGCCGCGCTGACGGTCGGGAAGTTCGTGCGGAACTCCTCCTCGGTCATGCCGCTGGTGTTCGCGACGGCGTACGGCTTCTCGCTGATCAGGTAGTCCGAGACGACGCTCGACACATCGCTGATCAGGACGTCCGCCTCGTTGAAGCAGCTGAAGAGCGCCGGGCGGGCGGTGGTGATGATCTGGTGCTCCCACTCCGGCAGGGAGGCCCAGTAGGCGGTCTCCCAGGCGGTGGTGGCGGCCTCGACCGTCGCGGCGCGGCCCGGTTCGGGCGTGCCCTGCAGCATCATCCGCTCGATCTCGTCCGCGCTGTCACGGAAGGTGCTGGTGGTGAGGCGGTCCAGCTCGGCCGTGCGGCGCTCCAGCTCGGCGGTGGCCTCCGGGCCCGGACGGGCGCCGTTCCGGGCGGCGTTGGCCTCGCGGATCATGGCCTGGATGCGCTCGTTGGCACGGCCCGCGCGCGGGTCGACGGAGCCGGTCATGGGGTGCGGCTTGTAGAGCAGGCGCACCTTGGGGTCGGCGAGGAGCGCGCGGACGATGTTCTCGCCGGCGAGCATCACCGAGGTGTTGCCGGGGTTGCCGTCCCAGCCCTCCCAGGTGGGTGCGTAGAGGACGGTCGTCAGCTCGCGTGCGGGCGCGCCCGTGTACGGCCGGATCGGGGCCAGCTGCGGGCGGCCGACCTCGACCACGTCGCGGTCGTCGACGCCGATGTCGGCGAGCTGGTAGCGCTCGCGGGCGGCGGGGCCGGCGACCCAGATCTCGTCGTACGCCTTGGAGTAGGGGTTGCAGCTGGAGAGCTTGTCGCTCTCGCCGTGGTTGATGAAGGCGTGCTTGATCGACGGCATCCGCAGGACCTGCGAGGTCTTACCGGAGTTCGCCGGGTGGATCATCATCTTCAGCGAGGACTTCTCCAGGGCCATCAGGTGGACGACCTTGGGGATGCAGATGATCGGCACGTCGGTGGCCTCGATCTTCTGCACCATGAAGCGCTCGCGGAGCACGATCACGGGGTTGCCGTCGAGCGCGGCGAGGGTGGAGAGCCACATGTTGGCCTGGTAGGCCGAGGTGGTGCCGCCCGAGAAGTACATGCCGGCGGAGGGCTTGTAGTCGGCCAGCCAGCGGTCGAGCCACTCCAGGGCGCGCTGCTCGTCGGCGATGCGCTTCTTGGGCCGCAGCCAGCTCGCGAGGTGGACGGCGCCGCCGGCCGCGAGCAGCAGGGCCAGGCCGACGCCGAGCATGCCCCACAGGGGCTTCTCGGTGCCGACGGTGACCAGCAGGCCCGCGGTGGCCGGGATCGCGAAGCGCAGCAGCCGGCGGCCGTGCTGGCGGGCCAGCAGGCGCGGCGGGGCGGCGGTCAGGCGCAGGCCGGAGGTGTCGATGTTGCGGGTCACGAAGGGCAGCGTGCGGCTGCGGCGGACCATGATCGCGGTGGCCTGGCAGGCGAGGTGCGCGGCGTAGAAGAGGACGAGCCCGACGAAGACGGGGGCGTATCCGCGCAGCGAGCCGTCGCCCTGGAGCCGCAGGAGCCCGAGGAGGATCAGCATGTCGCGCAGCAGCTGCCGGACCATGACGTCGAAGCGGACCTTGCCGAGGACGGCGACGAGACCGGGGTCACGGTGCTGCAGGTAGAGATCGAGGGCGAGCCCCGCCGCGGACGCGGCGATCAGCAGCGCCACGTCGGGCAGCAGCGCGCCGACGAGCTGCGTGGCGAAGAACACCAGCATCGCGAGGAGCGCCGCGGCCTGGACGGCGCGTCGGGAGGCTGTTCCGGCAGAAGGCACTGGGAGGGCTCCTGGCAGGCGGACTAGGGGGGACTGTGGGCGTGGGGGAACCGTGCCTGGGCAACGGTCGACTACCGACCGTATGACGCGGGCTGGTCCACGAGCAATCTTCCGTGACGGCAATCATCGCAAAACAGGGCCGAACGACCACAATCCCAGACGGTAGATTTGCGGGCCTGAGGCAGCCCGGAAGAGGCGGGCGACCGGCGAATCACCTGGGGTGTGTGCAGTGACTGGGGCAGGGGAGCAGCAAGGGGCCCGTGAAGCGGCGGTGGCGGGCGCCCGCAGGATCGTGGTCAAGGTGGGGTCCTCCTCGCTCACCACCGCGGGCGGGGGGCTGGACGCCGACCGCGTTGACGCGCTGGTCGACACGCTCGCCAAGACCACCGGCCACAAGGAGGTCGTGCTGGTCTCCTCCGGCGCGATCGCGGCCGGACTGGCCCCGCTGGGCCTCGACCGCCGCCCGCGCGACCTGGCGCGTCAGCAGGCCGCCGCGAGCGTCGGCCAGGGCCTCCTCGTGGCCCGTTACACCGCGTCGTTCGCCCGTTACGGCCGGCGCGTGGGCCAGGTGCTGCTCACGACGGACGACACCAGCCGCCGTGCGCACTACCGCAACGCCCGCCGGACGCTGGACCAGCTGCTGGCCATGGGCGCGGTGCCGGTCGTCAACGAGAACGACACGGTGGCCACGGACGAGATCCGCTTCGGCGACAACGACCGGCTGGCCGCCCTCGTGGCCCACCTCGTCCGGGCCGACCTGCTGGTGCTCCTCTCCGACGTGGACGGCCTCTACGACGGCGACCCCAGCACGCCGGGCACCTCGCGGATCGCCGAGGTCACCGGGCCGAAGGACCTGGAGGGCATCTCGATCGGCAGCGCGGGCAAGGCCGGCGTCGGCACCGGCGGGATGGTCACCAAGGTCGACGCGGCCCGGATCGCGGCCGCCGCCGGCATCCCGGTCGTGCTGACCTCGGCCAGCCAGGCGGCGGACGCCCTCGCGGGCCGCGGCACCGGCACGTTCTTCCACCGCACCGGGCGCCGCTCCGCCGACCGCCTGCTGTGGCTCGCCCACGCCTCCACGCCGCGGGGCGCCCTGACGCTCGACGACGGGGCCGTGCGGGCCGTGGTCGACGGCACCGGCTCGCTGCTGCCCGCCGGCATCGCCCGGGTCGAGGGCGAATTCAGCGCGGGCGATCCGGTCGAGCTGCGCGATTCCGCGGGCCGGGCCGTCGCGCGCGGGCTGGTGGCCTTCGACGCGGGGGAGATCCCCCAGCTGCTCGGCCGCTCCACCCGCGACCTGGCCCGGGAGCTCGGGCCCGAGTACGAGCGCGAGGTCGTGCACCGTGACGACCTCGTCGTGCTGCGCCGCTGACGGGCGTCGAACACGGCGCGACAGCGTGACGACAGAGTGTGGTAAGTCCAGCCTTTCCATGGGGCCTTTCCGTAAAAACGCCACGCGGTCGCCCGCAGACTGGTCAACTTTGATGCGAGGCACATGCGGGGAGCCGTTCCGGGCAGGCGGGTTCTCGCGTACCACCGCTCCGCCGCACGCACGCGGAGCAGCGAGCAACAGGAGGCCGCCGGTGAGACGAGGGCGCCCAGGGGCGCTGCCCCGCGCTGGAGGCACGCCCCCAGCCACGGCTGTGGGCACCTCCGCCCAGGCCCGCGGGGCCGTGGGGGAGCCGCGCACGCTGACCAGCATCGGGGGCGGGGGCGGGGGCGATGCGGTGGAAGTGTCCCGGCTGTGGCACATCACCCTGAGCGTCTCGGGCGCGGAGGCGCCGCTCGCCGAGGTCCGGCGGGCGCTGGAGCAGCTCGCCCACGACCACCCCTTCCTGCTGACCAGCCGCTACGCCCAGGACCACGCCGAGATCCGCTACTGGGAGGAGGCGCGCGACCTGCACGACGCCGCGGCGGTCGCGCTCCGGCTGTGGGGCGAGCACCGCTCGACGGCCCGGCTCCCGCCGTGGGAGATCGTGGGCCTGGAGGTCATCGACCGGGAGACCTACCACCAGCGCATCGCGGAGGGCTACGGCCCCCTGCCGGCCACACCGGTGGGGGTGCACCCGTTCTGAGCGGGGCGGCACGCCGTGCGGAGGGCCGTCCACGGGCCGGACCGACCGTCCACAGTCCGGAATGCCCGCCGCCCAGGCGTCCCGCGCGGCTAGGCTTCCGGGCATGAGCAGCGTTTTCCCCTCCCCCCTCGCCGACCCGATGCCGCAGTCCCCGGTGCTGCGCGCCGCCTACCGCGCCCGCGCCGCCGCCGCGGAGCTGGCGCCACTGCCGCGCTCGGTGAAGGACGGGGCGCTGCTGGCGATCGCCGACGCCCTGGAGGTGCGGACGAAGGAGATCGTCGAGGCCAACGCCGAGGACGTGGCCAAGGCCCGTGCCGCCGGCACGAGCGAGAGCGTCGTCGACCGGCTGACCCTCACCCCGGAGCGGGTGCGGGCCATCGCCAAGGACGTCCGCGACGTCGTCGCCCTGCCCGACCCGGTGGGCGAGGTCGTCCGTGGCTCCACCCTCCCCAACGGCATCGACCTGCGCCAGGTCCGGGTGCCGCTCGGCGTCGTCGGGATCATCTACGAGGCCCGGCCCAACGTGACCGTCGACGCGGCCGCCCTGTGCCTGAAGTCGGGCAACGCCGTCCTGCTGCGGGGCTCTTCCTCCGCGTACTCCTCCAACACCGCGCTCGTGCGCGTCATCCGCGACGCCGTGGGCGGGGCGGGCCTGCCCGCCGACGCCGTGCAGCTGGTGCCGGGCGAGAGCCGCGACTCCGTGCGGGAGCTGATGCGCGCCCGCGGCATGGTCGACGTGCTGATCCCGCGCGGCGGCGCCTCCCTGATCCGCACCGTCGTCGAGGAGTCCACGGTCCCCGTGATCGAGACGGGCACCGGCAACTGCCACGTGTACGTGGACGCGCAGGCCGACCTGGACATGGCCGTGGAGATCCTCGTCAACTCCAAGGCGCAGCGCGTGAGCGTGTGCAACGCGGCCGAGACCCTCCTCGTCCACCAGGACATCGCGCAGGAGTTCCTGCCGAAGGCGCTCGCCGCCCTGGCGGAGGCCGGGGTGACCGTGCACGGCTGCGAGCGCGTCCTCGCGCTGGCCGAGGGCGGCCCGGCCACCGTGGTGCCGGCGACCGCCGAGGACTGGGAGACCGAGTACCTGTCGTACGACATCGCCGCGGCGGTCGTCGACGACCTGGACGCCGCGGTCCGCCACATCCGGCTGTGGTCCTCCGGCCACACCGAGGCCATCGTCACCACCTCGCAGGCCGCCGCGCGCCGCTTCACCCAGCTCGTGGACTCGACGACCGTCGCGGTCAACGCCTCGACGCGGTTCACGGACGGCAGTCAGTTCGGCTTCGGCGCCGAGATCGGCATCTCCACACAGAAGCTGCACGCGCGCGGTCCGATGGGCCTGCCCGAGCTGACCTCGACGAAGTACATCGTCACGGGCGACGGCCACGTGCGCGGCGGCGGGCTCCCGGCGAGCTGAATTCCCCTACGGGCCGCACGGATTGACCCTTCCGGGGCTACGCTGGACGAGTGCCGGACGACGTGGGGGGCCAGCCGTTCCCGGACGGCGAGGAGCCCGACAGCTACCGCAGCGGGGACGATCCCTTCGCCTCCGTGGTCTTCGACGAGGAATTCGTGCGGTCCGCCAGGATCCACGAGCCCTCCGCGGTCGAGCGGATGCTCGCCGCCGACCGGGCGCGCGCCGAGAGTGAGACCTCGCAGTCCGCTCAGCGCTCCCGGTCCGGCGGCGGCACCGCCGACGACGATCCCTACGACGACTACGAGGACGGCTTCGGCGGCGCCGCGCCCGGGTACCACCCGGGCCGTGCGGGCACCTGGCCCACCCTCACCCACGACCTCGACCCCGACGACGCCTACGGGCCGTACGGCCGCCACGGCGGCCTCCGGCGGCCCTACCGGGGCCATGCCCGCTGGCACCGCCCGGTGGCCTGGGTGCTCGCCGTGGTGATGGGCATAGGCGTGGTGGCCCTCGCCTTCGCCGCCGTCTACCGCAGCGCCTCCTCGGGCAATCGGCCGAGCTCCGATCCGCCGCCGGCGACCAGCGGGGTGGACGCCCCGGCGGGGGCGCGGCCGGGCCCGCTGCCCTCCGTATCGGCGGATTCCGAGCCTCCGGTGGCCTCGGCGGTGCCCCGGCCCTGAGGGACGCCGGGAACCACCGGTCCGGGGCCATGGGCTCACCCGCCGCAACGGCTGTGACCAGCACATATGTGCGTGGCCCCGGCAGGCAGTTTTTCTTCGGAACTTGTCGTGTACCAGGGCGTTTACCGAAGCCCCGGCAGACCTACTCTTGATGTATGGACGGGCCTGGAGACCCACCTGAGGGCACGCCCGAGGGTGTCCCGGCAGGTGGGGACGACGAATACCGATCCGTCGTCTTCGACGAATCGTTCGTGCGCGCTGCCCGGCTCCAGGAGCTTTCCGCCAGCGAGCGCATGGGTGACCACGCGCTCGCGGTCCGCAACCGCCACCTGTGGTCCCGGGTCAGCACCTCACGCCAGGTGATCGTCCTGGTGATCCTCATAGCCCTGGCCTTCGGCACGGCCGTCTACATGGGACTTCGCCATCCCTACAAGGACCCCGCCGTGCCCGCTGCCGAGCCCATGCGGGCCACGCTCGTCCCGCTCGCGCCGCACGACCCGGTGCCCGGCGGCCGCGCGCAGGAGCTGTTCGACCACAGCTCCGCCGCGCAGTTCCGGCTGGGCGCCGAAGGCGTCAATCTGCCCGCCGCGCGCAGCACCCAGCACTTCTCCGAGAGCCAGGTGATGGCGGCCCTCGCCGCCGCCAAGGAGTACACGGTGAAGTCGGCCCTCGACCCGGCCGTGCTCACCGGCGGCGCCCAGCGGACCGTCCGGCTGCTGCTGGACCCCGCCCAGCTCGACCAGTTCGACCGCAGCTTCGACCGGCCCGTGGACGACGGGCGGCACGCGGCCACCGGCTGGCTCGTGCGCTTCGACCCCACCCAGGTGGCCCTCGTAGACACGCCCGTGCGCACCCGCGGCGTCTTCTCGATAGCCGAGAGCGGGCCGGCCACGCTGGAGGTCTCGGCCGACCACACCTTCGTCTACGCCCTGCGCCCGGCGAAGGAGGCGGCGGACCGCAGTGCGAACGCGGACAAGTCGTCGCTGTTCACCGTGCGGCGGGCGGTGAAGTTCCGCTTCGACCGGGAAGGGCTGCAGGAGCACCACCTGATCGTGGTGCAGAGCTACGTACAGGCCGGGCCCGAGTCCTGCTCGGCCGACGACGAGGTCTACCTGCGGCCGCTGCTGGCCGGCCAGAAGCCGGACGGATCCGTGCCGGGCGACACGGACCCGTACGCCACGGGACCGGCCACCGCCGCGGTGTGCGGCTCCCTGGCAGCGAGCGCCCAGCCGGCGCCGCCGGGCCGCTAGGCCTTCCCGCCGCCCTCCGAGGGGCCTTCCGGGCCCTCCTTGGGGGAACCGTTCGCCGGGCCTCCCGGGCCCGCGGGGCGCCCGGTGAAGACGTCCTTGAGCCGACCGCCCAGGTCCCCCGCTCCGCCGGCGATGTCCCGCACCAGCCCCATCAGCGGATCCTTGCTGGACCGCACCGACTCCGCGTAGTGGTTCGCGGACTCCCGGAGGGAGTCCGTCACCGACGTGTCCTTGTCCTCCGTGCGCCGCGGGTAGTGCCCGTCCATGATCCGCTGGTAGTCCCGGCTCTCGGACCACTTCTTCAGCTCGGCGGCTCGCACCGTGGTGAAGGGGTGGGTGCGCGGCAGAACGTTCATGATCTTCAGGACGGAGTCGCGCAGGTCCCCGCCCGCCTCGTACTCCTCGGCCTGGGCGAGGAAGGCGTCCACGTTCATCTCGTGCAGGTGATTGCCGCCGGCGATCTTCATCAGGCCGCGCATCGACGCCCGGACGTCCTGCCCGACCAGCAGGCCCGCCCGGTCCGCGGACAGCTCCGACTTGCGGAACCACTCGCGCAGGGCCGTCACGATCGCCATGATCGCGACATTGCCCAGCGGGATCCAGGCCACCTTGACCGCGAAGTTCGTCAGGAACAGCAGGATCGTGCGGTAGACGGCGTGCCCGGACAGGGCGTGCCCCACCTCGTGGCCGACGACGGCCCGCATCTCCTCCTCGTCCAGCAGCTCGACCAGGCCCGTCGTCACGACGATGACGGGCTCGTCCAGGCCGATGCACATGGCGTTGGGCTGCGGGTCCTGGGTGACGTACATCGGCGGGACCTTCGGCAGGTCCAGGATGTAGCAGGCGTCCAGGAGCATCGTGTGCAGGTGCTGGAACTGCTGCTCGCCCACGCGCACCGAGTCGGACAGGAACAGCAGGCGCAGGCTGCGCTCGGGCAGCAGCGCGCTGAGCGCCTTGAAGACCGTGTCGAAGCCGCTCAGCTTGCGCAGCGCCACCAGGGCGGAGCGGTCCGCCGGGTGCTCGTAGGCGCGCGAGGAGACGTCCGGGAAGCGCTTGCGCTGCCGCCCCGGTAGCCGCTCCCCGGGAGCGTGGCCGTTGCTGCCGTTGCTGCTGTCACTCATCGAGACCCCCTCGGCGGCGTGTGCACCTTCCGGACCCCACCCTAGGCGCTGCCGCCGACAGGGCTACCGTGGAGACATGCCCCATCTGCATGCACTTGCCGCACAGCCCGGCGTGACCGAGCTCCTCGCCGTCTCCAAGGACGACACGGGCCCGGGCGCGGTCCTCCGCACCGTGCTCATCGTCGGTGTCGTCGGCATCGTCTTCCTGGCCTGGTTCCTGCTGCGCGGCTACAAGAAGGACTGACGCGGGCCCGGCGCCGCGCCCCCGACGCGCGCAGCAAGCGTGGAGTCGGCGTGAGCCCGGCCGCGGCCCCCGCATACGATGTGGCAGAAATCTCTGCCCGCTACCGTCCCGGATTGGTCCTGCCGACGATGACTGCCTTCGCCTCAGCGCACACCGCCCTCGCCACCCTCGCCTCCGAGGGCGAGCACGTCGACACGCACCCCAGCATCAGCCCCTACATGACCGGTGGCGCCGCCCTGGTCATCCTGCTGCTCCTGCTGTGGGTCACCACCCGCTTCAACCGCGACCGCTGAGCGAGCCGGTCCCTGCGGGTCCGGCGCCCGGCCGCGCCCAGTAGGGTCTGCACGCATGGGAGAGCAGACAGGGCCCGTGAAGCGGCGACTCGGCGTGATGGGCGGGACCTTCGATCCGATCCACCACGGCCACCTGGTCGCCGCGAGCGAGGTGGCCGCGCGTTTCCACCTGGACGAGGTGGTCTTCGTACCGACCGGGCAACCGTGGCAGAAGAGCCACCGGGAGGTGTCCACGGCCGAGGACCGCTATCTGATGACGGTGATCGCCACGGCGTCGAACCCGCAGTTCTCGGTCAGCAGGATCGACATCGACCGCGGCGGGCCGACGTACACCACGGACACGCTCCGTGAGCTCGCCGCCCTCAACGACGACTCGGACCTGTTCTTCATCACCGGCGCCGACGCGCTGTCCCAGATCCTGACCTGGCGGGACACGGAGGAGCTCTTCTCCCTGGCCCACTTCATCGGCGTGACCCGGCCCGGCCACATACTGGCCAATCCGGGGCTGCCGGAGGGCGGCGTCTCCCTCGTCGAGGTGCCGGCCCTCGCCATCTCCTCCTCCGACTGCCGCGCGCGCGTGGCGCAGGGCGACCCGGTCTGGTATCTGGTCCCCGACGGCGTGGTGCGCTACATCAACAAGCGCAAGCTCTACCGGCGCTGAGCGGCACGGAACCGAGGGGCACTGAGGGGAACCGGTGAACGACCGACAGGACCCGTACGCACATCAGCCGCAGGTGTACGGCTACGACGCCTACGGGCAGCCGGTGTACCACCCGGACGCGCCCGAGCGGGTCTACGACCCGTACGGTCAACCGGTGCAGCAGCACTCCTTCTCCCCTCAGGAGGCCGGCCACGGGGGCGGCGGGTACGACGGCTACGGCGGGTACGACGGCTACGGCACGGGGGGCGGCCACGACCCGTACGGCGTGCCTGCGCAGCAGCCCCCTCAGCAGCAGGCCCAGCAGCAGGAGTGGATCCCGCGGCAGGCGGGCCCGCCGTACGCCGAGGAGCCCGGCGTCCGGGAGCGGCAAGCGCAGACCCCCGGGGCGCAGCCCCACGGGGCGGGGGCCTACGAGGCGGAGCCTCAGGCGCCACCGGCCGGTCGGCAGGCACCCGGCAAGGTGCCCGCCCCCACCGCGGCGGCGGACTACCGCACCGAGCAGTTCTCGTTCATCGAGGAGCCCGACGAGGACTCCGAGGACGTCATCGACTGGCTCAAGTTCAGCGAGAGCCGCACCGAGCGGCGCGACGAGCGCAAGCGCAAGGGCCGCAACCGGATCGTCGCCCTCGTCGTGGTGCTCGTCCTCGCGGTGGGCGGCGCGGCCGGCTATCTGTTCCTCACCGGCTCGGACGGCAAGAAGGGCGCGGCCGCGACCGCCGGGGGGCAGAAGCGCGACGTGATCGTCGTCCATCTGCGGCAGACCCGCGGCGGCGGCTCCTCCACCGCGCTGCTGGTCGACAACGAGACCACCAAGAAGGCCACCACCGTCCTGCTGCCGAACACCCTGGCCGTCGCCAAGGAGGGCGGCGCCGGCTCCACCACGCTCGGCAAGTCCGTGCAGGACGACGGCACCGGGGCCACCCGCGACGCCCTGAACACGCTGCTGGGCTCCGACATCAAGGGCAGCTGGCGGCTGGACACCCCCTACCTGGAGAACCTGGTCGAGCTCGTCGGCGGCATCGAGGCCGACACCGACACCGACGTCCCCGGCGAGAAGCCCGGCGACAGCCCGCTCGTCCGGCGCGGCACCGCGCAGAGCCTGAGCGGCCGCACGGCCGTCGCCTACGCCACCCACCGCGGGCCCGGAGAGGACGAGGGCAAGCAGCTCGCCCGGTTCGGCCAGGTCATGCAGGCGGTGCTGAAGAAGATGCCGGACGACAGCGCCTCGGCCACGCGCACCGTGGAGTCGCTCGCGCAGATCCCCGACCCCTCGCTCTCCACCGAGCAGCTGGGCGCCTCCCTGGCCCACATGGCCGCGCTGGCCCGGAAGGGCTCGTACGCCACCGCGCTGCTGCCCGTGGAGAAGGACGGCACCCTCGGCGAGAAGGCCACCGGAGGCGTCGTCAAGGAGGTCCTGGGCGGCACGGTGAGGAACACCGGCCGCGACGCGACGCCCCGGGTGAGCGTGAAGAACGCCACAGGCGGCAAGGGACCCGCCACCTCCGCCCAGATCACGCTGGTCAACAGCGGCTACAGCGTGATCGACGGCGGCACGGCGGGATCCGCGGCGACGGCCTCGGCGGTGCTCTACGCGGACGAGAAGCGGGCGGCGGAGGCCAAGGAGGTCGCCAAGACGCTGGGGCTGCCGGCGGGCGCGGTGAAGCAGGCGAAGGACGCGACGACGGCCGACGTCACCGTGGTCCTGGGCAAGGACTACAAGGGCTGAGGGGGGCGGGCGGTCACCGGAGCGCCGGGGGGCGGCCACGGGGGCCGGGGGCCGCCCGGGGGCCGGCCGTAATGGCCAGGAGGGTCGCCGGTGGGTCGTGAGACCCTTGATGGGTACCCGAATCCTCTTCGACGAAAGCATGGCTTGTGACCGCCACGGACCGCTCCATCGAGCTCATCAAGGCCGCCGCCCAGGCGGCCGCCGACAAGCTCGCGCACGACATCATCGCGTACGACGTCAGCGACGTACTGTCGATCACCGACGCCTTCCTGCTGGCCTCGGCTCCCAACGACCGCCAGGTCAAGTCGATCGTCGACGAGATCGAGGAGCACCTTGCCAAGGAGCTCGGCGCCAAGCCGGTGCGCCGTGAGGGCGACCGCGACGCCCGCTGGGTGCTGCTCGACTACGTCGACATCGTCATCCACGTGCAGCACAGCGAGGAGCGCGTCTACTACGCCCTGGAGCGCCTGTGGAAGGACTGCCCGGAGATCGAGCTGCCCGCCGACGCCGTCGCGACCCGCGGCAAGGCCGAGGAGCACTCCCGTGCGCAGGCCGCGGAGGCGGACCTCGACGGCGTGGACGGTGAGCTGAGCTGAGCGGCGGCAAGAGCGGCGGCCGGGGCCGCCGCATCGTCCTGTGGCGGCACGGCCAGACCGCCTGGAACCTGGAGCGGCGCTTCCAGGGCTCCACGGACATCGAGCTGACCGGGACCGGCGTGGCGCAGGCGCGCCGGGCCGCCCGGCTGCTGGCCGGCCTCGGGCCGGACGTGATCATCGCCTCGGACCTCAGCCGGGCCACGGCCACGGCGGCGGAGCTCGCCGCCGTCACCGGCCTCGAGGTCACCACCCACGCCGAGCTGCGCGAGACGTACGCGGGCGTGTGGCAGGGCCTCACGCACGACGAGATCATCGAGCGGCACGGCGAGGAGTACGCGGCGTGGAAGCGCGGCGAGCCCGTCCGGCGCGGCGGCGGTGAGCTGGAGACCGAGGTCGCCGACCGGGCCGCCCCGGTCGTCCTCGAGCAGGCCGCGAAGCTGCCGGAGAACGGCACGCTCGTCGTCGTCAGCCACGGCGGCACCATCCGCACCACCATCGGCCGGCTGCTCCAGCTGGAGTCCCGCTCCTGGGAGTCGCTGGGCGGCCTGACCAACTGCTGCTGGTCGGTGCTGGGCGAGGGCGCGCGCGGCTGGCGCCTGCTGGAGCACAACGCGGGGACGCTCCCCGAGCCGGTGCTCGGCGACGACGACTGAGCGCCCCCGGGGAGCCCCCGGGCCCGGATTTCACATCCGGGCAGGTGGCAGGCTAAAGTTCTTCTTGTTCGCGGGGAACGCCGGGGGAAACGCCGGAAGACCTGAGAACAGCGGGGCTATAGCTCAGTTGGTAGAGCGCCTGCATGGCATGCAGGAGGTCAGGAGTTCAATTCTCCTTAGCTCCACAGTTCGAAACGATCCCGTCTCCGTCACCGGAGGCGGGATCGTTTGCTTTAGCGGCACATTCCCGTGGCAGAATCCGGTCGTCGGGAGCGGAGGACGGGCCGAAGGGGAGGGAACGGCTGACCCATGGGTGCTCACAGCCGGAAGTGCGACTGGTGCGGCAGCGGCACGCCCATCGTGCGGGACATGGAACCGCTCAACTCCGCCTTCCAGTACTGGTGCGTGGAGTGCGCACGGGCGCTGATCATAAAAGGCGACCCCATCGAGACCTACCGCGAGCTCGAAGGCGAGCCGATCTACGGGCGGCTGCTGGACGAGCACTGCACGCTCAAGCGCTTCTACTCCTTCGCCACGGCCTGACGGCCCCGGCCGGAACGGGTCCCGGCCCGGCCCGAACGGATCCCGGCCCGGCCCGAGCGGCCGCGCACCGGAACGCACACGACCGCGCACCACGGTGTGGCGGAACCTGTGATTTCCCGGTTTTTCCCCGGATTTCCTTCATGTCCGGCAACCCTCTCCAGAGACGCACGCGTCCTGAGGGGTGAAGCTGCCGCCGGGAACGGCCGGCGGCACGGGGGAAGCATGCGGAGGACACCGCGTGACCGAAACTGTCATCGGCCCGGCCGGCTCCGAAGAGGCCGTGGCCGAACTCACACCCTTTCTCGACGCCCTGCGCGTCCCGCCGGTGCTGCGGCCCGGCCGGACCGAAGCGCTCCGCGGCATCGAGATCGACCAGACCGCCACCTGGGTCCGGCTGCACTCGCAGCTGCCGCCCACCCGCGTATGGGCCTACGAGGGCCACGTCCCGGGGCCGACGATCGAGGTGCGCCGCGGCCGCCGGCTGCGCATCACCTGGAGCAACCGCCTCACCGGCCCCCACCCGGTGACCGCCGTGGAGGCGGCGCAGGTGCCCGGCGCCCCGGCGCCCGACACCGTGCCCGGCCGCAGCGGCGCCGTACCGCTGGCCGACGTCGCGGCGCTGCCCGCCTGGACGGTGACGCACCTGCACGGCGCACCCACCGGCGGCGGCAACGACGGCTGGTCGGAGAACGCCGTCTCACCGGGCGACAGCCAGCTCTCCGAATATCCCAACGACCACCGTGCGGTCGCCTGGTGGTACCACGACCACGCCATGGACATCACCCGCTGGAACGTCTTCGCGGGCCTGGCGGGGATGTACCTCGTCCGGGACGCCGAGGAGGACGCGCTGCACCTGCCCTCGGGCGAGCGCGAGATCCCGCTGATCGTCCAGGACCGCAACCTCGACCAGGACCCGGACGGCAAGCTGACCGGCCGGCTGCTCCACAAGACCGTGATCGTCGGCAAGGACGCCCAGGGCAAGAACGTCACCCGCTCCTTCAACGGCCCGTACACCCTTGTCAACGGCGTCATCTGGCCTTACCTGGACGTGTCCGCCCAGTGGTACCGCTTCCGGCTGCTCAACGCCTCCAACGCGCGGACCTACGCGCTGCGGCTGGTCGACGGGGAGACCGGTGAGCCGGTGCGGGGAGCGGCCTGGCAGATCGGCACGGACGGCGGGCTGCTGCCGCGTCCGCTGCCGCTGGACGGGGTGCTGTCCGTGGCGCCCGCCGAGCGCATGGACCTGCTGGTCGACTTCGGGCTGCTGCGGGGCCGCCGCGTCCGGCTGGTCAACGAGGCCCCGGGGGTGCCCCATCCGCAGGTCATGGAGTTCCGGGTGGCGGACGAGGAGGAGTGCGACCCCTTCGTGCTGCCGGCGGTGATCTCCAGCTCCTTCGAGCGGCTCACCCACGACACGGTGCCCGAGCACGAGCACCGGCTGATCGCCCTGGTCCCGCCCGGCACGGCCGGGAACGCCCACCCGGGCATGTGGGAGATGCAGAAGGCCGAGCCGGGCGACGTGCACGTCCCGGGCGTGGGGGTGATCCAGGTCAAGGGCGCGGACGGCAAGCTGCGGACGTACCGCAGGGCCGCCCAGACCTTCGACGACGCGCTCGGCTTCATGGTCACCTACGACGGCTGGGAGCAGTGGAGCTTCCTCAACCTGGGCGGCCCGACGCACCCGATGCACATCCACCTGATCGACTTTCAGGTCCTCAGCCGCGACCTCTACCCCGCGGGCCCGCAGAGCCCCTTCGACGTCGCCCTGGGCGGCACGCGCGCACCGCTGGAGTTCGGGGGGCGGGCGCCGGTGTCGGAGGGCGACGCGGGCTGGAAGGACGTGATCCAGGTGCCGGCCGGGCAGATGGTCAACGTGATCGGCCGCTTCCGCGGGGCGCGCGGCCGGTTCATGTACCACTGTCACCTGCTGGAGCACGAGGACATGGGGATGATGCGTCCGTTCGTGGTGATGCCGGGTGAAGTGCTGAAGTTCCATCACGGGGAGCACGGCGGCCACGGGGGTCACGGCCACTGAGGCCGTCCCGCGCCGGGCGGTCCGGCCCGGCGCCCGCGGTCCGGAGGGCGGCCAGGGCGAGGAAGGCCGCCCCGGCCGCCGGGTAGCCGGCGGAGAGCAGCATCCGGCCGCCGTCCTGCCGGAGTTCGGGCCGGGTCTGCGGGTCGTGGGGGACCCGCCACAGCGCGTAGGAGCAGAACAGCACGGCGGCCACCGCGGTCCCCGCCCACCAGGCGCGGCTGCCGCGGGCGGCCGCCTCGCGGGCGAGCAGCAGCCCGGCCGGTACGCACCACACCCAGTGGTGCGACCAGGAGACGGGGCTGACGAGCAGTGCGGTGGCCGCGCAGGAGAGGGCGCCCCAGGCGGTGGCCCGCGGCCCGCACCGCTGCGTCCGGACCGCGACCGTGAGGCCGAGCACGGTGACGGCCAGCGCCGCGACCGCCCACCACGCCCCGGGGTCGCCGGTGTGCAGCAGCCGGGCGAGGACGCCGCGCAGCGACTGGTTGGCGGTGTCCTCGGCGTGGCCGACCCGCTCGGTGGCGAAGACGGCGTCCGTCCAGAAGCGGCGCGAGTCGTACGGCAGGGCCAGCGCGGCGAGGACCGCCGTCCCGGCGAAGGCGGCGGTGGCGACGGCCGCCCGGCGCAGCCACGGTCCGCCGCCCGCCGCGCCCGCGCCGCCTGCTCCGCCCCCTGCGCCCGCTCCGCCCGCGCGCCGGGCGAGGCCGGTCGCCGCCAGGTGGACGACGAACAGGGCGGGGGTGAGCTTGATGCCCGTCGCGAGGCCGGTGCCCAGGCCCGCCCAGCGGTGGGCCGCGGGGCGCGTCAGGTCCCACAGCACCAGGACGACGACGAGGAGGTTGATCTGTCCGTTGCGCAGGGTCTGCCACACGGGCTCGCACCAGACGCACAGGGCGGCCGCCGTGAGCGTCACGGCGGCGCGCGGGCGGACGTCGACGAGCCGCAGGGAGAGGTGGACGAGGGCGAGCAGCAGGCCGAGGTTGGCGAGCTCGGTGAGGACGCGCAGCGCGGTCGTGCCGGGCAGCGTCAGGGCGGTGAACAGGAGCGCTGCGAAGGGCGGGTAGGTGGCGGGCAGGCCGCGGTGCGTGGCGCGCATCGCGTAGAGGTCGCCGCCGGTGCGGACGGTCCACCCTTCGGCGCGGTAGACGAGGACGTCGATGGAGGTGACGTGGGCGGCCCGCTGGGCCAGCAGGAAGAGGCAGAAGGAGACCAGACAGCCCGCGGCGGCGGCCAGGGTGCTGCGGCGGCCGGGGCGGCCGGGCCGGGCTGGCACGAGGAGCACTCCGGTTCCACGGGTGACAAATCGGGCGAATAGTGGGCGATGTTATCCCATTCGCCCAGGTTCCCGGTGGCGCCGGGCGGCCGATTTGGCAGGCGGCGGGGGTCTCCGTGTAATGTTGTCGATGTCGCCGGGGGGAACGGCAAGGGAAACAACCCGAACCGAACCCGGTGGAAAACAGAACACGGGGCTATAGCTCAGTTGGTAGAGCGCCTGCATGGCATGCAGGAGGTCAGGAGTTCAATTCTCCTTAGCTCCACAGAAAATAAGCGGGTCGTCCGGAAACGGACGGCCCGCTTTTTCGTTTCCGCACCCGGCTGCCGGGAGCTCCGGTGGCTAACGCTCCTTGTCCAGCCGGAGGGCCAGCGCGGGGCAGCGCCGTACGGCCCGCTGTGCCCGGCCCCGCAAATGGTCCGGCACGCCCGCGTCCGCGAGCGCGGGATAGCCGTCCGGCCCGGTGCGGACGAGCTGCGGCAGCAGGTCCGCGCACAGCCCGTGCCCCTTGCACAGCGTCCAGTCCACCGCCAGCCGCTCCACGCGGCGCGGGGCGCCGGTGACGGCGTCCGGGCCGCCGGACGGGGGCAGCGGCAGCACCCCGGCCGTCGGGCGCCCGCAGCCGGCGCCCAGGACGTGCGCCGCGAGGTCGTCCGTGAAGGCCGACAGCGCGCTCAGGACGAACCGTGCGGCACCGTCCGGATGCCCGCACGCCCCGCGCCCCCGCACCGCCCCGGCGGCCTCCCGCACGGCCTCCAGCGCGCCCTGCCCGCCGCCGGCCGTGACGTCCGCCAGCGCCCCGGCGAGCGTGGGCAGCCCGAGCCGGCACGGCCCGCACTGCCCGGCCGACTCGGCGGCCAGCCAGTGCGCGACCCGTACCGTCTCGCCCAGCGGGCAGGTGTCCGCGGGCAGCGGCAGCACCGCCCCCGCCCCGAGCGCCCCGCCGCGGGCGGCCAGGCCCTCGTGCGACACCGGGGCCGTGGCCGCCGTCGCCGCGTCCAGCCATGCGCCGTGGTAGCCGCCGGTCAGCACCGCCTGCGGGGCCGGGGCGGCGCCGCAGGCGCTCAGGACGGAGGCGAGCGGCACCCCGCTCGGCGCCTCCACGACCTGCGGCTCCGGCACCGCGCCCGAGACGGTCAGCAGCACGGTGCCGGGCTCGCCCGCGGTGCCCGCGGCCGCATAGCCCTCGGGCCCCAGGCGGGCGGCGAGGGCGAGTTGGGCGTAGGTCTCGGCGTTGGACAGAAGCGTCGGCGCCCCGCTCAGCCCCTCCTGCGAGGCCCTGCCGTGCCGCCCGGGCGGCAGCGGCGGCCCGCCGTCGGCGGCCCGCAGCAGCGCCGAGGACTCGCCCGAGACCAGCCGCTCGGGCAGCCGCACCACCCGGGCGCGCACGGACAGGCCGCGCACGGGCCGCCCGTGCCGGTCGGTGAGGCCCCGCTCGGCGAGCGCCTCCCGCACCGAGGCCTCGGCCGTCGCCCGGGTCACCCCGACCACCACCGAGCCGGCGCCGAGGGCGGCCGCGGCCAGCAGCGCCCCGTCCAGCACCAGGTGCGGCGCCCGTCCGAGCAGCACGGCGTCCTTGCGGCAGGCCGGATCGCCCTCGCAGCCGTTGACCACCACCGCGGGGCGCGCGCCGCGCCGCTGTGCCATCCGCCCGACCGCCCGCAGCTTCTGCGCGAACGGGAAGCCCGCGCCGCCGCGGCCGCGCAGCGCGACCGCCTCCGCCAGCGCCGTCAGCTGCTCCTCGGTGTGCCCGGGCAGCGAGCCGTGCACCGACAGGTGTGCGCTGCGGTCCAGCCGGGCCGCCCTGTCCAGCCCGGCCAGCAGGTGCGGCGCCCCCAGGGAGAGGACCGCCGGCTGCTCGGGAAGTGCGGCGCTCACCGGGCCCGGCCCGGGGCGTCCGGCCGCAGCCGGTCCGCCCCTATGCGCCGGTGGACCGCCGTCGCGGCGAGCGGGGCCGGGCCGAGGACGCCACCGGCGCGTTCGGGGAAGTCGAGGAGGTCCATGGCACGGCACCGTAGGGAGCCCACCGGCGGCGTGCGGTCCGCTTCGCACAACCCCGGCGCGACGGGTCTCACCACTGCTAACGTCGGTTCGTTCGGCGCAGCCGTACCAGGGCCCGAACCTCGATGCGGCCCCTTCGGCCCCTGCGGTAACCTGGCCCCATGCGTGCCGTACGCCTTCTGCTTAGCGGGCCGCGCTGATCAGTACCGACCGGTGACCACGGTCGGCATCGGCGCGGCGTCCCCTCCTGTGCGAGGGGATTTTTCATTTCCGCAGGTGCCGCAGGTAGAGACGACGACGATCGATGGAGCTTTGAGGACGATGAGCGAGACCAACACCGCCGCCGAGGTGGCTGCCCCGCACCGCTACACGGCCGCGCTGGCCGCCGACATCGAGGCACGCTGGCAGGACTTCTGGGACGCCGACGGCACCTACGAGGCCCCCAACCCCACCGGTGACCTGGCGGGCGACCCCGCCGTCGTGGCCCGCCCCAAGAAGTTCATCATGGACATGTTCCCGTACCCCTCGGGTGCGGGCCTGCACGTCGGCCACCCGCTCGGCTACATCGCCACCGACGTCTACGCGCGCCACCACCGCATGACCGGCCACAACGTCCTGCACACCCTCGGCTTCGACGCCTTCGGCCTGCCCGCCGAGCAGTACGCCGTGCAGACCGGCACGCACCCGCGGGTCTCCACCGAGGCCAACATCGTCAACATGAAGGCGCAGCTGCGCCGCCTGGGCCTGGGCCACGACAAGCGCCGCTCCTTCGCCACGATCGACCCGGCCTACTACAAGTGGACCCAGTGGATCTTCCTGCAGATCTTCAACTCCTGGTACGACGAGGAGGCGAAGAAGGCCCGCCCGATCGGCGAGCTGATCGCGCAGTTCGAGAGCGGGCAGCGTGAGGTGCCGGGCACGCGCGCGTGGAGCGAGCTGAGCGGCGCCGAGCGCGAGGACGTCCTGGGCGGCTACCGCCTGGCCTACGCCTCCGACGCGCCGGTCAACTGGTGCCCCGGCCTGGGCACCGTCCTGGCCAACGAGGAGGTCACCGCCGACGGCCGCTCCGAGCGCGGCAACTTCCCCGTCTTCAAGTCCAAGCTGCGCCAGTGGAACATGCGGATCACCGCCTACGCGGACCGCCTGCTGGAGGACCTGGACGCCCTGGACTGGCCCGAGGCCATCAAGCTCCAGCAGCGCAACTGGATCGGCCGCAGCGTCGGCGCCCGCGTCGACTTCGCCGTCGAGGGCCACGAGGACGCGAAGGTCACCGTCTTCACCACGCGCCAGGACACCCTCTTCGGCGCCACCTACCTGGTCGTCGCCCCCGAGCACCAGCTCGTCACCGAGGACGAGGCCCACCGCTCGGTCGTCCCGGCCGCCTGGCCCGAGGGCACGCACGAGGACTGGACCGGCGGGCACGCCACCCCGGCCGAGGCCGTCGCCGCCTACCGCAAGGAGGCCGCCGCCAAGTCCGACGTCGAGCGGCAGGCCGACGCCAAGGAGAAGACCGGCGTCTTCACCGGCGTCTACGCGGTCAACCCGGCCAACGGCGAGAAGCTGCCCGTCTTCACCGCCGACTACGTGCTGATGGGCTACGGCACCGGCGCGATCATGGCCGTCCCCGCCCACGACAGCCGCGACTTCGCCTTCGCGCGCGCCTTCGACCTGCCGATGCACTGCGTCGTGCAGCCGGCCGACGACCGCGGCACCGACCCGTCCACGTGGGCGGAGTCCTTCGACTCCTACGACGCCGAGATCATCAACTCGGCCGGCGAGGGCATCTCCCTGGACGGCCTGGTCGTCCCCGAGGCGAAGTCCCGCATGGCCGAGTGGCTGACGGAGCAGGGCATCGGCGAGGCCACCGTCAACTTCCGCCTGCGCGACTGGCTCTTCAGCCGCCAGCGCTACTGGGGCGAGCCCTTCCCGATCGTCTACGACGAGCAGGGCGTCGCCCACTCGCTGCCCGAGTCGATGCTGCCGCTGGAGCTGCCCGAGGTCGAGGACTACTCGCCGCGCACCTTCGAGCCCGACGACGCCGACACCGAGCCCGAGACCCCGCTCTCCCGCAACGAGGAGTGGGTCAACGTCACGCTGGACCTCGGCGACGGCCCCAAGCGCTACCGCCGCGAGACCAACACCATGCCCAACTGGGCGGGCTCCTGCTGGTACGAGCTGCGCTACCTCGACCCGAACAACGACGAGAAGCTGGTCTCCGCCGAGGCCGAGCAGTACTGGATGGGCCCGCGCGAGGGCCAGCCGCACGGCGGCGTCGACCTGTACGTCGGCGGTGCCGAGCACGCCGTGCTGCACCTGCTGTACGCCCGCTTCTGGTCCAAGATCCTCTTCGACCTGGGCCACGTCTCCTCGGCCGAGCCGTTCCACAAGCTCTACAACCAGGGCATGATCCAGGCGTACGTCTACCGCGACGCCCGCGGCATCGCCGTCCCCGCCACCGAGGTGGAGGAGCGCGGCGGCGCGTACTACTACCAGGGCGAGAAGGTCAGCCGGCTGCTCGGCAAGATGGGCAAGTCCCTGAAGAACGCCGTCACGCCGGACGAGATCTGCTCCGAGTACGGCGCCGACACCCTGCGCCTGTACGAGATGGCGATGGGCCCGCTGGACGTCTCCCGCCCGTGGGACACCCGCGCCGTCGTCGGCCAGTACCGCCTGCTGCAGCGCCTGTGGCGCAACGTCGTCGACGAGGCGACCGGCGAGGTCACCGTCGTGGACGCCGAGGCCGACGAGGCCACGCTGCGCGCCCTGCACAAGGCGATCGACGGCGTCGGCCAGGACCTGGCGAACCTGCGCTTCAACACCGCCATCGCCAAGATCACCGAGCTCAACAACCACGTGACCAAGCTGAGCGAGGTCCCGCGGTCCGTCGCCGAGGCCATGGTGCTGCTGATCGCGCCGCTGGCCCCGCACATCGCCGAGGAGCTGTGGCACAAGCTCGGCCGCTCCGGCTCCGTGGTGCACGCGGACTTCCCCGTCGCCGACCCCGCCTACCTGGTCGACGAGGCCGTGACCTGCGTCGTCCAGATCAAGGGCAAGGTCAAGGCGCGGCTGGAGGTCCCGCCGTCCATCTCCGACGAGGAGCTGGAGAAGGTGGCGCTGGGCGACGAAGCGGTCGTCGCGGCGCTGGGCGGCGCGGGCATCCGCAAGGTCATCGTGCGGGCGCCGAAGCTGGTGAACATCGTTCCGGCGTAAGGTTCGGTCCGGCCTACTGAGGGTTCTTCCCTACGGGCAGGTTGGGGGTTCGTTCGGAACCCCTGGCCTGCCCGTGCCGTTTACGGTGGAGACGTAGGAAAAAACCGTAGGGAAAGCTGTCGTCCCCCAGCCGAGGAGCGTCATGGAAGCCGTGGCCGTGATCGTCGTTCTGATCTTCGCGGTCCTCGTCGCACTCGGGGTGATCGCCACGGTCAGGACGGCACGGGCGGTCAAGCGCGGAGTGGACCGCACCGTCGGCCAGGCGCGCCGCACGGTCGAGGACACCCGGTTGAAGGCCCGGCAGTTCGCCCAGCCGGGAGCGGCCGGGGAGGTCGCCCAGCTGCGCCTGTCCCTGCGCACGTCGATGCGCGCCACGCAGGACGCCCTGCAGAGCGCCGCGCCCGACGACGCCTCGCTGTCCGAGGCGCTCGCCCTCTTCCAGCGGCTCAGCGCCCACGGCCACGAGCTCGACGACGAGCTCAAGCGCCTGGAGAACGAGCCGGACAAGGCCCGCGTCGCGGCCTGCCTGCCCGAGCTCCGCGAGCGCACGGCCCGCGTCAAGGACTCGGCGGACTCCCTGCGCTTCGCCGCCCAGGACCGCGCCCGGCGCTTCGCCGAGGACGACCTGGAGACGCTGAGCGGCCAGATCCGCATGGAGGCGGGGGCGCTGCGGCACTGGAGCGACGAGCCGGTGGCCGGAGGGGCTGCGGGCATGCCGGGTCCGGCCGGTCCGGTGGGTGCGCAGGCTGCGGCGGGTGGGCAGGCTGCGGCGAGTGCGCCGGCCGGGGAGCCGGCTGCGGCTCCGGGCGCCGGTGCACCGGCGGGGGAGCGGCCCGAGCCCGCGCCCGAGCCTCGTGCGATCACCGGGCGGGACCAGGACGGATGGCGGCAGCCGGGCTATTCCTGGCAGAAGACGAGCCGCCCGGAGAGCACCACCTGACCGGTCCGGTGCGCCCGCTGCTCGCGGCCCGCTGCCTGTGCCCCGGTGCGCCCTGTGCGTGTGTCCCGTGCGTGTACCCCATGCGGCCTTCCGCTGTCCGGCGGTCCCGCGGGATGATCACCTGTACGGGGCCCGTACTGCCGTCGGAGCGCCCCTGCGGGTAATCTCCGGAACATGTCCCGCCATGTCGCTGTCATTACTGATTCAACGGCCTATCTGCCGCAGCGGGCGATGGAGCGGCACAGCATCACCGCCGTACCGCTGACCGTCGTACTGGGCGACGAAGCGCTCGAAGAGGGCACCGAGATCTCGGCCCGCAGTGTGGCCCAGGCCCTGCAGAAGCGCAGGTCGGTGACCACTTCCCGGCCCGGCCCCGAGGTCTTCGCGGCCGCCTATCGCGCGGCGGCCGAGGCCGGCGCGCGGGGCATCGTCTCGCTGCACCTGTCGGCCGAGTTCTCCGGTACGTACGACGCGGCGGTCCTCGCGGCGCGCGAGGCGCCGGTGCCGGTGCGGGTCGTGGACACCGGCATGGTCGCCATGGCCCTCGGTTTCTGCGCGCTGGCCGCCGCCGAGACGGCGGACGCCGGCGGCACCCTCGACGAGGTCGTCGCCGCCGCGGAGAAGCGGGCCCAGGGCACGGCCGCCTTCTTCTACGTCGACACCCTCGACTACCTCCGGCGGGGCGGCCGCATCGGCGCGGCCCAGGCCCTGCTGGGCTCGGCGCTCGCCGTCAAACCGCTGCTGCAGCTGGAGGGCGGCCGCATCGAGCTGCGCGAGAAGGTGCGCACGGCGTCCAAGGCCATCGCCCGGCTGGAGGAGATCGCGGTGGAGCGCGCGGGCGCGGCCCCCGTCGACATCGCCGTCCACCACCTGGCCGCCCCCGACCGCGCGACCCTGCTGGCCGACCGGCTGCGGGAGCGGCTGCCGGCGCTGGAGGAGCTGCACGTCAGCGAGGTGGGCGCGGTCATCGGGGCGCACACCGGGCCGGGGTTGCTGGGCGTGGTGGTGGCACCGAAGTAGGGCCGCAGCTCCTTGTCCTTCCCCCGGTGGGGTGACGGGGTTATCCACAACTGCCGGGATATCCACGGGAATCGGGCCGTCCGAGCGGGATCGGGCGTCTCGCTCTACGGTCTTGCGCATGACGGATCGCCCGAGAAATGCGGCAGTTGAGCCCGGCGGCCCTTCGCTGCGGGAGCGGGCGGGGGAGCTGTTTCCGGGGCGGCCGGCGGGGCCTGCCTCGGGTGCGGAAGACTCCGGCGGACTGAATGACCCTCGCAGCGGGGCGAGTTGGCGGCTCGCGCTGCGGGAGCGGCTGCCGCTGTGGGCGCAGCTGCGGTGCGGCATCGAGCCGAGGACGCTCGCGGCGCTGACGGTCCTGCTGGTCGCCGCGTGCGCCTTCGCCGCGTACCACTTCCTGGCCGGGCGCCCGCAGACCGTGCGGGTGCCCTCACGGGAGGCACCGGCCGCAGCGGCCGCGCCGCCGTCCTCGCCGGCCGTTCCCGCGCCCGTCGCGCCCTCGGTGGCCCGTACGGGCGGGGCGGTGGTGGTGGACGTGGCGGGCAAGGTCCGCAAGCCCGGCGTGCTGCGCCTGCCGCCCGGATCGAGGGTGGCCGACGCGCTGGCCGCGGCCGGAGGAGCCCGGCCGGGGGCGGACACGACGGGCATCAACCGGGCGCGCGTCCTCGTGGACGGCGAGCAGATCGTGGTGGGCGCACCGGGGCCCGCGGCTGCTCCGGGCGTCCCCGGAGCCTCGGCGGCCCCCGGGGCTCCGGCGGGTGCGGGAGGCCCGGCGCCCGGCGTGCCGCTGAGCCTGAACGCCGCGACGGCCGAGCAGCTGGACGCCCTGCCGGGCGTCGGGCCCGTCCTGGCCCGGCACATCCTCGACTACCGCACGCAGCACGGCGGTTTCCGCTCCGTCGAAGAACTGCGCCGGGTCAACGGCATCGGCAGCCGCCGCTTCACCGACCTCCGCCCGCTGGTGCAGCCATGACGACCACCACCGACACCGGACCGCCGCCCGAAGCCCTACCCGGGCTCCGCCGCGAGGGCCCAGTGGACCTGCGGCTGGTGGCGCCCGCGTTGGCGGCGTGGGCGGCAGCGGCCGCGGCCCTGACGGCGACGGGGTGGACGGTCGCTCTGTCGGCGGCGGCCGGAGTGCCGGCGGCCGGGGCACTCATGGTGGGCGCGCTCGCCGCCGGTGGCGGCCGCGGCCCCCACGGGCCGCCGGACCCACAGAGCGGCGCCCCGTTCCGCGCACGAGGCCCGCGGCGTGGGATCGTCGTCGCTCTCGCCGCCGTCCTGTTGTGTGCCGCCGCCGGTGCGGCGGTGGCCGCCCTGCGGGGTGCCGACGTCCGCCGTGGGCCGTTGCCCGGGCTGGCTCGCGGACAGGCCGACGTCGCCGTCGAGGCCACGGTCACCACCGACCCCAGGGCCACGCGTCCCCACGCGCGGGGCGCGGTCCATGCGGCGCCGGCGGTCGTGATCGGGGCCGAGGCCACCGAGGTCACCGCCGGGCGCATCACCACCGCCGTCCGTACGCCCGTGCTGCTGATCGCGCCGCCCTCCTGGGCCGGGCTGCTGCCCTCCACCCGGGTCCGGGCCGAGGGGCGCCTGGCCCTGCCGTCCCGGGCGGCGGGCTCCGGGCCCCCGCCCGCCGCGGTCCTGCGGATCGGCGGCCGGGAGCCGCCCGCCGTCGTGGGCGGCCCCAGTGCGGTCCAGCGGGTCGCGGCCCGGTTCCGCGCCGGTCTGCGGGACGCCACGGACGGGCTGGACCCGGACGCCCGCGCGCTGCTTCCCGGGCTGGTGGTGGGGGACACCTCCCGGGTTCCGGAGGACCTCGACGAGGCGTTCCGGGCGACCGGGATGACGCACCTGCTGGCCGTCTCCGGCAGCAATCTCGCGATCCTGCTCGCGGTGCTCGTCGGCCCGCCGCACCTGGCCGCGCGGGCCGAGCGCCGCGGGCTCGCCGCCCGGCTCGGGGTGCCCCTGCGGGCCACGGCGGTGCTGGGCGCGGGGCTCGTGCTGGGGTTCGTCGTGGTGTGCCGCCCCGAGCCGAGCGTGCTGCGGGCGGCCGCCTGCGGACTGGTGCTGCTGCTCGCGCTCGCCACGGGCCGCCGGCGCAGCCTGCTGCCCGCCCTGGCAGCGGCCGCCCTGCTGCTCGTGCTCTACGACCCCTGGCTGGCCCGCAGCCCCGGCTTTCTGCTGTCGGTGCTGGCCACCGGCGCCCTCCTGACCCTCGCGCCGCACTGGAGCGCCGCCCTGCAACGACGAGGGGTGCCGCCACGCCCGGCCGAGGCCCTGGCCGCGGCTGCCGCCGCGCAGGCCGTCTGCGCGCCGGTGATCGCGGTGCTCGCGGAGCGGGTGAGCCTGGTGGCGGTGCCCTGCAATCTCCTCGCCGAGGCAGCGGTCGCGCCCGCCACGGTGCTGGGCTTCGCCGCGATGGCCGTGTCCCCCGTGGCCCCGGCCGTCGCGGAGGGGTGCGCCTGGCTCGCGTCCTGGCCCGCATCGTGGGCCGCCGCGGTGGCCCGTACGGGCGCGGGTCTGCCCGGCGCGGAGCTCGGCTGGCCGGGCGGCTGGGCCGGGGGCCTGCTGCTGGCCGCCCTGACGGCTGCCGCCGTGCTCGCCGCCCGCGGGCTGCTGCGCAGCCCCTGGGCCTGTGCGGGCTGTGCGCTGCTGCTGCTCGTGGCGGTCGTCCGCCCGGCGCCCCTGACCCGGGCGGTGACGGGCTGGCCGCCGCCCGGGTGGCGCCTCACCGCGTGCGACGTGGGCCAGGGGGACGCGCTGGTGCTCGCGGCGGGCGAGGGGAGCGCGGTGGTCGTGGACGCCGGTCCGGAGCCGCGCGCGGTCGACCGGTGCCTGCGGGCCCTCGGCGTGGACAGCGTGCCGCTCGTCCTGCTGAGCCACTTCCACGCCGACCACGTCGACGGCCTGCCCGGGGTGCTGCGCGGGCGCGCGGTCGGGGCCGTCGAGACGACGTCGCTCGCCGAACCCCCGGGCCGGGCCGCCTTCGTCCGCCGCGAGGCCGGGCGCGCGCACGTGCCCGTGACCACGGCCCGGCCGGGGGAGCGCGGCCGGGTGGGGGAGCTGGAGTGGGAGGTGCTGTGGCCGCCGCCCGCGGGCACGTCGGCCGTGGCGGAGGAGGGCCCCAACGACGCCAGCGTCACCCTGCTGGTCCGCAGCGGGGGCCTGACCGCACTGCTCCTCGGCGACCTCGAACCGCCCGCTCAGCAGGCCCTCGCGGAGGCGCATCCCGGGCTGCCCGCCGTGGACGTCCTGAAGGTCGCCCACCACGGCTCCGCGTACCAGGACCCGCAGTTGATACGCAGGCTCCGCCCCCGCCTGGCCGTCGTCTCGGCCGGCGCCGGGAACCCGTACGGGCACCCGTCGCCGCGCACGCTCGCCGCGCTCCGGGAGCAGGGTGCGGCCGTCGTCCGCACGGACACCGACGGGCCGGTCGCGGTGACGGGCGCGGGGAGGGAGGTCGCAGCGGTCACGAAGGCTTCCGCCGGCCGGCGGCGAGCAGGGGCGGGAGGACAGGCATGAGAGGACAGGGGCGAGCGAGCAGGAGCGAGAGGACAGGGACAAGGGACGAGCGAGCAGGAACGAGAGACCAGGGACCAGGGACGAGCGACCAGGGACGGGAGAGCAAGGACACAGAGATGCAGGACCACAGCCCGATGTCACCGGCCCCCGGCCTGAGGGATAACTGACCCATGGACAAGATCATCAGTGACGAGGCGGTCGACGCCTATCTGAGCCGCATCGGCGGCACCCGCCCCTCCGCCGCGGGTCCGGAGGCGCTGCGCGAGCTCCACATCCGCCACCTGCACGCGGTGCCCTTCGAGAACC
The DNA here is from genome assembly GCF_001445655.1 of Streptomyces roseifaciens. Taxonomy (NCBI): domain Bacteria; kingdom Bacillati; phylum Actinomycetota; class Actinomycetes; order Kitasatosporales; family Streptomycetaceae; genus Streptomyces; species Streptomyces roseifaciens. The sequence goes on from NZ_LNBE01000004.1 coordinate 416,270, forward strand.
TCTCGGTCCACCTGGGCGAGGAGGTCGTGCTGGACCCCGCCGCCCTGGTGGCCAAGGTGACCGCCGGGCGCGGCGGATTCTGCTACGAACTCAACGGCGCCTTCGCCGCGCTGCTGAGCGCCCTGGGCTACCGGGTCACGCTGCTGGCCGGGCGGGTGGTGGGGCCCGACGGCTCGTTCGGGCCGCCCTTCGACCACCTCGCGCTGCGGGTCGACGCCGGGGAGCCGTGGCTGGTGGACATCGGCTTCGGCAGGAACAGCCACTACCCGCTGCGGTTCGACGAGCGGGGGGAACAGCCCGACCCCGCCGGGACCTTCCGGATAGCCGAGACGGAGGACGGGGACCTCGACGTCCTCAAGGACGGCGAGCTGCAGTACCGCCTCGAACGCCGGCCCCGGGAGCTGGCGGACTTCGAGGGCTGCTGCTGGTGGCACCGCACCTCGCCCAAGTCCCTCTTCACCCAGGCGGTGATCTGCTCGATGCTCGCCGGCGAGGGCCGGGTCACCATCAGCGACCGCACCCTGGTGACCAGCGGCCCGACGGGCCGTCAGGTGCTGACGCTGGCGGAGGAGGAGATCCTGCCCGCCTTCCGGGAGCACTTCGGCATGGAGCTGGAGCGCGTACCGCAGGCGCGCCCGGCTCAGGCACGCCCGTCGCAGGCGGGCGGTCCGCAGGAGGCCGGGGCGCAGGCGGGCGGTCCGGTCCCCGCGGAGGGGTGAGTCACTCCCTTTCGAGCCAGCCGTCGTACTCCTCGGCGAGCTCGCGCAGGGCGGCGAGGTCGAGTTCCCCTTCCGGGTCCTCCAGGACGACCAGCCACTGGGCGTCCTCGGCGTCGTCCTCGCCGGCCAGCGCCTCGCGCACTATCTGCGGGTCGTCGTCCAGGGTGAAGCGCTGGGCGGCCTCCTCGGCCGCCTCCTCGGCGGCGTCGCGGTCGGGAAGCACCAGGAGGTGTCGTACGGAATCGGTGTCTGAAGAGAGATAACGGCTGCTCACACGCACATTGTGCGATACCGGGGGACGGCTGCGCGGGGGGAGGTGTCAGTAGCGCGTGGGATGCTGGACGCGATGGCCAGGAAGACTGCAACCGACGATCTGCTCGCCCCCCTCACGCTCGCCGTGGGCCAGGAGGATCTCCTGCTGGACCGCGCCGTCCGGGAGGTGGTCGCGGCCGCCCGCGCCGCCGACGCCGACACCGACGTCCGCGACCTCACCCCCGATGCGCTCCAGCCGGGCACCCTCGCCGAGCTGACCAGCCCCTCGCTCTTCGCCGAGCGCAAGGTCGTGATCGTCCGCAACGCCCAGGACCTCTCCGCGGACACGATCAAGGACGTGAAGGGGTATCTCTCCGCGCCCGCCGAGGAGATCACCCTGGTGCTGCTCCACGCGGGCGGCGCCAAGGGCAAGGGCCTGCTGGACGCGGCGCGCAAGGCCGGGGCGCGCGAGGTCGCCTGCCCCAAGATGACCAAGCCTGCCGACCGCCTGGCATTCGTGCGGGGTGAGTTCCGGGCCGCCGGCCGTTCCGCGACCCCCGAGGCCTGCCAGAACCTGGTGGATGCGATCGGCAGCGATCTGCGGGAGCTGGCCAGCGCCTGCACGCAGCTCGTCGCCGACATCGACGGCACGATCGACGCCGCCGTCGTCGGCCGCTATTACACGGGCCGCGCCGAGGCCTCCAGCTTCACCGTCGCCGACCGCGCGGTGGAGGGGCGGACCGCCGAGGCGCTGGAGGCGCTGCGCTGGTCGATGTCCACGGGCGTCGCGCCCGTCCTGATCACGAGTGCGCTCGCCCAGGGCGTCCGCGCCATCGGCAAGCTCGCCTCCGCCCCCCGCGGGGCGCGGCCCGGGGATCTGGCCAGGGATCTCGGGATGCCGCCGTGGAAGATCGACCGGGTGCGGCAGCAGATGCGGGGGTGGTCGGCGGACGGAGTGGCCGCGGCGCTGATCGCCGTCGCGGAGGCCGACGCGGGCGTCAAGGGCGGCGGTGACGATCCGGAGTACGCGCTCGAAAAGGCGGTCGTCGCCGTGGCGCGGGCGGCCCGTAGCCGCGGCTGAGCGTCGTCGTCGACCGTCGTAAGGGGGGGGCAGAACATGTTCTGCCCCCCCTTACGACGGTCGACAACAATCCAGGCCCCGAAAACCCCGAAGGCCCCGGGTCACCCTTGGGGAAAGGGTGACCCGGGGCCCGGGTTCGTTCATCGAGCCGTGAGGCTCATGCCGCGCCCGCGTGGCGAACGACCGTGCGCGGCGGGGTGCCGTACCGGAGCGGTAGAGAGGGTCCGCTGGGTCCGGTGCCGGCGAAGGACCGGGGCTCACGCCCCGGAAAGGCTTCAGCCCTTGAGGGCGGCAACCTGCTTGGCCAGCGCCGACTTCTTGTTGGCGGCGGCGTTCTTGTGCAGGACACCCTTGGTGGCGGCCTTGTCGAGCTTCTTGCCGGCCAGGGCAACGGCGGCGGTGGCCTTCTCGGCGTCACCGGCGACGATGGCCTCGCGGGCCGCACGGACAGCGGTCTTGACCGCGGACTTGACGGCCTTGTTACGCAGGCGCGCCTTCTCGTTGGTCTTGTTCCGCTTGATCTGGGACTTGATGTTCGCCACGAAAGAGCCTTTTCAGGTTCGTTGGATTTCGAGTACTGCGTGGTGTGGCCATCGTGTAGAGGGCACGACAGGCACAGTGGACCAGGCTACCAGTAGCCCCTCCGGCCGCCCAAACCGGACCGAGGCCGCCGGTCGTGGGACGATGGGGGAGTCGTATACCCGACTCCCGCCGAGACTGGCGTTCAAACGCCGAAGTCACCGAATGGATCCTGCGTGCCCGCGACCCCTACCAACGTGCCCGAGCCGAGCCGTACCGACCCGGCTCTGATCCGTAACTTCTGCATCATCGCGCACATCGACCATGGCAAGTCGACGCTCGCCGACCGGATGCTTCAGCTGACCGGCGTGGTCGACCAGCGGCAGATGCGCGCGCAGTACCTCGACCGGATGGACATCGAGCGCGAGCGCGGCATCACGATCAAGTCCCAGGCGGTCCGTCTGCCGTGGGCGCCCACCGAGGACAAGGGCAACACCCACATCCTCAACATGATCGACACCCCTGGTCACGTCGACTTCACCTACGAGGTCTCGCGCTCGCTCGCCGCGTGCGAGGGCTGCATCCTCCTGGTCGACGCCGCGCAGGGCATCGAGGCCCAGACCCTCGCCAACCTCTACCTGGCGATGGAGAACGACCTCACGATCATCCCGGTCCTCAACAAGATCGACCTGCCTGCCGCCCAGCCGGAGAAGTTCGCCGCCGAGCTCGCCAACCTCGTCGGCTGCGACCCCGAGGACGTCCTCAAGGTCTCCGCCAAGACCGGCGTCGGCGTGCCCGAGCTGCTCGACCGCGTCATCCGCGAGGTCCCGGCCCCGGTCGGCGTCAAGGACGCCCCGGCCCGCGCGATGATCTTCGACTCGGTCTACGACTCCTACCGCGGCGTGGTCACCTACGTCCGTGTCGTCGACGGCGAGCTCAAGAAGCGCGAGCGCATCAAGATGATGTCGACCGGCGCGACCCACGAGCTGCTGGAGATCGGCACCAACTCGCCCGAGATGCTCCCGGCCGACGGCCTGGGCGTCGGCGAGGTGGGCTACATCATCACCGGTGTGAAGGACGTCCGGCAGTCCAAGGTCGGTGACACGATCACCTCCCAGCAGAACGGCGCCACCGAGGCCCTGGGCGGCTACAAGGACCCGAAGCCCATGGTCTTCTCGGGCCTGTACCCGCTGGACGGCTCGGACTACCCGGAGCTGCGCGAGGCCCTCGACAAGCTCCAGCTCAACGACGCCGCGCTGGTCTACGAGCCGGAGACCTCGGCCGCCCTCGGCTTCGGCTTCCGCGTCGGCTTCCTCGGCCTGCTCCACCTCGACGTGGTCCGCGAGCGGCTCGAGCGCGAGTTCGGCCTGGACCTCATCGCCACCGCGCCCAACGTGGTCTACAACGTGCGGATGGAGGACGGCGCCGAGTACGTCGTCACCAACCCGAGCGAGTTCCCCGAGGGCAAGATCGCCGAGGTGCACGAGCCGGTCGTCAAGGCGACCGTCCTCGCGCCCACCGAGTTCGTCGGCGCGATCATGGAGCTCTGCCAGTCCCGCCGCGGCACGATGCTGGGCATGGACTACCTCTCCGAGGACCGGGTCGAGCTGCGCTACACCCTCCCCCTCGCGGAGATCGTCTTCGACTTCTTCGACCAGCTGAAGTCCAAGACCCGCGGCTACGCCTCCCTCGACTACGAGCCCACGGGCGAGCAGACCGCCGACCTGGTCAAGGTCGACATCCTGCTGCACGGCGACAAGGTCGACGCCTTCTCCGCGATCACGCACAAGGAGAAGGCCTACGCCTACGGCGTGCGGCTCGTCGCCAAGCTGCGCGAGCTCATCCCGAGGCAGAACTTCGAGGTGCCGATCCAGGCCGCGATCGGCTCCCGCGTCATCGCCCGTGAGACGGTCCGCGCCATCCGCAAGGACGTCCTCGCCAAGTGCTACGGCGGTGACATCTCCCGTAAGCGGAAGCTGCTGGAGAAGCAGAAGGAAGGCAAGAAGCGGATGAAGATGGTCGGCAGCGTGGAGGTCCCCCAGGAGGCCTTCATCGCGGTGCTGTCCAGCGACGAGTCCGGGGAGAAGGGCAAGAAGTAGCCCTGCCGGAGGCCCCGGCGAAGCGACCCGGCGGACACCCGCCGGCACCGCCTCGCAGCGCTCCGAAGCGCCCGTTCCCCTCGGGGGACGGGCGCTTTTGCGTCATTGGCCGCGCCGGGGGCGCGCCTGCTGGTCACAGCTTCGACAAGCCCATCCCAGGCCCTTACGCAGCGGGCCCGGGCGGCTTACGCTGATCACTGCTTGGAAGGTTACTCGTGAGTCACCAGCAACGATCGGGCCCCGGAGGACGCCGTGACCGAGACACAGGCTTTGATCGAGAACCGGCCGCCCTCCGTGGCGACGATCCTCCTCGAACGCGTCGAGGCGACACCCGACGCGGAGGCCTACCGCTATCCGGTCCCCGCCCCCTCCGGCCAGGGCGCCGAAACCTGGGCCTCGCTCTCCTGGGGTGAGGCGGCCGAGCGGATCTTCGCGATCGCCGCGGGCCTCGCCGACCTCGGCGTACGGGCCGAGGAGCGCGTAGCCCTCTCCAGCGCCACCCGAGTGGAGTGGATCCTCGCCGACCTCGGAGTGCTCTGCTCCGGCGCCGCCACGACCACGGTCTACCCCAGCACCAACGCCGAGGAGACGGCGTTCATCCTCTCCGACTCCGAGAGCCGGGTGCTCATCGCGGAGAACGCGGCGCAGCTCGCCAAGGCCCGCGAGCACCGCGCCGACCTGCCCGGACTCGCCCACGTCGTCGTCATCGACGAGAAGGACGCGGTCCCCGCCGACGGCGACCCCGACGGCTGGGTGCTCTCCCTCGCCGAGCTGGAGCGGCGCGGCGCCGCCCGCCTGGAGGCCGAGCCCGGCACCGTCCGCGACCGCATCGCCGCTCTGCGCTCCGAGCAGCTCGCGACGCTCATCTACACCTCCGGCACCACCGGCCGCCCCAAGGGCGTCCGCCTGCCCCACGACACCTGGTCGTACATGGCGCGCGCCATCCAGGCCACCGAGATGGTCCGCCCCGACGACGTGCAGTTCCTGTGGCTGCCGCTCGCCCACGTCTTCGGCAAGGTGCTGACCTGCAGCCAGATCAGCACCGGGCACGTCACCGCCATCGACGGGCGGCAGGACCGGATCGCCGAGAACCTCAAGGTCGTCCGGCCCACCTACATGGCTTCCGTCCCGCGCATCTTCGAGAAGGTCTACAACGGCGTCGCCGCCAAGGCCCGCGAGGGCGGCGGGGCCAAGTACAAGATCTTCCGCTGGGCCGCCGAGGTCGCCCGCGAGTACGCCCGGGTCTCGCAGGAGAACTTCCGCCGCACCGGCAGCAGGACCGTCCCCTTCGGCCTCGCCGCGCAGCACCGGATCGCGGACACCCTCGTCTACGCCAAGATCCGCGAGGCCTTCGGCGGCCGGCTGCGCGCCTGCATCTCCGGCGCCTCCGCGCTGCCCGTGGACATCGGCCTCTTCTTCTCCGGCGCCGGCATCCACATCCTGGAGGGCTACGGCCTCACCGAGACCAGCGCCGCCAGCTTCGTCAACCCCGGCGAGGCCTACCGCACCGGCACCGTCGGCAAGCCGCTGCCCGGCACCGAGGTCCGCATCGCCGACGACGGCGAGATCCTGCTGCGCGGCCCCGGCGTCATGGCCGGCTACCACGGCCTGCCCGAGAAGACCGCCGAGGTCCTGGAGAGCGACGGCTGGTTCCACACCGGCGACATCGGCGAGCTCTCGCCCGACGGCTACCTGCGCATCACCGACCGCAAGAAGGACCTGATCAAGACCTCGGGCGGCAAGTACGTCGCACCGACCGAGATCGAGGGCCGCTTCAAGGCCCTGTGCCCCTTCGTCTCCAACGCCGTCGTGCACGGAGCCGACCGCAACTACTGCACCGCCCTCCTCGCGCTGGACGAGCCCACCCTCATGACCTGGGCCGCCGAGCACGGCCTGGCGGGCAGGTCCTACGCCGAGGTCGTCGCGGACAGGCAGACCACCGAGCTCATCGAGGGCTACGTCGAGCGGGTCAACGAGGGCCTGCAGCGCTGGCAGACGATCAAGAAGTTCCGGCTGCTGCCGCGCGACCTCGACGTCGAGCACGGCGAGCTCACGCCGAGCCTGAAGCTGAAGCGGCCGGTCGTGGAGCGGCGCTACAAGGACCTGATCGAGGAGATGTACGAGGGGGCTCGCGAGAAGTGATCGCCGCGGGGTGATCGCTTCTCGGGAGGTGTCCCGAGGCGTCCCCCTCCGGGCGGTGACCCGGCCGGTCCCGACCGGGGCGGTCCCGGCCAGGCCGGTCCGCTCCGGCGATGCCGGACAATGGACTCATGCCTTCCGTACTGCCTGACGGCGAACCCATGCCCGAGGACGGGGCCCTGCCCCGTCACGCCCTTGTCGGCGCCGGGCAGCGGCCGCTCGGGTTCTACCTGCACGTGCCCTACTGCGCGACGCGCTGCGGGTACTGCGACTTCAACACGTACACCGCGAGCGAGCTGCGCGGCTCCGGCGGCGCGCTCGCCTCGCGGGACAACTACGCCGAGACGGTCGCCGAGGAGATCCGCCTCGCACGGAAGGTCCTGGGCGATGACCCGCGCCCCGTCGAGACCGTCTTCGTCGGCGGCGGCACGCCCACGCTGCTGCCCGCCGCCGACCTCGTGCGGATGCTCGCGGCGATCCGCGACGAGTTCGGCCTCGCGGACGGCGCGGAGGTCACCACCGAGGCCAACCCGGAGTCCGTCGACCCGCGCTACCTCGCGGAGCTGCGCGAGGGCGGCTTCAACCGGATCTCCTTCGGCATGCAGAGCGCCCGGCAGCACGTCCTGAAGATCCTCGACCGCACGCACACGCCCGGCCGCCCCGAGGCGTGCGTCGGCGAGGCGCGCGCGGCCGGCTTCGAGCACGTCAACCTCGACCTGATCTACGGCACCCCCGGGGAGTCGGACGACGACTGGCGCGCCTCCCTCGACGCGGCGATCGGCGCCGGCCCCGACCACGTCTCCGCGTACGCGCTGATCGTCGAGGAGGGAACCCAGCTGGCCCGCCGCATCCGCCGCGGCGAGGTCCCGATGACCGACGACGACGTCCACGCCGACCGCTACCTCATCGCCGAGGAGGCGCTCACCGCCGCGGGCTTCTCCTGGTACGAGGTCTCCAACTGGGCCACGACCGACGCCGGCCGCTGCCGCCACAACGAGCTCTACTGGCGCGGGGCGGACTGGTGGGGCGCGGGACCCGGCGCGCACTCCCACGTGGGGGGCGTGCGGTGGTGGAACGTCAAGCACCCGGGCGCGTATGCGCAGGCGCTGGCCGAGGGACGCTCCCCGGGAGCGGGCCGCGAGGTCCTGCCGGAGGAGGACCAGCGGGTCGAGCGGATCCTGCTGGAGCTGCGGCTGGTGGACGGCTGCCCGCTGTCGCTGCTGCGGCCCGCGGGCGCGGCGGCGGCCGCCCGTGCTCTGGCGGACGGCCTGCTGGACCCCGGCCCGTACGCGCAGGGCCGCGCGGTCCTGACCCTGAGGGGTCGGCTGCTGGCCGATGCGGTGGTGCGGGACCTGGTGGACTGAGGTCCCGGGGCTCTGCCCCGGACCCCGGTCCTCAATCGCCGGACGGCTGAAAATCTTTAGCCGTCCGGCAGCGGGCGGAGCCGCGGCTATGGAGCCGTCACGAAGTCGATCAGTTCCTCCACCCGTCCCAGCAACTCCGGCTCAAGATCCTTGTACGAGCGCACGCCCGAAAGGATCCTCTGCCACGCGGCGCCCGTGTTCTCCTGCCACCCCAGTGCCCGGCACACCCCCGTCTTCCAGTCCTGCCCCCGCGGCACCCGCGGCCACTCCCGGATGCCCACGGACGACGGCTTCACCGCCTCCCAGACGTCCACGTACGGGTGACCCACGACCAGCGCGTGATCGCCCGTCACCTCCGCCGCGATCCTCGACTCCTTCGAGCCGGGCACGAGGTGGTCCACCAGGACGCCCAGCCGGGCGTCCGGCCCGGGGGCGAAGGAGCGGACGATCGCCGGGAGGTCGTCGATTCCCTCCAGGTACTCGACGACCACGCCCTCGATGCGCAGGTCGTCGCCCCACACCCGCTCCACGAGCTCGGCGTCGTGGCGGCCCTCCACGTAGATGCGGCCCGCCCGGGCGACGCGTGCGCGCGCCCCGGGGACGGCGATCGAGCCGGAGGCCGTCCGCGCGGGCCCTTGGGGAGCGCGTGCCGCACCCGCGGGGCGTACGAGGGTGACGACGCGCCCCTCCAGGAGGAAGCCGCGAGGCTCCATCGGGAAGACCCGGTGCTTGCCGAAGCGGTCCTCAAGGGTGACCACCGGCCCCTGCGCCGTCTTCTCGCACCGGATCACCGCCCCGCAGAAACCGGTGGTGACCTCCTCGACCACGAGGTCGGCCTCGGCCGGCACCTCGGGCACGGGCGTGTTCCGCTTCCACGGAGGGGTCAGGTCCGGTCCGTACTGTCTGCTGCGCATGGCGATCATTCTTCCCGGGACACGCCGAAGCGTGCCGCCAAGGCGTCCCGCTGCGCCCGTACGAACGCCGCGTCCACCACCGCCCCGTGCCCCGGCACGTACAGCGCGTCCTCGCCGCCGAGCGCCAGCAGCCGGTCCAGGGCCGCGGGCCACCGGTGGGGGAGAGCGTCCGGTCCGGCCTGGGGCTCGCCGGACTCCTCCAGCAGGTCCCCGCAGAAGACGACCTCGGGCGCCCCGCCCGAGCCCGCGACGAAGACCGCCAGGTCGTGCGCGGTGTGGCCGGGCCCGAGGTTGGCGAGGAGCACCCGCGGCCCGTCGCCCAGGTCCAGCGTCAGCTCCCCGCTGACCGGGTGCCGGGGCGTGACCAGCCGCTCGGCGGCCTCCGCGGCGGCCCCGGGCGCGAGCCCGTACCGCTCCGCGTCCAGGCGCAGCTCCTCGCGCTCGCGCCGCATCAGCTCGGCGGCGCCCACGGCCCCGTACACCTCCGCGCCCGGGAAGGCCGCCGTGCCGAAGACGTGATCGAAGTGGGGGTGCGTCAGAGCGATATGCGTCACTTCCCGGCCGAACAGCTCGCGCACCTCGCGCCCGAGCTCAGCGCCCTCCGCGACCGTCGAGCCGGTGTCCACGAGCAGCACGCCCGTACTGCCCGCGACGGCCCCGACGGTGGCGTCCCACGTCGGCATTCGGCGGCGCGCGACGCCCGGCGCGAGCCGCTCCCACCGTGCTGCATGCCCCTGGCCTTGCTGACCGCTGTCCATACCAGGACGCTAGCGGGAGCGCGGTACGGTTGCCCGTCCGGCGTCCTGCCGCGGGCACGCGGCGGGGACGGCTCTTGCCCTGCCTGTGGTGCACGGCCGTACACTGGCTGGAGGGCTTTGGCACTCGTGACTGCTGAGTGCCAGGAACGGGCCCCGTAAGACGGTCTGGACTTGGAGGTGCGCGCGATGCTGAGCGAACGCAGGCTCGAGGTGTTGCGCGCCATCGTCCAGGACTATGTGGGCACAGAGGAGCCGGTCGGCTCCAAGGCCCTCACCGAGCGGCACCGGCTGGGTGTTTCCCCGGCCACGGTGCGCAACGACATGGCCGCGCTGGAGGAGGAGGGCTTCATCGCCCAGCCGCACACCAGCGCCGGCCGCATCCCGACCGACAAGGGCTACCGGCTCTTCGTCGACCGCCTGGCGGGCGTCAAGCCCCTGTCGACGCCGGAGCGGCGCGCCATCCAGAACTTCCTGGACGGCGCCGTCGACCTGGACGACGTCGTGGGGCGCACGGTCCGCCTGCTGGCGCAGCTGACCCGGCAGGTCGCGGTGGTGCAGTATCCGTCGCTGACCCGTTCGACGGTGCGCCACGTGGAGCTGCTCTCGCTGGCTCCGGCCCGCGTCATGCTCGTGCTGATCACGGACACCGGGCGGGTCGAGCAGCGCATGATCGACTGCCCGGCCCCGATCGGCGAGACCTCCCTGGCGGATCTGCGCGCGCGGCTCAACAGCCGTGTCGTGGGCCGCCGGTTCACGGACGTCCCGCAGCTGGTGGCGGATCTGGCCGAGTCCTTCGAGCAGGAGGACCGCGGAACCGTTTCTACGGTGCTGGCCACCCTGCTGGAGACGCTGGTCGAGGAGACCGAGGAGCGGCTGATGATCGGCGGCACCGCCAATCTCACCCGTTTCGGTCACGACTTCCCCCTCACCATCCGGCCCGTGCTGGAGGCGCTGGAGGAGCAGGTCGTGCTGCTGAAGCTGCTGGGCGAGGCCAAGGACTCCGGGATGACGGTGCGCATCGGCCATGAGAACGCTCACGAGGGACTGAACTCCACATCGGTCGTCGCCGTCGGCTACGGTTCGGGCGACGAGGCAGTCGCCAAACTCGGCGTGGTCGGACCGACCCGCATGGACTACCCCGGAACGATGGGAGCGGTACGCGCAGTGGCACGTTACGTCGGACAGATCCTGGCGGAGTCGTAAGTGGCCACGGATTACTACGCGGTCCTGGGCGTACGGCGCGACGCCTCGCAGGACGAGATCAAGAAGGCCTTCCGCCGCCTCGCCCGCGAGCTGCACCCGGACGTCAATCCGGACCCGAAGACGCAGGAGCGGTTCAAGGAGATCAACGCCGCCTACGAGGTGCTCTCGGACCCGCAGAAGAAGCAGGTCTACGACCTCGGCGGCGACCCGCTCTCCGCGTCCGGCGGCGGTGGCGGCGCCGGTGGCTTCGGCGCGGGCTTCGGCAATTTCTCCGACATCATGGACGCCTTCTTCGGACAGGCGTCGCAGCGCGGCCCGCGCTCGCGCACCCGGCGCGGCCAGGACGCCATGATCCGTCTCGAAGTGACCCTCGACGAGGCCGCCTTCGGGACGACCAAGGAGATCCAGGTCGACACCGCCGTCGTCTGCACCACCTGCAGCGGCGAGGGCGCGGCCCCGGGCACCTCCGCCCAGACGTGCGACATGTGCCGCGGCCGCGGCGAGGTCTCGCAGGTCACCCGCTCCTTCCTCGGCCAGGTCATGACCTCCCGGCCGTGCCCGCAGTGCCAGGGCTTCGGCACCGTCGTGCCGACCCCCTGCCCGGAGTGCGCCGGCGACGGCCGCGTCCGCTCGCGGCGCACCCTGACGGTCAAGATCCCGGCCGGTGTCGACAACGGCACCCGGATCCAGCTCGCGGGCGAGGGCGAGGTCGGCCCCGGCGGCGGCCCCGCCGGCGACCTGTACGTCGAGATCCACGAGAAGCCGCACACGGTCTTCCAGCGCCGCGGTGACGACCTGCACTGCACGGTCACCATCCCGATGACGGCCGCGGCCCTCGGCACGAAGGTGCCGCTGGAGACCCTGGACGGCGTCGAGGAGATCGACATCCGGCCCGGCACGCAGTCGGGCCAGTCGATCCCGCTGCACCAGCGCGGCGTCACGCACCTGCGCGGCGGCGGCCGGGGCGACCTCGTCGTGCACGTCGAGGTCATCACCCCCAACAAGCTCGACCCGCAGCAGGAAGAGCTGCTGCGGCAGCTGGCGAAGCTGCGGGGCGAGGAGCGGCCGATGGGCGAGTTCAAGCCCGGGCAGCAGGGGTTGTTCTCGCGGCTGAAGGATGCGTTCAACGGGCGGTAGGCGCTGGGCCGGGGACGGACGCTGAGCGCTCCGCTTCCCCCTGGTCCTCTACGCACCTGTGTGGTCTTTTTCACCGGACGGGCTCGGATCGAGCCCGTCCGGTGATTGACATGGTCTGTGACACGATGTGGTCATGGCATACGAACCCAGGGTGGCCTCCGCGCTCACCGGCCTGTGCCGGCACCCGGTCGTGCAGGCGCCCATGGCCGGCGGCGTCTCCGGGCCCGCCCTCGCGGCCGCGGTGTCCGAGGCCGGCGGCCTCGGCTTCCTGGCCGCCGGTTACAAGACGCCCGCGGCGATGTACGAAGAGATCAAGCAGCTTCGCGCCCGCACCGCCGCACCCTTCGGTGTGAATCTGTTTATGCCGCAGCCACCCGCCGCCGACCCGGCGGCCGTCGAGGTCTACGCCGAGCAGCTCGCCGGCGAGTCCGCCTGGTACGAGACGCCGCTGGGCGACCGGGACCACGGCGGCGACGACGCCTACGACGCGAAGCTCGCGATCCTCCTCGACGACCCCGTGCCGGTCGTCTCGTTCACGTTCGGCTGCCCCTCGCGCGAGGCCGTCGCCGCCCTCGCCGCCGCCGGCACGCTGACCGTCGTCACCGTCACCTCGGCCGCCGAGGCGCTGGCCGCCCGCGACGCCGGTGCGGACGCCGTGTGCGCCCAGGGCATCGAGGCCGGCGGCCACCAGGGCACCCACCGCGACGACCCGCACGCCGACGGCGCGGGCGCGGGCCTCGGCCTGCTGTCCCTGCTCGCCCAGGTCCGCGACGCCGTCGACCTCCCCGTGATCGCCACCGGCGGGCTGATGCGCGGCGAGCAGATAGCCGCCGTCCTCGCCGCGGGCGCGAGCGCCGCGCAGCTCGGCACCGCCTTCCTGGCCTGCCCCGAGTCCGGCGCCCACGCCCTGCACAAACAAGCCCTGACCGACCCGATGTTCGTGGGTACGGAGCTCACCCGGGCCTTCTCGGGCCGTCCCGCCCGCGGGCTGGTGAACCGTTTCATCCACGAGCACGGCCCGTACGCCCCCGCCGCCTACCCCCAGGTCCACTACCTGACGGCAGGGCTGCGCAAGGCCGCCGCCCAAGCGGGCGACCCGCAGGCGATGGCCCTGTGGGCCGGCCAGGGCCACCGGCTCGTCCGGCCCCTGCCCGCCGCCGCGCTCATCGAGACGCTCATCACCGAACTCGACGCGGCACGGGACACATCGACGCAGGGGGAGCGGGGCACGGTACGGGGGAGCGAGACGCGGGGGAGCGAAATGCGAGGGAGCGAGTCATGACAGCGCCGGTGTTCCTGGTCGAGGAGGACGCCCTGACGGGGGTCTTCCCCGGTACCGTCTTCCCCCTCGACGGCCCCGAAGGGCGCCACGCGGTCTCCGTCCGCCGCCTCCGGGTCGGCGAGGAGATCGGCCTGACGGACGGTCAGGGCAATGGCGCCTTCGGCACCGTGGCCGCCGTCGAGGGCAAGGACCGGCTCGACGTCGCCGTGACGTCCGTACGCTCCGAGCCGCAGCCCGAACCCCGCATCACCGTCGTCCAGGCCCTGCCCAAGGGCGACCGCGGCGAAGTCGCCGTCGAGACCATGACCGAGACCGGCGTCGACGCGATCGTCCCCTGGGCCGCCTCCCGCTGCATCACCCAGTGGAAGGGCGACCGGGGCCTGAAGTCCCTCGGCAAGTGGCGCGCCACCGCCCGCGAGGCCGGCAAGCAGTCCCGCCGCCTCCGCTTCCCCGACGTCGCCGAGCCGATGACGACCCGCCAGGTCGCCGGGCTGCTCGCCGGCGCCGCCTTCGCCGCCGTCCTCCACGAGGAGGGCCACAGCGCTGCGCTCGCCACGGCCGCACTGCCCGCGACGGGCGACATCGTCCTCGTGGTCGGCCCCGAAGGCGGCGTCTCCCCCGAGGAGCTCGCGGCGTTCGCCGAGGCCGGCGCCCAGCCGTACCGCCTGGGCGCCAGCGTCCTTCGCACATCGACCGCGGGCACGGCTGCCGCTGCGCTGCTGCTGGGGCGTACGGGACGCTGGTCCTGACGGGCGGCGGGCGGCGGGCCGCGGGTGGTGCGCCGCGGGTGGTGCGCCGCAGGCGCGCGTAAGACGACTTCGAGAAGTATGAGGATGACGGGGGTCACGAGGGGGGAGCGAGCTCTGCCATGGCAGCACAACTCCGCACACGGGACTACGGGCGCATGCTCGACCTGGTCGTCGCGGTCCTGGAGCACGAGGACCTGGGCTCTGCCTGGCACCTGATCGCCCGGGAGCTGCTGGACTCGCTGGGCTGCGACTCGGCGACGTTCTCGGAAGTACGGATCGCAGAAGGCACCGGATCGGTACGGGGCTGGGCACCGGACGCCCTGACCAAGATCGTCGACGGTCTGGTCGAACGGCGGATCCTTCAAGGCCACCCGCTCCTGGAGTACGGGATGACCGAGCAGGCCCCGGTGAAGATCACCGACATCTGCGACGACTGGCGCAACACCCAGTGGTACCGGGAAGCGCGCCGGGACTTCGGCGTCACCCAGCAGGTGGGCGTCCCCCTCGCCTGCGAGGACGGCAAGATGTGCGTCGCCCTCGTGGGCCGCCGCGGCGACTTCGGCGACCGGGACCTCGCCTTCCTGACCCGCATGCAGCCGGTCATCCAGACCATGGCCAACCACGTGTACGAACTGCGCCGCCTGCGCAGCGCGATCGTCCCGGCCGTCGGAAGCGATCTGACGCCGCGGGAAGTCACCGTACTGGGCCTGCTGGCCGAAGGCCTCACCGCCGCGGCGATCGCCCGCCGGCTGACGATCTCGCCCCACACGGTGAACCGTCACCTGGAACGGATCTATCGGAAGCTCGGCACGAACAATCGGGTGTCGACGCTGGTGGTCGCCCGGCAGGGCGGGCTCGTCGCCTGACGGGTCGGGCATTCGCCCAACTCGCTGGCTGGCAAACGCTATTGTGATCTGTGGCGCACCTCGTGCGCCCCCTCCCACGAGGACGTGGATCCATCCCTCCGGACGCTCGCCCAGGGCGCCCGGCGTGGGCGTCCTCCGGAGCACCCCCGGGCAGGGTGCGTTTGTAGGGAGGGGGCGCCCATGGGACGCCACCGGAAGAAGCCGCTTCGCGAACGGATCTTCGCGGTGATCCGCGAGTTCGGGAGGTGGCTGACGGGACGGTGACCGGCAGTCCTCACACAGGCTGAGGGCTGACGGTCAAAACCGTCCGTCACTTTCGGTCGACCCTCGTCACGGACTAGCCCTCCGCGGCGGGGGTCTTTGCGCGACCGGGCGCCCAGCCGCACGTCCACCAAGCTAGCACTTGCCCCTGAGGCCGCACCACGACCGGAGACGGTCCGGGCCCGGACCCTGTCCGGGCGCAGCGCGGTAGGAAGATCTTCCTATGGCCCGGCCGGCCCTCCCTCGGCGAGGCTACTCCTACGGAACGGCCGGGGCCGGCCGCCGGATACGGGGGTACCGGCGGCCACCCGGTCAGCTCGCACTGGGCGTTCCGGTTTTCAGGCGGGTGAGCAGGGGGCGGAGCGCCGCGGGGGTTGTGGCGAGGATGACGTCCGGGGTTTCGCTCTCGCGGAGGAGGACGGCGCCGGGGGCGCCGACGGCGAGGTGGATGCATGTGGAGCCTGCCTCGCAGTACGAGGACTTCTGCCAGTGCAGTCCGGACACGGCCTCATCCTTCGCTAGAGAGCCTGATCAGCGTTCCGGCCTTTATGTGGGATATGAGGGGGCGGAGTCTGGTGCGAGGCGCGGAGAGTACGGCGCCGGGTGTGTCGCTCTCGCGGAGGAGTACCTGCCCTGACGGAGCAGCAGCCAGATAGACGCAGGACGAGGCCTCCTGGCTGTAGGACGACTTCTGCCAGATGAGCGTGGACACTTCCTTGTCCCTTCAATTGCCTTTGGCGATGCGGTGAATGATGTCGCGCGAAGCCGCAGGCGATACTGCTGCCTCCTCCATGCGGTCCTGCACGAGCCGGTACTTCTGAAGTTTGGCTGCGCTGTCGATCAGCGCGCCGCCGTGTTCCGTATCGATCTGTACGGTGTCGAGCTGAGTGACCGGGCCGTAGAAGTAGTCGACCCCCTGGCCGGAGGTGGGAAAACCTTTGCCGCCGAAGGGGATGACGAGGATGGCGATGTGGTTGTGCTCGCTCATGTCCAGGAGGTGGGCAAGCTGCTCGTCCGCGATGGCGGTACCACCGAAACGCATACGCAGTGCGGCTTCGTGAATGATCGCTTTGTAGGGCGGTGGATTCTCCCGGTAGAGGATGGCCTGACGCTTGATCCGATGGGAGACCCGGTATTCGATCTCATGCATCAAGAGTTGCGGCACGGCTTCGCGAAAGATGGCACGAGCGTAGTCCGTGGTCTGAAGCAGGCCCGGGATGTTGATGACCTGCGAAACCCGCAATCCAACAGCATGGTGTTCGAGTTCGGCGAGGTCGATCAGGCTCGCGGGCAGTGAATCGCGGTACTCCTCCCACCAGCCACGCCTGCGCTCGCCTGTCATTGCGGCCAGCGCATCGACGAGGGCTTGGTCCGAGCAGTCGTAGTGGCGGGCCAGCGTCCGCACCCTGTCGGCGCTGACGCCGTAGCGACCGGATTCGATATTGCTGATGCGCGATTGGGTGGCACCCAGCAACTGCCCTGCTTGTGTGGCGGTCAGATCGGTCCGCTCGCGGAGCCTGCGCAGCTCGGCCCCAAGACGTCGTCGGCGCACCGTCAGTGGAGGTGTGCTGGATGGCATTGCGTTCCCCTCGCGCTCGCACGTGCGTGTGCCGCCCCACCCGAACGGGTCTCTTGTGGGCTGCTCCCCACCGTTTCTGTGGAATGCATTCCCCGGCGGCGCTACGGTATGTGACGTGGGCCACTCGAACGGCCCAACCTCACCTCGTCGCCGGGAGGCCTCATGGCAACCGTATCCGCATCGCAGCCCTGGACGTATACGCTCGAACTGCCGCGCGACGCATCCGCACAGGCGGTCGCTCGGGCCGTGTTGCGGGCCGTCCTCGGGGAGCGGGGCATGACGGAACTGGCGGGCGCCGCCGAGACGTTGACGGCTGAGCTCATCGCCACCGCGCCGGCACCCGCAGGGGCAACGCTGCGGCTGAGGCTGCGAGGGGGCGAAGGCGGCGGCCGGCTGCAGGTGAGCGTGGGTGGCCACATCACGGAGGTGGCCGAGCAGCACGCCCGCGCAGCGTCGACCGTGTCGCTGGTCGGATGCAAGGAATGCGCCGAACTGGAGGCGGCCCGCCGCGAGGCGGAAGCGTGCGGCGGGGACAGGGCGGTGGACGCGGCGATCGCCGTGCGCAGGCACTTCCGCAACGCGCACCGGCTGGCCGAAGGGGCGATCGGGTGACCACCGTGGTGGGGAGGCTCGTGGTGAGGTGTGCGCACGCGACGGGGTGGACGCAGGAGGGAGACGCGGCGAGGTGCGACCGCTGCGGAACCCGGCGTTTTACGGGCTATGGGGCGCTGCTGATCCCGGAGTTGCCGCAGTGGGAGCCGGGCGGCGGCAGGTAGCGGGCGGTCGGGGCGGCTTGTGCGCCACTGTCCGTGAGCTCCAGCATGGTTCCCTGACGGGGGGCTGGGCGATGGGAGTGATCTGCAGTGGCGGTCCGGGATGGCGACAGGATCCGTGTCGAGGCGAGCGGTTCGGGGTGGGCCGACGGGGTCGAGGGCGTTGTTGCCGGGACGTGGGAAGGCCGTCTGCGGATCAAGGTCACCAAGAACGCACCACCAGGGGTGAGCGCGATCCTCTTGGAAGAGGACTCCGTATACGACCGGATCGGGGTATCGGAACCGATGCCGTTGTGCTCATCGTGCCAGGGGAGCGGAAAGATCGAGTGGGAGGACGAGGACGGGTGGCAGCACGAAGCGCCGTGCACGTTGTGCAACGGTGAAGGCGAAGTGACTCCCTGAGAGCGCCCGACCGGCCTCGGCGGCTCGCGGTCGCTCGTCGGCCGGTGGGGTGTTGGCCGCCGTACTCCTGCCGTCACGGATGCGGGTGCGTGAGGAGACCTTGCGCATGGGCCTGGGCTGAGAGGGGAGCTGGCTGCTGCCGCGATGTGGTGTCCGCCGTCGTGGGCGCTTCGCTCACCGGGCCGCCGTTGTGGCCGAGGGTCCGGCTGCGGACTGGTGGGAGCTTCGGCCCGGGGGTGTGGGCGGGTGGCGGCCGGTGCCTGCCTTCTTGTGGCTGAGTTCCGTGGTTCGGGTGCGGGTCAGAACAGGCTGGCAGCGGGGGGATGGGGGCGCGGGCCCGTAGGACGGCTTGCGGCCGGTGGGTGGTTGGCCGCTGTGCTCCTGCTGTCTACGGATGCACGCGCGTGAGGAGACCGATCCCATAAGCCTGGGCTGAGGGGGAGCGGGCTGCGGCCGGGGCTGGGGGCGCTTCGCTCAGCGCGGGACCGTGGTGGTTGCCCGTCCGGCTGCGGGTCGGTGGGGTGGCGGCTCGTTTGGGGGGACAGAAATCCACCGGCCTGGCCTGTAGCAGCGGGCGGGTAAGTGGCCCGGGTCGGCGGCCGAGTGCCTCAGCAGCCCCAGCAGGGTGCCCTTGCCTCATACGCGCCCGGTCTGGGCCCTCGCCCGGCGGGTAAGTGGCCCGGGATGGCAGCTGGACGCTCTCTGCAGTCCCAGCAGCTCCCTCTCGCCTCACTAGCCCTCACTCAGGGACAGTCGGCCGCGTAACCACGATGGCGGCGCGCTGAGCGAAGCGCTCACGACGGGCCCAACCACATCGCGGCAGCAGCCCGCTCCCCCTCAGCCACAACCGGACAGACCGGTCTCCTCGCGCGCCCGCATCCGTGACGGCGCGAGTGCGGCGGCCAGCCACCCACCGGCCGTAAGCCAACCGCAGGGCGAATTTGCCGCCCCCGGCCACGCCGCCCCCCTGGCGGACCCGGCACGTCGCCTACCGTTTCCGGCGTGAAGATCTCGGTTCTGGTCGTGGACGGTGTGTTCGACTCCGGGCTTGCGTCCGTGCTCGACGTGCTGCAGACGGCCAATGAACTGCGCCACGAGGTGCCGCAGCCCCCGCCCCCGTGGGAAGTGGCCTGCGTCAGCCCGCACAAGCCGACCGTGCGGACCGCCGCCGGGCACCGGGTGGATGCCGTGGCCCCGGAGGCGGCCCCCGTACCCGAGGTGCTCGTCGTGCCCGGGGTCGGGCACAGGCGGGCGGGGCCGCTGGCCGAGTGGGTCGCCTCGCCGGACCGGGCACCCGAACGGGAGCTCGTGCGGCAGGCCCGCGACACCCGTACGGCCCTCGCCGCCGCCTGCACCGGCACGTTCCTGCTCGCGGAGAGCGGCGTGCTCGACGGGCAGCCCGCCACCACCACGTGGTGGCTCGCGCCCGACTTCCGGCAGCGCTATCCCGAGGTCCTGCTGGACGAGACGCGCATACTCGCCCACGCCCCGGGCCTGACCACGGCCGGCGCCGCCACGGCACACCTGGACCTCGTGCTGTCGCTCGTGCGGGACCGCAGCCCGGCCCTCGCGGAGCTCACCGCGCGCTACCTGCTCATCGACACCCGACCCGCCCAGGCGGGCTACGCCGTGCCCAGCCACCTGGCCCGTACCGACCCGCTGGTCGCCGGGTACGAGCGCTGGGTGCGCGAACACCTCGAACAGCCGCTGCGCATCGCGGACGTCGCCCGCGGCCTGGGCGTGAGCGAGCGCACCCTGCAGCGTGCCGTGGACCGCGTCCTCGGCATGTCGCCGCTGCGCTTCGCCCAGCGGATCCGGCTCGAACAGGCCGCTCACCTGCTCCGTACGACCGCCCTGCCCACCGACGCCGTGGCCCGCCGCGTCGGCTACGAGAACGCCACCACCCTCACCACCCTCCTCCGCGAACGTCTCGGCACGACCCCTGGCCGGCTCCGCCGCCCGGCCGGGAATCCGGCGTGAGGGGGCTGAAGGGGCTGAGGAGGCCGGCTGAGATAGTGCGGGTACTGCGCGTACTGGAAGAGGCCGAGGTCGTACCGAAGCCCGGAACGGGGGATTGTGGACCGGCTCTCCGAAGAAGAGGAATGCGTTCTCATCAACGCCCGGGAAATGTCCCCCCTCTGGTCCGTCGTGATGGACTGGACCCGTGGTGGAGACGACGCCGAGTGCTCGGCCGTCGTTCCCGTCTTCGCCGAGATCATCGGCCGGTGGGAGCGAGCCGGATACGTCGAGGTCTATCAAGGTGACGAATGGCCGGCGCACGAGGGTGGGGAGCGGTTGACCGGCGACGTGCTTGAGGACGTGCTCCGCAGTCCGTCCACCTGGGAGTACCGGGAAACGCCCCCGGTGATCGGGCTGTTGGACGCGCCGGGCAGCTCCGCGCTGCGTTCGGCCTGGCTGGGTTGATGTCCTTGCGACCCGACGAACATCCGGAGATCCGCTCCTGGATCGACGGCTACACGGGCGGCGGACTCGACTCCGTCGATTTCCTCACGCAGAACTGCACGCCCGGCATGTGGCTCGCTTTCGCCCACCTCATGAACCCCGAGTTCGTCGAGGTGCGCGGGTGCGTGCTGCGGAAGCGCTCGTACGCGCCGGACAACTTCGACGACTGGTACCGGCACCTCGGCGGGGACGTCCGCGGGATCGAGGCCGTGCTCAACCGCTTCGTGGTCGGTGACGCGGTCGACTGCGGCAATGGCGGCAATGGCGGCAATGGCGGCGACGCCGACACCGCCGACGAGGAGGAAGTCCTCGGGTACATCGCGCGGGCGATCGCCCACTCCTGGGAGGCCGCCCTCGCCCGGGCCTTTCCGGCGAAGCGGTTCGACGTGCGGGTCGTGGACACCGACGACGGCCCGGTCGTCATGTTCGGGCAGGCGGCGTCCGCGTCCTGACCGGCTCCCCCGCCCCACCTCGTCCAGCCCGGCCCCGCTCGGCCCGCACCCCACCCCCCTCGTTCGTCCGGAATCTGACGGTTCACTTCGTTCTCCTGCCTGGCACATGCATGCCCCGTGTGTCCGTATGGCCCCGGCACACTCCGCAGCTGAGAAACGAGGCGAACATGCACACGTCCCGAGCAGCACTCGGCATCGCCGCCGGGCTGAGCGCCCTCACCTTCACCCTGGCCGCCGGGGCGGGGGCGCAAGCGCAGACACCGCAGCCGGTCACGGGGCCCGCCGCGGGCAAGGCCGTCGTCGACATCAGATCCGCCGCCGGGCTGCCCGGCACCGGATCGTCCGGCAAGCCCGCCGTCGACACCGTCTACCGCACGCCCGCCTTCACCAACCACCTCGGCGGGCAGTGCCTCGACGGCGACCGGAACCAGATTCCCAACAACGGGGCCAAGGTCCAGCTCTGGGGCTGCAACAGCTGGGACAACCAGAGCTGGTACTGGACGCCCGTGCCCAACCAGCCCGTCGGCTACTACACGATCCAGAACGGCTACAGGTCGCAGTGCCTCGACGGCGACCTCAACACCATCCCCAACAACGGGGCCGTGGTCCACCTCTGGGGCTGCAACGGCTGGAACAACCAGATCTGGATCTGGAACGGCACCAACCTGCAGAACGCCCAGGGGCAGCAGTGCCTCGACGGCGACACCAACACCATCCCCAACAACGGCGCCAAGGTGCAGCTCTGGGCCTGCAACGGGTGGACCAATCAGAAATGGACCTTCAACAGCTGAGTGGCTGAGTGGTTGAGCAGCTGATTGAACGAGCCCTGCCGCCGGTCGGTTCCTTCCTCGCCGGCAGCAGGGCTCCGTCCTCAGTTCCTCCTACGAGCTCACCCGCACGCCTTCCCGTTCCCGTCCGGGTCCAGCCTCAGCGGGTCGTCCTTCCCGTTCACCCTCAGGTTCTTGTAGCCGTGTTTCCCGAGCCACTCGCACCGGGCCTTCGTCGTCGGCGCGACCTTCGCCGGGAACACCGTCGGCACGCACACGTTCTCCGCGCCGTAGTGGCGGTCGCAGCCTGCGATCTGCGTGTCCACCTTCGCCGACGTGCGCTTCGGTTCCTGCTTCTTCTCCGCGGAGTGCGGCATGCCGCCCGCGAAGCCGTGCACCATCGGGCTCGCCTCGGCCGCCGTGGCCTGCGGTCCGCCCAGGTGCACCCATGACGCCACCGACGGGACCCCGGCCGCGTCGACCGCGAAGAGCATGTACCAGCCGGGCGGCGCCAGGTTCGGGTTGCTGGTGACGTTCAGGTCGATCGTCCTGCCGTCCGAGCCGACGCTCATGGGCAGGTCGACGAAGCGCTGGTTGGGGTCGGAGGAGTGGGTGACGGCCGCCGGGCGGATCAGTTCCGCCTTGACCACCGGGCGGTCCACCGTGATCCGCTGCGTGCTCGCGTAACTCCACCGGTCCGTCGCGACCGACGTGATCTGCGGGCGCGCGCCCTTGTAGAGGTACGGCGGGGTGTAGATCGACACGTGGTCGTCGAAGGTGCCGTTGCCGGGGTTGTCGCCGACGGCCATCACCCGGCCGTCGGGCAGCAGGAACGCCGACGAGTGGTACGTCCGCGGGATCGGGTCCGTCGCCAGGCCCGGCTGGAAGGTGTTCGCGGCCGGGTTGAACATCGACGCCTCGTAGACGGGGTCGGCCCGGTCGTGCAGGCCGCCGCCCGTCTCCAGGACCTTCCCGTCCGGGAGGAGGACCGCCGAGACGTACATCTTGCCCTGGCCGCCCGTCTGCGGCTTGCGGCCCTGGCCCTGGTCGACCTCGCCCTGCGGCAGCAGCGGGCCGGGCGTGTACGCCGGGTTGGGCTTCTTCAGGTCGATGATGTCCGTGTGGCGGTTCGCCTCGGGGTTGGTGTTGACGTTGCCGCCGCCCATCGTCAGGACCCGCTGGTCCTGCGCCGGCGGCAGCAGGACGCTCGCGGACTGGTCGCGGTGGTCCTTGTCCTGCAGCCCCGGCACGTCCGTGATCTTGTTGGCGCCGTAGTCGTAGACCGACGCGCCCGTGCCCGGCGTGCCGTTGCCGAAGACGTGGCTGCCGGAGTAGAACAGCCGCCCGTCCTGCATGAGGATCATCGACGGGTACAGGCCCCAGTACGACCAGGTCTGGTTGACCTCGTTCATCGGCAGCCACTTCTGCTGCGCCTGGCTGAACTTCTCGGCGGTGACGCTGCCCGTGGAGTCCTCGCGCAGCCCGCCGAAGGAGATCACGTCGCCGTTGCCGAGGAGCGTCGCGGACGGGTACCAGTGGCCGTCGTTCATGTCGTTCGTCTTCACGTACGACTCGGTCGACGGGTCGAAGAGGTACGAGTCCTTGAAGCCCTCGTAGCCGTGGCTGCCGTCCGCCGCCGGGTAGGCCTTGTTGCCGCTCATGATCAGGACGCGGCCGTCGGAGAGCTGCACGTGGCCCGCGCAGAACATGTCCACCGGGGTCGGGATGGTCTTCATCGCCCCGGTCTTCGGGTCGTAGACCGCCGATGTGAACGTGCCCGCCTTGAACATCTCCGGGTCGTTGCCGGAGCCCGCGACGAGCAGCACCTTGCCGTTGCGGAGCACGACCGAGTGCATGCTGCGGACCGGGTTCTTGAACGGCATCACGGCCCAGCTGCCCTTGGTGCAGGCGGCGCCCGCGGTGCAGGCGTTGCCCGGCGCCGGCTGGGTGGCGTCCTCCATCACGTAGTCGTCGGTGGTGACCGTGCCCGTGCCGTACACCGAGACGCCCCAGGTGATCTGGTCCGTTCCGGGCGGGACGACGGGCGTACGGACCTCCGCGCGCGTGTAGCCCGCGCTCACCGGCAGCGTCTTGAGGTCGGTCCAGTACTGCCAGCCGTCCTTGACGTCGTGCCGGAAGACGGTGACGGACGCGTCGGGCGTCGTCGACTTGTACCAGAGGGACAGGTCGTACTGGTGGGACGGGCTCACGTTCGGCGCGCAGGAGGTGTCCTCCAGCATCAGGGCCTTGCGGTCCCCGCTCAGCCGCCGGGTGAGCGTCACCGACATCGCCCGCCCGCCGCTGTGGGCCTCGGCGGCGCCCGTCAGCGCGTACGTGAAGTCGTTGTCGCCCCAGCCGGACTTCTGCCAGCACGTCGGCTCGCCGTTCGCGCGTACGGACTCGAAGCCGGGGTTCACCAGCAGGTTCGAGCCGGCGCTGGCCGGGCCGGGGGCCGACAGCAGCAGACCGGCGGAGGCCGTGCAGGTCACGAGCATCGCCGTCGCCAGCCGTGCGCGTCTGCTGCGTCTGCGG
Organism: Streptomyces roseifaciens; assembly: GCF_001445655.1. Taxonomy (NCBI): domain Bacteria; kingdom Bacillati; phylum Actinomycetota; class Actinomycetes; order Kitasatosporales; family Streptomycetaceae; genus Streptomyces; species Streptomyces roseifaciens. Next base: position 440,581 of record NZ_LNBE01000004.1, read on the forward strand.
CGCCCTCGCAGCGGATTGCGTCCCGTCGTCAGTGGCATCCGTCCGTCCCTTCTCCACAGTGCCGCTTGCGGCTCTCGGGGCCCCTGCGGGCCTTGCGCGGCAGATAGACCAGGGCCTCCGTCGCCGCGAAGCGCAGCACGAAGGTCGTCAGCAGGGCGATGACCGTCGCGTGCAGCACTTCCAGGTGCAGCAGGCCGACGAGCAGCGCGATGAGCGGGATCCGCAGCAGCAGATCGGCGTTGGCGAGGAGCGCGAAGCGGGCCACCCGGTCCGCCCAGTGGCGGTGGCGGCGCCGGTCGCGGAAGAGCAGCACCTCGATCAGGAGGAAGTTCCACAGCACGCCGAGCTGGTTGGCGGCGATCTCCGCCGGTACGTAGTGCAGCCCGGCGCGCGTCAGCAGGTGCAGGCCCAGCAGGTTGGGCAGGAAGCCGGTGAGGCCGATGAGGCCGAACACCAGCATGCGGGCCCAGGGGGCGGAGGTGCGCAGCGTGGTGAGGTGTCCCAGGAAGCGGAACCCTTCGCGGGCCGAGGACTTGGACTCGCCGGAGAAGCGGTCCTGGAAGGCGAACGGCAGCTCGGTGACGGAGGCCGGGCGGCAGCGCACCGCCAGCTCCATGAGGATCTTGTAGCCCAGGGGCCGCAGCTCCTCCGTCGACGCGACCGTCTCGCGCCGGACGGCGAAGAAGCCGCTCATGGGGTCGCTGATGCCGCGCAGCAGCCGCGGGAAGGCCCCTTTGGCCAGCCAGGTCGCGGCGCGCGAGACGGCGACGCGGCGGCTCCCGGCGAGCCCGGCCCGGCTGCCGCCGGGGCGGTATCGGCTGGCGACGACGAGGTCGGCGCCCTCGCGCACCCCCGCCTCGACCAGGTCCGGCACGAGCTCGGGCGGGTGCTGCAGGTCGGCGTCCATGACGACGATCCAGCCGGGCTCCTGCGTGCCCGTGCCCGTGCCCGCCGCCCGCATGCCCTCGACGACGGCCCCGCCGAGGCCGCCCACGGGCTCCCGGCGCCGGATGACCGTGACGGGGTACGGGCAGGTGCGCGCGGCCTTCCGGATCGCCTCGGCGGTGTCGTCGGTGGAGTCGTCGACGAAGACGACCTCGCAGGAGGAGAGGCGGGTGGGCAGGGCCGCGCCGAGGCGGCGCAGCAACTCCTCCACGTTCCCGGCCTCGTTGAAGGTGGGGACCAGGACGGTGACCGCCTCGGTGACGGCGCGCGGGGCGCCGGTGGTCACCTCGGGAGAAACCTCGGCGGGAGCCTCGGCAGGAACCCCGGCAGAGGCCTCGGCCCCCCGGCGCGGGCCGGTCTCGAAGAGCGTCACGGGGCGGCCTCCAGCAGCGCGACCCGCGGCCCGGTCGGCGGCGGCCCGGCCTGTGACGTGCCGGCCGGCGAGGTGCCCGCCCGGGCGGCCGCGACCCCGACCCGCCGGATCTCGATCCGGTCCTCTCCGCGCCCGAAGGCCGCCACCACCTCCGAGTGCTCCAACGCCCCCTTGACCACCGGCAGATGGGAGGCGTCCCGCCGCACCGTCGGCGAGGCGACCACGTAGTCCAGGTCCTGCCAACCCCGCGGCAGCGTCCTGCTCACGGCCGGGTCCAGGTCGGCCTTGTAGAACCAGATGGCGCCCGTGCCCGGGGCGTAGCCCGCGTGCACCAGGTCGAGCCAGATCGCGTCGTCGGCGAGGACGCGCGTACGGGCCGGGTCGGGGACGTTGCCCCGGTCGGCGAGCCAGGCCTTCGCGGCGCGGTAGGGGCCGTTGACGTCGGTGGTGAGGGCGGCGCGGTTGCCGTCGTACCAGCGCGGCACCACGTACGCGGCGGCCGTCACGGCGAGCAGGACGAGCGCGGCCCAGCGCGCCGCGTACCAGCGCCGGCGGAAGCCGGGCCGGGTGCGCAGCAGCGCGCAGCCCACGGACGCGGCCGCTCCGGCGAGGGCCAGGGACAGGAACGGCAGGGCCTGGATGATGTACATGGCGGGCAGGTAGCCCGAGGTGCGCATGGCCACGGCCGCCAGGATCAGCACGGCCAGTGCGGGCCCGGCGAGCGCCCGGCCGGTCACGGAGCGGCGGAAGGAGGCCAGGAGCACCACGGCGGCGGCGAGGCCGCCGACGGGCAGCACCCGGTCGTAGTAGAGCCAGGAGCCCAGCACGTCGTGCGCGGCGGACGAGGGGTCGAGGAGGAAGCCCGAACCGGCCCGGCTCATCTGGTACGTGATGCCGTCGACGAGCGAGACGTGCCCGGGACCGGGGAACAGCTCGTGGTTGAGCAGCGCGAACAGCGGGTACGCCAGGCCGATCAGCGCGCACACGGTGATCGCGCCCGTCACCGCGAACTTGCGGGTGTCGCGGTGGCTGTGCCGCCACATGGTCACCAGCAGCGCGGGCAGGACGACCAGCATGGTCTCCTTCGACAGCACGGCGACGGCGGCGGCCACGCCCGCGCCGAAGTGGTGCCACAGGTGCCGGCGGGGGGAGGCCGCGAGGCAGAAGGCCAGCAGCATCCACATCACGGCGAGGTTGTCGAGGAAGATCTCCCGCTGCAGGACGACGGCGAGCGGGGACAGCCCGAACAGCGCCGTGGCCAGGCCTGCGGCCCACAGCTGCAGGCCGAGCCGGCGCGCGAGCACGTGGAGGAGGACGCAGCTCGCCGCCGTCACCACGAGCATCGCGCAGCGCATCGGGGCGACCGTCAGCGACTCGGGCGAGACGACCGACGGCAGCCACGTCAGCGCGGCTATCTGGATCCAGCCCAGCGGCGGGTGGTCGTACCAGTAGGTGTAGTGGGCGAGGCCCTCGCCCTGCTGGACGGCCCACGCCTGGGCCAGGTACGTGCCCTCGTCGTCGCTCAGGCCCGGGAAGCCGGTGATGTTCCAGCCCTGGACGAGCAGGACGGCCGCCAGCAGCAGTCCGCACAGCAGCAGGTCGGGGCGGGAGCGGCGCAGGCGCAGCACGGGGCGTACGGCCACCCGGGCCGTGGCGTGGTCAGGGGCCGCCGCCGGGCGGGCCGGGGCGGCGGGGAAGGTGGCGGTCACGTCGTGACGTCCTCTCGGGTGAGGTGCGCGCCGGCGTGGGCGGTGAGCTCCCACTCGTTGCGGCCCCGCTGCTCGCGCCAGACCGCGCGGATCGCGGCTCCGGCGAGGAGCAGCTGGTAGAAGGGCCCGCCGAGGACGAGCTTGAGGTAGTGCACGAAGCGCACGCGCAGGCCGTACTGCACGCCGAAGTCGTGCAGGCCGACGATCTCGAAGACGAAGGTGACGAAGGCGGTGACGGCCGGCAGGAAAGTGAGCACCGCGACGTACACGGGGACGTGGAGCAGGAGCGTCACGGCGATGTTGAGCGGCACGACCACGCCGGTGAAGGCCTGCAGGAACGGTGTCATCAGCGTGTAGCGGGCGAGCATCCGCTGCCCGAAGCCGGGCAGCCGGTGCCAGTCGCGCTTGCGGTAGACCTGCAGGAAGCCCTGGTTCCAGCGGGTGCGCTGCTTGAGCAGGCTCATCAGCGAGCCCGGCGTCTCCTCGCGGGTGACCATCTCGGGGTCGTAGGCGACGACGACGCGCTTGCCCTTGCTGGAGAGCCGGACGCCCAGGTCGCAGTCCTCGGCGAGGCACTCGGCGTCCCAGCCGTCCGCCTCGCGCAGCACCTCGGTGCGGACGAAGACGGTGTTGCCGCCGAGCGGGATGAAGCCCTTCTCCGCGTGCAGGTGCAGCCGGCTGCGGAACCAGAAGAAGTACTCCAGGCAGTTGCGCAGGCTGTACCAGCTGGAGTGGAAGTTGATGAGCTGGACGCCGCCCTGCACGACGTCGGCGCCGGTGCTGCGGAAGGCGTGGTCGACGTGCGCGAGCAGCGCCGGGTGCACCTGGTCCTCGGCGTCGAAGACGCCCACCACGTCGCCCAGGCAGTGAGGGAGTGCGGTGTTGAGGGCCTTGGGCTTGTTCTTCACGGCGTGGGTGTCGGTGATCACCCGGACGCGGTTGGGCGCGGCGGCGGCCATCCGCTCGGCGACCTCCGCGGTCTCCGGGTCGTCGTGCCCGACGATCACGAGGATCTCGTAGCGCGCGTGCGTGGACTCCAGCAGGCGTCTGACGGTGTGCTCGAGGACGGCCTGCTCGTGCCGGGCGGGCACCAGCAGGGAGAACGACAGGGCGCCGGTGTCGGCGGCCGGCTCGAAACGGGTCGCGGCGAGCGTCTCGGGCGTGCGCCAGGCGTGCATTTGCCACCACAGCGTGAAGGCGGCCATCCAGAACAGCGCCAGTGACACGGCGCAGACCAATACGGACGTGAGCAAAGATGTCCCCCCTAGACATGAATGCCGTGGGCGCGCCCGGCAGCGCTGAGTCAGCCACGAGCCGCGCGGCGGCCAAGACCCCCCGGCCTCCGCAGCAGCGTTGAATGCCCCCTCACGCGACTCCCCAGTGCGCGTGTGTCCCCCTTCGCAGGAGAGATTAAGGGGGGTGGGTGAAACTCAGGTGCGTAATTGATAAATCCTGTGTTTCCGAACTTACGGTCGATGCCGGGGAGTTGGGGCATTGCCGGACCGGCCGGGCCTTCCGCCCGGCCCCGGGGAGTGGGAAACTGCCGCGTATGCGGGCATTGAGGCGCCTACGGGGACGATCGGTGCTGTGTGCAGCGGGTGCGGTGGCGCTCACGGGCGTGGCCGCGGTGGCGCTCACCGGCTGCCGTCAGGAGGGCCCGGGCGGGCTGGACTCGGTGATCGTGGCCGTGACCGCCGACAAACGGGCCACCGGCCGCCTGGAGCACGACGGCTATCCCGTCCAGTGGCTGACCTGCACGGGAAAGGCCGAGGACCCCGGCGTGACGGAGAAGGGCGGGGCGCGCCCGGTCAACGCCGTCGGCGTCGACTGCGACGGCCGCACCAGCGGCGGGCAGAAGATCATCGTCTACGGGCGGGTGACGGGCCTCCACGACGACTCGTGCGTACAGGGGAAGCTGACGGCGAAGGTCGACGGGAAGACGGTCTTCACGGCGAGCGTCCTCGGCGACTGCTCGGGCAGCGGCGCGACGAACGGCGGCGGCGACTGCGGCGGCGGCAGCGGGGGCGGCAAGGGCGGCGGCGACAAGAGCACCGGCAACGACGGCGGCAAACACGGGAAGAAGGACGACAAAAACTGGCAGGAAGGACATCACCAGTCCAAGTAGGGACATCGCCAAGCCGCCTGGAGGCCCGCCCCGGACCCCCGCTTACCCTTGGTCCATGCCCGAAGAGTCCCCGCTCCTCAAGAGCCTGCGTGCGGCCGTCGACGCCGCGCCCGACGACGTGCCCCTGCGCCTGCACCTCGCCCAGCTGCTCCTCGACGCGGGGCACGTCCAGGACGCGATCTCCCAGGTCGCCGCGGCCCTGCAGCGGGAACCGGGCAACGCGGAGGCGCAGGCGCTGATCGCCCGCGCCGTCGCCCCGCCGGTGACGGCTCCGGCCGCGGCCCCGGCACAGGCCCCTGCCCAGGCCGCGCCCGCGCCCGTACCCGTGCCCGCCGAGGCCCCGGACGGCGCACCCGCCGAACCGCCCCGCTACGACTGGAAGCAGGCCGAGGACGAGCTGTCCGACGTCATCCCGCCGCGCTTCGTGGAGACCTCGGAGCAGGAGCCGGAGCCGGGTCAGCAGTCGCAGTCGCATCCGCAGCCGCTGTCCGCCGACGGCGAGGACGACCCGGCCGGCGTCAGCGCCTGGGACGTCGAGAACGCGGACCTCTCCCTCGCCGACGTCGGCGGCATGGACCAGGTCAAGGAGCGCCTCCAGGCCGCCTTCCTCGCCCCCATGCGCAACCCCGAGCTCCGCAGGCTCTACGGCAAGAGCCTGCGCGGCGGACTGCTGATGTACGGGCCGCCCGGCTGCGGCAAGACGTACATCGCCCGGGCCGTCGCCGGCGAGCTGGGCGCCCGCTTCATGACGGTCAGCATCACCGACGTCCTCGACATGTGGATCGGCAACTCCGAGCGCAACCTGCGCGAACTCTTCGAGACGGCCCGCCGCAACGCCCCCTGCGTCGTCTTCCTCGACGAGCTGGACGCCCTCGGCGCCAAGCGCAGCCAGCTCCGCCACTCCGGCCTGCGCACCACGGTCAACCAGCTGCTGACCGAGCTGGACGGCGTGGACGCCCGGGCCAACGAGGGCCTGTTCGTGCTCGCCGCCACCAACCACCCCTGGGACGTCGACCCCGCCCTGCGCCGCCCCGGCCGCCTCGACCGCACGGTCCTGGTCCTGCCGCCGGACGAGTCCGCCCGCGAGTCGATCCTGCGCCACCACCTCAAGGACCGCCCGGTGGCCCGCATCGACCTGCGCAAGCTGGTCAAGCGCACGGACGGCTTCTCCGGCGCGGACCTCCGTCACCTGTGCGAGAGCGCAGCCGAGCGCGCCCTGATGGACTCGGTCCGCACCGGCCAGGCCCGCATGATCGAGACCGACGACCTGCTCGCGGCCCTCACCCAGCTCCGGCCCTCGACGGGCCCGTGGTTCGACTCGGCCCGCAGCGTCGCCCAGTTCGCCAACGAGGGAGGGCAGTACGACGAACTGCTCGCGTACCTCAAGAAGAAGAGGATGCTGTGAGCAATACCCCCTACGGCGGCGGGCACCCGAACGTGGCCCGGGCCGAGGCGCTGCTGAGCGTCGGCCGGACCGACGAAGCCTGTGACCTCCTCACCGCGCACACGAAGGAGGTCTCCCACAAGGACGCCGACGTCTACGCCCTGCTCGCCTGCTGCTTCTACCGGAAGCAGGCGTGGCCGGCATGCCTGGTCATGGCGGAGTCCACGCTCAAGCTCAGCCCCTCCCACACCGACGGCCACATCTACCGCAGCGAGGCGCTGTGGCGCCTCGGCCGTGCGGACGAGGCCGTCACCGCGGCCCGCGAGGCGGTACGGATCTCGCCGCACCACCAGACGCCCTACCAGTCGCTGTCGGCGGCCCTGCGCGCCGCCGGCGATCTCGACGGGGCGCTGGCGGCCGCGAACGAGTCCGTGCGCGTCAGCCCGGAGTCCGTGAACTCGCACTTCGCCCGGTACTCCGTCCTGATGGACATGGGCGACAAGGCCGGTGCGCAGCAGGTGATGCGCGACGTCCTGAGCTTCGCCCCCGAGGACGCCGATGCGCGCGCCATCCTCGCGGGGCTCAAGGACGAGGCCCGCGAGCTCAGGCTGCCGGAGCTGGCCAAGGAGTACACCGCCGCACTGGGGTCGGACCCCACGAGCGCGTACATCACCGCCAAGCTGGAGGACGTCGCCCTGCGCCTGGTGCGCCGCACCCGCTGGGTCGCGCTGATCTGCCTCCTGTACGCGGCCGTCGTCTCCCGGGCCTTCCCGACGGGCGACGACCCGACCTCCCTGCCCGCGCCGCTCGGCCCGCGGATGTGGTTCTTCTTCCTGATGTGCGTGGGCTGGGGGCTGTGCATCTGGCGCACGTACTTCAAGCTGCCGAAGGGCGCCCAGCTCACCCTGCTGTCGGTGATCCGGCGCGCCCTCGCCGCGAAGCTGGCCGTGGCGCACTCGCTGTGGGGCACGCTCTGCGCGGTGCTGCTGGTGACCGTGCCGTGGACGGACCGGGGCTACGAGCAGGCGCTCGTGTGGATCGGCGCCGTGCCCGTGGTGCTGGCCATGTGGTGGGGGAACGCCCGGCGGCGCAACGAGCGCGAGGAGGCCGAGAAGGCGAAGCAGAAGCGGCTGAAGAGCGCCCGCGAGAGGGAATCGCAGGCCGCCCGGTAACATCCGGACGGTACGAGCCGACGACGCGTGAGGAGCCCACCGGTGGCGGGAGAACCGCAGGCCGACTGCCTGTTCTGCAAGATCGTCAAGGGGGAGGTGCCGGCGACGGTCGTCAAGGAGACGGAGACCACCCTCGCCTTCCGGGACATCAACCCCCAGGCACCCGTGCACGTCCTGGTCATCCCCAAGGTGCACTACCCGGACGCGGCCTCCCTCGCCGCGGCCGAGCCGGCGATCACCGCCGAGGTGCTGAAGACCGCGGGCGAGGTGGCTCTCCAGGAGAACGGGGACAAGGGCTTCCGCATCGTCTTCAACACCGGCGCCGGCGCCGGGCAGACCGTTTTCCACGCGCACGCCCACGTCCTCGGCGGCCGCGGCTTCAACTGGCCCCCCGGGTAGGAAGAACCCCCTTGTCCGTACGTGAACTCGTCGTCCTGGGCACCGCCAGCCAGGTGCCCACGCGGCACCGCAACCACAACGGCTACGTCCTGCTCTGGGACGGCACCGGCCTGCTCTTCGACCCGGGCGAGGGGACCCAGCGGCAGATGCTGCGCGCCGGGGTGGCGGCGCACGACCTGAACCGGCTGTGCGTCACCCACTTCCACGGCGACCACTCCCTCGGCCTCGCCGGGGTGATCCAGCGCATCAACCTGGACCAGGTGCCGCACCCCGTCACCGCGCACTACCCGCGCAGCGGCAAGCGCTTCTTCGAGCGCCTGCGCTATGCCACCGCCTACCGCGAGACGGTGCAGCTGGCCGAGGAGCCCGTCTCCGGCGCGGGCGGGGTCCTGGCGGAGGAGCCCTCGTACCGCCTGGAGGCCCGCAAGCTCTCGCACCCGGTCGAGTCCTACGGCTACCGTCTGGTCGAGCCCGACGGGCGGCGCATGCTGCCCGAGAAGCTCGCCGCGCACGGCATCGGCGGCCCGGATGTCGGCCGGCTGCAGCGCGAGGGCGCCGTCGGCGGGGTCACCCTGGACGAGGTGAGCGAGGTGCGGCGCGGGCAGCGGTTCGCGTTCGTGATGGACACCCGGCTGTGCGACGGCGTGTACGAGCTCGCCGAGGGCTGCGACATGCTCGTCATCGAGTCGACGTTCACCGACGAGGACGCGGCCCTCGCCGCGGACCACGGCCACCTGACGGCCGGTCAGGCCGGCCGGGTCGCCGCGGAGGCGGGAGTGCGGCATCTTGTGCTGACGCACTTCTCGCAGCGGTACGACGACCCGGCGGTCTTCGAACGGGAGGCCCGTGCGGGCGGCTTCGAGGGTGAGCTCAGCGTAGCCCGGGACCTCATGCGGATCCCGGTGCCGAAGCGCCGATGAACGATGTCCTCAATCGCCGGACGGGCTTGATTTTTTTCTAGGGCAGGAAATACATCGGGTTCGGCAGCTTGTACGTGTGCTGCGCGTACCCGCCCTGCAGGTCGCTGTACTGGTCGCCGAAGTTGGCGACGATGCGGTAGCCCTGGGACTCGATGTGCTTGCGCGTGCCCGCCTTGTACTCGACGGTGGTGCACTTGGCGCCGCACGGCAGGTACGCCGGCGGCGTCTTCTTGTTCTTCAGGTAGAAGTGCGCGGGGTCGGCGGCGGGCTTGTAGCCGGCGTTCTTGAGGTTGCGCACGCTCCAGTCGCGCTGGTGCTCGCCGCGGCCGGTGACGTAGAAGACCGTGATGCCCTTGGACTGCGCCCAGTTGACCAGCTGCGGCATGCCGAAGACCGGGGCCATGTCGGTGGACTTCAGGTACGCGTCCTGGGACTCGGGCGTGAAGTGGAAGCCGACCTGGAGCTCGTAGTTGTAGGTGAGCAGGGTCGTGTCGTCGAGGTCGAGGACGATGGCGGGCTTGGCGGCGCCCTTCCTGCCGGCCTGATTCTTGCCTGCCTGGTTCTTGACGACCTTCTCCAGCTGCGCCTTCGCCTTCTTCTCGATGTCGGCGACCTGCTTGGCGTAGTTGCTGTCGGGCGACGCGTGGTGCTGGCCGTTCTTGTCGACCGTGTCGCCGTAGTAGGCCTTGATCTTGTCCGTCACCTTGGTGAGGTTCGGGATCTCCTTGTCCGTGCGCGGCACGGAGTGCTCCGCGCCGGCCGCGCCGGCCGTGTAGAGGCCGGCGCCGACGGCGAGTGCGGCGCCGGCCGCGGCGATGCGGGCGCGCTTGGACGCAAGGCTGAGCTGCACGTGTGTACTCCTGAGTGGCAAGGGCGGTGCAGCGCGAAGCTAGGGCCTTGCCGGGGGCAGGTCAAGCAAGTGCAGGTCAAGCCTTGTCTACGCGGGTAGGGGCGTCGTCTCCCCTCCCGGGCGCCGGACGGGCCCGCGCCCGGCCCGCTCCAGGATGCGGGCCGCGACCGCCGGCGAGTCGACCAGCGGGTGCAGGGCGAGGGCGCGCAGCGCCGCGTCGCGGTCCTCGTGCACCGCGGCCGCGATCGTGGCCCGCTCGACCGCCTTGAGCTGCAGCATCAGCCCCAGCTGGTCCTCGCGCAGGGGCTTGCACGGCAGGGGGCGGGCGCCCTGGGCGTCCACCTCGCACACCGTCTCGATGATGGCCTCGGGGGCCAGCCCGGGGACGGTCGTGCCGTTGGGGACGTTGAGGATCAGGCGCGTGGGCTCGTCCCGGGCGATGGCCCGCATCAGTTCGAGCGCCACCTTGTCGTAGCCGCCGCCGTCCAGGTCGCAGGAGTCCCGCTGCCAGCCGCCGCTGGCCGCGCGGCTCTCGGCCATGTACGTGGACTCGCGCTGCAGCCGGGTGCGCTCCCACAGCTCGTACGAGCGCTCCGGCGTGGCCGCCGCCTCGGTGAAGAAGCCGCTCTGCTGCTGGTCGAGGAACTGGCCCCGGGTCTCGGGGGATTCCAGCACCGAGCGCAGGGTCTCGCGGCGGAAGTAGTAGTAGTGCAGGTATTCGTTCGGCAGCGAGCCCAGGGCGCGCAGCCAGTCCGCGCCGAAGAGCTTGCCCTCCTCGAAGGAGGCGAGGGCGTCGTCGTCCGCGAGCAGGCGCGGCAGGAGGTCCTCGCCGTCGACGCACAGCGATCTGAGCCAGCCGAGGTGGTTGAGTCCCACGTAGTCGAAGGTCACCCGATCCGGGTCGGTTCCGGCGGCCCGCGCCGCCCGCCGCACCAGCCCCACGGGTGAATCGCAGATGCCGATGACCCGCCGCCCCAGAACGGCCGACATCGCCTCCGTCACCATGCCCGCGGGGTTGGTGAAGTTGATGACCCAGGCGTCGGGGGCGACCGCCGCCACGCGTTCGGCGATCTCCATGGCCACCAGCACCGTGCGCAGCCCGTACAGGACCCCGCCCGCGCCGACGGTCTCCTGCCCCAACACCCCTTCGCTCAGGGGGATCCGCTCGTCCAGCACCCGGCCGGCCGTGCCGCCCACCCGGATGGCCGAGAACACGAAGTCGGTGCCGCGCAGCGCGTCGTCCAGGCTGTGCGCGATGCGCACGGAGGGGGCGCCGGGCACCCCGTCGGCCTGCGCCGCCAGCACCGAAGCGATCACTCTCATGCGCATGGAATCGGTGTCGTAGAGCACGAGTTCCGTACAGCGGCCCGGGGTGTCGCGCCGCGTGTCGTCCAGGAGGGCCCGGTGCACCAGAGGCACCCGGAACCCGCCACCGCCGAGAATCGTCAGCCTCATATTCCGGAAGGTACCTCAGCATCGGGCACACTGTCCGGATCCGCACCCCGTGAGAGGAGCAGCGAGCGCGTATGACGACCTCTTCGCCCCACTCGACGCCCCGGCAGGACATCCGGAACGGGCACTGCCCGGGCGAGCGCACCGAGGGATTCGAGTTCCAGGGGGCGGCTCCCGTCCTCGACCCGCTGGCCGAGGTCCGCTCGGCGGACGACCCGCCCACCGACGTGTACCTGACCGGAACGGTCTTCCTCGACATCATCTTCACGGGCCTGGACTCGGCCCCCGTGCGCGGCACGGAGTCCTGGGCCCGGGGCATGGGGTCGAGCCCGGGCGGCATCGCCAACATGGCCACCGCCCTGGCCCGGCTGGGCCTGCGCACCTCCCTCGCCGCGGCCTTCGGGGACGACATGTACGGCGAGTACTGCTGGGAGGCGCTCGCGCAAGGGGAGGGGATCGATCTCGGCCTGTCGCGCACGGTGGCCGGGTGGCACTCGCCGGTGACCGTCTCGATGGCCTACGAGGGCGAGCGGACGATGGTCTCGCACGGACACGAGGCGCCGCCGCCCGGTGACGGAGGGGTGCCCGCGCCCGAGTGCCCGCCGCCCTCGCGGGCCTGCGTGGCCCTGCTGGTGCCGGGCCGCGAGGAGGAGTGGATCGCCCGGGCGGCGGCCCGGGGCAGCAGGGTCTTCGCGGACGTCGGCTGGGACGAGACCGGCCGCTGGGACCCGGCCGACCTGGCGGGCCTGGAGCACTGCGAGGCCTTCCTGCCCAACGCGGAGGAGGCCATGCGCTACACCCGCACCGACTGCCCGCGGGCCGCGGCCCGCGCGCTCGCCGAGAAGGTCCCGGTCGCCGTCGTCACTATGGGGGAGAAGGGCGCCTTCGCGGTCGACAGCCGGACGGGGGAGAGCGCGGAGATCCCGGCGATCGCCGTCGAGGCGCTCGACCCCACGGGCGCCGGCGACGTCTTCGTCGCGGGCTTCGTCACGGGCACCCTGGCCGGCTGGCCGCTCGCCGACCGGCTCGCCTTCGCCGGGCTGACGGCCGCCCTGTCCGTACAGGAATTCGGAGGGTCTCTGTCGGCCCCCGGGTGGGTCGAGATCGCCGCCTGGTGGAAGCACGTGCGGTCCTACGACGACCAGAGCCCGGCCGTCCGCCGCCGCTACGCCTTCCTCGACGGCCTGCTGCCCGCGGCGGCCCGGCCCTGGCCGCTGCGCCGGGCCGTGCCGACGCTGGGATTCCGCAGACCGTAGCCGCGGGGCCCGCGCGGGCGGCCCCGCGCAGCCGGAAAAGCCCTCGGGCCCCTGGGCCTGCCGTCGTACCCTGGTATTCCAAGGATTTCCGGACACCGGCCGGACACAGGAGTGCAGAAAAGAGGCGATGAGCAGGCCATCGGGCCGGCCCATGACGCAGACACCCACACGACCGCAGGCGACGGCGAGGTTCACGGTCCCGGCCAAGCACCCCATGGTGACGGTCCTGGGCTCGGGGGACTCCCTCCTGCGGGTCATCGAGAAAGCGTTCCCGTCGACGGACATCCACGTACGGGGCAATGAGGTAAGCGCCACCGGGGAGCCGCGGGAAGTCGCCCTCGTGCAGCGCCTGTTCGACGAGATGATGCTGGTGCTCCGCACGGGTGCGCCGATGACGGAGGACGCGGTGGAACGCTCGATCGCCATGCTCAGGGACGAGGAGCAGGGGGCCGAGACCCCCGCCGAGGTCCTCACCCAGAACATCCTCTCCAGCCGCGGCCGCACCATCCGGCCCAAGACGCTCAACCAGAAGCGCTACGTCGACGCGATCGACAAGCACACGGTCGTCTTCGGCATCGGCCCCGCCGGCACCGGCAAGACCTACCTGGCCATGGCCAAGGCGGTCCAGGCCCTGCAGTCCAAGCAGGTCAACCGGATCATCCTGACCCGGCCGGCCGTCGAGGCGGGCGAGCGGCTCGGCTTCCTGCCCGGCACGCTCTACGAGAAGATCGACCCCTACCTGCGCCCGCTCTACGACGCGCTGCACGACATGCTCGACCCCGACTCCATCCCGCGCCTGATGGCCGCCGGGACGATCGAGGTCGCGCCGCTCGCGTACATGCGCGGCCGCACCCTCAACGACGCCTTCATCATCCTGGACGAGGCCCAGAACACCAGCCCCGAGCAGATGAAGATGTTCCTCACCCGGCTCGGCTTCGACTCCAAGATCGTCATCACGGGCGACATCACCCAGATCGACCTCCCCGGCGGTACGAAGAGCGGACTGCGCCAGGTGCGGGAGATCCTCGAAGGGGTGGAGGACGTCCACTTCTCCCTGCTCACCAGCAACGACGTCGTCCGGCACAAGCTCGTCGGCCGTATTGTCGACGCGTACGAGCAGTACGACAGCCGAAACGAAAGCACCCCCCGGTAAAAACACGATGGCTATCGACGTCAACAACGAATCCGGCACGGACATCGACGAGCAGGCGGTCCTCGACATCGCCCGCTACGCGCTCGCCCGGATGCGCATCCACCCGCTCTCCGAACTCTCGGTCATCGTTGTCGACGCCGAAGCCATGGAGCAGCTCCACGTCCAGTGGATGGACCTGCCCGGGCCGACCGATGTGATGTCCTTCCCGATGGACGAGCTCCGTCCCCCGGCCAAGGACGACGACGAGCCCCCCCAGGGCCTCCTCGGCGACATCGTGCTGTGCCCGGAGGTCGCCAAGAAGCAGGGCGAGGACGCGCCCACCGGGCACTCCATGGACGAGGAGCTCCAGCTGCTCACCGTCCACGGCGTCCTCCACCTCCTCGGCTACGACCACGAGGAGCCCGACGAGAAGGCCGAGATGTTCGGCCTCCAGGCCGCCATCGTCGACGGCTGGCGGGCCGAGCGCGGGATCGAGGGGCCCTCCCCGGCGCCCACGATCACGTGACCGGCCGGCTGATCGCGGTCGCGGTCCTCCTCCTGGTCGTGGCCTGGCTCGCCGCCTGCGCCGAGGCCGGCCTCGCGCGGACCACCCGGTTCCGCGCGGAGGAGGCCGTCCGCTCCGGGCGGCGCGGCAGCGCCAGGCTGATGGCCGTCGCCGCCGACCCCACCCGCTACCTGAACGTGGCCCTGCTCGTCCGCGTCGCCTGCGAGATGGCGGCCGGCGTGCTGGTCACCTACGCCTGCCTGCAGGAGTTCGAGAAGACCTGGCAGGCGCTGACCGTCGCCATCGCCGTCATGGTCCTCGTCTCCTACGTGGCCGTCGGCGTCTCCCCGCGCACCATCGGGCGCCAGCACCCGCTGGGCACCGCCACCGCGGCCGCCTACGTCCTGCTGCCGCTCGCCCGCATCATGGGCCCGGTGCCGCAGCTGCTGATCCTCATCGGCAACGCCCTCACCCCCGGCAAGGGCTTCCGCAAGGGCCCCTTCGCCTCCGAGGCCGAGCTGCGGGCGATGGTCGACCTCGCGGAGAAGGAGTCCCTGATCGAGGACGAGGAGCGCCGCATGGTGCACTCCGTCTTCGAGCTCGGCGACACCCTCGTGCGCGAGGTGATGGTGCCGCGCACCGACCTCGTCGTCATCGAGCGCGGCAAGACCATCCGCCAGGCCCTCACCCTCGCCCTGCGCTCCGGCTTCTCCCGGATCCCGGTCACCGGCGAGAGCGAGGACGACATCGTGGGCGTCGTCTACCTCAAGGACCTCGTCCGCAAGACGCACATCAGCCGGGACGCGGAGTCCGAGCTGGTCTCCACCGCGATGCGGCCCGCCGTCTTCGTGCCCGACACGAAGAACGCGGGGGACCTGCTGCGGGAGATGCAGCAGCAGCGCAACCACTGCGCCGTCGCCATCGACGAGTACGGCGGCACCGCCGGCATCGTCACCATCGAGGACATCCTCGAGGAGATCGTCGGCGAGATCACCGACGAGTACGACCGCGAGCTGCCGCCCGTCGAGGAGCTCGGCGAGGGCCGCTACCGCGTCACCGCCCGCCTCGACCTCGGCGACCTCGGCGAGCTCTACGGCTTCGACGAGCTCGACGACGAGGACGTGGAGACGGTCGGCGGCCTGCTGGCCAAGTCCCTGGGCCGGGTGCCGATCGCGGGCGCGGTGGCCGAGGTCGACCTCGCCGACTACGGGCTGGGGGAGCCCGGCGGCATCACGGGCCTCCGCCTGACCGCGGAGGCGGCGGCGGGCCGCCGGAACCGGATCGTCACGGTGCTGGTGGAGCCGGTTCGCTGACTTCACCCCATACCGGACGGGCTGAGTGGTTGACGCGACGCGTCAACCACTCAGCCCGTCCGGGGGCCGGGGCCCTCAGGCCTTGACCCGCCCGCGCAGGCCCACCGCCACCAGTACCGCCACCGCCGCCACGATCGCGGCGTCCACGCCCATGCCCAGGCGGATGCCGCCCAGCGTCGCCGACGCGAAGTCCGAGCCGCCCTCGGAGAGGGTGGCGGTCCGCGCCGAGGACACCGCGCTCAGCAGCGGGATCCCGATCGTGAGCCCGACCTGCTGCGAGCTGGTCACCAGACCCGTCGCCAGGCCCTGCTCGGTGTCCGGCAGGCCCGACGTCGCCGTCACCCCGTAGGCGACGATCGCCCACAGGTGCCCGATGCAGGCGATGCTCGCCGCCGCCAGGGCCAGCCACGCGCCGGAGGCGTCCTGCCCCAGGGCGAGCAGTGCGGCCGAGAAGACGGCCTGGACGGCCAGGCCGGCGAGGAGCGTGGTGCGGGCGCCGAAGCGGGCGATGACCCGCGGCGCCGTCATGCCGGCGGCGACGGCGAAGACGCCCTGCACGCCGAAGACCAGGCCCGTGCGGAAGGCCGAGAGCTCCAGCACCTCCTGCAGGTAGAGGGTGAGCAGGAAGACGACGGTGCTCATCATCGCGAAGGTGACCAGGCCGGCCAGGTTCCCCCAGGCGACCGTCCGCCGCCGCAGCATCGGCAGGGAGACCAGCGGCTCGGCGGCCCGGGACTCGACGAGGACGAAGGCCGCGAGCAGGACGGCGCCCAGGACGAGCGAGACGAGGACGTCCGCGCCGCCGAAGCCCCGCTGGGCCGCGGTCGACAGCCCGTAGATGAGGGCCAGCAGGCCGCCGGTGACGGTCACCGCGCCCGGTATGTCGACCCGGGGCCGCTGCGGGTGCCGGGACTCGGTGAGCAGACCCGGAGCGACCGCGAGGATGCCGAGGCCGGCCACGGCCAGCAGGCCCATCGTCGAGCGCCAGCCGAGCGTGTCGGTCATGACGCCGCCGAGCACCATGCCGATGGTGAAGCCGAGGGAGAGCAGGGTGCCGCTGATGCCCAGGGCGCGTTCGCGCTGCGGGCCCTCGGCGAACGTCGTGGTCAGCAGCGACATGCCGGTCGGCACGATGATGGCCGCGCCGAGCCCCTGCAGGGCGCGCGCGGCGAGGAAGACGGCCGGTGCCCAGGCGAGCGTGGCGAGCACGGAGGCCGCGGTGAACAGCGCGAGCCCGGCCAGGAAGACGCGGCGCCGCCCGTACAGGTCGGCGATCCGGCCGGAGAGCAGCAGGAAGCCGCCGGAGGGCAGGGCGAAGGCGGTGACCGCCCACTGCAGGTCGGCCTGGCCCATGCCGAGGTCGTCGCCCAGGACGGGCAGGGCCACGTTCAGGATGGAGAAGTCGAGGGCCACGATGAACTGCGCGGCGCACAGCACGAGCAGGACCAGCTTGTCGCGGGCGGACATGCCCGGGCCGGCCGCGGCGGCCGCACCGGCAGGGGTCGTACGGGGAGGGGAGTCGATCGCCATGCGCCCACCTTCCGGCGCGCGGAAGAAACGTGGGGAGAGCGTGCTTATGGTGGTGGCCGCACCACCAGGCAAGGGGGAGAGATGACCGTACAGACGCGTCGTCGCCAAGAGCTGCGTGACTTCTTGACGACCCGTCGGGCCCGGGTGTCCCCGGCCGACGTGGGTCTGCCGGACGGCGGGGGCCGCCGGCGCACGCCCGGACTGCGCCGCGAGGAGGTCGCCGTCCTCGCGGGCGTGGGCGCCTCCTGGTACCAGTGGCTGGAGCAGGGGCGGGACATCACCGTCTCGCCGCAGGTGCTGGACTCCGTGGCGAACGTCCTCAAGCTGAGCGGGGACGAGCGCCGGCACCTGTACGTGCTCGCCGGGCTGAACCCGCCGCAGCCGCAGTCCCCGTACGACCCGGACTACCTGTGCGAGGGCCTGCAGCGGCTGATCGACGGCTGGATGCCGTACCCGGCGCACATCATGGACCCGTACTGGAACCTGGTCGCCTTCAACGACTCGGCCCGCATGGTCATCGGCTTCCGCCGGAAGCCGCGGCCGAACTGCCTGGTCGACTTCTTCACCGACCCCGCCTACCGCGCCCGCGCGGCGAACTGGGAGCAGAACGCCCGGCGGGTCGTCGCCCAGTACCGCGCCGCGTGCTCGGAGCGCCCGGACGACGAGGGGTTCCAGGAGATCGTGGCGGAGGTGGCCGCGGCGAGCCCGGAGTTCACGGAGCTGTGGGCGCAGGGCGACGTGCAGGCGGGCGGCCAGCTGGTCAAGGAGTTCGACCACCCGGTGGCCGGGCCGCTGTACCTGGAGAGCACGCACCTGCGCGTGCCGGCCCGGCCGGACCTGACGATCGTCATGCACAACCCCGTGCCGGACACGGGCACGGCCGCGAAGCTGGAGTGGCTCGTCTCGCCGGAGGGCCGGCGGGGCGGCATGTACTCGGTCGCGGGCTGAGGCGGGCCGCCGGTGCGGGGCCGCCGTAGCCCCATGGGCTTTGCCCTGTGCATACTTCGGGCAGACCGTCCCTTTACCTAAGGATTCCTCGTGTCCGCTGCCCTGCGCCGTGGCGCCCTCGCCGCCGTCGCCGCCGCGTCCCTCCTGACCCTCTCCGCGTGCGGGGGCGGCGACCAGGGCGGCGCGCCGCAGTCCGCCGCGCAGAGCAGCGGCTCGGCCGGCGGCAGCGCCGCCCCCGCCCCGGGCAAGGACGCGGGGGCCCGGCCCCTGACCGCCGCGCAGGCCAAGGCTGCCCTGCTCACCCCGGGCGACCTGCCCTCGGGCTGGGAGGTCAACAAGGACATCCCGGCCTACGACGTCGGCGCGACCGGCATGCAGTTCGGCAAGGCCGACAAGGCCGCGTGCCAGCCCCTGCTCGACGTCTTCGTCGGCGCGGACAACGGCCCCAAGGCGCAGGCCCACGCCATGACCGACCTCAAGCAGGCCGGCGAGACCGGGATCCAGATGACCCAGGGCGTCACCTCCTACCAGGAGGCCGAGGCCGTCAAGATCATGCAGCAGAAGATCGACTTCGGTGCCTGCGGGAAGTTCGCGGCCAAGGGCGCCGACGGCACCACGGACCAGGCGGCCGGCAGCGAGCTGACCGTGCCCGCGCTCGGCGACGGGGCGCGCGGCGTGCGGGTGGTCTTCGCCGCGACCGAGGAGGGCGTGAGCATCCAGCACGACATCGCGGCCGTCCGCGTCGGCGGCACCGTCGTGACCGTCTCCCAGGCCAGCTTCACCACCGCCGACACGGCCGCCTTCGAGTCGTCCCTGCGCAAGGCCGTCGAGAAGGTGCAGCAGGCGCAGCAGAAGGCCGGCGGCAAGGCCTGATCCCGGGGCGATCGGGGGGACCGGCGCTGCTTATGCTCCCCGGTATGACGGAGACGACGCTGGACCCCGAAGACCGCAAGATCATCACGCTGGCCCGTTCCGCGCGCGCCCGCAACGGCGTGCCCGAGGGCGCCGCCGTGCGCGACGAGACGGGCCGCACGTACGTGGCCGGCACGGTCGCGCTCGACTCGCTGCGGCTCAGCGCGCTGCGGACCGCGGTCGCCATGGCCGTCGCGAGCGGGGCGAAGTCCC
Organism: Streptomyces roseifaciens; assembly: GCF_001445655.1. NCBI lineage: Bacteria > Bacillati > Actinomycetota > Actinomycetes > Kitasatosporales > Streptomycetaceae > Streptomyces > Streptomyces roseifaciens. The sequence continues at coordinate 459,719 of NZ_LNBE01000004.1, forward strand.
TGGAGGCCGCGGCCGTCGTCTCCGAGGCGGACGCCGTCCCCGCGGAGGACCGCGCGGCCGTGCGCGACCTGGGCGGCCCCGCCACCCCCGTGCTCCTCGCGGGCCCCGACGGCACCCTGCGCAGCAGGGTCGACGCCGGCTGAGCCGTGGCGCGGAACGAGACCCCGGCCGGCTTCGCCTGGTTCATGACCGCGGCGTCGGCCGCCCTCACGCTCACCCTGGCCGTCGAGTGGGCCCGCGGCGAGGGCTTCGACTGGATGACGGCCGCCTGGCTGATCGTCCTGTGGCCGCACGCCCTGAGGGACCTCCTGCGCGCACGCGGCCGCCGCCGGGCCGCCGGCCGCGCCGACACCGTGGGGGGCTGGAGTCCCTTCCTGGCCACCGCCGCCCTGTGGACCGGGCTCGTCCTCGGCTGGACGCGCGGAGAGGGCACGGACTGGTTCGCCCTCGCGGCCGGCCTGCTGCTGCCCGCCGGCGGGGCCTTGTGGCTCGTGGCCAAGGTGGCCGGGCGGCGCCGCGGCTCCGGGCCGGCCGCGCGGCGCCTGCGGCGGGCCTGAGGCCGTACGGCCCGTCCTGCCCGCCCGGCCCGTCGCGGCGTCCGGTACCGTCCGGCCGGACGGGCCGCTGGTCGGCGGGTGGGCAGGGATCGGGGAGAATGGCCGGTATGGATAACGCCTCGTCCCCCTCCCAGGCCCCCCACCGCGCGGGCTTCGCGTGCTTCGTCGGCCGCCCCAACGCGGGCAAGTCGACCCTGACCAACGCACTGGTGGGGACGAAGGTCGCGATCACCTCCAACCGTCCGCAGACCACGCGCCACACCGTGCGCGGCATCGTGCACCGGCCCGACGCCCAGCTGGTGCTCGTCGACACCCCCGGTCTGCACAAGCCGCGCACGCTCCTGGGCGAGCGGCTCAACGACGTGGTCCGGACCACCTGGGCCGAGGTCGACGTCATCGGCTTCTGCCTGCCCGCCGACCAGAAGCTCGGCCCCGGCGACCGCTTCATCGCGAGCGAGCTGGCCGGGATCAAGAAGACCCCGAAGATCGCCATCGTCACCAAGACGGACCTGGTGGACTCCAAGGCGCTCGCCGAGCAGCTGATCGCCATCCAGCAGCTGGGCGAGGAGCTGGGCATCCAGTGGGCGGAGATCGTCCCGGTCTCCGCGGTGGGCGACAAGCAGGTGTCGCTGCTGGCGGACCTGATCGCGCCGATGCTGCCGGAGAGCCCGCCGCTCTACCCCGAGGGCGACCTCACCGACGAGCCCGAGCAGGTCATGGTGGCCGAGCTGATCCGCGAGGCCGCGCTGGAGGGCGTCCGCGACGAGCTGCCGCACTCCATCGCCGTCGTCGTCGAGGAGATGCTGCCGCGGGAGGACCGGCCGGCGAACAAGCCGCTGCTGGACATCCACGCCAACGTCTACATCGAGCGCCCCAGCCAGAAGGGCATCATCATCGGCCCGAAGGGGGCCCGCCTCAAGGAGGTGGGCATGAAGTCCCGCAAGCACATCGAGGCGCTCCTGGGTACCCCGGTCTACCTCGACCTGCATGTGAAGGTCGCCAAGGACTGGCAGCGCGACCCGAAGCAGCTGCGCAAGCTGGGGTTCTAGCGGCAGCTGCGCACGCTGGGCTTCCAGCCGCCCCCGCGGCTATGCACCCTCCTTGAGTACCAGCCTGATCAGCTCACGCTGATCATGGCTGACATGAGGGTCCGCGCAGTGCACCGTGCGCCCGTCCACGTCGATCTCGTAGTGGAAGCCGTCCGGCACCCCCCGCACGGCCGCCGCCTCGGCGGGCGATGCGGTGAGCGCGCGGTGGGCCAGGGCCTGCACATGGGTGGCGTCGGGCCGGCCGGAGGTGTCCAGCTCGGCCCGACGCTCGATCCCGGCGAACCCGCCGGTCCGGGTGATGACGATCCGCATGGCGTCATTCTCGCCCCGGCGGGCGGTCCCTACGAGGTGGGGACGCCCACCTGCTCCCACGCCTTGAGGACGGCCTGGACCTCGTCGCCGTCGCTGTAGAGCGTGCGGGCGGTGGCCACGGTCTGCCGGGCGAAGTCGGCGAACTGGGCGTCCTCCTTGAGTTTCCCGCTGGTCAGCGTCGCGTACCAGACCTTGCCCGCGCGCTCCCAGGCGTTGCCGCCGAGCCGGGTGGCCAGCAGGTAGAAGGCCCGGTTGGGGATGCCGGAATTGATGTGCACCCCGCCCTGGTCGCGGGAGGTGCGGACGAAGTCGTCCATGTGGCCGGGCTGCGGGTCCTTGCCGAGGACGTCGTCCTCGTAGGCCGTGCCCGGCTCCTTCATGGACCGCAGGGCCACCCCGCGGTCCACGCCCGGGCCCAGCAGCCCCTGGCCGATCAGCCAGTCGGCCTGCTCGGCGGACTGCCCCAGGGCGTACTGCTTGATCAGCGAGCCGAAGACGTCCGAGACGGACTCGTTCAGCGCCCCGGACTGGCCGTAGTACTCCAGGTTCGCCGTGTACTGGGTGACACCGTGGGTGAGCTCGTGGCCGATGACGTCCACGGGGATGGTGAAGTCCAGGAAGACGTCCCCGTCGCCGTCGCCGAAGACCATCTGGCTGCCGTCCCAGAAGGCGTTGTTGTAGCCCTCGCCGTAGTGGACGGTGGCGTCCAGCTGCAGGCCCGCGTCGTCGATGGAGCGCCGGCCGTACGCCTTGAAGAACAGCTCGAAGGTGGCGCCGAGCCCGGCGTACGCGCGGTTGACCGTGACGTCCTTCGACGCCGGGTCGCCCTCGCCGCGCACCTTCCGGCCCGGCTGGGTCGCCCGGTGCTCCGCGTCGTAGATCGTCCGGCGGGGGCTGTCGGAGGGGGTGCCCGCAGGGGCGGCGAGGCCGCGCAGGGCGGTGACCCGGCGCCGGGTGCGGTGCGCCGAGTCGTGCTCCAGGGTGCGCTGCGCGATGTCGGCGCGCGCGGAATCGTCGGCCCGTGCGAGCTTGTCGAGCACGTGCGGCGGGACGATGGTGCAGAAAACGCTCTTCACGTTGTCACTCATGGCCTGAATCTGGCAGCGCCCCCCGGCCTTGTCAGGCCCCGGTGCACCGATTAACACAATCGAGTGGCACCGTTCCGTGTTGCGCCCGTGTCCCGCATGCTGGAACGCCCGTACCGAATCCCGTCCGGCTCGGCTACCGTGCTGTGCATCATGCGTTTCGGGCTGCTTCTTCTTAGCTGCCGCGGCGAGGGTCTGTAGTCGATCGGCCGACCCCCTCCCCGCGGTGTGAGGCGTTGCGGTCACCCGTGGTGACCTGCCCGTCGGCCTCCCCCGAGCTCGCCGCCGAGCCGGGGGAACCCCACCTCAGGACATACGAGGAGCCCCCGCAGATGCCCGAGACCTCCGCTTCCGTCGGCCGTCCCACCCCCCTCACCGCGGCGACCGTGACCCAGCGCCCCTCCGGGATGCCGGTGCACAAGTACCGCCCCTACGAGGCCGTGGACATCCCGGACCGCACCTGGCCCGGCCGGCGGATCACCGAGGCTCCCCGCTGGCTGTCGACGGACCTGCGCGACGGCAACCAGGCGCTGATCGACCCGATGTCCCCGGCCCGCAAGCGCGAGATGTTCGACCTGCTGGTCCGCATGGGCTACAAGGAGATCGAGGTCGGCTTCCCCTCCTCCGGCGCCACCGACTTCGACTTCGTCCGCTCGATCATCGAGGACGACGCGATCCCGGAGGACGTGACGATCTCCGTCCTCACCCAGGCGCGCGAGGAGCTGATCGAGCGCACGGTGGAGTCCCTGCGAGGGGCCCGCCGCGCCACGGTCCACCTCTACAACGCCACCGCGCCGGTCTTCCGGCGGGTCGTCTTCCGCGGCTCGCAGGAGCAGGTGAAGCAGATCGCGGTCGACGGCACCCGGCTGGTCGTGGAGTACGCGGAGAAGATCCTCGGCGACGAGACGGTCTTCGGCTTCCAGTACAGCCCGGAGATCTTCACCGACACCGAGCTGGACTTCGCGCTGGAGGTCTGCGAAGGCGTCATGGACGTCTGGCAGCCGGAGGCCGGCCGCGAGATCATCCTGAACCTGCCGGCCACCGTCGAGCGCTCCACGCCCTCCACGCACGCCGACCGCTTCGAGTGGATGTCGCGGCACCTGTCGCGCCGCGAGCACATCTGCCTGTCCGTACACCCGCACAACGACCGGGGCACCGCCGTCGCCGCCGCCGAGCTGGCGATCATGGCCGGGGCCGACCGGATCGAGGGCTGCCTGTTCGGCCAGGGCGAGCGCACGGGCAACGTCGACCTGGTCACCCTGGGCATGAACCTGTTCTCCCAGGGCGTCGACCCGATGATCGACTTCTCGCAGATCGACGAGGTGCGGCGGACCGCCGAGTACTGCAACCAGATGGAGGTCCACCCGCGCCACCCCTACGCGGGCGACCTGGTCTACACCGCCTTCTCCGGCTCCCACCAGGACGCCATCAAGAAGGGCTTCGAGGCGATGGCCGACAGCGCCGCCGCCGAGGGCAAGAGCGTGGACGACATCGAGTGGGCCGTCCCCTACCTGCCGATCGACCCCAAGGACGTCGGCCGCTCCTACGAGGCCGTCATCCGCGTGAACTCGCAGTCCGGCAAGGGCGGCATCGCGTACGTCCTGAAGAACGACCACAAGCTGGACCTGCCGCGCCGGATGCAGATCGAGTTCTCCCGGATCATCCAGGGCAAGACCGACGCCGAGGGCGGCGAGGTCACCCCCGCCGAGATCTGGTCGGTCTTCCAGGACGAGTACCTGCCCACCGAGGGCAACCCCTGGGGCCGGATCGCGCTGCGCACCACCCAGACCTCCACCACGAGCGAGGGCAGCGACGCGCTGACCGTCGAGGCCGTCGTGGACGGTGCCGACACGGTGCTGACCGGTACCGGCAACGGTCCGATCTCGGCCTTCGTCGACGCGCTGGGCGCGATCGGCGTCGACGCCCGGGTCCTGGACTACAGCGAGCACACCATGAGCGAGGGCGCCGCCGCCCGCGCCGCCTCGTACATCGAGTGCGTGATCGACGGCCAGGTGCTGTGGGGCATCGGCATCGACCCGAACACCACGCGCGCCTCGATCAAGGCCGTCGTCTCGGCGGTCAACCGGGCGTACCGGGGCTGAGGCGGACCCGCCGTCAAGGGGCCGCCGCCGATTCCACCGTATCCGGTGGCCCCGTGGCGGGTTCCCCCGTATGACGCCCGCAGTCTGCGCACGGGGTACTGACGTCGCATCATCGATGTGGCTAACATCACGTCAACGCGGCGACGAGGCCGTGGCGTTATGGAGGTGTGCGCCGTGATGCACGCGCAGGGCCGACCCGGCCGGGACCGGTGTGTGGTGGGCGTACGCACCGTATGGCGCACGGTCGGCGACGGCGAGTTCTACTGCCCCGGCTGCGGCGGCGACCGCAATTACCGCCGCCGCACCGGGCGCCGCCGCCTCGTGGCCTTCGGCCTGCCGCTGCTGCCGCGCGGCCCCGTCGGGCCGGTCGTGGAGTGCTCCGCGTGCCGGGCCCGCTACGGCACGGACGTCCTCGACCACCCCACCACCACCCGCTTCTCCGCGATGCTGCGCGACGCCGTGCACACCGTCGCGCTCGCCGTCCTCGCCGCGGGCGGCACCGAGGCCCGTACGGTCCGCAGAGCGGCCGTCGGCGCGGTCCGGGCCGCGGGCTTCGTGGACTGCAGCGAGGAACAGCTGATCACCCTGATCGAGGCCCTCGCCGCCGACACGGGGCGCCTGCCCGGCGCCTACGGCACCGACCTGGGCACCCCGTCCCCCTACGCCGGGCGGGACGGCTTCGACCCCCGGGGCACGGCCCTCGCCATCGAGCTGCACGAGGCGCTGGAGCCCCTCGCCCCCCACCTCGCCCCCGCGGGCCGCGAATCGATCCTGCTGCAGGGCGCCCGCATCGCCCTCGCCGACGGCCCCTACCGGCCCGCGGAGCGCGAGGTGCTCGCCACGGTCGGCCGGGCGCTCATGCTCTGCCCGGAGGACACGGACCGGCTGCTGGCCGCGGCGCGGACGCCGTCGTAGGGCCCCCGCCGCTCAGGAGCCGTAGCCGGACAGCGGGACGGGCTCCTGCGCGCCCGCCCCGCCCGGGGCCGGCTCCTGCAGGGCGCCGAGGACCCACGGCGCGTGCTTGCGCTGCACGCCGATGAGCACCTCCCCGTGGCCGTCGCGGCAGACCACGACCACCTGGCGCAGCGCCTTCCGCCGGCCCCGGGCCTCCGCGGTGACGCGCGCCGGATCCGACCGGTGGGGGACGCGGACGCCCTCCACGACCAGCGTGCGCGGCAGGGCCCTGCGGAGGGTGCGGCCCGCCGGATCGGGGGTCACCGCGAGCAGGCCGGGGCCCGCCACCAGGTACGGGCCGATGAGCTCGGCGCCGTACGGCGTGTCCGCCGCGACCCCGCCCTCGAAGCGCTTCTCCTTGCCGGGGACGACCGGGGCGAGCCCGCTCTCCGCCGGCCGCCGCCGCACCCGCACGCGCCACGAGGCGCCGAGGGCGACCGGCACCGCCCCCGCGCCGGTCAGCGTCAGCGCCGTCGGCACCGTGTCCGTGACCAGGGCCGCGACGAACGCGACGACGGCGATCAGGACCCCCGCGCACGTGGGCACGGTGGTCTGCCAGGTGTACCGCTCGGGGGCGCGGGGGGAGTGCCGGACCATCCAGTAGGCGATCCCGGCGAACGTCGCGCCCAGCACGAGCAGCCCGAGGCCGCAGGCGAACGGCAGGCGGTAGGCGTCCTTCGGCTGGTCGGCCGTCAGCTGCACGGTGCCCCGGAAGTCGACGAAGCGGATCTTGCCGCGCCAGTAGGTGGCGCGCACCTTGTCGCCGGGCTTGACCTTGGCGAAGACCGAGAGCGGCCCGTTCATGTCCGCGTGGTGGGTGGAGCCGTCGCGCCCCGTGAACGTGAGCCAGTAGTGGGTCGTCTTGCCCTGCGGAGCGGTCTCGGTGTGCTTCACCGCGCCCTCGACCACCTTGCGGCACTCCAGGGCCGGCTCGTCGCCCACGCACGCGGGAGCCGTCGCGAAGGCCCGGCTGTCGGCGCGCTTGTCCGGCACGGTGACGAACAGCAGGAACAGCGCGGCCAGCACGCACACGAGGGCCGCGGCTGCGGTGGAACGGACGGGGTGGCGCCTGCGGCGTCGGCGGCGGATGGGGGTCACCGGGTACTCACTGGGGGGAGGAAGATCGACATGGGGGTCACATTGTGCCTCCGGAGGCGGGGACGTTCAGCCTTCGTCGGTACGGGACAATAACTGCATGAGCCTCTTCCGCGACGACGGCGTCGTCCTCAGGACCCAGAAGCTCGGTGAGGCGGACAGAATCATCACCCTCCTCACGCGCGGCCACGGCCGCGTGCGCGCCGTCGCGCGCGGGGTGCGGCGGACCAAGTCGAAGTTCGGGGCGCGCCTGGAGCCGTTCTCGCACGTCGACGTGCAGTTCTTCGCGCGGGGGAGCGAGCTCGTCGGGCGGAGCCTGCCGCTGTGCACGCAGAGCGAGACCATCGCCGCGTACGGCGGACCGATCGTCGCCGACTACGCGCGCTACACCGCGGGCACCGCCATGCTGGAGACCGCCGAGCGGTTCACCGACCACGAGGGCGAACCGGCCGTGCAGCAGTACCTGCTGCTCGTCGGCGGCCTGCGCACGCTCGCCGCGGGCGAGCACGCCCCGGGCCTCGTCCTGGACGCCTTCCTGCTGCGCTCCCTCGCCGTCAACGGCTACGCGCCCAGCTTCGAGGCCTGCGCCCGGTGCGGAATGCCGGGTCCGAACCGGTTCTTCTCGGTGGCCGCCGGCGGCGTGGTCTGCGGGGAGTGCCGGGTGCCCGGAAGCGTCGTACCCTCCTCGGAGGCGATCGGGCTGCTCGGCGCGCTGCTGACGGGCGACTGGGCTACGGCGGACGCCTGCGAGCCGCGCCACGTCAGGGAGGGCAGCGGCCTGGTCGCGGCGTATCTGCACTGGCACCTGGAGCGCGGCCTCCGCTCGCTCCGGTATGTCGAGAAATAGGGAAACAGGGACCAAGGAGTAGTGGCACGCATGGCACGACGCGGGATTCTGGGCCGTTCCCGACGCGAGTACCGCACACCCGAGCCGCACCCGTCCGGGGCGCGGCCGCCGAAGATCCCCGGCGAGCTGGTCCCCGAGCACGTCGCGATCGTCATGGACGGCAACGGCCGCTGGGCCAAGGACCGCGGCCTGCCGCGCACCGAGGGCCACAAGGTCGGCGCCGAGCGCGTGCTGGACGTGCTGCAGGGCGCGATCGAGATGGGCGTCGGCAGCATCTCCCTGTACGCCTTCTCCACCGAGAACTGGAGGCGTTCGCCGGACGAGGTGCGCTTCCTGATGAACTTCAACCGCGACTTCATCCGCAAGACCCGTGACCAGCTCGACGAGCTCGGCATCCGGGTGCGCTGGGTGGGCCGCATGCCCAAGCTGTGGCGGTCGGTGGCCAAGGAGCTCCAGATCGCCCAGGAGCAGACCAAGGGCAACGACAAGCTCACGCTGTACTTCTGCATGAACTACGGCGGGCGCGCGGAGATCGCGGACGCGGCGCAGGCGCTGGCCGCCGACGTGAAGGCGGGCCGCCTCGACCCGTCCAAGGTCACCGAGAAGACCTTCGCGAAGTACCTCTACTACCCGGACATGCCGGACGTCGACCTGTTCCTGCGCCCCTCGGGCGAGCAGCGCACGTCCAACTACCTGATCTGGCAGAGCGCTTACGCCGAGATGGTCTTCCAGGACGTGCTCTGGCCGGACTTCGACCGCCGCGACCTGTGGCGCGCGTGCCTGGAGTACGCGTCGCGGGACCGCCGGTTCGGCGGGGCGATCCCCAACGAGCAGCAGCCCGCGGAGGAGCAGGGCACCGCGTGAGCTGAGCGCGCAGGCACGCAGGAGGGCCCCGGGCATCGCCCGGGGCCCTCGGTGCACGCGGCCGGGTCAGCGCTTCGCGGCGCACTCCCCGCACGTGCCGAAGATCTCGATGGTGTGCGCGACGTCCACGAAGCCGTGCTCCTCGGCGATGGAGTCCGCCCACTTCTCGACGGCGGGGCCCTCCACCTCGACGGCCTTGCCGCACAGCCGGCACACCAGGTGGTGGTGGTGCCCGCTGGAGCAGCGGCGGTAGACCGCCTCGCCCTCGCTGGTGCGCAGCACGTCGACCTCGCCCGCGTCGGCGAGGGACTGCAGCGTGCGGTAGACGGTGGTCAGGCCGACCGACGCACCGCGGTGCTTGAGCATGTCATGGAGTTCTTGCGCGCTACGGAACTCGTCCACCTCGTCGAGCGCGGCCGCCACCGCTGCCCGCTGCTTGGTGGACCGGCCGCGTACGGGGGGACCCGCGGTCGCCACAGTTGCCTCCTCCAGCTCGCCTGAACACCCATCCGCACATGTCGCACGGCAATTGTGCCAGTCCGCGCGGGCGGGTGGGCAAGCCCGGACGGGCGTCAGACCTTGACGTCGTCCGCCGCCGTGCGCGCGGCCGGCGCCTTGAGGGTGCATTCCCCGTCCGCCGCGGCCTTCCCCGCGCGCCGCTTCGCCAGGGGCGCGGCGAGCGCGGTGAGGACGACGAACAGGCCGATGGCGAAGAGCACGATGGTCGCGCCGGAGGGCACGTCGGCGTAGTAGGACGTGGCGGTGCCGGAGAGGGTCACCGTGACGCCGATGCCCACCGCGAGGGCGAAGGTCGCCTTGAAACTGCGGGTGATCTGCTGCGAGGCGGCGACCGGGATCACCATCAGGGCGCTGACGAGCAGCAGGCCGACGACGCGCATGGCGACGGTGACGGTGACCGCGGCGGTGACGGCGACGAGCAGGTTCAGCAGCCGCACCGGCAGCCCGGTGACGCGCGCGAACTCCTCGTCCTGGCAGATGGCGAAAAGCTGACGGCGCAGCCCGACCGTGGTGAGGATCACAAAGGCGGCCAGGATGCAGATCGCGACGATGTCCTCCTCCGAGACCGTGGCGATCGAGCCGAAGAGGTAGCTGCTCAGGTTGGCGCTGGAGCCGTTGTCGGAGAGGTTCATCAGCATCACGCCGCCGGCCATGCCGCCGTAGAAGAGCATCGCGAGGGCGATGTCGCCGCGCGTCCGCCCGTACCAGCGGATCAGCTCCATGACGACGGCGCCCGCGATGCACACGGCGGTGGCCATCCACACGGGGCTGGAGTTCAGCAGGAAGCCGAGGCCGACGCCGGTGAGGGCGACGTGCCCGAGGCCGTCGCCCATGAGGGCCTGGCGGCGCTGGACGAGGTAGGTGCCGATGGCGGGCGCGGTGACGCCCACGAGGAGCGCCGCGAGCAGGGCCCGCTGCATGAAGGCGAGGTCGAGGATGTCCATCAGGTCAGCAGCCCTGTCCGAATCGGTTCCGCAGCCGGGCCGGCGTGCGGGTGTACGTGGTCGTGGCCGGGCAGCGCGTGCTGGCCGACGGCCTCCGGGGGCGGGCCGTCGTGGACGACGCAGCCGTCGCGCAGCACGACCGCCCGGTCGATGAGCGGCTCCAGCGGGCCCAGCTCGTGCAGCACGAGCAGGACGGTGGCCCCGCGGGCGACCTGGGCGCGCAGGGCCTCGGCGAGGACCTCCTGGCTCGCGAGGTCGACGCCGGCCATCGGCTCGTCCATGATCAGCAGCTCGGGTTCGCCGGCCAGGGCGCGGGCGATGAGGACCCGCTGGTGCTGGCCGCCGGAGAGGGCGTCGACGGAGTCCCCGAGGCGGTCGTCCATGCCGACGAGCTCCAGGGCGCGTATGACCGCCTCCTTGTCGGCCTTGCGCATCATCCCGAACCGGGTGCGGGCGAGCCGCCCGGCCGAGACGACCTCGCGCACGGTCGCGGGGACCCCGCCGGCGGCGGTGGTGCGCTGCGGCACGTAGCCGACGCGGGCCCAGTCGCGGAAGCGCCGCCGGGGCGTGCCGAAGAGCTCCAGTTCGCCGCCGGTGAGCGGCACCTGGCCGACGATGCTGCGCACGGCCGTGGACTTGCCCGAGCCGTTGGCGCCGAGCAGGGCGACGACCTCGCCGGAGCGGACGGTCAGGTCCACGCCGCGCAGCACCGGGCGGCCGCCCAGGCTCGCGGTGGCGTCCCGCAGGGATATGACGGGCTGCTCCATGGTGATCTCCTCGGGCGCGCTCACTTGGTGCCGAGCGCCTTCTGCAGGGCGGCCAGGTTGGCTTCCATGACCTCGATGTAGTCGTGGCCCTTGGACTTGTCCGTGATGCCTTCGAGCGGGTCCAGGACGTCGGTCTTCAGCTTCAGGTCCTTGGCCAGCGTCTTCGCGGTCGCCGGGCTGGCGAGGGTCTCGAAGAAGATCGTCGAGACGTGGTGGTCCTCGGCGAGCTTGTGCAGGTCCTTGATGCGGGCGGCGCTGGGCTCGGACTCGGGGTCGAGGCCGCTGATGGCCTCCTCGGTCAGGCCGTAGCGCTCGGCGAGGTAGCCGAAGGCCGCGTGGGTGGTGATGAAGGTGTCCGAGGCGCGGTTCTTCAGGCCGTCCTTGAACTTGGCGTCCAGGGCGCCGAGCTTCTTCACCAGGGCGTCGGCGTTCTTCTCGTAGTCGCCCTTGTGCCCGGGGTCGGCCTCGGCGAGGGTCTTGGCGACGCCCTTGGCGGCCTCGGCGTACTTCACCGGGTCGAGCCAGATGTGGGGGTCGGCGCCGCCCCCGTGGTCGTGCCCGTGGCCTTCGTGGCCATGCTCGTCGTGGCCGTGGTCGTCGTGCCCGGCCTCCTCCGACTCCTCGGAGTGGGAGTGGTTGTCGCCGGTGGTGTGGTGCTTGCCGTCGACCTCGGTGCCGTGCTCCTCGAGCTCGGTGAGGGAGGCCACGTCCACGGCGTGCTTGTTCTTCGACTGCTTGATCGCCTCGTCCACGGCGGGCTGGACGCCCTTGAGGTAGACGATCGCGCCCGCGTCGGCGAGGGAGCCGATCTGCTTGGGCTTGAGCTCCAGGTCGTGGGGCTCGACGCCGGGCTTGGTCAGGTTGGTGACGCTGACGTGCTCGCCGCCGATCTGCTCGGCGAGGTACTGCATGGGGTAGAACGACGCCACCACCGCGAGCTTGCCGTCCGCCGCCTTGCCCGCGGACTCGTCCGGGGAACAGGCGGAGAGACCGAGCACTCCGAGTGCGGCGGCCGCGGCGACGACGGCGGTGCGTATTCGGGGGGCGCGGAGCTGGGGGAGGCGGCTTACGTTCATGACAGTCATTTTCAACAAAAATGGAAACGATTGTCAACAAGGTGGTCCGGGGCGGGGTGCGGAGGGGCATGGTCAAGCCAAGGCCAGAGCCGATTTGATTAGGAGGGTGGCAGCGCCGGTAACCTGAGTCATTCGCTGTTCGTCGTCGCAATGAAGAGAGCACCGTGGCCGCCGACAAGATCGACACCATCGTCAGCCTGAGCAAGCGCCGTGGCTTCGTCTATCCGTGCAGTGAGATCTACGGCGGACAGCGTGCCGCCTGGGATTACGGTCCGCTGGGCGTGGAGCTCAAGGAGAACATCAAGCGCCAGTGGTGGCGCTCCATGGTCACCTCGCGCGACGACGTCGTCGGTCTCGACTCGTCGGTGATCCTGGCCCGTGAGGTCTGGGAGGCGTCCGGCCACGTCGCGACCTTCACGGACCCGCTGACCGAGTGCACCTCCTGCCACAAGCGCTACCGCGCCGACCACCTGGAGGAGGCGTACGAGGCCAAGCACGGCAAGCTGCCCGAGAACGGCCTCGCCGACCTCAACTGCGCGCACTGCGGCACCAAGGGCGCCTTCACCGAGCCCAAGCTGTTCTCCGGCCTGCTGTCCACCCACCTGGGCCCGACCCAGGACTCCGGTTCGGTCAGCTACCTGCGCCCCGAGACCGCGCAGGGCATCTTCACCAACTTCGCCCAGGTCCAGCAGACCTCGCGGAAGAAGCCGCCGTTCGGCATCGCCCAGACCGGCAAGTCCTTCCGCAACGAGATCACGCCGGGCAACTTCATCTTCCGCACCCGCGAGTTCGAGCAGATGGAGATGGAGTTCTTCGTCAAGCCGGGCGAGGACGAGACCTGGCACGAGTACTGGATGGAGCAGCGCTGGAGCTGGTACACCGGCCTCGGCATGCGCGAGGAGAACATGCGGTGGTATGAGCATGCCGCGGAGAAGCTCTCCCACTACTCCAAGCGCACCACTGACATCGAGTACCGCTTCAACTTCGGCGGCACCGAGTTCTCCGAGCTGGAAGGCATCGCCAACCGCACGGACTACGACCTGAAGGCCCACTCCCAGGCCTCCGGCCAGGACCTGACCTTCTTCGACCAGGAGGCCGGCGAGCGCTGGTTCCCGTACGTCATCGAGCCGGCGGCCGGCCTGAACCGCGCCATGCTCGCCTTCATGCTCGACGCGTACAACGAGGACGAGGCCCCCAACGCCAAGGGCGTCATGGAGAAGCGCGTCGTGATGCGCCTCGACCCGCGCCTGGCCCCGGTCAAGGTCGCCGTCCTCCCGCTGTCCCGGAACCCGCAGCTGTCCCCGAAGGCCAAGGGCCTCGCCACGGACCTGCGCAAGAACTGGAACATCGAGTTCGACGACGCGGGCGCCATCGGCCGCCGTTACCGCCGCCAGGACGAGATCGGCACGCCGTTCTGCGTCACGGTCGACTTCGACACGCTCGAGGACAACGCCGTGACCGTCCGCGAGCGCGACACGATGAAGCAGGAGCGCGTCTCCCTCGACCAGATCGAGGGCTACCTGGGCTCGCGTCTGCTGGGTTGCTGACGTCTTTTCGTAACGGCCGGAGGCCCCGGTTCCCCACTCGGCGGGGACCGGGGCCTCCGGCTTTTCCACGTTCCCCCCGGACGTCCGCCCGAGGGTGGCACCAGCTGCACCACCGAGCCGGACGCCAGCACCATCGCCCGCCCCTGACCTGCGCACCTACCGTGTGACCATGCGAATCCCCATCCCCCTCCGCCGCCCCTTCGACGGGGCCGGCCGCGCCGCCGTCTTCCTCGCCGTCGGCGGGCTCGTCCAGTTCGGGGCGCTCGCCGTGCTGGCGGTGCCGTGGCTGGACGGCGGGCCGACGAGGGCGACCAGCTGCCTGCTCGCCCTGGCGGTGATGACGGGGGTCCTCGGGGCCGCCTGCCCCGTGCTGACGCGGGCGCAGCGGGCGCGGTTCCGGGCGTGGCTCGGGGTGGAGATACCGGTCGCGGGCCGGTCCTGGTCGTGGCGGCAGGTGGGCTACCACCTGGTGGCGGGGCCGCTGATCGCGCTGGGCGGCGCGCTGACGCTGCTGCTGTGGGCGGCGGCCGCGGTGGCCGCCACGGTCTACGTCTGGGTGTGGGCGCTGCCGCCCGACACGCGGCCGGCGCAGGTGGGTTACGCCGTACAGGCCGCCTACCTCACCGTCGCAGGACTCGCCGGGCTCTACGGCGCGGCATGGCTCTCCCGCGCGCTCGTCCGGCTCGACACCCGCGCCGCCACGGACCGCCTCGGCCCCAGCCGCGCCGAGGTGCTGGAGCAGCGCGTCGAGGAGGTCGCCGCGAGCCGCGCCGGCGTCGTGGACGCCGCCGACGCCGAGCGCCGCCGCATCGAGCGCGACCTGCACGACGGGGCCCAGCAGCGGCTCGTGTCGATGGCGGTGAACCTGGGGCTGGCCAAGGTGACGCTCAAGGACCTGCCCGAGGAGGCCCGCCAGGTCATCGACGAGGCGCACCGCGAGGCGAAAGAGGCCATCGCCGAGCTCGGCAACCTCGTACGCGGCCTGCACCCGGCCGTGCTGGAGGACCGCGGCCTCGACGCCGCCCTGTCCGGCATCGCCGAGCGGACGCCCCTGCCCGTGGGGCTGACGGTCGACCTCGCCGACCGGCCCGCCCCGACCGTCGAGGCCGTCGCCTACTTCGTCGTCTCCGAAGCGCTCGCCAACGTCGTCAAGCACGCGCGGGCGAACCGGGCCGACGTCCGCGTCGAACGGCGAGGGGGGATACTTCTCGTCGTCGTCACCGACGACGGCGTGGGCGGGGCCGACCCTACGGGCGGCAGCGGGCTGGCCGGACTGGCCAAGCGGGTCGCGTCGGTCGACGGCACGTTCTCGATCAGCAGCCCCGTGGGGGGCCCGACCGTCGTGACTGTGGAGCTGCCGTGCGCGCCGTGATCGCCGAGGATTCCGTCCTGCTCCGGATCGGCCTGGTGAAGGTCCTGGAGACGGCCGGGTTCGACGTGGTCGCGGAGACCGGCGACGCGGAGGCGCTGCTGGCGGCGATGGAGGAGCACCGGCCCGGTCTCGCCGTCCTCGACGTGCGCATGCCGCCGGGCTTCACCGACGAGGGCGTGCGCGCCGCGCTCGTCATCCGCAAGCAGTGGCCGGACACGGCCGTGCTGCTGCTCTCCCAGTACGTGGAGGAGCGCTACGCCGCCGACCTGCTGTCCGGGGACACGCGGGGCGTCGGCTACCTGCTCAAGGAGCGGGTCGCCGACGTGGAGGAGTTCATCGACGCGCTGCGGCGCGTCGCGGGCGGCGGCACCGCGCTCGACCCGCAGGTCGTCTCGCAGCTGCTGCTGCGCCGGCACAGCGATCCGCTGGACCGGCTCACGCCGCGCGAGCGGGACGTGCTGGAACTGATGGCGTCCGGGCGGTCGAACGCGGGGATCGCGGAGGGGCTGGTCGTGAGCGAGAGCGCCGTCGCCAAGCACATCAACTCGATCCTGGCGAAGCTGGACCTGCCGAAGGCGGACGCGGACCACCGGCGGGTGCTGGCGGTCCTGCGGTTCCTCGGCGTGGGCTGACGGGGCGTGGGCTGACGGTTTTTCAGCCCTGCAGGCCGCGCAGCAGCAGGTCGCAGACGGCGTCGAACGCGGCGTCGATGCCCGGGAGCGACCAGTCCGCGGCGTACGCCGGGTCGTGGAAGCGGTTCGTCGCGTCCCAGAGCGCGCGCGCCGTGGCCGCGGCGTCGGTCCCGGCGAACTCGCCGCTGCGGACGCCGCTCTCCACGATCCGGGCCAGCTGCCCGATCATCGTCTCGATGTGCCGGTCGACCGTGGCGCTGTTCTCGCCCACGAGGACCATGTACGTGGCGAACAGCTCGGGGTCGTCCCCCGCCTTGCGCCGCTTCGCGGCGAACAGCGCGGCGAGCCAGGAGCGCAGCCGCGGGCCGGCGGGGCCGTCCGCGTCGGCGACGGCCGACAGCTCCGCGTGCGACAGGTCCAGCCAGCGCTGCGTGACCGCCTCCCGCAGGGCGGCCTTGCTGCCGAAGTGCCGGTAGACGCTGCCGTGACTGACGCCCAGCGCACGTGCGACGTCGACCACGGTGGCCTTGGCGGGCCCGAAGCGGCGCAGCACGTCCTCGGTGGCTTCGAGGATGCGTTCGGGGGTCAGCGGCGCGGGCGACATGCGGGCTCGTACCTTTCGGCTAGGGACGGGCGGTCCGGGAATGACGTACGCCCAGATGGACGGTACCTGTCCGGCACCGGCCGGTGGGTGCCCAGTCCCGCGACCGGTCTCCCACCGCCGGACCCGCCGGTGGGGGTTGTGCGCCGTCGCGGCGGGGTTCCCTGCCGGGGCAGGGAGCGTTGAGAGGCGCTGCCTCTCGATTCCGCCGCCGCGGCGGGTCTCCTGCCCGGCGGCAGCAGGTGGCGAGAGGCCGTGCCTCTCTGTTCCGCCGCTGTGGTGAGCAACCACCGCGGTGAAGCCCGGCGGTGCCGGTCCGGCCCCGGGCTCGGGCCGTGTGGCACCGCCGGACCCGCCGGTGGGGGTTGCGCGCCGTCGCGGCGCGGACTGGCTGCCCGCGGCGGTAAGCGCACCCCCGTCCGGGGATCGGGTGAGCCGCCCGTAGGGCTCACCGTTCGCTGTCGAGGTGGGCCATCTGGGATTCCGGGTAGCGCGCGCCGGCCGCGGCGCCCGCGGGGACGGCCGCCTCGATGGCGGCGAGGTCGGCGGCGTCCAGGGTCAGGGCGAGCGCGCCGAGCGCCTCCGTGAGGCGGTCGCGGCGGCGGGCGCCGACGAGGGGGACGATGTCCTCGCCCTGGGCGAGGACCCAGGCGATGGCGGTCTGCGCGACGCTCGCGCCCTTGCTGTCGGCGACCTTGCGCAGGGCGTCTACCAGGTCGAGGTTGCGCTGCAGGTTCTCGCCCTGGAAGCGCGGGCTCATGCCGCGGAAGTCGCCCGCGCCGAGCTGCCGGTCCCGGCCGAAGTGGCCGCTGATGAGGCCGCGCGAGAGCACGCCGTACGCGGTGACGCCGATGCCCAGCTCGCGGGCGGTGGGCAGGATCTCCTCCTCGATGCCGCGGGAGATCAGCGAGTACTCGATCTGCAGGTCGGAGATGGGCGCCACGGACGCGGCCCGGCGCAGGGTGTCGGCGCCCACCTCGGAGAGGCCGATGTGGCGCACGTGGCCGGCCTCGACGAGCTCGGCGATGGCGCCGACCGTCTCCTCGATCGGCACGCCGGGGTCGACGCGGGCGATGCGGTAGACGTCGATGTGGCCGGTGCCCAGGCGCTGCAGGGAGTAGGCGGCGAAGTTCTTCACCGCGGCGGGGCGGCCGTCGTAGCCGGACCAGCCGCCGTCCGGGTCGCGCAGGGCGCCGAACTTGACGCTGGTGAGCGCCTTGGCGCGGTTGGCCTCGCTCGTCGTGCGCAGCGCTTCGCCGATGAGCAGTTCGTTGTGGCCCATGCCGTAGAAGTCGCCGGTGTCGATCAGGGTGACGCCGGCGTCGAGGGCGGCGTGGATCGTGGCGATCGACTCGGCGCGGTCGGTCTCGCCGTAGAGGGCGGACATGCCCATCGCGCCGAGGCCGAGGGCGGAGACCTGGGGGCCGGTGGTGCCGAGGGTGCGGTGCTGCACGGGAGCTCCTTCGGAGGGGAAGCGGGCAGAAAGGGGCAATCCGCCCAGAAGTGGGTAAGCCGGATTGCAGGCTCCCTTGAAGAGTGGCACATGGAATGACAGATTTCAATATCTGTCATTCATTCGTGCGCGGCAGCCGCAGCGTCAGCAGCACGGTCGCCACCACCGTCACCAGCTGCACCCCCAGCGTCACCGCGAGGGCATCCCGCATCCCCACCGCATCCGACAGCGACAGGAACAGCGACCCGAGCGTGGCCACGCCCAGCGCCATGAACGACTGCTGCGTGGTGACCATGACCCCGCCGCCCACACCCGCCTGCGCCACCGGCACCTCGCTCAGCACCGTCCGCAGCGTCAGCGGCAGCAGCAGCCCCTGCCCCAGACCCTGGACGGCCAGCGCCACGCACGGGCCCCACAGCCCCGCCCCGTCCCAGCCCCAGTAGAAGGCCGCCGCCACCCCGAGCAGCCCCACCCCCTGGACCAGCGCCCCGGCCGTCACGGCCCGCCGCCCGTACCGGCTGAACAGCCGGGGGCAGGCAAGCGAGGCCGCGAAGAACGTCACGCACATCGGCACCAGCGACAGCCCCGCCGCCAGCGGCCCCAGCCGCAGCCCCTCCTGCAGCACCACCGCCAGGACGAACATGAAGCCGCCCCAGCCGAGCGAGAACGGCACCAGCACCGCCAGCCCCGTACGCACCGACCGCACCCGCAGCAGCGACGGCGGCACCAGCGGCGTCCGCCCCTCCCCGCCGGACCGCTCCAGGCGCCGCTCCGTGACGGCGAACGCCACCGCCGCGAACGGGAAGACCGCCAGCAGCACCCACGACCACACCGGCCAGCCCGTCGCCCGGCCCTCCGTCAGCGGCACCAGCAGGGAGACGAGCGACAGCGACAGCAGCGCCGTACCCAGGCCGTCCACCCGCGTCGGGCGCGCCGAGCGGGTCTCGGGCACCGCGCGGCCCGCCAGCAGCAGCGCCACCGCCGCGACCGGCGCGTTCACCAGGAAGATCGACCGCCAGCCCATGCCCGCGACGTCCGCCGCGACCAGCACCCCGCCCAGCACCTGGCCGACCGAGGCGGCGACCCCGGACGTACCGCTGTAGAAGCTGAGCGCCCTGGCCCGGGCCTCCCCGCTCGTCGTGGCCTGGATCGTCGCCAGCACCTGCGGCAGCATCAGCGCGGACGCCGCGCCCTGCGCGATCCGCGCGATCACCAGCTCCCAGGCGCCCGGCGCCAGCCCGCACGCCACCGACGTCACCCCGAACGCGGCCGTGCCCCACAGGAACAGCCGGCGCCGCCCCACCGTGTCGCCCAACCGCCCGCCGAGCACCAGCAGCACGGCGTACGCGACCCCGTAGCCGCCGACCACCATCTCCAGGAGCGCCGGGCCCGCGTGCAGGTCGTGGTCGATGGCCGGCAGGGCGACGTTGACGATGAAGAAGTCGACCATGGGCAGCGCCGCGCCGACCAGCACGGTGAACAGGCCCAAGGGGGTCAGGACGGGATGCGCGGCGGAATGCGGGGCGGGATGCGGGACGGGGGCGGCAACGGCCGCTTCGGTGGGGGAGGTTATCCGGGTATCGCTCACCGTCCCGACGATGCCCGCCCGTCCAGACCGGTACCAGAGCCTTCTTATCCTGGTACCCGTACTACCTGGAACGGGCCGCCGGCCTCGCGCACGCTGGAGACATGACCACGATGCTGCAGGAACCCCGGACCGTCGCCGCGTCCGCGTCCGCGCCCCTGCTCACCGCCGACGACGTACGCCGCGGGGAACTCGCCGCGTTCCTGCGCAGCCGCCGCGAGCGCGTCTCCCCCGAACAGGCCGGGCTGCCGCGCGGGCCCCGGCGGCGCACGCCCGGGCTGCGCCGGGAGGAGGTCGCCCACCTCGCCGCCGTCGGCGTCACCTGGTACACGTGGCTGGAACAGGCCCGCGACATCAAGGTCTCGCCGCAGGTCCTCGACGCCGTCGCCCGCGCCCTCCAGCTCGACCGCAGCGAGCGCAGTCACCTCTTCGCCCTCGCCAACGCGGTCGACCCGCTGCCGGAGACCGACTGCCCCGGGGTCTCCGCGGACCTGCGGATGATGCTGGACCGGCTGGAGCCGTTCCCCGCCTGCATCCAGAACTCGCGCTACGACATCCTCGCCTACAACCGCACCTACAGCGCGCTCATGTGCGACCTCGACAAGCTGCCGCCCGAGGAGCGCAACTGCATGTGGCTCGCCTTCACCAACGCCGAGGTGCGGGCCACGTTCCTCGACCGGGAGGAGACGATCCGGGCCATGGCCGCGAAGTTCCGCGCGGCCATGGCCGAGCACCTCACCGATCCGGCGTGGAAGCACCTGCTGGCGAAGCTGCTGCGGGCGTCACCGGAGTTCCGGATGCTGTGGGCCCGGCACGAGGTCGCCCCCGTCACGGCCTACCGCGTACGCACCCTGTGGCACGCCCGCACGGGCGAACTCCGCCTGAACCACACCAGCCTCTGGACCGGCCCCCACCCGGGCGGCCGCCTGGTGACGTTCACCCCCGCGGACACCACGACCCACGAACGCCTGATCGCACTCACGAGCGGCGGTACGCCCTGAGGGAGCCCGGCGACCTCCTTCCGCCGCGGTGGTGAGCAACCGCTACGGTGGCGTCCGGCGGTGCCGAACAGGCCTCGGGCCCGGGCCGCATGGCACCGCCGGGATGCGCCGTCGGGGTTTCTCGCCGTCGCGGCGGACGTTGTGGGCGCCGGCGACTTTCTGTTCCGCCGCCGCGGCGCGTAACCACCACCGTGGAGCTCGGCGGTGCCGGGCCGGCCCCGGGCCGCTCGCGGCCTACTCCGGAGCGTTCCGGTCCGGTGTTCCCGTCAGGCGGGCCGTGATGCGGTCCAGGGCCGCGAGGTCTTCCGGGGGGAGGGCCAGGAGGGCCGGGGGCGGGGTGCCGAGGATGGCTTCTGCCCGGGCCGCCGCCTCGCGGCCCGCCGGCGTGGCCGAGACGATCTTCGAGCGGCGGTCGGCCGGGTTCGCGGTGCGTTCCACCAGGCCGCGCCCGGCGAGGTCGTCCACGACCAGCGTGGCGTAGGGCCGGTCGGTGAGCAGCTGTTCGGCCAGTTCGCGGAGCGTGAGCGGGCCGCGGGCGATCCGCCGCAGGGCCTTGACGCGGAAGAAGCTCATGCCGAGCGCTTCGACGACCTCCTTGCGGCGCTCGTTGCCGCCGAGGACGATCTCCCGCAGCTGCCCCCAGGCACGCTGCGCGGCCTCGTCGTGTGTGTCGTGCGCGGTCATGGTGTCGTCACCGGGATCCTGCTCCGCTCGGCGTGGGGGTCGGGGCGGGCCGCGGCCCGCTCGGCGGTCCGGGCGGCCCAGCGGCCGGTGGTGATCGTACCGACCAGGAGGACGGCCGCACCGCAGCCGGAGACGATCCACCAGCCGGTTCCCTGCAGCCCCGCGGCGACGGCCGCGCCGATCACGGCGACGCCCAGCGAGCTGCCGACCTGCCGGCTGGTGGAGGCGACGGCGGCGGCGACCCCGGCCCGGGCGCGCGGCAGGCCGGAGACGGCGGTGTTGGTGATGGGCGCGTTCACCAGGCCGAAGCCGATGCCGAAGAGGACGTAGGCGGTGAACAGCAGGGCGTCGGAGGAGCCCGCGTCGAAGGCGGCGAAGAGCAGGCCGCTCGCCGTCATGGCCACCCCGGCGAGCAGCAGCGGCAGCCGCGGCCCGCGGGCCCCGACGAGCCGGCCGGACAGCGGCGCGAAGACCAGGCACATGACGGCCATGGGCAGCATGTAGAGGCCGGCGTCGAGGGCGGAGAGGCCGCGCTCGTTCTGCAGGTGCAGGGTGTTGAGGAAGAGGAAGCCGCCGAGCGCGGCGAAGGCGGACACCGCGGTGACGGTGGCCCCGCTGAAGGGCGCGCTGCGGAAGAGCCGCGGCTCGATCAGGGGTTCCGCGCGGCGCCGCTCGTAGGGGACGAGCGCGGCCAGGGAGGCGGCGGCGACGGCGAAGCAGCCGAGGATGAGGGGCGAGCCCCACCCGGCGGCGGCGCCCTCGATGATCCCGTACGTGAGCGAGCCGAGCAGCGCGATCACCAGCAGCTGGCCGACGGGGTCGGCCCGGCGGGCGGTGGCGGCGCGGGACTCGGGCACGTACCGCGCGGTCATGGCGAGCGCGGCCAGCCCGACCGGCAGGTTGATCCAGAAGATGGCCCGCCAGCCGGTCGTCTCGACGAGCGCGCCGCCGATGATCGGCCCGGCGGCCATGCTGATGCCGACGACGCCGCCCCACACGCCTATGGCGCGGGCCCGCTCCCGGGGGTCGGTGAACGTGTTGGTGATGATCGACATGGCGACGGGGTTGAGCATGGAGCCGCCCACGGCCTGCACCATGCGGAAGACGATCAGCCAGCCGAGCCCCGGCGCCAGGCTGCACAGCACGGAGCCGGCGGTGAAGAGCACCAGCCCGGCCTGGAAGACGCGTCTGCGGCCCAGCCGGTCGGCGGTCGAGCCGGCGAGCATCAGCAGCGAGGCGAGGACGAGGGTGTAGGCGTCGATCGTCCACTGCAGCCCGGAGACGGAGGCGTCGAGCTCCCGCTGCATGGAGGGCAGCGCCACGTTGAGGATCGTGTTGTCGAGGCTCACCATCAGCAGGCTCGTGCAGCAGATGGCGAGGATCAGCAGCCGGCGGCGCCGGGAGAGCTCGGGCAAGGGGACCCCCTGGGGGAGTGGGCGCACAACAGATAGTTGTACATCTCCAATGATTTTAAGAGTACAACTAAAGGGCCGGTCGCGGTACGCGACAATGGGGCCATGACCAATGACGCCGCCACGCCGCTCCAGATCGGCCCGCACACCGTGTGGCCGCCGGTGGTCCTCGCCCCCATGGCGGGCATCACCAATGCGCCCTTCCGCACGCTGTGCCGCGAGTTCTCCGGCGGCAAGGGGCTGTTCGTCAGCGAGATGATCACCACCCGCGCCTTGGTCGAGCGCGACGCCAAGACCATGCGGCTGATCCACTTCGACGGCACCGAGAAGCCCCGCTCGATCCAGCTCTACGGCGTCGACCCGGTCACCGTCGGCAAGGCCGTCCGCATGATCGTGGACGAGGACCTGGCCGACCACATCGACCTCAACTTCGGCTGCCCGGTCCCCAAGGTCACCCGCAAGGGCGGCGGCTCGGCCCTGCCCTACAAGCGCAACCTGCTGCGCTCGATCCTGCGCGAGGCCGTCGGCAACGCCGGCAGCCTCCCGGTGACGATCAAGATGCGCAAGGGCATCGACGACGACCACATCACCTTCCTCGACGCCGGCCGGATCGCCGTCGAGGAGGGCGTCACCGCCGTCGCCCTGCACGGCCGCACGGCCGCCCAGCACTACGGCGGCACCGCCGACTGGGAGGCCATAGCCCGCCTCAAGGAGGCCGTGCCGGAGATCCCCGTGCTCGGGAACGGCGACATCTGGTCGGCGGACGACGCCGTGCGGATGATGCGCGAGACCGGCTGCGACGGCGTCGTCGTCGGCCGCGGCTGCCTGGGACGCCCCTGGCTCTTCGGCGACCTGGTCACGGCCTTCGAGGGCGGCGACGCCTTCACCGCGCCCACCCTGCGCGAGGTGGCCCGCGTGATGCTGCGCCACGCCACGCTCCTCGGCGAGTGGCTGGAGAGCGAGGAGCGCGGCGTCATCGACTTCCGCAAGCACGTGGCCTGGTACACCAAGGGCTTCTCCATCGGCTCGGACATGCGCAAGAAGCTGGCGATCACCTCGTCCCTGGACGAGCTGGACGCTCATCTGAGCGAGCTGGATCTGGACCAGTCCTGGCCGGTCGGCGCCGACGGCCCCCGCGGCCGCACGTCCGGCCGCAACCGCGTGGTGCTCCCGGACGGCTGGCTGGACGATCCGTACGACTGCGCGGCCGTCAGTGCGGACGCCGAACTCGACACATCCGGCGGCTGAGAAGGCGTGATTCTCGCCACCCCTGATCGGGGGTCCGCTCAGATGAGCGTCTGACCCGGGGGTGCATCTCTTGAGGGGTGGCACTGCGTGCCACCCCTCTTGCTTTCACAAGTCGACGTCGCACCTCGCCGTTCATCGACCCTCCGTGATCTGCTGACTTCTTTTTGTCATTCTGTCTTCAGAAGTCGAACGATCGGCTGCCGGGCCCTTTACCGGGGCGTGACTTTCGATCTGCTGGCTGACAGGCGGTTACGCCCATATGGCCGGGGGGTGGACCTCCTCATAAGCCTTCGATCTGGGTACGCTCCCCGCCGTCAGCACGTTTGAGCACGCCTTCCCCCAACTGTGTACGGGGGGACCCCAGTGAGGAGTCGAGTCCCGTGCCGGAAACCACAGATCAGCAGAAGTTCGTCTACGACTTCACCGAGGGCAACAAGGACCTGAAGGACCTGCTCGGCGGGAAGGGCGCCAACCTCGCCGAGATGACCAACCTCGGCCTGCCCGTTCCCCCCGGCTTCACCATCACCACCGAAGCCTGCAAGGTCTACCTCGAGAGCGGCACCGAGCCCGTCGCCCTGCGCGACGAGGTCTCCGCCCACCTCGACGCCCTCGAGAAGCAGATGGGCAAGAAGCTGGGGCAGGCGGACGACCCGCTGCTGGTCTCGGTACGGTCCGGTGCCAAGTTCTCCATGCCCGGCATGATGGACACCGTCCTCAACATCGGGCTCTCCGACGACTCCGTGGCCGGGCTCGCCGCCCAGGCCGGCAGCGAGCGCTTCGCCTGGGACTCCTACCGCCGCCTCATCCAGATGTTCGGCAAGACCGTCCTCGGCGTCGACGGCGAACTCTTCGAGGAGGCCCTCGACGAGGCCAAGCGCGCCAAGGGCGTCACCACCGACGTCGAGCTCGACGCCGCCGACCTGCAGCGCCTGGTCGAGGAGTTCAAGGGCATCGTCGCCAAGGAGACCGGCCGGGACTTCCCGCAGGAGCCGCGCGAGCAGATGGACCTCGCCGTCCGGGCGGTCTTCGACTCGTGGAACGGCGACCGCGCCAAGCTCTACCGCCGCCAGGAGCGCATCCCCGGCGACCTCGGCACCGCCGTCAACATCTGCTCCATGGTCTTCGGCAACCTCGGCCCCGACTCCGGCACCGGCGTCGCCTTCACCCGCGACCCCGCCAGCGGCCACCAGGGCGTCTACGGCGACTACCTGCAGAACGCCCAGGGCGAGGACGTCGTCGCGGGCATCCGCAACACCGTGCCGCTCGCCGACCTCGAGCGCATCGACAAGGCGTCCTACGACCAGCTGATGCAGATCATGGAGACGCTCGAGACGCACTACAAGGACCTGTGCGACATCGAGTTCACCATCGAGCGCGGCAAGCTGTGGATGCTGCAGACCCGCATCGGCAAGCGCACCGCGGGCGCGGCCTTCCGCATCGCCACGCAGCTGGTGGACCAGGGCCTGATCGACGAGGCCGAGGCGCTGCAGCGCGTCACCGGCGGGCAGCTCGCTCAGCTGATGTTCCCGCGCTTCGACGACAGGGCCTGCGGCAGGGAGGGGTCCGAGCTCCTCGGCCGCGGCATCGCCGCTTCGCCCGGCGCCGCCGTCGGCAAGGCCGTCTTCGACTCCTACACCGCAGTGAAGTGGTCGCGCTCGGGCGAGAAGGTCATCCTCATCCGCCGCGAGACCAACCCCGACGACCTCGACGGCATGATCGCCTCCGAGGGCATCCTCACCTCGCGCGGCGGCAAGACCTCGCACGCGGCCGTCGTCGCCCGCGGCATGGGCAAGACCTGTGTCTGCGGCGCCGAGGAGCTGGAGGTCGACACCAAGCGCCGGCGCATGACCGCCCCCGGCGGGATCGTCATCGAAGAGGGCGAGGTCGTCTCCATCGACGGCTCGACCGGCAAGGTCTACCTCGGCGAGGTGCCCGTCGTCCCCTCCCCGGTCGTCGAGTACTTCGAGGGCCGCATGCAGGCCGACGCGGCCGACGCTGACGAGCTCGTCCAGGCCGTGCACCGGATGATGTCCTACGCCGACGGCGGCCGTCGTCTGCAGGTCCGGGCCAACGCCGACAACGCCGAGGACGCCGCCCGCGCCCGCCGCTTCGGCGCCCAGGGCATCGGCCTGTGCCGCACCGAGCACATGTTCCTCGGCGAGCGCCGCGAGATGGTCGAGCGCCTGATCCTCGCCGACACCGAGGCCGAGCGGGACGAGGCCCTCGGGGCCCTGCTGCCGCTGCAGAAGGCCGACTTCGTCGAGCTCTTCGAGGCCATGGACGGGCTGCCCGTCACGGTCCGCCTGCTCGACCCGCCGCTGCACGAGTTCCTCCCCGACATCACCGAGCTGTCGGTACGGGTCGCGCTCGCCGAGGCCCGCCGCGAGCCGCACGAGAACGAGCTGCGCCTGCTCCAGGCCGTGCACAAGCTCCACGAGCAGAACCCGATGCTCGGCCTGCGCGGCGTCCGCCTCGGCCTCGTCATCCCGGGCCTGTTCGCCATGCAGGTGCGGGCCATCGCCGAGGCCGCGGCCGAGCGCGCCACCGCCGGTGGCGACCCGCGCGCCGAGATCATGATCCCGCTGGTGGGCACCGTCCAGGAGCTGGAGATCGTCCGCGAGGAGGCCGAGCGGGTCATCGCCGAGGTCGAGCAGGCCACCGGCACCGACCTGGGTCTCACCCTCGGCACCATGATCGAGCTGCCGAGGGCCGCGCTCACGGCCGGCCAGATCGCCGAGGCCGCCGAGTTCTTCTCCTTCGGCACCAACGACCTGACCCAGACCGTGTGGGGCTTCTCCCGCGACGACGTCGAGGCGAGCTTCTTCACCGCGTACCTGGAGAAGGGCATCTTCGGCGTCAGCCCCTTCGAGACCATCGACAGGGACGGCGTCGGCTCGCTGGTGCGCTCGGCCGTCAAGGCCGGCCGGGCCACCCGCCCCGACCTCAAGCTCGGCGTCTGCGGCGAGCACGGCGGCGACCCCGAGTCGGTGCACTTCTTCCACGAGGTGGGGCTGGACTACGTCTCCTGCTCCCCCTTCCGCATCCCCGTTGCGCGCCTGGAGGCGGGCCGTGCCGCCGCGCTCGGCAACGGGGGCTCCGACAGCCGCTGATGCGGCGGCCGCACCGGCCCGGCACGAACCGGGCCGGCGCGGCGGAGCCGTCGCCGGGGCGACCCCGACCCTCAACCCGGCGACGGCTCCCGATCCATGAAGGGGCGGCACCCGTGCGGGGGGCCGCCCCTTCGCCCTTGTGCGGCGGTTGCGTACGGTGGACGGGTGGCCCGGCGGCCGGGCGGACGGTTTTGCGGACGGCCGGGCGGACCGCCGGTCGAACGGCCCGGCGGACCGCCGGAGGCGGACCGGTACGACCGGTCGGTACGTACCAAGCCCCCTCGGCCGGAAGGGCGGTGGCGGAAAACCGCCCCTCGCCCGGGGCCCGTGGGGCGCGCGGCGGGGCGGCAGTGTCTCCGGCACATGACGCAGGGGTTACCGGCAGGTGATCGTCCTGTGGTGGTCATGCGCCCGAGATGTGCCCGACATGTGGCTGACCTGTGGTCATGCGGGGGCCGGACAGGGCGAAGGGGCGGCGCCCGTGCGGGAGCGCCGCCCCTCTTTACTCCCCCACCGGGAGTTGTTGCCGCCCGCATCGGCTCGGGCGGCAACTCGCATACTCAGCGGCCGCTTTTTCGCTCGCCACCCCCCACGGGAACGAGCGGGGGCGACCCCGAGTGCGTGAATAGCATTTCGCTTCCCCCACGTTCGCCGCGAGTCCTTTCAACTGTGGCCAAAAGGGCGTGGTAACAGCTCGTATCGGTGTGCATACTCAGTGAGCGGGGGGTGGTTGCGGATGTCTCATGTGGGGGTTTGGTGCTGCGCGTCCATTTCACTGGACTCGATCTGGCCCGGTTGCGCCTGGCCGGAGACCCGGACGCACTCTGGGAAACCGTATTGAGCCTCCACCGGCTCCGGGACAAACAAGGCGAGTCGATCTTCGGGGATTGGCGCTCGGAAACCCGGACCCGGTTGAATGGTGAAACTCGGCTTCTCGCCCCGCTGGTGCCTTCCCGCGGGTATTTTCCGGACTTCCTCACACCTCCCGAAGGGGTACTCGGACTCGACTCCGGCATGCAGGCCCTGCGCGAGACGCCGGGGGAGCGGGTGCACCGCGAGCTCGGCCGGCTCTCCACGGCCCGTACGCTCCCCGCTTGGATACGATCCATGGCCGAGGGCGACGACCGCGCCTTCGCCAAGCTCACCGGGGCGCTCCAGGCGTACCACGAGGCTGCGATAGCACCCTACTGGCAGCACATCCAGGCCCAGATCGAGGCCGACCGCGCCGTGCGGGGCCGGGCCCTGCTGGACGGCGGCGCCGACGCCCTGCTCTCCTCGCTGCCGCCCATGATGCGCTGGCGCGCACCCGTCCTGGAGGCCGACTACCCCGTCGACCGCGACGTCCACCTCAACGGCCGGGGCCTGCTGCTCGTTCCCTCCTTCTTCTGCCGGCGCACGCCCGTCACCTACCAGGACCCCGACCTCACCCCGGTCCTCGTCTACCCCGCCCGGCACATGTCGGAGTCCGCGCCCGCCGTGCAGACCGCGCCGCGCTCGCTCGGCAAGCTCGTCGGGCACACCCGCTCGGCGGTGCTCGGCTCCATCGGCGGCGGCTGCACCACGAGCGAACTCGCCCGCCGCGTCGGGGTCTCCGCGGCCTCGGCCAGCCAGCACGCGGGCGTACTCCGCGAGGCCGGCCTCGTCCTGACCCTGCGCAACGGCAGCGCCGTGATGCACACCCTGACGCCCCTGGGCGCGGCCCTCCTGCGCGGCGGCCACAAGTCGCCGCAACTCGCCCGGAGGACGCCTCAGTCGTCGATCCCCGAGCGTTCCACCCCCGCCACGATGCTGCAATCCCCCGGGGGATGACCCCCGGACCCCCAGCCGGGGGTGGGCTGGGCGGGCCGTCTCAGTCGTCGATCCCCGAGCGTTCGACGCCCGCCACGATGCTGCAATCTCCCGGGGGATGACCCCCGGACCCCCAGCCGGGGGTGGGCCGGGCGTGCCGTCTCAGTCGTCGATCCCCGAGCGTTCGACGCCCGCCACGATGTAGCGCTGCAGCACCAGGAAGACCAGCAGCAGCGGTAGCACCGACACGGCGGCCGCCACGAACAGTTCGTGCAGGTTGACCGCTTGGGCCGTGGTGAACGTCGACAGGGCCACCTGGACCGTCCAGGCGTCGCGGTCCTGGCCGATCACCAGCGGCCACAAGAACGAGTTCCATGCCCCGATGAAGACGATCGTGCCGACCGCGGCGAACACCGGGCGGGAGTTCGGTACGACGACGAGCCAGTACGTGCGCCAGGGGCCCAGGCCGTCCACCTGGGCCGCGTCCTCCAGTTCGCGCGGGAAGCCCAGGAAGTACTGGCGGAAGACGAAGCAGGCGAAGGCGCTGAAGAGCGTCGGCACGATCAGGCCGCGCAGGCTGGAGACCCAGCCCAGCGACGACACCAGTACGAACGACGGCACGAAGGTGACCGCCGCCGGCACCAGCAGCGTGCCCAGGACCGCGTGGAGGACGGCGTCGGCGTGCCGGTAGGGGATGCGGGCCAGGCCGTAGCCGGCGAGGGAGGCGAGGAGCAGCGTGCCGAGCGTGGTGGCCACGGCGATCAGCGAGGAGTTCAGCAGCGCGTGCGCCATCGGCACGTCCGGGTCGGCGAACAGCTCCCGCACGTTCGACCAGTGCACCTCGGACGGGAAGAACGTCCACTCCGGCGAGGTGATGTCCTCCTCGGCGGCGAGCCCGTTGCGCACCAGCAGGTAGAAGGGGAGGAGGAACAGCACGGCCAGCGCGATCAGCAGCACCAGCCGCAGCGCCCGCCCGGCCCGTACGAGGGCGTCGTCCGTCCGCCTCACGCTTCCCTTCACGCCTTCCCTCATGCTTCCCGCCTGCCCAGGCCGAACCAGCGCACCTGCACCACCGACACCACCGCGATCACCAGCGCCAGGACGACGGCGCCCGCGCTGCCCAGCCCGAGGTTCTGCCCCTGCCCGAGCGCCGTGTAGTAGAGGTAGACCAGCGGCGGCCGGGCGTAGGGCGGGTAGCCGCGCGCGTCCGACAGCAGGTTGTAGAACTCGTCGAACGCCTGGAAGGCGTTGACGATCAGCAGCAGCACCACCGCGACCGACGTGGCCCGCAGCGCCGGGAAGGTGATGTGCCGGAAGGTCTGCCACCCCGGCCGCGCCCCGTCGACGGCCGCCGCCTCGTACAGCTGCGCCGGGATGCGCTGCAGCCCGGCGAGGAAGAGCACCATGTAGAAGCCGGCCTGCAGCCACAGCCGGACGGTGACCAGGACCAGCCAGTACCAGGGCGGGTCGGTGGTCGACAGCCATGCGACCTGCTCGGCGCCGAACCAGCCGAGGACGGTGTTGGCCAGCCCGAACCGCACCCCGTTGAAGATCGACAGCTTCCACACCAGCGCCGCCACCACGTAGCTGCAGGCCGTCGGCAGGAAGAACACCGACCGGAAGAAGGCCTGGGCGACGCGCAGCCGCCCCACCGCCAGCGCGAGCCCCAGCGACAGCACGTACGTGGCCGGCACGATGAACGCCGTGAACAGCACGAAGGTGCCGAGCGCGGAGCGGAAGGCCGGATCGCCGAGCACCTCGCGGTAGTTGTCCAGGCCCGTGAAGTCGGTGGGGGAGACGGTGTTGTGCGCGTCGAAGAAGCTGAGCCAGACGCTCCAGGCCAGGGGCACGTAGGTGAAGAGGGCGAGGCCGAGGACGAAGGGGCCGGTGAACGCCCAGAACCACAGGGCCTGCCGCCGCCTGCGCTGCGCACCGTGGGCCGCCACGTCAGGGCTTCTTCCCGGCGCGCCGCAGCTCGTCCGCGGTGCGGCGCACGACCGCCTTCAGCTCGCGCTCCGGATCGGCCCCGTCCTTGATGATCCGGCTGAGCGCGTCCTGGTAGGCGGTCCGCGCGGCGACCGTCCACAGCAGCGGCTGGGCGTAGCCGTGGTCGGTGGTGAACCGTACGACCTCCGCCGCCGCACCCCCCTTGAGCTTGGCCGCCTTCGCCGCCAGCGAGGTGCGGGCGGGGATGTGGAAGCCGTAGGAGAGCGCGAAGTCCTCCTGGTGGTCGGTGCGGTCGACCCACAGCCACTTCACGTACGCCTCGGCCTCCTTCCGCCGCGCGCTGCGGGCGCTGACCGCCGCGGCGTACGCGCCGACGGGCACGGCCGGCTTGCCCGCGGGCCCGTCGGCGGGGAAGGGCAGCACCCCGAAGTCGTCACCGAGCGCCTTCTTCACCTGCGGCAGGGCCCACAGCCCGGACCACTGCATGGCGGTGAGGCCCTGGACGAGCGCCGCAGGGTCGGACCAGTCGGCGGGCGCGCCCAGCAGCAGGGACTTCCCGGCGTGGAGCCGGTGCAGCTTGCCGAGGGTGCGGGCGGCGGCCGGGTCGTCGAAGCCGGGCTTGCCGTCGGCGGTGACGAGCGAGAGGCCCGCCGCGTACAGGGGCGTGCCGCCGAGGACGCCCGCGCCGCCGTCGTTGCCCAGGAAGAGGCCCTTGACCGGGCCGGAGGTGAGCCTCCCGGCGGCGTCGACGAGCTCGTCCAGGGTCCGCGGCGGGCGCACCCCGGCCTTCTCCAGCAGGCTCCGGCGGTAGTAGAGCAGCTGGGTGTCGATCGCCTGCGGGACGCCCCACACCCGCCCGTCCCAGGTCTTGGGGGCGAGCACCGCGTGGTGGAAGTCGTCCTTCACGCCGTCCAGCAGGGCGGTGAGGTCGGTGACCTGCCCGCCGCGGATCTGGTCCAGCGTCGGGCCGTCGACCTCGAAGACGTCCGGCCCGGAGTCCGTGAGCAGGGCGGCGGCGGTCTGCTGGTCGTAGTTGCCGGGCCGCCACTCGATCCGCACGTCGGCCTTGTCGTACGCGGCGGCGTACCGTCCCACGGCCTGCCGGGTGCCGGCCTCGCCGTACTGGTGGTACCAGTGGGAGAGCCGGGGTCTGCCCGGTCCCTTGTCGCCCCGCCCGGTGTCGGACCCGCACCCGGTCAGTGCGAGCGCGGCACCACCGGTCAAGAGCAGTCTGCGGCTGATCGGCATGTCGGTTCTCCCCCTCGCGGTCGGGACCGTACGGACCAACGATCAACGATGGGGGAGGATTACGACAGAGGGAATTACCGCCGCGTGCCGGCCTTTCAGGCCTTTCGCGGGGCCGGTTCCGCGCCTGTGCGGAAGCGCAGGCGGCAGATCACCGCGTCCGTGTCGCGGCGCACCGCGTGGGCGACGACGGCGCCGCGCTGGTTCTGCAGCAGCCGCTGCCACACGTGCGCGGGCTCGACCTCGGGGATGAGGACGGTGACGCGGTTGTCGGGGTGCCGGGCGGTGAGCTCGTGGACGTAGTCCACGATCGGGCGGCCCAGGGCGCGCGTGGGCGCGGGCAGTTCGACCAGGTCGACGCCCGGGTTCCACAGCTCCCAGTCGCGCCGCAGGGACTCGGCGGCCCGCGCCCCCTCCGCATCGGGCTGGACGGCGGTCACCGCGACCACCTCGTCGCCCAGCGACACGGCGGCCGTCAGGGCCTTGCTGGTCAGCCGGGAGAGGGAGGAGACGGGCACGACGACCACGCTGTGGCAGCGGCGCGGCGCCTCGGGCACCCGGCCCAGCCCCAGCCGCTCGCCGATCCGCCCGTACGCGCGGTGGACGGTCTCGAAGGCCAGCACGATCAGCGGCAGCGCCAGGACGATCAGCCAGGCGCCCTCCTCGAACTTCGTGGCCGTGACCACGACCGCCGACACGCCCGTCAGCAGCGCGCCGAAGCCGTTGAGGAGCGCCTTGCCCCGCCAGCCGGCCGAGCGCTCCTGCCGCCAGTGCCGCACCATGCCCACCTGGCAGATGGTGAAGCCCACGAACACCCCGATCGCGAACAGCGGCACGAGGGTGTTGACGTCGCCGCCGGAGAAGAGCAGCAGCAGAGCGGAGACCGCGGCCAGGGCCAGCACGCCGTGCCGGTGCACCTGCCGGTCGGCCTTCAGGCCGAAGACGTGCGGCAGGTAGTTGTCCCGGGCCAGCAGCGCCATCAGGACCGGCAGCCCGCCGAAGGAGGTGTTCGCGGCC
Organism: Streptomyces roseifaciens; assembly: GCF_001445655.1. Taxonomy (NCBI): domain Bacteria; kingdom Bacillati; phylum Actinomycetota; class Actinomycetes; order Kitasatosporales; family Streptomycetaceae; genus Streptomyces; species Streptomyces roseifaciens. The sequence continues at coordinate 492,532 of NZ_LNBE01000004.1, forward strand.
AGCGCGAGCAGGACGACGGTGGCGAACTGCACCACGTAGAAGGCCCAGTTGTGGCCGAGCGAGGCGTCGGCGAGCTGGGCGAGGACGGTGACGCCCTCGGCCGGCTGCAGGTGGAAGCGGCCGATCAGCACCGACAGGCCGATCAGCATGACGCCCAGCAGGGCGCCGAGCGCGACCTCCGTGCGCTGGGCCCGCCGCTGCGCCGGGGCGCGGAAGGACGGCACGGCATTGGCCACGGCCTCCACGCCGGTCAGGGCGGAACAGCCCGCGGCGAAGGCCTTCAGGAGCAGCAGCGCGCCGACGGCCGTGGCGTTGCCGGTGAGCACGGAGGCGTGCCCGGCGGCGGCCTCGGTGCTCGCGGGGGCGTCCCGCAGCAGCCCGGCCACGATCATCGTCAGGATCGAGCCGACGAAGACGGCCGTCGGCACCATGAACCACTTCGCGGACTCCACGATGCCGCGCAGGTTCACCCCGGTCACCAGGGCCAGCACGGCCAGGCAGATCCACAGCCGGTCGCCGTAGAGGGAGGGGAAGGCGGAGGTCAGGGCCGCGACGCCGGCGGTGACCGACACCGCCACGTTCAGCACGTAGTCCAGCACCAGGGAGGCCGCGGTCACCAGGCCGGTGCGCCGGCCGAGGTGCCGCTTGGCGACCGCGTACGAGCCGCCGCCGTCCGGGAACGCCGCGATGACCTGCCGGTACGAGGCGACGAGCACCGCCAGCAGGGCGGCGATCGCGAGCGTGACCGGGAGCGTGAAGCCCAGTCCGTACGCGCCCGCCGCGGCCAGCACCAGGACGATCGACTCGGGGCCGTAGGCCACCGACGCCATCGCGTCCAGGGACAGGGCCGCGAGTCCCTGAGTGGCGGTCAGCCGGTGTCGGTCCTCGGCGGAAGGCCGCGCGGCGCCGGTATCGGGCGGCTCCTCGTCGGCCGCACCGGGCCGCCGGTTCCCGTGGGCAAGCAGGGACATTCTGTTCGTACCTCCGTGAGTGGGACGCCCAGCGTGCAGCCGGTCCCGCGCGCACGCGCACGGTCTTGGCGGCCTCTTGGCGCGCTCCGGGGGGATCTTCACGCGTTCTTGACGGCCGGGGCGGGGTTGCGTCAGCGGGGCGTAAGGGTTGGCCCGAGCGGCGTCAGCGCTGCGTCAACAGCCGATGGCGCGCCCCCGGCCCGGGCCTAGCGTCACGAGCATGGGACGGCGACAGCCCTTGAGGGTGCGGGCAGACGGGCACGACGCACACGCGAGACGGACGCGGACCCACCCGCCGGGCGGCCGGGTCCTCGCCCACGACCGCAACTGGCGGCGCGAGGCGCGGGCCGCCTGGTACTGCGGAACGGCCCTCGCGGGCGTCCTCGTCCTCGCCGACCTCGGCAGGGGCGGCCTCGACGGGCCGCGCGGCGCCTGCTGGGCCGGGCTCGGGGCCCTCCTCGTGGCCGTGCTGCTGCCGCACCGGGTCACCGCCGGCGACGGCTGGCTCGCCGTACGCGGCATGCTGGGCGAGAAGCGCGTGCGCACCGACCTGCTGACGCAGGTGCGCCGCGCGGACGGCATGACGCCGCGCCTCGTGCTGCGGGACGCCGGGGGCGGCCGCGTGGAACTGGACCCGCAGGTGCTCGTCGCCAACCCGCTGCTGTGGCACCGGCTGGACGCGGGCGCCCGGCGCTCGCGCGAGAGCGGCCTGCTGCGGGAGGGCGGGGCGCCGCTGGCGGAGCTCGCGGAACGGATCGACGGCGAAGGCGCACGGCGGCTGCTGGACAGCTGCCGCTTCCCGGGCCCGTCCGGCGAATGAAGCCCGTCCGGCGGACGAAGGCGACGGCGTCCGGGGCGGAGCCGCGGTCACAGCCAGGCGTACGTCACGCCCGTCAGCCGCTCCGACGCCGCCCAAAGCCCCGCGCTCGCCCGGTCGTTGCGCGTCCAGGGCGCCCGGACCGCCCGCCGCGTGGGCGCCGCGCCGCCGCGGAACTCCAGGCGCGGGCCGAAGTAGTCGTCCTGCCGGACGTCCGCCGCGGTGGCCGCGTACAGCGTGGGCAGGGCGCCGTTCTCCGGGCTCTGCGCGAAGAGCCGGTTGCCGAGCTGTACGAAGTGCTCGGCGACCTCCCGCCCCTCCATCCGCACCCCGGCCGTCTGCAGATTGGTCGCCGCGTACCCCGGGTGGGCGGCCGCCGCGACGACCCGCGAGCCCTCCGCCACCAGGCGCCGCGCGAGCTCGTGCGTGAAGAGCAGGTTCGCGCTCTTGGAGCGGCCGTAGGCGATCCAGCGGCGGTAGTGGTGCTCCATGTTGAGGTCGCGCGGGTCGACCGTGCCCAGGACGTGCAGCCCGCTGGCGACGGTGACGACCCGCGCGCCGTGCCCGGCCTCGCGCAGTCTCGGCAACAACAGCCCGGTCAGCGCGAAATGGCCGAGATGGTTCGTGCCGAACTGCATCTCGAAGCCGTCGACCGTGCGGCGCTGCGGCAGCGCCATCACCCCGGCGTTGTTGATCAGCAGGTCCAGCCGGTCGCCGGGGAGGCCGTCCGCGAAGGCCCGGACGGAGGAGAGGTCCGCGAGGTCCAGCGGGGCGAACTGCACGTCGGCGCCGGGCGCCGCCGCCCGCACCCGCTCCTCGGCCGCCTTGCCGCGCGTGGCGTCCCGGCAGGCCAGGACCACCGCCGCGCCGCGGCGCGCCAGCTCGCGGGCCGTGACGAAGCCGATGCCGCTGTTGGCGCCGGTGACCACCGCCGTACGGCCGCTCTGGTCGGCGATCTCGCCCGCGTTCCATACCGTCACGTCTGCTGCGCTCCTCTGCGGTCCGCACCCGGCCCATACGCGTCAGTAGCCCTCGTGGGAACCAGCGTAGGCGAGGGCGCGGCCGCGCAGGGCGGGCATTCGCCCGTTACGGTGGCCCGCGCGCGGGGCGCTCCCGCTCAGCGCAGCCGGACCGTATACGCGGGGACCGACACCGCCGCGTCGTCCAGGCACCTGCCGTCCGTCAGGTCGAACCGGCGTCCGGCCGGCGGCGAGGTGACGTACGCCCGCCCGCCGGCCGAGCCCAGCGGCCCGCGCGCGAGGACGTACGCGCCGCTGAACGGGTCCCGGTTGCCTATCGCGTACGCCCGCCCGGCCCGGTCGAGGAAGACGGCGGCCTGCCGGCCGTCCGGCAGCAGGACCGCCACGCCCCGCCCGGGCCGCAGATCGCCCAGCTCGCACAGGGCGTGCCACCGGCGCCCCAGGAGCGCCTCGACGCGGACGGACACCGGTGCGGGGACGTGCGGCAGCTGCTCGGGTGCGACGGTCATCGCAGGAGGTCCCTTCGGGAGAGCGGACAGGGACGGTGGGGGAGCGGGCTGCGGAGTGCCCAGAACTGTGGCACAGCCGCCGCCGTCTGTCGTCACCGTGGCACGTGTTTTCACCGGTGACGTGACATCCGTGTGTCCGAGTCCCGCCGGGACTGCGGCCCTGTTCCGCGGGCGAGTTGGGAGGAGCCCGTACGATCGCCGGGGTGACCACCGACATATCGCTGTCGACCCTGCTCGTGCTCTGCCTCGCCGCGGCCGCGGCGGGGTGGATCGACGCGGTGGTGGGCGGCGGCGGCCTCCTGCAGCTCCCGGCGCTCATGGTGGGCCTGCCGCACGTGCCGCCCGCACACGTCCTCGGCACCAACAAGGCCGTGGCCATCTGCGGCACCGCGGCGGCGGCCGTCGCCTACGCCCGGCGCGCACCGGTGAACCCGCGCACGGCCCTGCGCATCGGCCTGGCCGCGCTCGGCGGCTCCCTGGCCGGGGCGGTCTTCGCCACCGGCATCAGCAACGCCGTCCTGCGGCCCCTGATCATGGCCATTCTGCTGGCCGTGCTCGCCTTCGTGCTGCTGCGCCCCACCTTCGGTACGGCCGTGCCCTCCGCCGAGCCGGTCTCCCGGCGCCGCACCCTCGCCGCGATCCTCGTCGCGGGCCTCGGCATCGGCTTCTACGACGGCCTCATAGGCCCGGGCACCGGCACCTTCCTCGTGCTCACCCTCGCCGCGATCCTCCACATGGACCTGGTGACGGCCTCCGGCACCGCCAAGATCGTCAACGTGTGCACCAACGTGGGCGCCCTCGTCACCTTCTCCCTGCACGACTCCGTGATCTGGCAGGTCGCCGCCCCCATGGCGCTGTTCAACCTCACCGGCGGCGCGGTGGGGGCCCGGATGGCGCTCAAGCGGGGGAGCGGCTTCGTGCGGGCGGTGCTCCTCGTGGTGGTCGTGTCGCTGGTGTGCAAGCTGGGCTACGACCAGTGGGGCGGCTGACCGGCTGGCCTGCCCGGCTGCCCGGCTGCCCGGCTGCCCGTCCGGGCCGGCCGTCCACGGCCGACCGGAGCACGACGAAAGGTAAAGCAGGAGGTAAAGCGATAGGTAAATCGGCCCGGCGCGATCCCGTACACAGCAGATGCGGTTAGCCTGTCGACTACCTTCCTGACGTGGTGGGGGTTCTCGTGCGTTTCTCCCGGTGGGGCCGGGTCCGATGGGTCCGGGCCGTGCTCGCGGGGCTCTATGTCGTCACCCTCGCGGCGGCCGTGCCCCGGGGGGCCGGAGGCCATGGCCGGGAGGGCAGCTGGTCCAGCGAAGAGGCCCGGCGGTTCTGGGGCCCGACACGGATGGAGCAGTCCGTGAACGGCAGCGGCAGCGGCGGAAGCGACGACGGTGCCGGCGGCGGCGCCGCGCCCGCCGCGCAGCGCATCACCGGCAGCGCCCGCCACTTCGACGGCGTGCCGTCCGTGGGCGTCCTGTTCTCCGTCGGCGAGGACATGCGCGACCACCACTGCACGGCCAGCGTGGTGCACAGCCCCAAGGGCAACCTGATCGTCACGGCCGGTCACTGCTCCGTCGGCTCCGACGCCGCCTTCGTCCCCGACTACCGGGCCGGCGCCGACCGGCAGCCGTACGGCGTGTGGGCCGTGGACCGCGCCTTCGTCGACCCCCGCCGCTCCGACACCGGCCCGGGCTCCGACCTGGACTTCGCCTTCGCCACCGTCAGACCCGACGGCCGCGGCCGCCAGGTCGAGCGCGTCACCGGCGCCAACCGGCTGGTCCGCACCCCCGGTTACGTCAACCGGGTCACGGTCATCGGCTACCCCGACGCCGATGACGACCCCGCCGACCAGGCCATTCGCTGCACGGCCATGACGACCCGCCTCGACGATCGCCGGCAGCTGCGGATGCGCTGCGACGGCTACGTCTCGGGCACCTCCGGCAGCCCCTGGCTGACCCACTTCGACGAGCGCACGAAGACGGGCGACCTCGTCGGGGTCCTCGGCGGCGTCAACGGGGGCGGGCCGGAGGGGGACGAGAGCGCGCAGATTTCGTACAGCCCGGTCAACGACGACGAGATCTTCAAGCTGTACCTGGACGCGATAAACGGACGGGAGCCGCAGCGGGCCTGACGCCCCCGCGGCTCCCCGCGCCCTTGCCGGCCCTCCTCCCGGCCTCCTCCCGGCCTCCTCCCGGCCTCCCCCCCCGGTCCTCCTCGTCGCCTCCCTCAGTCCTCCTCGTCCTCGCTGCCGGGCGTGTGACCGATCCAGCCGCCCTCCGGCTGCGACTGGGCGGAGCCGCCCACGTCCCGGTTGCGCACGTCGATGGCGCCGCCGCCGCCGTCGTGGTCGCTGCCGGCCGTGCCCTTGCTGCCGACGAGCGCGTTGGCCGTCCGGTCGACCTCCAGCCAGGAGTCGGCCCGTGAGTTGTCGACCACGAGGACGCCGACGTTGGAGGGGCCGATGCCCTTGGGGCAGGGCTCCGGCGGCTCGACCCGCACGCGGACGACGGCGGCGGCCTCGCCGCCCAGGAGCGTGCCGGCGATCACGGCGCCGGCGACGCCCGCGGCGAGGAGAGCGGTGCCACGGATCACGCCGGGACCGCCTGCCGGTCCAGGCGCTGCCCGCCGATGTTCCGTTCCAGCAGGCGGGTGGAGCTCGCCACCCCGACTTCGCCGCCCGCCGCGGCGTCCGGCAGCCTCCCGTCGTCCTCCCGCAGGGCGGTCAGTGCCCCGTCGATCGCACGGTGCGCGGCGAAAAGGCACGGGGTGCTGTAAATGGCGAGATCGACGCCGAGTCCGGCGAGCTCGGTCAGCGAAAGGCGGGGCGATTTCCCGCCCGCGATCTGGTTGAACAGCAGCGGTTTGTCACCGATGACGGAACGGACCTTGCGAATCCACTCCACGCTGCGCACCCCGTCGACCAGGACGACATCCGCACCCGTTTCCGCCAGGGCCGCCGCGCGGCGCAGGATCTCGTTCTCCTCGGTGGCATCGGTGCGCGCCACGACGAGCAGATCATTCCGGGCCGCCAGCACCAGTTCGAGTTTGTTCAGGTATTCGTCCAGCGGCAGGATGATCTTTCCGTCCGCGTGGCCGCACCGGCGCGGCCGCTTCTGGTCCTCCAGGATCACCCCGGAGGCGCCGGCCCGCTCCAGCCGCCGCACCACGTGGCACGCCACCTCGGGGTCGACGTAGCCGTCGTCGATGTCCACCAGGAGGTGGTGGCGGGGGAAGGCCGGGCGCAGGCGTTCCACGAAGCCGAGCATGTCGGGCCAGGCGATGAAGCCGATATCGGGGAGGCCGTAGTGGGACGCGGCGAATCCGAACCCGGATACGAAGAATCCGTTGTAGTGCTGCGCGGCGATGGAGGCCGAGTACATGTCGTAGATACCGATGAGGGGGGTGGTACCGGGCGCTGTGATGTCCTCCCGCAGGGCGGTGCCGTGGCGCATCTGTCCTCCTGACGTCCGGTTTCCGGCTAATTCACCGGAGTGGCGGCCATACGCTGTCAGAAGATTCCGGGAGGTGTAAACGGCGCTTCAACGAATCACCAAGGAGAGGACTGGTGCGACAGTCCCTTTATATGGTCGGCAGTGGATTTCTGCAGGCAGGTCAGAGGCTCGCCGACGGGACGGCGTAGGGAAATGCGGCGCGCATCGTGGGCCGCGCGCGACGGCCCGGTCCTGACCCCGGCATACTCACTCCGCGCGGCGCCCGCACGAGGAAGACGTAGCCGCGCTGGCCCGGAAGCCGTACGGGCCGTCGCCCCGGATTCCGCCCGCGCCTGCGCCCGGGCTCACCGCCCGTCCGCCTCCGCCAGCGCCTGCTGGACGCCCGGCTCGTGCGGCCCCAGGAACCGCGGCCCCGGCCGGACGAGCGCATCCAGCGCCGCCTTCCCCGAGGCGAACACCTCGCGCGCGCCTCCCGCGTACCAGGTGACGTCGTGCTTGGCGGCCACGGCGACCCCGTACGCGTCGATGCCCGCGGCCCCGCACAGCGCCAGCGCCCGCCGGACGTGGAAGCCCTGGGTGATCAGCACCGCCTTCTTCACCCCGAAGACGCGGGCGGCGCGCGTGCACGAGTCCCAGGTGTCGAAGCCCGCGAAGTCGCTCACGATCCGCTCGCCGGGCACCCCGCGGTCCGTCAGGTACTTGCGCATCGCATCCGGCTCGTCGTACTCCACGCGGCTGTTGTCGCCGGTGACCAGCACGACGCGGACCTTGCCCGCCCGGTACAGCTCGACGGCCGCGTCCAGGCGGTGCGCCAGGTAGGGGGACGGCTCGCCCTCCCACAGGCCCGCGCCGAAGACCACGGCGACCGGCGCGGACGGCACGTCGGCAACGGTGCGCACGCGCGGCGCTGCCGCCGCGTACACCCACGTAACCGGCAGCAGCGCGAGCACGCAGCCGGCCACGGCCGCCCACAGCAGCCGCCGTCTCTCCCGCCGCGTCCGCGGCATCCGCACCCGCATCCGCAGCACGCGGCCCCGCACCATGTCGATCATTCCTCCCCGTCGCCCGGTAAGAACGCCCCGGACGCACCGCAGGTTCCCGCTCCGCTCCAGCTCACGCCGTCGCTGCTGTCACACCCGGCGGTTACCGTCGGGGGTATGAACGCAGCGGCACGCACTCCCGGCGAGAAGCCCGTCATCGCCGGATACGACGAGCAGGACCTGGAGCGCTGGGCGCCCGAGCCGGACAAGCGCCCCGGACGCACCGCCTTCCAGCGCGACCGGGCCCGCGTGCTGCACTCTGCGGCCCTGCGCCGGCTGGCCGGCAAGACCCAGGTCGTCACGCCCGGGGTCAGCGCCCAGGCCTGGGACGCCAGCCCCCGCACCCGCCTCACGCACTCCCTGGAGTGCGCCCAGGTGGGCCGCGAGCTCGGCGCGGCGCTCGGCTGCGACCCCGATCTGGTGGAGGCCGCCTGCCTCGCGCACGACATGGGCCACCCCCCGTTCGGCCACAACGGCGAGCAGGCGCTCGACGAAGTCGCCGGCCCGTGCGGCGGTTTCGAGGGCAACGCCCAGTCGCTGCGCCTGCTCACCCGCCTGGAGCCCAAGCGGTTCGTCCCCAGCGACAGCACCGGCGAGCTCGTCAGCGTCGGCCTCAACCTCACGCGGGCCGCCCTCGACGCCGCCACCAAGTACCCCTGGCCGCGCGGCGGCCACCCCACCGACCCGTCCTCCCGCAAGTTCGGCGTCTACGAGGACGACCTGCCCGTCTTCACCTGGCTCCGGCAGGGCGCCCCCGAGGGGCGGCAGAGCTTCGAGGCCCAGGTCATGGACTGGGCCGACGACGTCGCCTACTCCGTGCACGACGTCGAGGACGGCCTGCACGCCGGCCACCTCGACCCCAACGCGCTCCTCGCCGAGCCCGAGCGGCAGGACGTCTTCGCCGTCGCCGCCGGACGCTACGCCCCCGGCGCCGCGCCCGAAGAGCTCGCCGAGGCCCTCGACCGCCTCCTGGAACAGGAGTGGTGGCCGCACGGCTACGACGGATCCGCCGTAGCCCAGGCCCGCCTGAAGGACGCCACCAGCCAGCTCATCGGCCGCTTCTGCCTGGCCGCCGAGAGCGCCACCCGCGCCGCCTACGGCCCCGGCCGGCTCACCCGTTACGGGGCCGAGCTCGTCGTCCCCCGCGAAACCCGCCTCGAATGCGCCGTCTTGAAGGCCGTGGCCGACCGCTACGTGATGCAGCGCCCGGCCCAGGAGAAGCTCCGCGCCGACCAGCGCGTCGTCATCGCCGAGCTCGCCGAGGCCCTCACCGCCCGCGCCCCCGACGGCCTCGACCCGCAGTTCCGCTCCCTCTACGCGGCCGCCGCCGACGACGCGGGCCGCCAGCGCGCGGTCGTCGACCAGATCGCCGCCCTGACCGACGTCTCCGCGCGCTCCCTGCTCACCCGCCTCACCGACGGACGTGCTGTGTCAGAAGGGTGACCGAATGTCCACAGAATCCGAGGACTTCCCCCACACCATGCGGGTACTGACCCGTCCGGGGTAGTCCCTCTTCCGGCGGCGGGCCCCGTGCGGCAACCTCTGCACGGGCGATTCCGGCCGGGGGCGGTTCAACGCAGACGCACTGCGTGGCAGCGAGGAGGCAGCAAGTGGTCGACGCGAACCAGACGTTCGTCATCGTCGGAGGGGGCCTGGCCGGGGCGAAGGCCGCGGAGACCCTGCGCGCGGAGGGCTTCACCGGCCGGGTGATCCTCATCTGCGACGAACGCGAGCATCCCTACGAGCGCCCACCGCTCTCCAAGGGCTATCTCACCGGCAAGGAGGACCGCGACAGCGTCTTCGTCCACGAGCCCGGCTGGTACGCCCAGGCCGACATCGAGCTGCACCTCGGCCAGCCCGCCGTCCACCTCGACCGCGCGGCCCGCTCCGTCCGCCTCGGCGACGGCACCTGCGTCCACTACGACAAGCTGCTGCTGGCCACCGGCGCCGAGCCCCGCCGCCTCGACATCCCCGGCACCGGCCTCGCCGGCGTCCACCACCTGCGCCGCCTCGCCCACGCCGAGCGGCTGCGCGGCGTCCTCGCCTCCCTCGGCCGCGACAACGGCCACCTCGTCATCGCCGGCGCGGGCTGGATCGGCCTCGAAGTCGCCGCCGCCGCCCGCTCCTACGGTGCCGAGGTGACCGTCGTCGAACCCGAGCCCACGCCGCTGCACCCCGTCCTCGGCCCCGAGCTCGGCCAGCTCTTCACCGACCTGCACAGCGAGCACGGCGTCCGCTTCCACTTCGGCGCCCGCCTCACCGAGATCACCGGCCAGGACGGCATGGTCCTCGCCGCCCGCACCGACGACGGCGAGGAGCACCCCGCCCACGCCGTCCTCGCCGCCATCGGCGCCGCCCCCCGCACCGCCCTCGCCGAGGCCGCCGGCCTCGCCCTCGTCGACCGCGCCGACGGCGGCGGCATCGCCGTCGACGCCTCCCTGCGCACCTCCGACCCCGAGATCTTCGCCGCGGGCGACGTCGCCGCGGCCGAGCACCCGTGGGTGGGCACCCGCCTGCGCGTCGAGCACTGGGCCAACGCCCTCCACACCGGCCCCGCCGCCGCCCGCGCCATGCTCGGCCGGGAGATCGCCTACGACCGGGTGCCCTACTTCTTCTCCGACCAGTACGACGTCGGCCTCGAGTACTCCGGCTACGCCCCGCCCGGCTCCTACGACCAGGTCGTCTGCCGCGGCGACGTCGGCAAGCGCGAGTTCATCGCCTTCTGGCTCGCCGAGGGACGGCTTCTCGCCGGGATGAACGTCAATGTGTGGGATGTCACGGAGACCGTCCAGAAGCTCATCCGCTCCGGTGCCCCGCTGGACCCCGACGCCCTCGCCGACCCCGCCGTGCCCCTCGACGCCCTGCTGCCCAGCCCCGCGCAGTCCTGACGGTCCCGGGCCGGCGGCCCCCGCCCGTAGAATTCACGCGTGGCAGGACGGATCAACGACGACGACGTGAAGGCGGTACGGGACGCGGTCCCGATCGACGCCGTCGTGTCCGAGTACCTCCAGTTGCGCAACGCGGGCGGCGGCAACCTCAAGGGCCTCTGCCCCTTCCACGACGAGAAGTCCCCGTCCTTCCAGGTCAGCCCGGCCAAGGGCCTCTTCTACTGCTTCGGCTGCCAGGAGGGCGGGGACACGGTCGACTTCGTCATGAAGATCGACCACCTCTCCTTCGCCGAGACGATCGAGCGGCTGGCCGGCCAGGCCGGCATCACCCTGCGCTACGAGGAGGGCGGCTACACCCCGGGCCGCCAGCAGGGCGAGCGCATCCGCCTCGTCGAGGCCCACAAGCACGCCGCCAAGTTCTACGCCGAGCAGCTCGGCAGCGCCGAGGCCGAGATCGGCCGGCAGTTCCTCGCGAGCCGCGGCTTCGGCCAGGAGGCCGCCGAGCACTTCGGCGTCGGCTACAGCCCCGCCGGCTGGGACCACCTCACCCGCTTCCTGCGCGGCAAGGGCTTCAGCGACAAGGAACTGATCCTCTCCGGCCTCGCCCAGGAGAGCCGCGGCGGCCGGCCCATCGACCGCTTCCGCGGCCGCCTGATGTGGCCCATCCGCGACATCACCGGCGAAGTCGTCGGCTTCGGCGCGCGCAAGCTCCGCGACGACGACAACGGCCCCAAGTACCTCAACACCCCCGAGACGCCGCTCTACCGCAAGTCGCACGTCCTCTACGGCATCGACCTCGCCAAGAAGGACATCGCCAAGACCAGCCGGGCCGTCGTCGTCGAGGGCTACACCGACGTCATGGCCTGCCACCTGGCCGGCGTCACCACCGCCATCGCCACCTGCGGCACCGCCTTCGCCGGCGACCACATCAAGATCCTGCGCCGGCTGCTGATGGACAACTCCGGCGCGAAGGTGATCTTCACCTTCGACGGTGACGCCGCCGGGCAGCGCGCGGCGCTGCGGGCCTTCGAGGACGACCAGAAGTTCGCCGCGAGCACCAAGATCGCTGTCAGTCCCGGCGGGATGGACCCCTGCGAGCTCCGCCTCGCCGACGGCGACGACGCCGTACGGCGACTGGTCGAGGAGAGCACCCCCCTCTTCGAGTTCGCGATCCGTTCCGTGGTCGCCCGGCACGCCGTCGAGGAGCCCGAGGGCCAGGCCGCCGCCCTGGAGGAGGCCGCGCCCATCGTGGCCAACATCAAGGACGGCTCCATCCGGCACCAGTACGCCGTGCGGCTCGCCGGCCTGCTGGGCATCCTCGACACCCAGTTCGTCGTCATGCGCGTGGGACAGCTGGCCCGCTGGGCGCGCGAGCGCGGGGAGCGCGGCGGTCACCAGCAGCGCTCCGCCGTCCGGGCCGGCGTGCCGGCCCCCGGGTCCGGCGCCGGGCCCGCGGCGGGGCCCGACCACCACCGGACCGGCGGGGGGCCGGCCCCCCCCCCGCCGGTCCGGTGGTGGTCGGGCCCCGCCGCGGGCCCGGCGCCGGACCCGGGGGCCGGCACGCCGGCCCGGACGGCGGAGCGCTGCTGGTGACCGCCGCGCTCCCCGCGCTCGCGCGCCCAGCGGCCGCCCGCCGATCTGCCGCAGGGGGAACCGGCGCACCTCGCCGACGAGGCGACGGGCTCCGGCGCGCCCGCGAGCGGGCTGGACGAGCCGGTGCCGGACGAGGCCCTGCCCGGCGCCCTCGACGAGGCCGTGCCCGGCCCCGGCCCCGGTCACACGCCGGAGCCGGTCGCCGCCCCCGCCCCGCAGCCCGTGGGGCCCGTGGGGCACGTCGACAACCCGTTCGGCGCGCTCGCTCAGCTCGCCCAGGCCGCTGCGGGCGGTCTCGTACGCGTGCCAGGCGTCGAGCCGGTCCTGGGCCTCCCGACCGGTCGTGCCGCCCGTGATGATGTCCTGCCGGACCTGGGACCGCTCCCGCATGGCGAGTGCCGCATCCCGGGCTCCGGGGCGCCCGCCCGGGCGGGCGCCCCGGAGCCCGTCGCCTCGTCGGCGAGGTGCGCCGGTTCCCCCTGCGGCAGATCGGCGGGCGGCCGCTGGGCGCGCGAGCGCGGGGAGCGCGGCGGTCACCAGCAGCGCTCCGCCGTCCGGGCCGGCGTGCCGGCCCCCGGGTCCGGCGCCGGGCCCGCGGCGGGGCCCGACCACCACCGGACCGGCGGGGCGCAGGCCGTCCGCGGCCCCGCGCTCAACCTGCGCAGCCCCGTCGCGCTCACCGAGCGCGAACTGCTCAAGCTCGCCCTGCAGCGGCCCGAGCTCGTCGCCCCCGCCTTCGACGCCTACGGCGAGGACGAGTTCACCGCCGCGCCCTACGTGGCCGTGCGCCGCGCGATCGAGGAGGCCGGCGGCGTCACCGGCGCCCCGGCCGACTACCTCACCCGCGTCCGGGACGCCGCCCCCGACGACACCGTCCGGGCGATGATCACCGAGCTGGCGGTCGAGGCGATCCGGCACAAGAACGTCGACGAGGTCTACGCGGGAATACAGCTCGTCCAGGTCCGGCTGCGCGCCGTCGAACGCCGCATCCAGGAGGTCCAGGGCAGCCTCATCCGGCTGGGCAGCCGGCCGGATCCGGAGCACCTCGCCGCCGTGCAGAACGAACTGTGGGTGCTGGAGCAGTACGCCCGCTCCCTGAAGGACCGCGGGGCGTCGGCCCTCTAGGGCCCGCCCCCGCGAAGGGGGCCGGCCCCTTCGCCTGCCCCGCCTACGGCGCCGCCCGAAAGCGTCGTCCGGCACCGCCGGTCTCCGCGGCGGCGGCTTCAAGGGTGCCGGTGATCCGGCCCTGAAGGGGCTCGGCGGGCGCCGTTTCTTGTCGAGGGGCCGGGCCCCTCGAATCCGCCGCTGTGGTGATCGGCCACCACGAGCCTGACCGGCGGTGCCGAGCCCTCCGGAAGCCTTGTCCGGCACCGCCGGTCACGTCGTGGGGGTTGCTCGCCGCCGCGGCGGGATGGAAGGGCCCGGGCCTTCGCCCGTATGACCCGGCGGTGCCGGGCCGGTGCCGAGCCCGGGACCGGGGGTGCCGGCACCGTTCCGTAACCCCCGGTCACGGAACGGACTCAGAAAGTGCCCGCACGCCCCTCGTGGCGGGCCCGCGTCGTACCCCACACTGGTGGGCGGTGCCTGAGTCCTCGGACGCGGCAGGCCCGGCCGCTCGGACCCGGAACTCGGAACCCTTCGCGAAGCCGCTCCTGATCCCCGGGACGGCCGGCGGCCAGGCCGCTGCCGCCCCTCCGGCGCATGCCGCCCCGAAACCGGCAGCGATCACCTTGGAGGTCGCCCCCGTGCAGACCCGGACACCGACCAGGCTCCCCTCACGGCCCGCGGCCGCCCCGGCCCAGGGCGTCCCCCGGCAGCCCGCCGCGCCCCAGGCCGAGAGCCTCTCCGACGAGCCGCCCCTGCCGGATCCGGCGGGGAGCACCACGCCGGCCGGCGCCCCGCACGAGGCCGAGGAGACCGAGACCGAGACCGACGCCGAGGAGACCGGGACCGCGTCCCCCCGGGCCGCGCGCGCCGAGCAGTCGGACTCCGCCCGTACCGACTCCGGCGGCAGCCCGTCCTCCGACCTCTTCCGGCAGTACCTGCGCGAGATCGGTCGCATCCCGCTGCTGTCCGCCGCCGAGGAGGTGGAGCTCGCCCGCTGTGTGGAGGCGGGGCTGTTCGCGGAGGAGAAGCTCGCCGGCGCCCCGGACCTGGACTCCCAGCTCGCCCTGGACCTCGACCGCCTCGTCGTCCTCGGCCGGATGGCCAAACGGCGGTTGATCGAGGCGAACCTGCGCCTCGTCGTCTCGGTCGCCAAGCGCTACATCGGCCGCGGCCTGACCATGCTCGACCTGGTCCAGGAGGGCAACCTGGGCCTGATCAGGGCGGTCGAGAAGTTCGACTACGCCCGCGGCTACAAGTTCTCCACGTACGCGACGTGGTGGATCCGCCAGGCCATGTCGCGGGCCCTCGCCGACCAGGCCCGCACGATCCGCGTCCCGGTGCACGTCGTGGAGCTCATCAACCGCGTCGTCCGCGTCCAGCGCCGCATGCTGCAGGAGCGCGGCTACGAGCCCACGGCCGACGAGGTGGCCGCCCAGCTCGACCTGACCCAGGAGCGGGTCAGCGAGGTCCTGCGGCTGGCGCAGGAGCCCGTCTCCCTGCACGCGCCCGTCGGCGAGGAGGACGACGTCGCCCTCGGCGACCTGATCGAGGACGGCGACGCGGCGTCCCCCGTCGAGTCGGCGGCCTTCCTGCTGCTGCGCGAGCACCTGGAGGCGGTCCTGTCGACGCTCGGGGAGCGCGAGCGCAAGGTGGTGCAGCTGCGCTACGGGCTGGTCGACGGCCGTCCCCGCACGCTGGAGGAGATCGGCCGCATCTTCGGAGTGACCCGCGAGCGCATCCGCCAGATCGAGTCCAAGACCCTCAACAAGCTGCGCGACCACGCCTTCGCCGACCAGCTGCGCGGCTACCTCGACTGACCGGGGGAGCGCCGGCTAGCCGGCGGCGTCGAAGGCCCCCGGGTGGGTCTGCTCGCGCACGGCGGCGTACTGCTGGCGCACCGCCTGACCCACCGGCAGGTCCTCGCCCGGCTCGAACACCTGGCTGGCCGCCGCGGGCCACAGGGGCGGCTCGTGGGGGGCCAGCGCGCCCTGCTGGACGCCCAGCGCCCAGGCGGCCTGCCGGGCCGCGCCCAGCGCCGCGTAGTCCGCCGGCTGGGGCACGACGACCTGCGTGCCGAACAGCGCGGGAGCGGCGGCCTGCACGGCGGGCAGCTCCGCCGCGGCCCCCAGCAGGAACACCCGGCGCACCTGCACCCCGCGCCCCCGCAGCACGTCCAGCGCGTCCGTGAGCCCGCACAGCATGCCCTCGAACGCGGCCCGCGCCAGGTGCTCCGGCTTCATGCTCTCGCGGCGCAGCCCCGCCAGCGTGCCCGCGGTGTGCGGCAGGTGCGGGGTCCGCTCGCCCTCCAGGTACGGCAGCATCACCAGGCCGTACGAGCCCGGGCTCGACTGCAGCGCCAGCTCCGACAGGCCGGCCAGGTCCGTGCCCAGCAGCTCCGCCGTGCCGCGCAGCACCCGCACGGCGTTGAGGGTGTGCACCACGGGCAGGTGCATGCCGGTCGCGTCGGCGTAGGAGGTGATCGTCCCGGAGGGGTCCACCAGCGCCTCGTGGTGCACGGCGAAGACCGAGCCCGAGGCGCCCAGGGAGACCACGGCGTCGCCCGGTCCCACGCCCAGTCCGAAGGCGGCCGCCATCGTCTCGCCGGTGCCGGCGGAGATCAGCAGGCCCTCGGGGGTGTGCCCGGCGGGCTCGGCGGGCGCGAGCACGTCCGGGAGCACGGCCGGGCGGCCCAGGGCCAGCTCGACCAGGTCCGGCCGCCAGGAGGCGGTCGCGGCGGACCACAGGCCGGTGCCGGAGGCGTCGCCGCGGTCGGTGGTGCGCCGCAGCGGGCGGCCGAGGAGCTGCCACACGAGCCAGTCGTGCGGCTGGAGCAGGGCGGCGATGCGCTGGGCGGACTCGGGTTCGTTGCGGGCGAGCCAGCGCAGCTTGGCGACCATCTGGCCGGGCTGCGGCACCGAGCCGACGGCCTGCGCCCAGGCGGCGCGGCCGCCGAGCGCGTCGGTCAGGTCGGCCGCGGAGGGCTGCATGCGCTTGTCGTTGCCGAGCATCGCGGGCCGGACGAGGACGCCGCCGGCGTCCAGCGCGAGCAGTCCGTTCTGCTGCGCGGAGACCCCGATGGCCTGCACGCCCTCCAGGAGGCCTCCGGCGGCGGCTTCGCCGAGGGAGATCAGCCATGCCTGGGGGTCGCCGTCGGTCGGCGGATGGGGGGCGTACCCCTGGCGGAGCACGGCCCCCGTGTCCGTATCGCAGACGACGATCCGTGTGCTCTCGGTGGAACTGTCCAAGCCCGCGACTATGCCCATGCCGAGATGATGCCAAACACCGGGGCATGCTCCGTGCGCCGGTCGGGTGTTGACCCGGCCGGACGGCGGCCGGGTCAGGGGCTCACGACCGGGTCAGGTGTTACTGGTGCCCCAGTCGTCCTCGGAGCCCTGTCCCCGCTCGCGCAGCGACCGCACCCGCTCGCCCACCGAATCCGGCAGCCGGTCGCCCACCTTCGCGAAGGCCCGGGAGCTCATGGCCCTGCCGTTCTGGGCGGCGGACTCGACCGTATTGCGGACCGCGGGGTTCTGGGCGATCTGCCGGGCGCCCTTGCGCAGCTGCTCGTACCGCTCGCGGCCGGCCCGTGCGCCCAGTACGTACCCGACGGCTGCCCCGATCATGAACGTCAGCCGGTAGCGCATCCCGCTCCACCCTTCCCTCGGACGCTGTGGTCGCCGCCTACCCGCCGGGTGCGAAGGTCACTCCCGGGGAACCGATTGGCGGAGCACCCCCCTGCTTGCGCTAATGTATGTCTCGCAGCGAGCGCACGCCGCCCGGAAGCCCGGGCAGCACCGCATTCGTGGCAAACGCAGCAGTCCCCTGTAGCTCAATTGGCAGAGCAGCCGGCTGTTAACCGGCAGGTTACTGGTTCGAGTCCAGTCGGAGGAGCAAGCGATCGAGGACCCCTTCGGGGGTCCTTTTTCGTATCCGGACGCTTCCGGAGGGAACCGCCCCGCCGTGATCGAAGTCCTCATGGTCAGGTAGGTCACGCAATACGCCCCCTCAGGGGCAGCAGATCGTATGAGCGGCTATGCTGCGGCAGACGGCGCGCACAGATGTGCGCGACGCGCCGTGAACGGGGCGGTAGCTCAGCCGGTTAGAGCAGCGGACTCATAATCCGTCGGCCGTGGGTTCGAGTCCCACCCGCCCCACACGCGTGACGTTGGTGCAGAAACGATGCGACCAGCGTTTTCGATGCCCCGCCCGGTTCCGGACAGGAACGACCCGGCGGGGCTTCGTGCTGTCGGGGGCCGGGCGGCGCACGTCTTCGGCCACGCAGTCCGTCTGCCCCGCCCGGGCACGGGTATGCGGCGGAATACGGCCCGGCTTCATCCTGTTGGCGCTGCTGGGCCGGTCCGACGGTCACCCGACGCCACAGCGGAAGCAGGTAGCGACGCATGAGCAGCAGCACGGTGGAGCTCACCAAGGACAACTTCGACGAGATCGTCTCCGGCAGCGGATTCGTCCTCATCGACTTCTGGGCGTCGTGGTGCGGCCCCTGCCGGCAGTTCGCGCCGGTGTACGAGGGCGCGGCGGAGCGCCACGGCGACCTGGTCTTCGCCAAGGTCGACACCGAGGCCCAGCCCGAGCTCGCGGCCGCGTTCGAGATCCGGTCGATCCCCACGCTGATGATCGTGCGGGACAACATCGCCGTCTACGCCCAGCCGGGCGCCCTCCCGGAGGCCGCCCTGGAGGACGTCATCCGCCAGGCCCGCGCGCTCGACATGGACGAGGTGCGCGCCTCCGTCGCCGAGGAGCAGGCCAAGGCCGGGCGGGCGGCGCAGGGCGAGGGACAGTCCGCCGGTGAGTGAGCTGCTGCTGGTCCGCCACGGCGAGACCGAGTGGAGCCGCGACGGCCGGCACACCGGCTTCACGGACGTGGCCCTGACCGGGCGCGGCGAGCGGCAGGCGGAGGCCCTGCGGCCGCTGCTCGCGGGCCGTACGGCCGCGAAGGTGCTGGTGAGCCCCATGAAGCGGGCCCTGCGCACGGCCGAGCTCGCCGGGCTGGACGGCGCCGAGGTCGACCCCGACCTCCACGAGTGGGACTACGGCGGCTACGAGGGCGTGACGACCGCGGAGATCCACCGCACCCGCCCCGGCTGGTACCTGTGGGACGACGGGGTCGTCCCCGGGCCGCCGGAACACCCGGGGGAGACGCCCGCGGAGGTCGGCGCCCGCGCCGACCGCGTCCTCGCGCGCATCGCGCCCTGGCTGGACGGGGACCGCGGGGACGGGGGCGACGTGGTGCTGGTGGCGCACGGCCACTTCCTGCGCGTGCTGACCGCCCGTAGGCTCGGCCTGCCCCCGGCCGCGGGCGCGCTCTTCCGCCTCGACACCGCCACCCTCAGCCGGATCGGCACCGAGCACGGCCGCCCCGCGCTCGTGGCCTGGAACCAGGCGGCTGCGTGATCCGTTGCAGGATCGGCGGAGCGTGTCGGAACCGGGGCCACGGCCGCCGTGGACCGATGATCGGGGCGGACCGGAAGGGCCGGTGACGCCCCGGTCGTGACGCCCCGGTCCCCGTACGACCGCCTTCGTACGACCGACTTCTGTGGAGGGATGTATTCGTGGCCACCACCCGCACCGCGCACACCGTCTGGGAAGGTGAGCTGCTCAAGGGCAGCGGCACCGTCACCTTCGACTCGTCCGGCATCGGCTCCCAGCCGGTGTCGTGGCCGTCGCGCGCCGAGCAGGCCAACGGCAAGACCAGCCCCGAGGAGCTGATCGCGGCCGCGCACTCCAGCTGCTTCTCCATGGCCCTCTCGCACGGCCTGACGGGCGCGGGCACCCCGCCCACCCGCCTGGAGACCAAGGCCGACGTCACGTTCCAGCCGGGCGAGGGCATCACCGGCATCCACCTCACCGTCCGCGGCGAGGTGCCGGGCCTGGACGAGGCGGGCTTCCAGGAGGCCGCCGAGGGCGCCAAGAAGAACTGCCCCGTCAGCCAGGCCCTCACGGGCACGACGATCACGCTGACGGCCGAGCTGGTCTGACCCCTGCCCCTTCGCGCTCCGCGGCCCTGATGCGTAACGCCTACGACGTCAGGGCCGCGTAGACGATCAGGTTCTGTACCGGGTGCCCGTCCGCGTCGAGGGTCCCCGCGCAGGTGACCAGGCGCAGCGCCCGCTCCCGCGTCTCCCCGTAGACCTTCTGCGTCGGGAAGACGGACTTGTCGACGGTCTCCTTCCCCGTGACGGAGAAGTGCAGCACCTTACCGTCGCCCCGCCGCACGTCGACGACGGTCCCCTTGTCCACCTTCCCCAGGTCGTGGAAGACGGCCTTGCCGTCGCGGGTGTCGTTGTGGCCGATGAGGACGGCGGCGCCGGGCTCGCCGGGCGTCGCGCCGCCGGTGTACCAGCCGGCGGTCATGCCCTTCTCCGGCGGCGGCACCTGCACGGTGCCGTCGCCGTTCTTGCCGAGGCGCAGCAGGGCGCTGTCCACGCCGATGGACGGTATCGAGACGCGGGCGGGCTCCTCGGCCGAGGCCGGGGTGCCGCTGGCGGCCGTGCTGCCCTCCGTGCCCGACGAGCAGCCGGTGAGCAGGGCCGCGGCGAGCGCGGCGGGCAGCAGCAGGGCCGCGAGGGCGAGTGAGGGAAGGCGCGCACGGCGCGTACGGGGTGCACACGGCGTACGAGGTGCACGGGGTGTACGGGGCATCGGGCATCCATCCGGGCGTGGGGGGAGGGAACGCTGCCCACGCTAGGGACGGCCTCGGCGTCCCGGCTTCGGGTGAACGGCCAGTTCTGCCTCCCCCGGAAGGAGGAGGCGCACCCCCGCCCGGTGGTGGCCCCAGGGCACCTCAGACGAACCGCTGCAGCAGCCCCCACGTGAACTCGGCCGTGTACTCGGCCCGCTCCCCGGAGGCGTCCGGCGCCGTGAAGGCGAGCTGCCAGCGGGTGGGGGCCGTGCCCTCCAGCGGCCGGGCGGGGGCGAAGGCGCGCGCCACCTCGTCCACGGTGCACGACCAGGGCTTCAGGTCCTCCACGGTCCGCAGCCGAGGGCCGGGCGCGCCCGGGGCGCGGACCAGCCACTCGTTCCAGACGGCCCCGCCGGGCGCCGCCAGCACCTCGAACCGCAGGTCCGGCCAGAGCGGCACCCGCCACGTCGCCGTCTCGAACGTCAGGTCGCCCACGTGCCGCTCGCCGGTGGCCTCGGGCGGGCCGAGCACCGAGCGGTAGTGCGGACGCGCCCCGCGCTGCCCGGGGGCCCGCAGCGCTGCCTGCCAGCGGCGGTTCGTCTTCCGCATCCTGCTCCGGTCGACGCCGAGTTCGCGCAGGGCGTCCTCGACCAGGCCGGGCTGGTGGTCGGCCATCCGCCGCAGGAGGACGAGCTGGAAGCCGAGGGGGCCGAAGGCCTCCCAGGCGCCGGTAGTACCGGGAGTGCGGGGACGGGCGGGACCGGTGGGGCGGCCGGTGCTGCCGGACCGGCCGAAGGCGCCGGGAGTGCCGGACCGCCGGCCCGGCTCGGACGGAAAGTCGGAGGCTGGGTACATGGGGGCCATCGTCGCGCACCCGGCAGCGGGCCGGGGTAGGGCTCCGCGGACGCCGCCCGCTCACTAAGGTCGGGGTGAGTGATCACTGGCGTACGGAGGCTCTGATGTCCGGCTCGAAGGCCCCGCAGGGCGGCGGCCCCGCCCCGCTCCTGCGGCTGCGCGGAGTCAGCCGCACCTACGGGGAGAGGGAGGCCCTGCACCCGCTCGACCTCGACCTGGAGCCGGGGACCTGCACCGCCCTCTTCGGCCACAACGGATCGGGCAAGTCCACGCTGCTGCGGATAGCCGCCGGCCGGGACGAGCCCACCGCCGGCACCGCGCACTTCGCGGGCCGCAAGGTCTCCGAGGACGACCCGGAGGTACGGGCCAGGGTCGCGGTCGTGGGCGACACCGTGGCCACCTACCCCGATCTGACCGTGCGCGAGCACCTCGAACTCGTCACCGTCGCCCACGCCGTGGAGGACGCCGGCGCCTGGATCGACCACGTGCTCGCCGACCGCCGGCTGACCGACCACGCGCGGGCGCTGCCCGGCTCGCTCTCCTCCGGCCAGCTCCAGTCGCTGCTGCTGGCCGCGGCGCTCGTCCGCCCCCGCGACCTGCTCATCCTGGACGAGCCCGAGCAGCGGCTCGACCCGGACGCCCGGGTCCGCCTCGCGGAGCTGCTGAACGGCGAGAAGCGCGACGGCGTGGCCGTCCTGCTGGCGACCCACCAGGCCGACCTGGCGGAGTCCGTCGCGGACCGGATGATCGCCCTGGAGGACGGCCGGGTGATCGCCGAGGGCGCACCGGCGGAGGTCCTGGCCGGGCTGGGGCTGCGCGGATGAGCGGCGAGGCGCCGGGCGGGGCCCCGGCCACCGACGAGGGCGGCGAGGCCCGCACCGACACTGACGCCGACATCGACACCGACACCGGCGTTGACGCCGACGCCGACGCCGACGCCGACGCCGACGAACCCACCTGGACCGAGGAGGAGGACGACCGCACCGCCGAGACGCTGGCCTGGCTGCGCGAGAAGCGCAAGGCCCACCGCCGGCAGAAGGGCCGCGACCTCGCCGTCTTCCTCTACTCGGTCGTCCTCATCGTCGCGGGCTACGGCAGCGCCTACGCCGTCCACTTCCTGCAGCGGGCCCGGCTGGGCGCGGACCACGGCGGCCTCGGCGAGCGCGTCCAGGACACGCTGCCCGCCCTGTTCGCCCTCCTGACCGCCGTCCTGGCCCTGCTCGCGGCGCGCGACGCCCTGTGGCGCGGCCCCGTCGTCGTCCCCGCCCCCTCGGTCGGCTGGCTGCTCGCCCAGCCCGTGCGCCGCGCGGCCGTCCTGCGCCCGTGGTTCTGGCTGTCGGCCGGGGTCTCGGTCGTCCCGGCGCTGGTGGTGGCGGTCGCCGCGGCCGTCGTCCTGCGCGTCGTGGACCTGGCCCCGCTCGGTACCGCGCTGCTCGCGCTCCTGCCGGCCGCGGTGTGCCTGCCGCTGCTGGCCGTCGCGGTCGGCATGGCGGTGGAGCACCGGGCCGGGCTCGCGCGTCTCGTACGCCGCTTCACGCCCCTGGCCGTCCTCGTGCTGATGCTGCTCGCGGGACAGGTCGCGGGTGCGGCGTACGGGCACCGGAGTGCGGTGCTGGAGCAGGTGGAGCTGTGGTCCGGGCCGTGGGGCTGGGCCGCACAGCCCGTCGTCTCCGTGGCCGGCGGCCACGCGCCCGCCTGGCCCGCCGCGGTGGCGCTGCTGGTGCTGCTGGCGGCCGCGGGCCTGGTGCAGGGGCACCGGGACGCCGCGCGCGTGCCCACGACCCAGCTGCGGCGGCGTGCGGCGACCGCCCAGACGGTCTCCTCGGTGATGTACTCGGTGGAGCTGCGGGCCGCCAAGCTGGCCCTGATGGACGCCACGGGCACCGGCAGCACCCGCCGGGTGCGGCTGCCGCGCCCGCGCAGCAAGTACCTCGTGGTGGTGTGGCGGGACCTGCTGTCCCTGCTGAGGGCGCCCGCACGCCCGGCGAAGGCCCTGCTGTGGACGGTGTGCGCCACGGCGACGGCCGCCCTGGGGCTGCAGTTCGGCGGACCGGAACGCGTGATCGGCCTTGTCGCCGCGCTGCTGCTCGGCTACGTCGGCGTGGGTGCGCTCGCCGAGCCGGCCCGGCTGGAGACGGACGACGTGCGGCGCGCGGCCTGGTCCCCGTTCCGCTTCCGCACGCTGATGCTCCAGCACGCGGTGGTGCCGACGGTGCTGGGCGCCCTGACGGCGCTGCTCGCGGCGGTGCCCTTCGCGGTGGCGGGGGCGCCCTGGGCGCTGCTGCTGATGCCGGTGTGCGCGGTGCCGTTCGCGGCGGCGGCGGTCTTCGCGGCGTGCCGGGGCCCGGCCCGTACGCACCTGATGGCCACCGGCGTCAGCACGCCGATGGGCGACCCCGGCGTGATCCTCTTCCTCGGCTGGTACGCGGCGGGGCCGCTGGTGACGGTGGGCGGCCTGGGGATCGCCCTGCACAAGGTGCTGGGGCGGGGGCAGCTCGACGCGGGGGCCGTGGCCGATGTGACCGCCGTGGCAGCGGTGCTGACGGCGGGCCTGCTCGCCTTCGCGGCGTGGTCGGCGGACCGGCTGGTCCGGCACTGACGCACGAGCCAGCACCGATGCACGAGCCGGTACCTACGCACGAGCCCGCACCGACGCACGAGCCGGCGCGGCGGCGGCCGGGCCGTCGCGGTGGCGGCCGGGCCGGTCCGCCTCCGCGCTCAGCCGCCGGTGACGCCGTCCACCCGCTCCCGCAGCAGGTCCGCATGCCCGTTGTGGCGGGCGTACTCGCCGATGAGGTGGAGGTGGACGAAGCGGAGCGAATACGGCTCGCCGTCGATGGTGAACGTGTCGTCCAGGGACGCCCCGGCGAGCACCTCGTCGGCCAGGCGCTGCTCCTCCAGCAGGCACGCGTAGTACGCGGCGGCGCGGGCCGGATCCGCCTCATCGAAGTCGGCGTTCTTGTTGTCCTCCGTGCTGTAGAGCCGCGGCAGGTCCTGACCGGCGAACCGCTCGCGGAACCAGATGCGCTCGACCTTCGCCATGTGGCGGATCAGCCCCAGCAGCGACAGGTCCGACGGCGGCACGGTCCGCTCGGCCAGCTGCTCGCCGGTCAGCCCGGCGCACTTGTGCAGCAGGGTGCTGCGGTGCCAGGCGAGCAGGCCGGTGAGCAGCGTGCGTTCGCCGGCCGCGAGGGATCCGGCCGGCCGGGTGATGGCGGGTGCTGTCCACGTCATCCGGCGATCATGCCCGGGCCAGTGCGGCGGCGCGAGCCCTTTCCCCGGCGGTCCGGCCCACGGCCGTCCGAGCCCTCGGCAGCCCCGGCCCTCAGCCGCCCGAGCCCTCGGGTTCCGGCTTGAGTACCACGAAGTCGGCTCCCGCCGGGTCCAGGCAGATGGCCAGCCGGCCGACGCCCTCCGCGTCCTCCGGGCCCATCTGCACCGTGCCGCCGCCCTCGACGACCTTCGCGACCGTCGCGTCGCAGTCGCCGGTGGCGAAGACCGGGTGCCAGTAGGGGCGGCCGCCGTTCAGGGCGAGGTGCTCGGAGGGGAGCTGCATCAGGCCGCCGTGCATCAGCTCCTTGTCCCGCCCCTCCGGGGTGAGCAGGACGTACGTCCCTCCGCCGCCCGGGAGCGGCATGTCCTCCGCGGTCCAGCCGAAGACCGCGCCGTAGAACTCCTGCGCCGCCGCCGCGTCGGTGGTGTACAGCTCGGTCCAGGACAGGGTGCCGGGGGTGTCGGCCGCCTCCAGGCCGGGGTAGGTGCCGGGCTGGAAGACGGCGAACTGGCCGCCCTGGGGGTCGGTGAACTGGGCCATCCGGCCCTCGCCCTCGCCCTCGCCGGGGCCCATCGGCGGCACCCGCACCGTGCCGCCCGCCCGCTCGACGGCCCGGGCCGCGGCGTCCGCGTCGGCCGTCCCGAAATAGATCATCCAGGCGGAGCGGGCGCCCTCCTCGGTGAGCGGGCCGATGCCGGCGACGGACTTGCCGTCCAGCCGGAAGACGCCGTAGTCACCCGCCTCCTCGCCGTGGGACTGGAACTCCCAGCCGAACACCGATCCGTAGAAGGCGGCCGCGGCCGGGACGTCGGGGGCGCCGAGGTCGAGCCAGGAGGGGGAGCCGGGGACAAAGTCGGTGGTGATCATGGAAGTGATCTCCCTTCGCGGGTCCTTTGCGAAGCCAGCGTGACACCCGCCACTGACAACCGCCCGTCGGCACAGGTCGCCCGGGTCGCCGGGGTCGCGCCGGCCCCGTGGACGGCCGCGGCACCCGGGGGCCGGGGGCTAGTCCGCGGCGTCCTGGTGCGCCCGCAGTCCGACCCCGATGATCCCGTCCCAGTACGTCAGCTCCTCCACGAGCGGGTACGCCGGGCCCTTGCCCTCCAGGCTCAGCACCACCCCGGCCTCCTTGGCCCTGCCCCGCTCCCGGCCGTCCGCCGGCTGCTCCGGCTCGATGTGCACGTCCGTGACCCGGAAGCCGCGCTTCGTGCACAGCTCCAGTATTCGCGCGAGCAGCCCTCTGCGGGTGCGGTACGACAGGTGCAGCTCGACCCGGTCGCCGGGTATGAGGGCCATGCGCCGGGTGATGACGGGGAAGCCGCGCACCACCAGGAAGTGCACCAGGGTCGCCGCGACGCCGAGCAGCGGCAGGCTCCCGCCGCAGGCCATGCCCAGCGCGCAGGTCAGCCATATCGTGGCCGCCGTCGTCAGGCCGCGCACCGCGTCGCGGCGCACGAAGATCAGGCCGCCGCCTATGAAGCCGATGCCGGAGACGATCTGGGCGGCCACGCGCGAGGGGTCCTGGCGGACGCCGACGATGCCGGACACGGCGTCGAAGCCGTGGATCGAGACCTCCATGAACAGCGCGCTGCCCACCCCGACGAGGGTGTGGGTACGCAGCCCGGCGCTCTTCTGCTGTAACTCGCGCTCCAGGCCGATGAGCGAGGAGAGCAGCAGCGCGATGCCCAACTCGGCGAACTGCCGCGCGCCTTGACCGGAGAGATCGAACAGGGGGACCGCAATGTGCTGCACGGTGTTCATGCCTCATTGTGGCTTGAAATCCACTGTCCTAGAAGGGAGTTGACACCCCACTACCGTACGACCGGGCTCAGTGGATACGTTCCGGCTCATGAATCCCATGAGACTTGGCGGAATACCCCTCGGTGCGGCGCTCGGCGCCGCCCTTCTCGCCGCCTCCGCGGCCGCCCCGCCCGCCACCGCCGCCCCGGCGCCCGCCACCGCCCCCGCCGCGCGGCAGGCCCTCACCGCCGAGGAGCAGCGCCTGTCCGGCCCCGTGCCGCAGGAGATCCTGCGCCGCGGCGGGTTCGCGGACACGGCCCCGGACTTCGCCGCCGCCCTGGCCCGTACGCGCACCCTGCCGCAGGCGCAGCGGCTCGCGACGGCCGAGGGGCAGCGGCTGTGGCGGCGGGCCGTTGACCGGGTGCAGGGCCGCGGGCCGGGCCCGGAGCGCGCCGGCGACCTGAGCCGGGACGACGACCGCCCGCTGTACTGGGCGCGGCTCGGCATGACCCGCGCCCTGCAGGAATGGAAGCCTGCCTTCCGGCTGTCCGGGCCGCAGCGCGCCGAGCTCACCGGCCGCATCGAGCGCTCCTCGCGCGGCCAGGACTCCATCGACCTCCCCGCCGGCGAGCAGGTCAGGCGCGTCCTCATCACCGGCTTCGACCCGTTCCAGCTCGACGCCGACCCCCGCCGCTCCAACCCCTCCGGCGCGGCCGCGCTCGCCCTGGACGGCACGACGATCGACACCCCGGCCGGCCCGGCGCGCATCGAGGCCGCCGTCTTCCCCGTCCGCTGGGCGGACTTCGCCGACGGCACGGTGGAACGGACCCTGCTGCCGCACTTCCGGCCGGGCCCGCGCCGGGTGGACGTCTTCACCACGATCAGCCAGGGCCGCCCCGGCCGCTTCGACGTCGAGCGCACCAACGGCGCCTGGCGCGGCGGCTACCCGGACAACGCGAACGTCTCCCGCACGGAGACCGTGCCGGTGCCGCCCGGCGTCCCGACCGTGCACCCGCAGCCGCAGTGGACGTCCACCAGCCTCCCGTACGCGGCGATCACCGCGGCCGCCACCGGGCCGTTCGCCGTGCACGACAACACCGAGGTCACGGAGATCCCGGCGGGCGCCACGGAGCCCGTCGACCGACCGGACGGGCCGACCCCCGGCTCGACCGCCCGCGCGGGCGGCGGAGGCGACTACCTCTCCAACGAGATCGCCTACCGGGCGACGCTGCTGCGCGACGCGGTGCGCCTGGGCGTACCGGGCGGGCACCTGCACACCCCGGTGCTGCAGTTCGGCCGGGGCAACGAGGATCCGGCGACCGGCACGGTCACCGACCCCGGGTTCGTCCGCAACCGGCTCGCGATCGTCGCGCAGGTGCGGTCGATCACAGGGGTGGCCGTCGCGGCCGGCCGGACGCCATGATGGACGGATGATCATCGCCGCAGCTCAGTTCACCGCCCGCCCGTGCGACATCGAAGCGAACGCGGCCCGGATGGCCGCGTTCGTGACCGAGGCGGGGGAGCGCGGCGCCGGGCTCGTCGTCTTCGCCGAACTCGCCGCCACCGGCTACGAACTGGACGCGATCATCGGCGGGGGCGACCGGCTGGTCATGGAGCCCGGCGACCCGCGGCTCGCCCCCGTGCGGGACGCGTGCCGCACGGCGGGCGTCGCGGCCGTGGTCAACTGCGCGGGCCGGAACGCCGCGGGCACGACGATCACCAGCTACGTCTACGGCCCGGACGGCGCCCTCCTCACCCGCTACAACAAGGTGCACGTGACGGACACGGAGCGGGCCGCGGGCTTCGCGGCGGGCACGGGCGAGGGCCGGTTCACCCTCCACGGCGTCCGCTTCGCGCACGTCATCTGCTACGACGCCCACTTCCCCGAGTGCGCGGCCCGCGCCGCCGCCGACGGGTGCGGCGTGCTGCTCGCCAGCTCGCTGTACGGGCAGGGCGGCGGCGCACAGGAGCGGATGGAGATCTTCCCCGCGCTGGCGAAGGCCGCCGGCCTCCACGTCCTGCTGGCGAACCACTGCGGCCCGTCGGGCCCGTACGACGCCTGCGGCCTCAGCGCGGTGTGGGCGCCGGACGGCACCGTCCTCGCGGAGGGCTCGGCCACGGAGGCGGAGCTGGTGCCGGCCGGGCTGACGCTCGGCTGAGAGCCGGCTGATTCTCAGCTGAGAACGGGCCGCCTCTCAGCCGAGCGCGGCGCCCTCGTCCTCCGTCCGGGGGCCGGGGCCGCCGGAGGCGTCCTCCTCCGCGGCCTCCTCCCCCATGAGGTCCCGGACGAGCAGCGTCGCACCGGCCACCGCGCCCGGCATCACGAACACCGCCACGAACGGCACCAGGAACAGCAGCGTCAGCGGCACCCCGAAGCCCAGCGCGAGCAGCTTGCGCGAGCGCAGCAGCCGCAGCCGCTCGCGCAGCGGCACGCCGCGGCGCTGCAGGGCGACGGCGGTGAGCTCCTCGGCGAGGAAGAAGCCGGAGATGCAGAAGCCGAGGGCCGGGATCACGGTCTGCCCGACGACGGGCACGAAACCGAGCGCGAAGAGCAGCACGCCCCAGACGGCGACGCGCACGAGCACCGCGAGGCTCTCGCGGGCCGCGATCCACAGCTCGCGCCAGAGCGGCAGCCCGGACTCGGGGACGTCGCCGCCCACGGAGCGGTCGACCCGCTCGGACAGCTCCTCGTAGAAGGGCTGGCCCACCAGCAGGGTCACGGCGGTGAAGGAGATGAGGGCCAGCAGCAGGCCGCCGCCGAAGAGCAGGACGGTCAGCGCGCCCCGGAACAGGCCGGCCCAGGGGGAGGACCAGCCGTCGGCGAAGGGCGTGGCCCAGCCGACGGCATCGCCCGCGTACAGGGCGAGGCAGACGACCGCCGCCGCGTAGCCGACGAGGGTGATGAGCCCGGGCAGCAGCCCGAACCCCCACTGCCGCCGGTTGCGCGCCACCCAGCGCTGGCCCTTGCCCAGGTACGTCAGTCCCGCCATGAGATCTCGCATGGCGGGAAGGGTATCCGGCGCGCCCCGGCCGGCCCGGGGGGCGGACGGCCGGAGCGCGCAGGACGGGTGGGAAGGGCGGAAAGGGGCCCTTAGAACGTGACGATCATCTTGCCGGTGTTCTCGCCCCGCAGCATGCCCAGGAACGCGTCCAGGGCGTTCTCGACGCCGTGGACGACCGTCTCGCGGTACTTGAGCTCGCCGGAGCGCACCCAGCCGCCGACCTCCTGCACGAACTGCGGCTGCAGCGCCTTGTGGTCCCCGACGATCATGCCCTGCAGGCGCAGCCGCTTGCCGATGATCGCGATCATGTTGCGCGGGCCGGGCTGCGGCTCGGTGTCGTTGTAGCCCGCGATGGCGCCGCAGAGGGTGGCGCGGCCGTGCAGCTTCATCGCGCCGATCGCGGCCTCCAGGTGCTCACCGCCGACGTTGTCGAAGTAGACGTCGACGCCGTCGGGCGCGACCTGCTTGAGCTGCTCGGCGACCGGGCCGTTCTTGTAGTTGAAGGCGGCGTCGAAGCCGTACTCCTCGACGAGGGCCTTGACCTTCTCGTCCGTGCCCGCGCTGCCGACGACGCGCGAGGCGCCCTTGAGCCGGGCGATCTGGCCGACCTGGAGGCCGACCGCGCCCGCGGCGCCGGAGACGAAGACGGCGTCGCCCTCCTTGAAGGAGGCGACCTCCAGCAGGCCCGCGTAGGCGGTCAGGCCCGGCATGCCGAGCACGCCGAGGTAGGTGGACAGCGGGGCGAGCTCCGGGTCGACCTTGACCGCGTGCGCGGCCTCGACCAGGGCGTACTCCCGCCAGCCGAGGCTGTGCAGGACGTGGTCGCCGACCTGGAAGGCGTCGCTGCGCGAGGCGACGACCTCGCCGACCGCGCCGCCCTCCATGGGCCGGTCGAGCTGGAAGGGCGGGATGTAGGAGCGGGCGTCGTTCATCCGGCCGCGCATGTACGGATCCACCGACATGTGGATGTTGCGCACCAGGATCTGCCCCTCGCCGGGCTCGGGCACGGCCGTCTCCCGGAGCGCGAACTCCTCGGGCTTCGGCCAGCCGTGCGGGCGGGCGACGAGGTGCCATTCACGGCTGGTGGTGGGCGTGGCGGACATGGGACGCGACCTCCTGGTGGACGAGCAAAAGCTTAAGGAACTGAAACAACCATGCTCCTCGATATTTCATGTTGTCAAGCAACCGGGTAACCTGGAGGGCATGGTCCCCCGAACCGATGCCCTGACCCGTGAGGTCGTCGACCTCATCGCGGCCGTCGTGGCCCGCTACCACGAGGAGTACGAGGAGGCGGCGGCCAAGCACGCGCTCACCGGCGCCCAGGCCAAGGTCCTCGCCCTGCTCGCGCGCGAGTCCCTGCCGATGCGCCGCATCGCCCAGCTCCTGAAGTGCGAGCCGTCCAACGTCACCGGCATCGTCGACCGCCTGGAGGCCCGCGGCCTGGTGGAGCGGCGCCCCGACCCCGACGACCGCCGCATCAAGCTCGCGGCGGCCACGCCGGCCGGCCTCGACACCGCCGGGCGCCTGAGCGAGTCGCTGGACTTCGCCCGCGAGCCGCTCGCCGGCCTCTCGGCCGAGGAGCGCGGGGTCCTGCGGGACCTGCTGCGCCGGATGCTGGAACCGGGCGCCTGAGCGGACCCGCCTGAGTCTGCCGGGTGCGCCCGGCAAGGGGCGCGGGGAGCTGCGCGACCGGCCGCCCTTGACCCGCAGCCGACCGGCTGCCCACCGTCTCGGCCGAAGGGCCCGGGGCGGTCCGGCGCCCCTTATGCAGGGAACCGCAGTTCCGCGGCCTTGGTCACCGTGCCCAGGCGCGGCATGTCCAGCGTCACCGACGCCCGGTGCTCCTCCGCCGTCAGCGCACTCATCGCGTCCTCCGCGAACACCAGCCCGTAGCCGTGGTCGGCGGCCGCACGGGCCGTCGACTCCACGCCCAGGTTGGTGGCGATCCCGCCGAGAACGAGCGTCCGCACGCCGCGCTCGCGCAGCCGCGCGTCCAGGTCCGTGCCGTGGAAGGCGCCGACCGACCGCTTCACCACCTCGACGTCGCCCTCCTCGGCGAACCCCGCGAGCAGCCCGCTCCCCGGCGGCTGCTCCGGCACCCCCGGCCGCTCGGTGCGCACCACGACCACCGTGCCCCCGGACTTCCGGAACGACCGCGCCAACTCCTCCGCCGTGCGGACCACTTCGTCCCCGCTGCGCGGAGCGAGGGGGAGCGCGACGATGCGCTCCATCAGGTCGACGAGGACGAGGGCGGTGCGCTGCGGGTCGATTTCCGTCATGGCCAGACGGTACCGGTCGGGCCCGGGCCGCGGGCGGCCTCCGGAACGCCTCCGGGATGACGATAGGTAAAGGTTGTCCGACGTCCACGTGGCCGCAGGTGCGTGGCAGGGACGGAAGTTGACCCGCGTAGGGGTGAACTTGCTTATGAGTAAGGTCTGTTCATCGGATACCGTGCTGATGAGCAGGCGCGAACGCCCGCCCGGACGCGGCCTTGGCCAAAGCCGGGGGCGTGCAGTGCGCGTGCACGCGGTGCCGGATGTCCGGAGCGAGGGTACGTACGTCCGCGCCGCGCGCACGCCGCACGACCGCGTCTGACCGGGGCGGGGCCACCTGACAGGTCCCGCCCCGAGCCACCCTCCGGCCTCAGGCCGGGTGCTTCTCCGCGGTGATGGTCCGGTAGGCCAGGGCCGCCAGCTCCCCCTGGCCCTTCCTGCTCGGGTGGAACCAGTCCCACTTGCTGAGCGCCTCGCTCGTGAAGTCGTAACCGTGGACCGCGCCGTCGTAGCGGCACAGCGCGTCCCGGCGGCAGACGTCCTTCAGGACCGCGTTGTACTCGGCGACCCGCTTGACGACCTGGGCGCGGCGCTGCTCCGCCGCCGGGTCGGCGGACTCGGAGTCCTTGAGCATCGACGGGCAGATGCCCAGCTTCCAGACCGTCTTGGCGTAGCCGTTCGCGCGGCCCTGCGACCACAGGCGCTGCAGGTCGGGCACGCTGGCCACGTAGAGCTGCGACTTCGGCAGGGAAGTGCGCAGGTTCTTCACCGAGGCCTCGAAGTCCGCGCGGAACGAGGCCGTCGGCGTCATGTCGGCCACATTGTCGCGGCACGCGTCGTTGGCGCCCAGGAGGACGGTCACCAGCTGCGGCTTGTGGGCGATCGCCGACTGCATCTGTCCCGGGAGATCGGCCATCCGGGCGCCGGTCCGCGCGTAATTCCAGCTGCTGGTCTGCGGCGACGCCAGCAGTTTCCGCGCGACGCTGTCGACCTTCGTGCCCGTGGCCCAGGAGACCTCCGGGCAGTCCGCGAGCACCCCGCAGGCGTCGAATCCGCGCGTAATGGAGTCGCCCAGCGAGGCGATGGACCCGGGGCGGGTATTCCACGCGGGGGCGGCGGGCGAGGCGCTCGGCTTTCCCGCGGAGGTGTCCCCTTCACCGCTGTCACAGCCCGTGACGAGCAGGGCTGCCGAGAAGGCGGAGACCGCTGCGACGGCCGCCCTGGCGGCTCCGCGCACCTTCCGCACCGTGCTGCGGCGCATCGCTTTTTCCCCTCCGGCCGGGTGATATCTGTTCGGGTCCGACGGTACGTCACCGCGGGGGTCCGTTCGCACGGTAGCTTTTCCCCGGGGTGGTTGTGCCGGGCCCCGGGGCGGCTTTGCACTTCCGGCACAACTGAAATACGACACGTCACATCCTGTCCCTTTCAGGAGAAATGCTCCCGATGGTGTTTACTGTTGGTAACCTCGCGAGCTGGTGCGGGAGTGGCCATTGGGGCAGAATGTCTCACGCTGTCCCAGGCGGGACCGGTACAGGTGCGAGGCCGCTGGGGAAGGCGAACCTCGAACCGCACTGGAGGTCCCGGTGACGACACGTGGAGTTCTGTATGTGCACTCCGCGCCGCGCGCGCTGTGCCCGCACGTCGAATGGGCGGTCGCGGGCGTGCTCGGTGTGCGGGTCACCCTCGACTGGATCCGACAACCCGCCTCGCCCGGCACCTGGCGTGCCGAATTCTCCTGGCAGGGTCAGGTCGGCACCGCCTCCAAGCTCGCCTCCGCACTGCGCGGCTGGCACCTCCTGCGCTTCGAGGTGACCGCCGAGCCGTGCGCCACGGCCGAGGGCGAGCGCTACAGCTCCACCCCCGACCTCGGCATCTTCCACGCCGTCACCGGCATCCACGGCGACATCCTCGTCCCCGAGGACCGCCTGCGCGCGGCCCTCGCCCGCGCCGCCCGCGGCGAGACGGAACTGGAAGCCGAGGTCGCCAAGCTCCTCGGCAAGCCCTGGGACGACGAACTGGAGCCCTTCCGGTACGCGGGAGAGGGCGCACCGGTGCGCTGGCTGCACCAGGTGGTCTGACGCGCCGCCCACCGGGCGTGCGGGCGTTTGCCCTGGAGCGCGCTCCACCCCCTAGCGTCGGGGCATGACCGAAACGATCACGCCTGACACGCGCACGCCGGGTTCGGGCACGCCGGCCGTCGCCGTCCTCGGCACCGGCATCATGGGCGCCGCCATGGCCCGCAACCTCGCCCGCGCCGGGTTCTCCGTCACCGCCTGGAACCGCAGCCGCGACAAGGCCGAACCCCTCGCCGCCGACGGCGTGCGGATCGCCGGCACGCCCGCCGACGCCGTCCGCGCCGCCGACGTCGTCCTGACCGTCCTGTACGACGGCCCGGCCACGCTCGCCGCGATGGGCGCCGCCGCCCCCGCCCTGCGGCCCGGCACGGTCTGGGTCCAGTCGGGCACCGTCGGCCTGGAAGGCTTCGAGGGCCTCGCGGCCTTCGCGGGCGAGCACGGACTCGCCCTCGTGGACGCCCCCGTCCTCGGCACCAGGCAGCCCGCGGAGGAGGGGAAGCTGACCGTGCTGGCCGCCGGGCCGGAGGAGGTGCGCAAGACCCTGGAGCCGGCCTTCGCCGCCGTCGGCAGCCGGACGGTGTGGCTCGGCGGCGACGCCGCGAGCGGCGCGGCCACCCGCCTGAAGCTGGTCATCAACAGCTGGGTGCTGACCGTCACCCACGGCACGGCCGAGGCGCTCGCCCTGGCGAAGGGCCTCGGCGTGGACCCGGCGGGCTTCCTGGACGCCGTTGCCGGAGGCCCGCTCGACATGGGCTACCTGCACGCCAAGGCCGCGATGATCCTCGGCGGCGACCTCACCCCCAGCTTCGCCACCGCCACGGCGGAGAAGGACGCCCGTCTCATCGTCGCCGCGGGGGAGCGGGCCGGGGTGCGGATGGACGTGGCGGCCGCGGGCGCCGAGCGCTTCCACCGGGCCGTGGAACAGGGCCACGGCGAGGAGGACATGGCGGCTTCGTACTACGCGTCCTTCGACGCGCCCGCCCGGTAGCCCGGCCCGGAACGGCAGCGGCCCGCCCCGGGAACCCCGGGGCGGGCCGCTGTGCCGGCGCAGAGCGTCGGTCAGACCGAGCGCAGGGCCAGGACCACGTTGTGGCCGCCGAAGCCGAACGAGTTGTTGATCGCGGCGATCGGGCCCTCGGCGGGGAGGGCGCGCGGCTCGTCGCGGACGATGTCCGCGTCGATGTCCTCGTCCAGGTCGTCGACGTTGATGGTCGGCGGGGCCACGCGGTGGTGCAGGGCGAGGACGGTCATGACCGTCTCGATGCCGCCCGCGCCGCCCAGCAGGTGACCGGTCATCGACTTGGTCGCGGAGACCGCGACGTGGTCGAGGTCGTCGCCGAGGACCTTGCGCAGCGCCTTGATCTCGGCCGCGTCACCCTGCGGGGTGGACGTGGCGTGCGCGTTGAGGTGCACGACCTCGGACGGCTTGAGGTCGGTGCTGTCGAGCAGGCTCTGCAGCGCGGCGGCGATGCCGCGGCCCGTCGGCTCGGGCTGGGCGATGTGGTGGCTGTCCGCGGACAGGCCCTGGCCCAGCACCTCGCAGTAGACCCGCGCGCCGCGGCGGGCGGCGTGCTCGGCGGACTCGAGGATCACGACGCCGGCGCCCTCGCCGAGGACGAAGCCGTCACGGGCCTTGTCGTACGGGCGGGAGGCCTTCTCGGGCTCCTCGTTGTTCTTGGACATCGCCATCATGTTGGCGAAGGCCGTGATGGGCAGCGGGTGGATCGCCGCCTCGGTGCCGCCGGCGACGACCACGTCGGCGCGGCCGCTGCGGATCATCTCGACGGCGTAACCGATGGCCTCGGCGCCGGAGGCGCAGGCGCTGACCGGGGTGTGCACGCCCGCCTGGGCGTTCACCTCCAGGCCTACGTTGGCCGAGGGGCTGTTCGGCATGAGCATGGGGACGGTGTGCGGGGAGACGCGGCGGACGCCCTTCTCCTTGAGCACGTCGTACTGGTCGAGCAGGGTGGTCACGCCGCCGATGCCGGAGGCGATGACGGTGCCGAGGCGCTCGGGGGCGATGGACGAGTCCTCGCCGGCCATGGCGGTGTAGCCCGCGTCGGCCCAGGCCTCGCGGGCCGCGATCAGCGCGAACTGCGCCGAGCGGTCCAGCTTGCGGGCGAGCGGGCGGGGCAGGACATCGCCGGGGTCCACCGCCGCGGAAGCGGCGATGCGGACCGGAAGGCCGGCGAAGCGCTCACCCTCGAGGGGCTTGACGCCGGACCGGCCGGCGAGCAGAGCCTCCCAGGTCGTCGCGCTGTCGCCACCCAGCGGTGTGGTTGCGCCGATACCGGTGACGACCACGGTGCGATTGGTCGAGCTCACAGGAATTCTGTCTCCACGTGTAGAGGTGCTGGTGAAACCGCCACCGCTGGGGTGGCGACGAACGCTCGGGTCAGTCCTGGTGCTTCAGGATGTAGTCCGCGGCGTCGCCGACGGTCTTGAGGTTCTTGACGTCCTCGTCGGGGATCTTCACGTCGAAGCGCTCCTCGGCGGCGACGACGACCTCGACCATGGACAGCGAGTCGACGTCCAGGTCGTCGGTGAAGGACTTGTCCAGCTTGACGTCCTCGACCGGGATGCCGGCGATCTCGTTGACGATGTCGGCGAGGCCCTTGAGGATCTCTTCCTGGGTGGCGGCCATGTGCGGCGCTCCTTCTATCTGTGCGGTGGAACTGCGTGGTAAGGAACTGCTGGTGCGGTGAGCTCTGCGCAGCGAGGCGGGGCCGGGCTGCGCGGATCTCGCCTAGGGGAGGGTAACGACCGTGGCGGCGTAGACGAGACCCGCCCCGAAACCGATGACGAGCGCGGTGTCCCCGCTCTTCGCCGCGCCGGTGGCCAGGAGCCGCTCCATGGCCAGCGGAATGGAGGCCGCGGACGTGTTGCCCGTGGTCTCCACGTCACGGGCGACCGTGACGCTCTCCGGCAGCTTGAGGGTCTTGACCATCGAGTCGATGATCCGCATGTTGGCCTGGTGCGGGATGAAGACGTCCAGGTCCTCCGCACTGACCCCGGCGTCGTCCAGCGCCTGCTGGGCGACCTTGGCCATCTCGAAGACGGCCCAGCGGAAGACCGCCTGGCCCTCCTGCGTGATGGCCGGGAAACGGAGCTCGTCGAGGGCCTTGCGGGCCTCGGGGCCGTCACCGCCGGGCACCGGGGTGGTGCGGTAGGCGTCCCACCCCAGGGTCTGCTTGATGGTCTGCGACTTGTCGCCCTCGGAGCCCCAGACGGTGGGGCCGATGGCCGGCTCGTCGGAGGGGCCGACGACCACGGCGCCCGCGCCGTCGCCGAAGAGGAAGGCCGTCGCGCGGTCCTCCAGGTCGGTCAGGTCCGACAGCCGCTCGACGCCGATGACCACGACGTACTCCGCCGAGCCCTCGACGACCAGGCCCTTGGCCAGCGTCAGCCCGTAGCCGAAGCCCGCGCAGCCCGCGGAGATGTCGAAGGCGGCCGGCTTGTCCGCGCCGATCCTGTGCGCGATCTCGGTCGCGATCGCCGGGGTCTGGTGGAAGTGCGAAACCGTGGAGACGACCACGGCGCCGACCTGCTCGGGGGTGATGCCCGCGTCGGCGATGGCCTTGCCGGCCGCCTCGACCGACATCGCGGACACCGTCTCCTCCGGACCGGCCCAGTGCCGCGTCGCGATGCCGGAGCGGGAGCGGATCCACTCGTCCGAGGAGTCGATGTACTTCAGGATCTCCTCGTTCGGCACCACCCGGGTGGGGCGGTAGCCGCCCACGCCGAGAATGCGCGCGTACGGCGCGCCCTTGCTCGGCTTGATCTTCGAGGTCATGCTCCGAGACTCCTTATTCGGCCGGGGACCCGGCGGGTGCGGCGTGCTCGGCGATCAGCTCACGGGCTGCGTCGAGGTCGGCCGGCGACTTCAGGGCCAGGGTCTTCACGCCGGGCAGGGCACGCTTGGCCAGACCGGTCAGCGTACCGCCGGGGGCCACCTCGACCAGGGCCGTGACGCCGAGCTCCTTGAAGGTCTCCATGCACAGGTCCCAGCGGACGGGGTTGGCCACCTGGCCGACCAGCCGCTGCACGATCTCCGCGCCCGAGGCGACGACGGCGCCGTCCTTGTTCGAGACGTAGCGGGTGTGCGGCTCGGCGGGGGACAGCTCCTGCACGGCGGCCTCCAGGGCCGACACGGCCGGGGCCATGTGGTGCGTGTGGAACGCGCCCGCCACCTTCAGCGCGACGACCTTGCGGGTGCCCTCGGGCTTGTCCTCAGCGAGCGCGGCCAGCTGCGCGGCGGTGCCGGCGGCCACGATCTGGCCCGCGCCGTTGACGTTGGCGGGGGTCAGGCCGAGCTTCTCCAGGTGCGGCAGGACGACCTCGGGGTCGCCGCCGAGCAGCGCGGACATGCCGGTCTCGGTGACGGCCGCGGCCTCGGCCATGGCCAGGCCGCGCTTGCGGACCAGCTCCATGGCGGAGCGCTCCGGCAGCACGCCGGTCAGCGCCGCCGCGGCGAGCTCGCCCACGCTGTGGCCCGCGGCCGCACCCACCAGGCGGGCGAAGTCCTCCGCCGCCGGGAACAGCTGCCGGGCCGAGACCAGCGCCGACGCGACCAGCAGCGGCTGGGCGACGGCGGTGTCGCGGATCTCGTCCGCGTCGGCCTTCGTGCCGTAGTGGACCAGGTCCAGGTCGATGGCGGCGGACCACTCACGGAGCCGGTCTTCGACACCGGGGAGGTCGAGCCAGGGGGTCAGGAAGCCGGGCGTCTGAGCGCCCTGGCCGGGAGCGACGAGTACGAGCACCCTCACACTCTCTCTCGTGGACGGCTCCGGCCACCCGTGGGGATGGGGACCAAGAACCGTCAGGGGAATTGTTGACGTTCGACAAAAGGCTAGAGGGCCGTCTCCGTGTCGGCCAGACGCCCCAGGATGAGCGCGATCCGCAGCGTGAACGCGGAGCGGACATCGGAGGGTGACCAACCGGTGACGTCCGTCACACGTCGGAGGCGGTATCTCACGGTGTTGGGATGGACGAACAGCATCCGTGCCGCACCTTCCAAGCTACTCGCCTGCTCCAGGTAGACACTCAGCGTCTCCAGCAGAGCCGAGCCCGCTTCCTGGAGCGGTCTGTAGATCTCCTCCACCAGCTGATCGCGGGCCGTGGTGTCCCCGGCCATCGCCCGCTCCGGCAGCAGATCGTCGGCAGGCACCGGACGGGGGGCGTCCGGCCAGGCCGCGCACGCCTTCAGGCCGGCCGCCGCGGCCTGCGCCGAGCGCGTCGCCGACAGCAGGTCCGGCACCACCGGGCCGGCCACCACCGGGCCCGCCGCGAACGGCCCGATCAGCGCCTTGGCCGTCTGCAGCGGATTGTCGGAGCCGCCCGCGATCACCACCAGGCGGTCGCCGAGCACCCCCGTCAGCACCTGCACCTTGGCGTGCCGCGCCGCGCGCCGGATCGCCTCGACCGTCAGCTCGCTGTCCCCGTTCGGGGCGGTGCCGAGCACCACGCAGACGTGCGCCGGGGCGCTCCAGCCGAGGGCCGCGGCCCGGGACAGGGCGCCCTCGTCCGCCTCGCCCGACAGCACCGCGTTGACCACCAGCGACTCCAGCCGGGCGTCCCAGGCGCCCCGCGCCTCGGCGGCCTGCGCGTAGACCTGCGCGGTGGCGAAGGCGATCTCGCGGGCGTAGACGAGCAGCGCCTCCCGCAGGACGCCCTCGTCGCCGGGGGCCGCCACCTCGTCGATCGCCGACTCCATGACCTCGATGGTCGTCCGGACCATCTCCACCGTCTGGCGCAAAGTGATCGCCCGCGTCAGCTCGCGCGGGGCCGTGCCGAACACGTCCGTGCTGATGGCCTGCGGGGTCTCCGGATGCCGGAACCACTCCGTGAAGGCCGCGATGCCGGCCTGGGCGACCAGGCCGATCCACGACCGGTTCTCCGGGGGCATCGCCCGGTACCACGGCAGCTGGGCATCCATGCGGGCGATGGCGGCGGCGGCCAGCGTGCCGGATGACTTCTCCAGGCGGCGGAGGGTGGCGCTGTGCGGATGCGGGGTGTTAGCGGCGGGTTCAGGCACGGGGACAAGCCTGCCTTATTCGGGTCCGGTGCGGGGTCGCCGGGCTACCGTAGCCCGATGACGCACGTACAGCGGTCCGTCCAGCGCGCCGGTGAACGCTTCCGCGGCGGCGACCCGGACGCCGGGATCGAGACCTGGCACGCCTTCTCCTTCTCCGGCTTCTACGACCCCGACAACGTGCGGTTCGGACCGCTCGCCGCCTGCAACGAGGAGCGGCTCGCCGCCGGCGCGGGCTTCGCGGAGCACCCGCACCGCGACGTCGAGATCGTCACGTGGGTGGTCGAGGGAGAGCTCACCCACGAGGACTCCACCGGGCACACCGAAATCGTGCGGCCCGGTGACGTGCAGCGGCTCAGCGCCGGCGCCGGCGTCCACCACTCGGAGCGGAACGAGGGCGGGGTGCCCCTGCGCTTCGTGCAGATGTGGCTGACCCCGTCGGAATACGGCGGCGAGCCCTCGTACGAGGTGGTGCGGGGCGTCGCCGACGATGCGTCCTACGTGTTGCCGGGGGCGGAGGCGGTGCTTCATGTGCGGCGGCTCCGGGCCGGCGAGCGGGGGTCCCTGCCGGGGGCGCCGTGGGTGTACGTGCATGTCGTACGCGGTGATGTCCGGGTGGACGGCGA
The DNA here is from genome assembly GCF_001445655.1 of Streptomyces roseifaciens. NCBI lineage: Bacteria > Bacillati > Actinomycetota > Actinomycetes > Kitasatosporales > Streptomycetaceae > Streptomyces > Streptomyces roseifaciens. Next base: position 532,396 of record NZ_LNBE01000004.1, read on the forward strand.
TGTCCTGCGCCCGGGGGACGCTGCGCGACTGCTGGACGCCTCCGCCGTCGAGGTCGAGTCGCTCGGCGCCGATGCGGAGTTGCTGGTGTGGGAGATGCACGCCGAGCCTCACTTCGGGTGACCCGGCGCTTCGCGCACTCCCGACGAGGGTCAGGCCGGGCGCAGCTCGGCCAGGACCGCGTCCGTCAGGGCCGGCCAGACCTCGGTCGCCCACGGCCCGAACGCGCGGTCCGTCAGGGCGACGCACGCCGCACCCGCGGCGGGGTCCACCCACAGGAACGTCCCCGACTGCCCGAAGTGACCGAACGTGCGGGGCGAGGACGACGCGCCCGTCCAGTGCGGGGACTTGCCGTCGCGGATCTCGAAGCCGAGGCCCCAGTCGTTCGGCCGCTGGTGCCCGTAGCCGGGCAGGATCCCGGTGAGGCCGGGGAAGGCCACCGACGTCGCCCCGGCCACCGTCTCCGGCGAGAGCAGCCGCGGCGCCTGCAGCTCCGCGGCGAAGCGCACCAGGTCGGCGACGGTGGAGACGCCGTCCTTGGCGGGCGAGCCCGGGAGGTCCGTCGCCGTCATGCCCAGCGGCTCCAGCACCGCCTCCCGCAGGTAGTCCGCGAAGGGGATGTCCGTGGCCTTGGCGATGTGGTCGCCGAGCACCTCGAAGCCGGCGTTGGAGTAGAGCCGCCGCGTGCCCGGCTCCGCCATGGCCCGGTGCTCGTCGAAGGCCAGCCCGGAGGTGTGGGCGAGGAGGTGGCGGACCGTCGAGCCCGCGGGACCGGCCGGCTCGTCCAGCTCGACCGCGCCCTCCTCGACGGCGACGAGCGCGGCGTAGGCGGCGAGCGGTTTGGTGACGGAGGCCAGCGGGAAGCGGTGCTCCACCGGGCCGTGGGCGCCCACCGTCGTGCCGTCGGCCCGTACGACCGCCGCCGCAGCGGTGTCCACCGGCCAGTTCTCGATCATCCGCAGGCTCTGCATGGATCCGAGCCTATCCCGGCCGCGCCGCCCGGCCGCTCCGGCCAAGATTCCCCCAAGAGTTCGCTTGCCTGGAGTGCACTCGAACTCTCTAGCGTTGTGGCCATCGCAAGGGCAACGACTGCGAACGCCCGCGAAACAGGGGGAAGCTCGATGACCGTCTTGGACACCGCACCGACCGTCGTGGACACCGCACCGCCGGCCGCCGTGTGCACCGTGCTGGAGCGGCAGCGCCACAGCCGCCCGGCGGGGCGCGACCGCTACACGATCAGCGAAGTGGCGGACTGCACGGGGCTGTCGGTCCACACGCTGCGCTGGTACGAGCGGATCGGGCTGATGCCGCACGTGGACCGCTCGCACACCGGCCAGCGCCGCTACACGGACCGGGACCTGGACTGGCTGGACCTGGTGGGGCGGCTCCGCCTGACCGGCATGCCGGTGGCCGACATGGTCCGCTACGCGCGGCTCGTCCGCGAGGGCGAGCACACGCTGGCCGAGCGGGAACGGCTGCTGACCGCGCACCGGGAGGACGTCCGCAAGCGCATCGCCGAGCTGCGCAGCACCCTCGAGGTACTGGACTACAAGATCGACATATACGCCGACGCCCGGCGACGGGCCGAGGCCGCCGAAGGGGCCTGACGCACCGATGACCGACAGCAACGACAAGATCTCGACCGTGACCCTCGGCACCGGCGGCCCCGAGGTGGGCGTCCAGGGCCTGGGCTGCATGGGCATGAGCTTCGCCTACGGCCCGACGACCGACCCGGACGAGGCCCGGGCGACGCTGGAGCGCGCGCTCGAACTGGGCGTCACGCTCTTCGACACCGCCGACGTCTACGGCCTCGGCGAGAACGAGAAGTTCATCGCGCCCTTCGTCCGGGCCCATCGCGAAGACATCGTCCTGGCCACCAAGTTCGCCCTCGGGACCGACCCCGGGAACCCGCAGGTCCGGACGATCCGCAACGACCGCCCCTACATCCGGCAGGCCGTGGAGGCCAGCCTGCAGCGGCTCGGCGTCGGCGAGATCGACCTCTACTACATGCACCGGCGCGACGTGAACGTCCCCATCGAGGAGACGGTCGGCGCCATGGCCGAGCTGGTCGCCGAGGGCAAGGTCAAGCACCTGGGCCTCAGCGAGGTCACCGCCGGCGAACTGCGCGCCGCGCAGGCCGTGCACCCGATCGCCGCCGTGCAGTCGGAGTGGTCGCTCTTCAGCCGCGACATCGAGACGCACGTGGTGCCGGCGGCGCGGGAGCTGGGCGTGGCCCTCGTGCCCTACTCCCCGCTCGGGCGGGGCTTCCTGACCGGCTCCTTCGTGCGAGCCGAGAGCGAGCTGTCGGGCGACGACTTCCGCCGCACCATGCCGCGCTTCACCGGCGACAACGCGGAGACGAACGCGGCACTGCTGGAGCCGGTCCGGCGGATCGCGGAGCGGCGCGGCACCTCCCCGGGCCAGGTGGCCCTGGCCTGGGTCCAGCAGCAGGCGCAGGTGCACGGCCTGACGGTCGTTCCGATCCCGGGCACGCGCCGCCGCTCCCGCCTGGAGGAGAACACGGGCGCGACCCGCATCACCCTGACGGCGGACGAGCTCGCGGCCCTGGAGCCGATCGCGGCCGAGGTCGCGGGCGGCCGGTACGCCGACATGACGTTCACCTCCGCCGGCCGCGAGTGACACGGCGCGAGTGACAGGGCACGGGTGAAGACGGCGCGGGCAGGGCAGCGCGGGTGACGTCCCGTCACTGCCCGCCCGGGGCCACCAGCCCCGACTCGTAGGCGAAGATCACCGCCTGGGCGCGGTCGCGCAGGTCCAGCTTGGCCAGGACCCGGCCGATGTGCGTCTTGACGGTCTGCTCGGCGAGCACCAGGGACGCCGCGATCTCCTGGTTGGACAGTCCTCGCGCGATGAGTTCGAGGACCTCGGTCTCGCGCGGCGTGAGCCCGTTCAGCCGCAGGGACGGGCCCTTGCGGCGGGCGGGGCGCTGCTTGGCGAAGTCGGCGATCAGACGGCGCGTCACGGACGGGGCCAGCAGGGCCTCCCCGGCGGCCACGACCCGCACCGCCGAGATCAGGTCCGCGGGCGGGGCGTCCTTCAGCAGGAAGCCGGAGGCTCCCGCGCGCAGCGCCTCGTAGACGTAGTCGTCCACGTCGAACGTCGTCAGCATCAGCACCTTCGGGCGGTGGTGCACGCCGGGCGGGGGGTCGAGGAGGCGCCGTGCGGCCTCCAGCCCGTCCATCTCGGGCATCCGGACGTCCATCAGCACGACGTCCGGGTGGGCGCTGCGGCCCAGCTCCACGCCCTGCCGCCCGTCCGCGGCGTCGCCGACGACGTCGATGTCGGGCTGCGCGGCCAGCAGCGCGGCGAAGCCCGCCCGCACCATGGCCTGGTCGTCGACGATGATCACCTTGATGGTCATGCGGTGCGGGAGTCCTCTTCTGTTCCTGTGGTGCCCGTGAGTGTTTCCGTGGGGAATTCCGTGCCCGGCTCCGCGGCGAGCGGGAGCCGGGCGGCGACGCGGAAGCCGCCGCCGTCCAGCGGGCCGGTGTCGAGCGTGCCGCCGACCAGGCGCACCCGCTCCCGCATGCCGATCAGGCCGTGGCCCGTGCCGCCGGTCTCCACCGGCGGCGCGTCCCGGTCCGCCGCGGCGGTGTTGACGACCAGCACCACCAGACCCGTGCCGGCCTCGTCGACGGACACCGACACCCGCGTGTCCGCCCCCGGCGCGTGCCGGACGACGTTGGACAGGGCCTCCTGGACGATGCGGTACGCGGAGAGGTCCACGGTCTGCGGCACGGCGTCCGGCACGGGATCCGGCATGGCCAGCTCCACCGGCAGCCCGGACCGCACGGTCGCCTCGACCAGCTGCGGGATCCGCGCGACGCCCGGCTGCGGCGCCCGCTCGGCCCCGCCCGCGCCTGCGCCCGAGGCGTCCTCGCTGCGCAGCACCCCCAGCAGCCGTCGCATCTCGGTCAGCGACTCCCGCGCCGTGGCGGCGATCGTGCCGAACTCCTCGCGCGCCTGCTCCGGCAGGCCCTCGATGCGGTACGGGGCGCTGTCCGCCTGCACGGTGATCACCGACATGTGGTGGGCGACGACGTCGTGCAGCTCGCGGGCGATGCGGGTGCGCTCCTCCAGCAGGGTGCGCCGGGCCCGCTCGGCCTCGCTGATGGTCTCCTGCTCCGCCAGCGCCCGCCGTGCGTCGCCGCGCTCGCGCAGGGCCCCGGCGAGCAGCATCAGGATGCCGCCGGTCACGAACAGGGTGATCCAGACGTTGGTGGAGCTGCGCTCCGGCACCAGGCCCCGCAGGACCGCGCCCGAGACGCCCGTGGCGAGCCAGACGGCGACGAGCGTCGGGCGCCGCTCCCGCATGCCGACCGCGAGCATCAGCAGCAGCAGGCCGATCACGGCCGTCGGCGGCCACGGCCACGGCCAGTCGCCGTTCACCGGCTCGGCCAGCGCGGCCACCGCCGCCACGAGGCTCGCCGTGAAGGCGATGGCCCAGGCGATCAGGGGCCTGCGGACGGCGATGAGCAGGGGCACGGTCTGGGCGATGCCGAGGGACAGCGCGAGGCCGAAGCCCAGGCCGTAGGCCTCCGCCAGGTTGTGAGCCGTCAGCGGCAGCAGCAGGGCGGTGAACGGCCAGGCGATCACGTAGGGCAGCCTCCGCACCCAGCGCCGGCGCGACCGGCCGCACAGCGGCACGGGCGGCCCGGCGGGGGTGCAGACGTCGACCACGAAGGCGCGCGCCCGCGCGAGGGGGGCAGGAGGTGACTGGATCATGACCCCTTCAGCCTAGGCCGCCGCCCGGGCACGGGCGTCACCCCAGGGTGGGGGCTCGTGGGTCATACCGGGGTAGCACCGGTAGCAGCCGCGCACGGGGCACGGACGGTCACAGCTCGGCGAGCAGCTGGGCCTTCTTCGCGCTGAACTCGTCGTCCGTGAGCAGCCCCGCGTCGTGCAGCGCGCCCAGGTGGCGGATGCGGTCGGCGATGCCGCCCGGGTCGGGCCGGGCGGCCGGGACGCGCGCGCCCGGCGAGGCCGGGGAGGCGGCCCGGACGGCCTGCAGGACGGCCGCGGCGAACGGCAGCGACTCGTGGAGGAGCCCGTAGCCCATGCCGAAGACGACGGCCGCCGGATCCTGGTCGGCCTGGCCCGGTGGCCCGCCCTCGGCGCCGCGCGGCACCAGCCGCAGATAGCCGCCGGCGATCTCGGGGGAGCGCCACTGGACGCCCGAGAGCTCCTCGACGGCGAACCGCTGGTCGCCGGCCTTCCACTTGGCGGAGGACGCGCCCGTCCAGAACCACCGGAAGGCGACGGAGGCGCCGTCGAAGGAGGCCTTGCCGTCGTAGGCCTTGAAGGACGCCGGGGGAGTGGGTGCCGCGACCAGGGGGCGCTGGGCGGGCACGGCCGCGTCCGGGCCCAGCGCGGCCCGTATCTCGTCGGCGTAGTACTCGGCGAGGGCGTCGCGCTCGGCGGGCAGCACCAGCCGGTAGGGGTCGCTGCCCTCCTTGAGCTGGCCGTCGGCGACGTCCATCAGCGGATCGGCGCCCGGTCTCGGCACCGCACGCAGTACCACCGTCCCGCGCTTCCCCGGGGCCTGCTCGACGGCCGCGAGCGCCTCGTAGGGGATGCGTCGTTCACCGAGCGCCTGGAGCAGCTTCGGTGTGCGGATCCCCCGTTCGAAGCGGATGAGCACGGAGTCGGTGTCGAACTCCCAGACGGTGTGGAAACCCGTCAGCACATCACCCATGCCGTCATCGTATGCGTCGCCCGCTCGCGCGTCCCCCCTGCGGGGAGCGGGGAGCTACGCGCGTCGTCCGTCCGCGCGGCCCCGCCCGGCGTGCGGCCCGGCCCGGCTCGTACCGCTATGCGCCTTCGGTGCAGGAGGCGTCCGCGTCCGCGCAGGCGACCGTCGCGGGGGCGCCGACGCCGATGCCGGCGAAGTTGGCGAGGCTCGTCGTGCCGGGCTCGAAGTACCCGGCGTGGCCCTCCGCGCCGTGGGCGGACAGCACCCGCGCGCCGAAGGCCTGCGAGACGGGGTCGGCACCGTGGCCGAGGCCGCCGACCTCCAGGTGGGGAACGCCCTGGATCCAGTCGTCCGGGTCGCGCATGGCCCATATCCGGGCGCTGGTCCGCAGCTCGGAGACGTGCTCGGCGCGCATCCCGGGGCTGCCGGCCACCGCCACGTCGGTGACCCGGGGCGACATCTCACGCGCGGCGACGCCGCACACCACCGAGCCGTAGCTGTGGCAGAAGAGGGAGACCCGCGAGGTGCCGGGCAGCGCCCGCACGGCGGCGCGCAGCCGCAGGGCGCCCTCGGCGGCGAGCTTGCCGGTGGCGGCGTCCATGCCCACGCCGGCGGGCGAGGTGTAGTCGGCCCAGGCGATGACGGCCGTACGGATGCGGGGGGCAGTCTTGCGCTCGGCGGCGTAGAGGGAGCGGGCCATGCCCACGGGGGCGCTGTAGGCCCGCTGGGACTTCTCGAACGTCAGCAGGTTGGTGTCGACGCCGGGGACGACGACGGAGACCCGCTCGGCCCGGTCGAGGTCGCCGATGACCTCCGCGACCCGGCCGGCGCCGGTGGGGTCGAAGGCGAGGATGTGCCGCCCGCCCTCGCGCAGGGACTCGAAGCGGTGCATGCGGCGCACGGCCTCCTGGCGGCCCACCGGGCTGAGGCCGCTCGCGTGGCTGCGGCGCTTCTCGACCGCGCGCGCCCGGTCCAGGGCGACGCGGTTGGCGCGGTAGCGCAGGGCGGTCGGAGCGCCGTTGAGGTTGCCGACGACGAAGGGGTGGTCGTCGGCGAGCCGGGCCTGCTGGGCACCGGTGAGGGAGGCGAAGAAGCGGGCCACGGCGTCGGGGGCCGTCCCCGGGGCCGGCAGCGGTCTGCCGGCCATGGAGCCGTGCAGCCAGGCGCTGAGCGAGACCGTACGGGCGTCCCCGGCCGCCTTGTGGCTTCTGACGGCCGTCCAGCCGGTCGTCCCGAGCATCACGAACACCACGGCCAGGGCGAGCAGTGCGCGCCACACGGTGGCCGTGGTCGTCCACGGTACGGAGGAGGGGGAGCCGAGCTCCGGGAAGGAAGTCACCGCGAAACACAGTAGGAGAAACGCGGCGGCGACTGCGAAGTCCGTGAGCTATCTCACGTTTGAGTGTGGGTAATTGGGCACATGCGTGGGTTTCTCGATCAAGCGCGCCAGTTTCCGGCCAAAGCCGGACCCAGCTGGTCCAGATAAGCCACGGTGAGCAGCCGGAGATCCTCCAGACCGCCCTCCCCGCGCTCGCCCCAGATCCTCGCCGTGACGCGCATCACCCCGCCGAACGCCGCCACGAGCACGTGCGGCCGCGGGTCGGCGCCCAGGTCCAGGCCCTCGCGCCGGGCGATCTCGCAGGTCAGCTGCTCCTCCACCTCGGAGAGCTTCCGCAGCCGCGCCGCCAGCAGCTGGGGCGTCGACTCGATCATCCGGTACATGCGCAGGTGCAGTTCGAGCGGCACGACCGACTCGATGACCTCGCCCGCGCCCTCCCAGGTGGCGAGCACGGCGCCGCGCAGCGCGGGCAGCGGCGCCTCGGCCGCCGGGCGGGAGCGCAGCGTGGCCAGGAAGAGGGCGTCCACGGAGGTCTGCATGGCCAGCGCGACCTCTTCCTTGTTCGCGAAGTAGCGGAAGAAGGTGCGCTGGGAGACCTCCGCGGCCTCGGCGATCTCGTCGACGGTGGTGCGTTCGTAGCCCTTGAGGGCGAACAGCTCCAGGGCGGACCGGATGAGGGTGTCCCGCGTGCGCCGCTTCTTGCGCTCGCGCAGACCGGACGGTGGCGCCGTACGGGCCGCCGAGTCCTCGATCGCCGGCATCGCTCGTCTCTCCTCCGCCACGTTTGTGCTGCTCAGAATAGCCGCGCAGAAAAGTGACAGGCGTCAGCGGATGCGGTCGACAGCCAATTGGCAGGCACTGACATAATTCTCCCATGACGTCTCAGACCGCTGTCGCCGAGGCGCAGCCGGACCTCGGGCCCCGCAAGGGGCTCCGCGGCCACCCGTGGCTGACCCTCGTCTCCGTGGCGATAGGCGTGATGATGGTCGCGCTCGACGGCACGATCGTCGCCGTCGCGAATCCCGTCATCCGGGATGACCTCCACGCCTCGCTCGCCGATGTCCAGTGGATAACCAACAGCTACCTCCTCGCCCTCGCGGTCGCGCTGATCACCGCGGGCAAGCTGGGTGACCGCTTCGGTCACCGGCTGACCTTCCTCATAGGTACCACCGGCTTCGCCGTCGCCTCCGGAGCCATCGCGCTCTCCGGCAGCGTGTCGGCCGTCGTCGCCTTCCGGGTCCTGCAGGGCCTGTGCGGGGCGCTGCTCATGCCGGCCGCGCTCGGCCTGCTGCGCGCCACCTTCCCGGCCGAGAAGCTCAACATGGCCGTCGGCATCTGGGGCATGGTGATCGGCGTCTCGACCGCCGGCGGCCCGATCCTCGGCGGCGTCCTCGTCGAGCACGTCAACTGGCAGTCCGTCTTCTTCATCAACGTGCCGGTCGGCGCCCTCGCGCTCGCCCTGGGCCTGGTGATCCTCAAGGACCACCGCTCCGACCACGCCCCGCGCTCCTTCGACCTCCCCGGCATCGGCCTGCTCTCGGCCGGGATGTTCTGCCTCGTCTGGGCGCTGATCAAGGCCCGGGAGTGGAGCTGGGGAGATGGCAAGACCCTGCTGTTCCTGGGCGGAGCGGCCCTCGCCCTCGTCCTGTTCGTCCTGTGGGAGACCAAGGCCCGCGAGCCGCTGCTGCCGCTGCGCCTCTTCCGCTCCGTACCGCTGAGCGCGGGCACCGCCCTGATGCTGCTGATGGCCTTCGCCTTCATCGGCGGGCTGTTCTTCGTCACCTTCTACCTGCAGAACGTGCACGGCATGAGCCCGGTCGACTCGGGTCTGCACCTCCTTCCCCTGACCGGCATGATGATCGTCGCCTCGCCGGTCGCGGGCGCGCTCATCACCCGGGTCGGGCCCCGGGTCCCGCTGGTCGTCGGCATGCTGCTGACCACCGTCGCGTGCTTCGGCATGTCCCGGCTGGAGGCCGGCTCCGGCACGGGCGTGATGTCGGTGTGGTTCGCCCTCTTCGGCCTCGGCCTGGCCCCGGTCATCGTCGGCGCGACCGAGGTCATCGTCGGCAACGCCCCGCTGGAGCACGCGGGCGTCGCGGGCGGCCTGCAGCAGGCCGCCATGCAGGTGGGCGGCTCGCTCGGGACGGCCGTGCTGGGCGCCGTCATGGCCGCCCGGGTCGACAGCGCCCTGCCCGGCAAGTGGGCCGGTGCCGGGCTGCCCCCGGGCAGGCCGGAGGAGATGGCGCAGGCGGCCGACGCCGTGGCCGTCGGTGTGCCGCCGGTGCCGCCGGGGACGCCGCCGGACGTGGCCGGGAAGATCACGGGCATCGCGCATGACACTTTCGTGTCAGGGATGAGCCTGTCCTTCACCGTCGCGGGCATCGTCGCGGCCGTCGCCGCCGTGGTCGCCCTGTTCACCAAGCGCGGATCCACCCCCGGGGCCGCGGCCGGGGCGGGTCACATCTGAGCCTGTCCGGACTGCTTCCCCTATCAGGGCCCCGCACCGCGGGGCCCTCTTGGCAGCTCCGATCACTCCCGTCAGGATGCGGAATGCAACACAGTCGACACAGGGAGTGATGCTCATGCGTACGATCCGCACCGCCGCCGCCGTCACGGCCGCGGCCGCCGCGCTGGCCCTGTTCTCCGCGCCCACCGCGGGCGCCGCGGGCACGGCCGGCAAGGAGCGGCTCGGTACCTGCGCCGCCGGGCAGCTGTGCCTGTGGACGAAGGCCGGCTTCCGCGGGGCGCGCAGCACGAGCGAGCTCGCGGACATCGGCATCGAGGACTGCGTGGCCTTACCGGCGGGCGTCAGCGCGGTCTCGCTGGCCAACCGCACGGGGCGCCCCGTCACCACGTATCAGAGCGCCACGTGCGCGGAGACGGGCGAGTTCGACACGTACCCGTCGGGGACGTGGGTCCCGGAGAGCCCGTACGTCGTCCGGGCGTACAAGGTCTGGGAGCACTAGCTCCCGCCGGAAACGCCGGTGCCCCCGGCCAGCATCGCTGGCCGGGGGCACCGGTGGTGAAACGGGGTGACCGCTTACGCGTCGCCGCCCGCGGCGCCCGGGTCGGCCGCCGTGACGTCCAGCAGCTGGTAGCGGTCCACCGCCTGCTTCAGCGCGGAGCGGTCCACCTTCCCCTGCTTGGCGAGCTCGGTGAGCACGGCCAGGACGATCGACTGGGCGTCGATGTGGAAGAAGCGACGTGCCGCGCCACGGGTGTCGGCGAAGCCGAAGCCGTCGGCACCCAGCGACTGGTACGCACCCGGCACCCAGCGCGAGATCTGGTCCGGAACGGCCCGCATCCAGTCGGACACGGCCACGAACGGGCCCTCGGCGCCCTGGAGCTTCTGCGTGACGTACGGCACGCGGAGCTCCTCCTCCGGGTGCAGGAGGTTGTGCTCCTCCGTCTCGATGGCGTCCCTGCGCAGCTCGTTCCAGGAGGTCGCCGACCAGACGTCCGCCTTGACGTCCCACTCCTCGGCGAGGATCTTCTGGGCCTCGATCGCCCACGGCACCGCGACACCGGAGGCGAGGATCTGGGCCGGGATCGCGCCCTTCTCGCCCTGCGCGAAGCGGTACAGACCCTTGAGGATGCCCTCGGCGTCCACGTCCGCCGGCTCGGCCGGGTGCTGGATCGGCTCGTTGTAGACGGTCAGGTAGTAGAAGACGTCCTCGGCGTTCTCGCCGTACATCCGGCGCAGACCGTCCTTGACGATGTGCGCCATCTCGAAGCCGAACGCGGGGTCGTAGGAGACGACGCCCGGGTTGGTGGACGCCAGCAGCTGCGAGTGGCCGTCGGCGTGCTGCAGGCCCTCACCGGTCAGGGTGGTGCGACCCGCCGTGGCGCCGAGCACGAAGCCGCGCGACAGCTGGTCGGCCATCTGCCAGAACTGGTCGCCCGTGCGCTGGAAGCCGAACATCGAGTAGAAGACGTAGACCGGGATCAGCGGCTCGCCGTGGGTCGCGTAGGCGGAGCCCGCCGCGATCAGCGAGGCCGTGCAGCCCGCCTCGGAGATGCCGTCGTGCAGCATCTGGCCGGTCGGCGACTCCTTGTACGCGAGCAGCAGCTCGCGGTCCACGGACTCGTACTGCTGGCCGAGCGGGTTGTAGATCTTGGCCGACGGGAAGAACGCGTCCATGCCGAAGGTGCGGTACTCGTCGGGGGCGATCAGCACGAAGCGCTTGCCGATCTCCTTGTCCCGCATGAGGTCCTTCAGGATGCGGACGAACGCCATGGTGGTGGCGATCGACTGCTGGCCGGAGCCCTTCTTGGCGCTCGCGTAGACCTTGTCCTCCGGGAGGACCAGCGGCTTCGACCGGTCGACACGGGTCGGCACGTAGCCGCCGAGCCCGTTGCGGCGGTCGTGCATGTACTGGATCTCCTCCGAGTCGCGACCCGGGTGGTAGTACGGCGGCAGGCCGGACTCCAGCTCCTTGTCGGCGATCGGGATGTGGAGGCGGTCGCGGAAGCGCTTGAGGTCCTCGACCGTGAGCTTCTTCATCTGGTGGGTCGCGTTGCGGCCCTCGAAGTTCGGACCGAGGGTCCAGCCCTTGACCGTCTGCGCGAGGATCACGGTCGGCTGGCCCTTGTGGGCCTTGGCCGCCGCGTACGCCGCGTAGATCTTCTTGTGGTCGTGACCGCCGCGGCCCAGGTGCAGGATCTGGTCGTCGGTCATGTTCTCGACCATCTTGCGGAGACGGTGGTCGTCGCCGAAGAAGTGGTCGCGGATGTACGCACCGGTCTCGGTGGCGTACGTCTGGAACTGGCCGTCCGGGGTGCTGTTGAGCTTGTTGACCAGGATGCCGTCGCGGTCCTGGGCCAGCAGCGGGTCCCAGGAGCGGTCCCAGACGAGCTTGATCACGTTCCAGCCGGCGCCGCGGAACTGCGACTCCAGCTCCTGCATGACCTTGCCGTTGCCGCGGACCGGGCCGTCGAGGCGCTGCAGGTTGCAGTTGACGACGAAGGTCAGGTTGTCCAGGCCCTCACGGGCGGCGATGGACAGCTGGCCGAGCGACTCCGGCTCGTCCATCTCGCCGTCGCCGAGGAACGCCCAGACGTGGGACTTGGAGGTGTCGGCGATGCCGCGCGCCTGCATGTAGCGGTTCATGCGGGCCTGGTAGATCGCACCGAGCGGGCCGAGGCCCATCGAGACGGTCGGGAACTCCCAGAAGTCCGGCATGAGGCGCGGGTGCGGGTAGCTGGAGAGGCCGTAGGGGGCCTTGGACTTCTCCTGGCGGAAGGAGTCCAGGTTCCGCTCGGACAGCCGGTCCAGGAGGAACGCGCGGGCGTAGATGCCCGGGGAGGCGTGACCCTGGAAGAAGATCTGGTCGCCGCCGTCGCCCTCGTCCTTGCCGCGGAAGAAGTGGTTGAAGCCCACGTCGTACAGCGAGGCGGAGGAGGCGAAGGTGGCGATGTGGCCGCCGACGCCGATGCCGGGGCGCTGGGCACGGGAGACCATCACGGCCGCGTTCCAGCGGGTCGCGTTGAGGATCTTGCGCTCGATCTCCTCGTTGCCGGGGAAGAACGGCTCGTCCTTGGTCGCGATCGTGTTGACGTAGTCCGTGCTGCGCATCTCGGGCACCGCGACGCGCTTCTCGCGTGCGCGCTCGATCAGGCGAAGCATGAGGTAGCGGGCACGTTCCCGGCCTCGCTCATCGACGGCTGCGTCGAGCGAGTCGAGCCACTCCTGGGTCTCTTCGGGATCGAAGTCCGGGACCTGGCTGGGAAGGCCGCCAATGATGATCGGGTTGCGATCGGATCCGGAAGCCACGCTGTTCCTTCGCTGTTCGGTCGTGGTCGTGCTCTGCACGCGATGTTGCTGCGCACGCGGTCAAATATTGCTCTGCTTTATGTCGCGCCGGTCCCATCGTGGACCGCGGCGGCGGAAACGTCATCTCTACTGGGCGGTAACCACCACTGGTGAGACGAAGCAGCGTTTGTCGGTCGCCCGGGGCGGCCAAATCGCAACCTTACGCCCCCAAAGGAGGTTCCCTGTGTACGGCTGTTCGGGGTCGGCCCGGGTCATCACATGGAGTAACTTCGCAAAACCGGCAAAGTTCTGTGTTGTGAATCACTTGCCCCTCCTGCCTCATGGTTGGAGTTGCCATAGGACGTCCCCGTCCGTCAACGTTTCGGCGGTCCCGATGGCCGGGTACTTGCGCGATCCGTCCGTCACGTGTGGACTACGCCCATCGTTTCGCGTACGCGCGAGGCGAATGAAACGTCTCGAAGGATGACAGGAGGAAATCCGTGAGCGCGACCGCGGACCACGCGGAGGAGCGGACCAATCCGGCTGCAAGGCTGGGTTTCGAGCCCGGGCAGGTGGTCCAGGAGATCGGTTACGACGACGACGTCGATCATGATCTCCGTGAAGGTATCGAGTCCATCATCGGCCAGGACCTCGTTGACGAGGACTATGACGACGTGGCCGACGTCGTCCTGCTGTGGTTCCGGGATGAGGACGGAGACCTCACGGACGCGCTGGTGGACGCCATCGGTCTGCTCGAGGACGGCGGCAACATCTGGCTGCTGACGCCCAAGACCGGCCGCGACGGCTACATCGAGCCGAGCGACATCCAGGACGCCGCGCAGACCGCCGGGCTCTCCCAGACGAAGAGCATCAGCGTGGCCAAGGACTGGACCGGCACCCGTCTGGCCGCCCCCAAGCGCTAGGAACGCCGCCGGCCCCCGGGCCCGCCGCCGGAAGAGCCGCCGCCGCGCCCCCCGACAGCACAGCTGCCGGGGGGCGCGGTGCATCGCGGGGGGCGCACAGTGACACACTGGGCGCCCTACCCGCCGGTGGCCGGGTCCGGGCGCGGACCCCGGGCCGGCCCCTGCCGAGATGAGGGATGCGAACATGGCGATCGAGGTCGGCACCAAGGCTCCGGACTTCGCGTTGAGGAACCAGCACGGCGAGACCGTCCGGCTCTCCGACTACCGCGGTGAGAAGAACGTCGTCCTGCTCTTCTACCCCTTCGCCTTCACCGGCGTGTGCACCGGCGAGCTGTGCGCCCTGCGCGACGAGCTGCCGAAGTTCGTCAACGACGACGTCCAGCTGCTCGCCGTCTCCAACGACGCCCCGTTCTCGCTGCGCGTCTTCGCCGAGCAGGAGGGCCTCACCTACCCGCTGCTCTCCGACTTCTGGCCGCACGGCGACGTCAGCCGCGCCTACGGCGTCTTCGACGAGGAGAAGGGCTGCGCGGTGCGCGGCACCTTCATCATCGACAAGGAGGGCGTCGTGCGCTGGACCGTCGTCAACGGCCTGCCCGACGCGCGTGACCTGGACGAGTACACCAAGGCGCTCGCAGCTCTCTGAGCAAGAAGTATGTAATCGGTGGGAACCGGTCACTAGGATCCACACGTTGACCGGATGCCATCGCACACCGGGGGCGCAGGCGGAGCCCTACCCCCTCGAACTCGAACCAATGGAGGACTCGTGGGAGTCAGTCTCAGCAAGGGCGGCAACGTCTCGCTGACCAAGGCGGCCCCGAACCTGACCGCGGTCATCGTCGGTCTCGGCTGGGACGCCCGTACCACCACCGGTACGGACTTCGACCTGGACGCCAGCGCACTGCTGACGAACGACCAGGGGAAGGTCGCCAACGACCAGAACTTCGTCTTCTTCAACAACCTCAAGAGCCCCGACGGCTCCGTCGAGCACCAGGGTGACAACCTCACCGGTGAGGGCGAGGGCGACGACGAGGTCATCAAGGTCAACCTGGCCGGCGTGCCCGCCGATGTCGCCAAGATCGTGTTCCCGGTCTCGATCTACGAGGCCGAGTCGCGCCAGCAGAGCTTCGGTCAGGTCCGCAACGCGTACATCCGCGTGGTGAACCAGGCCGACAACGCCGAGCTCGCCCGCTACGACCTCAGCGAGGACGCCTCGACCGAGACCGCCATGGTCTTCGGCGAGCTCTACCGCCACGGCGCGGAGTGGAAGTTCCGCGCCATCGGCCAGGGTTACGCCTCGGGCCTGCGTGGCATCGCGCAGGACTTCGGCGTCAACGTCTGACCGACAGGCCATCCGCGTCCGGCGCCGCACCCCCGTTCCCGGGAGTGCGGCGCCGGACGTGCACGGTGCCCCCGCTGCCCGAGGGCGCCGGATCTCGACCGGGGAGGAAACAAGATCATGGGCGTCACGCTCGCCAAGGGAGGCAACGTCTCCCTCTCCAAGGCCGCACCCAACCTCACCAATGTGACGGTCGGTCTCGGCTGGGACGCGCGATCCACCACCGGAGCCCCCTTCGACCTCGACGCCAGCGCCCTGCTGTGCGCCACGGGCCGGGTGCTCGGTGACGAGTACTTCGTCTTCTACAACAACCTCAAGAGCCCCGAGGGCTCCGTCGAACACACCGGCGACAATCTCACCGGTGAGGGTGACGGCGACGACGAGACGATCCTGGTCGACCTCACCAAGGTCCCGGCCGCCTGCGACAAGATCGTCTTTCCGGTCAGCATTCACGACGCCGATGCCCGTGGCCAGAGCTTCGGCCAGGTCAGCAATGCCTACATCCGCGTGGTCAACCAGGCCGACGGCACCGAACTCGCCCGCTACGACCTCAGCGAGGACGCCTCCAGCGAGACCGCGATGATCTTCGGCGAGGTCTACCGTTACGGCGGCGAATGGAAGTTCCGGGCGGTGGGTCAGGGGTACGCGTCGGGCCTGCGCGGCATCGCCCTAGACTTCGGGGTCAACGTTTCGTAAAGCCGCGCACGGCGCGGGGGAAACCCCATAACGAAGGATTGGGTAGCCAGTGCTCCTGAAAACCTTTGGTTGGTCGTTCGCCATCACGGCGGCCGGACTGGCCTTGGCCGGTGTCCTCTGGGGGTGGCAGGGGCTCGCGATCGTCGCGATACTGTCCGTCCTCGAGATCTCGCTCTCGTTCGACAACGCGGTCATCAATGCCGGAATCCTCCGGAAGATGAACCCGTTCTGGCAGAAGATGTTCCTGACCCTGGGCATCCTCATCGCCGTCTTCGGCATGAGGCTGGTGTTCCCGGTCTTCATCGTCGCCATCACCGCGAAGCTGGGGCCGATCGAAGCGGTCAAGGTCGCCATTCAGGATCACGACCGGTACGAGGCGCTGGTCACCAGCGCCCACCCGGCCATTGCCGCGTTCGGTGGCATGTTCCTGCTGATGATCTTCCTGGACTTCGTCTTCGAGGACCGGGACATCAAGTGGCTCGCCTGGCTGGAGAAGCCGCTCGCCAAGCTCGGCAAGCTGGAGACCCTCTCCATCGTCGTCTCCCTGGTCATCCTCCTGATCGCCGCCACCACCTTCGCCACCGCCGTCCCGGTGCACGACGGTGAGGGCACGATCGACAAGGCCACCACGGTCCTGCTCGCCGGAATCGGCGGTCTGGTGACGTATCTGGTCGTCGGCGGAATCTCCGGCTTCTTCGAGAACCGTCTCGAAGAGGCCGAGGAGGACGAGGAGGACGAGGCCGCGAAGGATGCGGCGCCCGCCACCGCGAAGCAGGGCAACGGCTCGGTCGTCGGCCTCGCCGGCAAGGCCGCCTTCTTCCTGTTCCTCTACCTCGAGGTCATCGACGCGTCCTTCTCCTTCGACGGTGTCATCGGCGCCTTCGCCGTCACCAACGACATCTTCGTGATGGCCCTCGGCCTCGGCATCGGCGCCATGTACATCCGGTCGCTGACGGTCTTCCTCGTCCGCAAGGGGACCCTGGACGACTACGTCTATCTCGAGCACGGCGCGCACTACGCCATCGGTGCCCTCGCCGTCATCCTGCTGATCTCCATCAAGCACGAGGTCCCCGAGGTCGTCACCGGTCTCATCGGTGTGGTCCTCATCGGGCTGTCCTTCATGTCCTCCGTGATGCGCAACCGCAAGGAGGCGGCGGAGGGCAATGGCTCCGGCACCAAGTCGGAAGTCGCTTCCGGCGCCTGACCCACGCTTCCGGGGAGTGACCCGCCCTTTCCAGGGTGTGACCCCTCCCGGGGTGTGACCCTGGCACATTTGAGGAACGCTCTCAGCGGGGCGGTCGTGAGGCTCACCTCACGGCCGCCCCGCGGCAGTTGAGCGGGAATGTGCAGAAAAAGGGGTGGGGTTCCTATGGCGGTCTGGGACAGGTTCTTCAGCAACTGGGGGCGCGCGGCCGCGCAGCAGCTCGACTTCGGCGGTGCGCACGGCGCCGTCGAGCTGACCAAGCGTCATCCCTCGTTCTCGCTCAGCAAGCAGGGGGCGGTCACCGGCAATCTCCGGGTCAACCTCTCCTGGCGGATGCGCACCTCGGACTTCGGCGACCGGCCCGGCCGCATCCAGGGTCTACGGCACCCCATGCGCAAGTTCCGGCCCGAGATGGTGCAGGCGCAGGGCCCCGCCATGGTGAACGTCGACCTCGACCTCGCCTGCATGTACGAGCTCCAGGACGGCGCCAAAGGCGTGGTGCAGCCCCTCGGGAACATACTGGGCAGCATCAACAGCCCGCCGTACGTCCAGCTGAGCGGCGACGACAGGTTCGGCTCCGGGTCCGGCGAGACGATCTACATCAACATGGACCACCGTGCCGAGATCAAGCGACTGCTGATCTTCGTCTACATCTATGACGGCACCCCGGCGTTCGACCGTACGCACGCCACGGTCACGCTCTACCCGGGCAACGGCCCCCGGATCGAGATCGCCCTGGAGGAGCGCGCACCGGAGGCGCGGTCGTGCGCCGTGGTGATGCTGGAGAACGTCAAGGGCGAGATCATCCTGCGGCGCGAGATGAAGTACGTGTACGGCTTCCAGGCGGAGCTGGACCGGTTGTACGGGTGGGGGCTGCAGTGGGGGAGGGGGTACAAGACGAAGGTGTGACCGCGCCTTCGCCGGGTGCCGCGCCGACGCGGGTGCCTCGCGCCCATACGAAGGCGGTCACTCCAACATCTTCAGCCGTCCGGCGCTTGAGGACCGGGGTCCGGGGCAGAGCCCCGGGGCGGTGCTGCGGGCAGCGGTTCGCTGCGGCCGGCGGTTCCCCGCGGCCGGCGGCCCCCGCGGTCAGCGGTTCGGCAGGAACTGCGGGCCCTGCGGCGGCAGCCGGAAGGACGGGTCCGGCACCGGCCGGTACGGCGGCGGATACCCGTAGGACGGCGCGCCCGCCGAGGGCACGGGCTGCTGCGGGTAGCCGTACGCCGGCTGCGGCGGCGCCACCGGTGCGGCCGGGGCCACCGGCGGTACCGGGGGCGGCGGCGGATACCCGTACCCCGGCTGCGGCTGCGGCTGCGGCTGCGGCGCCGGCTCAGGCGTGCACTCCGGATCGGGCGCGGGGGCGGGCGTGGGCGTGGGCGCCGGTGTGGGCATCGGTCCGCCCGTCGGTGTGGGGGACGGCGCCCCCTCGGGCGCCCCCGTGGGCACTCCGGCCGGCGCCTGTCCCTCGCCGCCCGTCTCCTCGGATTCGTCGACCGAGATCCCGAACTCCGTGGCCAGTCCGACCAGCCCCGACGCGTAGCCCTGCCCCAGCGCCCGGAACTTCCAGCCCTCCCCGCGCCGGTAGAGCTCCCCGCAGATCATCGCGGTCTCGGAGCCCGTCTCCGGCTGGACCTCGAACAGTGCGAGCGGCTCCCCGGTCTGCCCCGGGGGGACCGCCGCCGCGTCGTAGACCAGGACGCACAGGTCCCGGACCCGGCCGAAGTCGCCGCCGTCCGCCGAGGCGGCCAGCACGACCCGCTGCACCGACGGCTCCAGCGCGGTCAGGTCGGTCTCGATCGCGTCCGTCAAGCCTTCGACCAGCCGTTTCTTGCGCAGGTGGCGGACGGCGCCGGAGGGGTGGCGGGGCTGGTTGTAGAAGACGAAGTCCTCGTCCGAGCGAACGCGGCCCTCCTCGCCCACGAGCAGGGCGGAGGCATCCACGTCCGGGACGCCCGGGCCGGGGGTCCAGCGCAGTACGGCCCGCACGGCGCGGGCGTCCAGCGGGATGTTCGACCCCTTCAGCATGGCGTGCGTCATGTCCGCAATCCTGCCCTCCCACGGCTGCGGGGGACAACGCAGGGGGCGGCGGCGGTGGCGACGATCACGAAACCGGCACACGGTGCCCCCGCCGGCTCCCCGTGCCGACACTTCGGGGACTCATACGGGGCCCCAGATTTTCATGCACTTGGGGAACTCTTGACCCGTCGCCGGACGTACGATAATCGGCCACACTTCTGCCCGGACGAGCCGGTGGGAGGTCGTGGTCACGGGGAGAGTAATGAGGCATTTCGAACACCTTGCGCCCTCAGTGCGGAATGGTCTGTTCCACCGGGAGCCGGTCGCCTTCGACGCCGGCTCCCCGGCCCGCACGCTCTCCGTCGCCCTCGGCGCCACGCTCTACAGCCCCGGCACGCGGCCGGCCCTCGCCGCGGACATCGCCAAGCAGGCCGGGCGCGGCGTCGTGTCCATGGTGCTCTGCCTGGAGGACTCCATAGGCGACCAGGACGTCGTCGCCGCCGAGGAGAACCTCGTCCGGCAGTTCACCGCGATGGACGCGGCCGGCGGCGGTCCGGTGCCCCTGCTCTTCATCCGTGTGCGCGAGCCCGCCCAGATCACCGATCTCGTGCGGCGGCTCGGGCCCGCCGTCCGGCTGCTCTCCGGCTTCGTCCTGCCGAAGTTCACCGAGGAGCGGGGCGTGCCCTTCCTGGAGGCGCTCACCGAGGCCGAGGCGGAGTGCGGCCACCGGCTCTTCGCCATGCCCGTTCTGGAGTCGCCCGAGCTGCTGCACCTGGAGACGCGGCGCGAGGCCCTCGCCGGGATCGCCCGCACCGTCGAGAAGTACCGCGACCGGGTGCTCGCCCTGCGGCTCGGCGTCACCGACTTCTGCTCCGCGTACGGGCTGCGCCGGGCGCCCGACATGACCGCCTACGACGTCCAGCTCGTCGCCTCGGTGATCGCCGACGTCGTGAACGTGCTCGGACGGGCCGACGGCACCGGGTTCACCGTCACCGGCCCGGTGTGGGAGTACTTCAGACAGCACGAGCGGATGTTCAAGCCGCAGCTGCGGCGCACGCCCTTCGCCGGGCCCGCGGAGGAGCTGCGCACCGCCCTCATCCAGCACGACATGGACGGGCTCCTGCGCGAGATCCAGCTCGACCGGGCGAACGGGCTCCAGGGCAAGACCTGCATCCACCCCTCGCACGTCGCGCCCGTTCACGCCCTGTCCGTCGTCAGCCATGAAGAGTTCAGCGATGCGCAGGACATCCTGCGGCCGGAACAGGACGGCGGCGGCGTGCTGCGGTCCGCCTACACGAACAAGATGAACGAAGTGAAGCCGCACCGGGCCTGGGCCGAGCGGATCATGCTGCGCGCCGAGGTGTTCGGCGTCGCGCGGGAGGACGTGAGCTTTGTGGAGCTGCTGGCGGCGAGCGTGGGGGCGGGCGCGTGACGGGCTCCGGGGCGGGTGTGTGGTCCGGACAGTGGGTCGCCGAGCGGCTCGGCGTCTCCCTGGACGGTGACGCGCAGCTGCCGGGGCTCCTGGGGCTGGCGCTGAGGAGGAACCCGAAGCGGGCGCATCTGCTGGTGTCGAACGTGCTGGGCAAGCACGTGCCGGCGTCGCCGGCGGCGGTGTACGAGTCCGGGGCCGGGCTCGGGCGGCGGGTGCGGGCGCTCCTCGGCGAGGCGGAGGCTGCTCGGGCCGTCGTCCTGGGGTACGCGGAGACCGCTACGGGGCTGGGGCACGCCGTCGCCGACGGGCTGGGGCTCGCTCCTTACCTGCACTCGACGCGGCGGGCCGTGGCGGGGGTTGCCCCCGTCGGTGGCTTCGAGGAGGAGCATAGTCACGCCACGTCGCATTTGTTGCTGCCCGAGGATGCGGGGCTGCTGGCGGGGGACGGGCCGTTGGTGCTGGTGGATGACGAGTTCTCCACGGGGCGGACGGTTCTGAACACGATCGCGGCGTTGCATGCGCGGTTCCCGCGGGCGCGGTACGTGGTGGTTGCGCTGGTCGACATGCGGTCGGAGGGGGACCGGGCTCGGCTGGAGGAGTTCGCGGCGGAGCTGGGGGCGCGGGTCGATCTGATCGCTCTGGCTTCGGGGGCGGTGCGGTTGCCGGAGGGGGTGCTGGAGCGGGGGCAGGAGCTGGTGGCGGAGCAGGAGGCTGCTGCGTCTGCGTCTGCGGGTGCGTCTCGGGTCCGGCGGCGGGGGCTCCGGGGTGGGGGTCCGGGGCCGTATATTTACGGGCCGGTACCCCCGGCGTCAGCGGAGCACGCACCCGTGACTGGCCCGCAAATACACGTCAGCGCCCCGGACCCCCACCCCTGCGCCCCCACCACCTCCCGCGTGGACCTTCCCTGGCCGCCCGGCGTCCCGGACGGCGGCCGCCACGGCTTCACCCCCGAGCACAGGGCATCTCTGGAAGCTGCGCTGCCGGCGATGGCAGCCCACCTCGCCTCAAGTGTTGTGGGCACCCCCAGCGGTAGCTGGGGGAGGGTGGGCAGGCTCGCGGACGGCGATGGCGCTCAGCCCCCGCAGACGGATGCAGCACCGGCCCGCATCCTCGTCCTCGGCAACGAGGAGCTGATGTACGCACCCCTGCGCCTCGCCGGCGCGCTGGACGACGCCCTCGACGGCGCCGACGTCTTCTTCTCCACGACCACCAGGTCGCCCGTGCTGCCCGTGGACGACCCGGGCTACGCGATCCGTTCGCGGATCACCTTCCCGGCGCACGACGCCCCCGACGACGGCCCGGGCGACCGCTACGCGTACAACGTGGCGGGCGCCGGCTTCGACGCGGTCGTGGTCGTGGTCGACTCCCGCGGTGACACCGCCGAGCTCCACGCCCCGGGCGGCCTGCTCGACGCAGTCGCCCCGCATGCCGGTCAGGTGCTGCTGGCCGTCGTTCCCTCCTACGTTCCCGAGGTCGCTTCCTCCATGCCCGAACCGCTCAGAGGCCCCGCCTTCTCCTCCTACGAGCCGGAGGACGTCGGCTGGCTCCTCCAGGACCTTTCCGGTGCCGAGCTGGAGGCGCCCACCGAGGAGCGCGAGGAGGCCATTCAGAGCGGCGGTGCGCACTACGCCGAGTCGCTGCCCGTCGAGTACCAGCCGAGCGAGCAGTACCAGGCGCTCTTCCACGCGGCTCTGGAGACGTCGGCGGCGCGCATGGCCCGTGCCGTGGGAGCCGTCACCGAGATGGTGCTCGCCGAGCGTTCGCCGCGGCCGGTGCTCGTTTCGCTGGCCCGGGCCGGGACGCCCGTGGGCGTGCTGATGCGCCGCTGGGCGCGGCACGCGCACGGTCTGGACCTGCCGCACTACGCCGTCTCCATCGTGCGGGGCCGCGGCATCGACCGCGTCGCCCTGCGCTGGCTGGCCGAGCACCACGACCCCGCCGACGTCGTCTTCGTGGACGGCTGGACGGGCAAGGGGGCGATCACCCGCGAACTGGCGGCTGCGCTGGAGGAGTTCCCCGGCTTCGACCCGCGGATCGCCGTGCTGGCCGACCCCGGGCAGTGCGTGGACACCTACGGCACGCGGGACGACTTCCTCATTCCGTCCGCCTGCCTCAACTCGACTGTTTCCGGGCTGATTTCCCGCACCGTCCTGCGTCCCGACCTGGTCGGGCCGGAGGACTTCCACGGCGCGAAGTTCTACCGCGAGCTCGCCGGGGCCGACGTGTCCCGGGACTTCCTCGACGCCGTCACCGCCCGCTTCGGCGAGGTGGAGGAGGACGTGGCGCGGGACGCCAAGGAGCTGGCCGCCGCCGACCGGACGCCCACCTGGGCCGGCTGGGCCGCCGTGGAGCGGATCAGCGAGGAGTACGGCATCCACGACGTCAACCTCGTCAAGCCGGGGGTGGGAGAGACCACCCGGGTGCTGCTGCGCCGCGTCCCGTGGAAGATCCTCGCCCAGCGCGGGACCGGGGAGGACCTGGCTCACGTGCGGCTGCTCGCCGAGCAGCGGGGCGTGCCGGTGGAGGAGGTGGACGGGCTGCCGTACAGCTGCGTCGGCCTCATCCACCCCCGCTACACCCGCGGCGCCACCGGCGCCGACGGCAAGGCGGTGACCAAGTGACCGTCGTCGTCGCCAGTGATCTCGACCGCACCCTCATCTATTCGGCCGCGGCGCTCGATCTCGCCGGGCCCGACGCCTCGGCGCCCCGGCTGCTGTGCGTCGAGGTCTACGACCGCAAGCCGCTGTCGTACATGACCGAGGCCGCGGCCGCCGCGCTGGCGGAGCTGACCGCCTCCGCCGTGTTCGTGCCCACGACCACCCGGACGCGCGAGCAGTACGGGCGGATCAGCCTGCCCGGCCGCCCTCCCGCGTACGCGATCTGCGCCAACGGCGGGGAGCTGCTCGTCGACGGCGAGTCCGACCGCGCCTGGCGGGCCGGCGTGGAGCGGCGGATCGGCGCCGAGTGCGCCACGCTCGCCGAGGTGCGCGAGCACCTGGTGCGCACCGCCGACCCGGCGTGGCTGCTCAAGGAGCGCACCGCGGAGGGCCTGTTCGCCTACCTCGTCGTGGACCGTTCCCTGCTGCCCGGCGAGTGGGTCGCGGAGCTCACCGAGTGGGCCGGCGCCCGCGGCTGGAGCGTGTCCCTGCAGGGCCGCAAGCTCTACGCCGTGCCCCGGCCGCTCACCAAGGGCGCCGCGGTAGCCGAGGTCGCGCGGCGCACGGGCGCCTCCGAGGTGCTGGCCGCGGGGGACTCCCTGCTCGACGCCGACCTGCTGCTGGCGGCCGGCCGCGGCTGGCGGCCCGGCCACGGCGAGCTCGCCGACTCCGGCTGGTCCGCCCCGCACGTCACGGCCCTGGAGACGCGCGGCGTGGCCGCGGGCGAGGAGATCCTGCGGGCTTTCACGGGCGCGGCGGCGTAGGCTCGTTCGCGGTTTGCGGCAAGTCGTCGGCGAGTCGAGGAGAACCCCCGTGGCAGAGCTCAAAGGCACTCCCATCACGCCCGAGCTGCACGCGTACGTGCTCGCTCACAATCCCCCGCTCGACCCCGTGCAGCGGGGGCTGGTGGAGACCACGCAGCGGGCTCTTCCGAGGCACGCGGTCAAGCAGATCGCCCAGGAGCAGGGGCCGCTCCTGGCCTTCCTCGTCCGGCTGACGGGCGCCCGGCACATCGTGGAGGTCGGCACCTTCACCGGCCTGTCCGCGCTCTCCATGGCCCAGGCGCTGCCCGAGGGCGGCAGGCTCGTCGCCCTGGACATCTCCGAGGAGTGGACGGCCTACGCACGCCAGGCGTGGGAGCAGGCGGGCGTCGACGGCCGCATCGACCTGCGCATCGCGCCCGCCCTGGACTCCCTGCGGGCCATGCCCGAAGAGCCCCACGTCGACCTCGCGTTCATCGACGCCGACAAGGACAACTACATCAACTACTGGGAGGAGCTCGTCCCGCGGATGCGGCCGGGCGGGCTGATCGTGGCCGACAACGTGTTCATGATGGGGTCCGTCCTCGACCCGGGGAACCACCCCATGGGGGCCGCCGTGCGGCAGTTCAACACGCACGTGGCGGCCGACAAGCGCATGGAGTCCGTGATGATCACGGTGGCCGACGGGCTGACCCTCGCGCGGCGCGTGGGCTCCTAGCCGCGCGCTAGGAGCAGCAGCCGCCTCCGCAGCAGCCTCCGCCGCCGCCCTGCGGGGCCGGCGCGGAGGAGGAGCCGCCGCCCGTGACGGCCACGGCGGACAGCAGCTTCACCGTGTCCTCGTGCCCCACGGGACACGTGGCCGGTGCAGCCGACTCGGCCATGGGCCGGCTGAGCTCGAAGGTGTCTCCACAGGCACGGCAGCGATATTCGTAACGAGGCATGCGGGCAGCATAGCCAGGCCCGAGTGCCGTGCGGCCCCCGCGGTTGTGCCGCCCCAGCGGCACGACTGCCCACAACCGCGGGGGGCGTCACCGGCGGGAGGTGGTGGGGGCGCAGGGGTGGGGGTCCGGGGCGCTGACGTGTATTTGCGGGCCAGTCACGGGTGCCGGTGCCCGTGACGCCGGGGGGACGGGCCCGTAAATATACGGCCCCGGACCCCCACCCCGGAGCCCCCGCCACCGAACCCGAGACGCACCCGCACCCGGTCACCACCGCACCCGGCGACTACCGCCCCCGCTCCCCCCGTATCCCCTGGACGACCTCCGCCACAACCCCCCGCACAGCCTCCGTCTCGGTCAGGAAGTGCCACCAGTCCGGGTGGCGCCCCTCCAGCCCCGCCACCGCCCGCTCCAGGCGCTCCACGGCCTCGTCCAGCGGCCGAGCGTGCCGCGGATCGGGCGTGCTGCGCCCCTCCATCGCGAGCCGCTGGGCGTCGCGGATCGCGAAGCGGGTGCGCTCGACCTCGCCCTGGTGGTCGAAGGAGACCTCGTCCAGCCGCCGCAGCCGGTCCCCGGCGGCGGAGACGGACTCGTCCGTCGTGCTCAGCACGGCCCGCACGGTCGACAGCAGGGCCAGCGCGTCCGGCCACCGCTGCTCGTCCCGCGCCCGGCGCGCCTCGGCGAGCTTCTCCTCGGCCCGGGCGACGGCCCGCTGCGCCTCCTCGGGCACCTGCTGGAGGTCCTGCCAGCAGGCGGCGCTGTAGCGGCGGCGCAGTTCGCTGAGGACGGGCTGGACGCCCGCGGCACGGGTCGTCAGAGCCTGAGCGCGCGTCCGCAGGGACACCAGCCGCTTGTCGATCTCGGCGACCTTCGCGGGCAGCGCCTCGGCCTCGCCGCGCACGGCCTCGGCTTCGTGCAGGACCCTTTCCGCACGCTGGAGGGTCTCCTGTACGCCGTGCTGCCCGGCGCCCTGGTTGAGCCGGGTGAGCTCGGGGGAGAGGGCGGCGAGGCGCGCGGCGAGGCCGTCGGCCTTCAGGCCGGTCTCCCGGACGGCGTCGAGGGCCTGCGTGGCGGCGAGGAGGCCCTGGCGGGCCCGCTCGACGGCGGGCGCGAGCCGGGCGAGCTGCGTCTCCGCGGCGGCCAGCAGCGGGCCGAGGCCCTGCCCGAAGCGCTCCAGGTCGGCCTTGGCGCGCAGCAGCTCGTCCTTGGCGGCGGTGAGGTCGGCGCGGGCCCGGGCGGCGGCGCCGGAGTCGAGGTCCTCGCGGTCGATGTCGTGGGAGTCGACGGCGGAGATGTAGGCGTGGGAGACCTCGTCGATGCGCTGCCCGAAGGAGGCGAAGTCGGCTTCGGCCTTGCGGGCGGCGGGGGAGGAGTCCACCGCCGTGATCGTCTCGATGGAGATCCGCAGCTCGCGCTGGGCGGTGTCGAGCTCGTAGAAGGCGGCTGCGGCGGCGTCCTTCGCGGCCTGGGCGTCGGCCCGCTGTCCTTCGCCGCGGCCCCAGCCCCAGCGGCGCGTGCCGCCGCCGGCGAAGGCCGCGGGCGCGGCGGTGACGGCGGCCGCGGCGAGCAGGGGGACGGGCAGCAGCGCGAGGGCGAGGGTCTCCCGGGCGGCGGCCGTGAGGGCTCTGACGGCCCGGAAGCGGCGGTGTGCCGGTCGTACGGACTGCGCGAAGGTCGCCGTCACTTGCCCTCTCCCGATGGATCGCCCCTGGCCCGGATGCCATTCTCCCACCCGGTAAGGACGAACACACAGGACGGATGGTTCGCGCTACTCCGCCGTGCGGATCTTCAGCTCGCCGTTGCCGGTGCGGGCCGAGACGACGTGCTTGCTGTTGTCGTCGCGGGGCACGTCCACGTGCTCGGCGCCGTTGCGGCTGCGCGCGTCGACCCGGTAGGAGGCGCGGGGCAGGTCGAGGGTGAGGGCGCCGTTGTTGCTCGTGGCCTCCACCCGGTCCGGGACCCGGCTGAGCGTGAGCCGCACCGCGCCGTTGTCCGAGCCGGCCTTCACCCGGGCCGAGGTGATGCCGGTGGTGCGCACGGTGCCGTTGGAGCTGAAGAGGTCGAGGGCTCCGCTGCTGTCGACGACCGCCACGGCGCCGTTGTCAGAGGTGATCTTGAGGTCAGTGTCGAAGCCGCGGGTCTTCACCGAGCCGTTGTCGCTCTTCACGGTCACCTTCACCCCGCGCGGCACCTCGATCTTGTGCCGGGCCTCGCAGTCCGCGCTCAGCCCGCTGCACTGCTCCTTCAGCTTCAGCACGGAGCCGTCCAGCTCCCAGGAGACCTTGGTGGTCCCGCCCAGGGTCCACCCCGAGAACCAGCGTGTGACCTCGACACCCTTGACGTCGGCGGGCACGATCTCCAGGGCCGAGTTGTCGGACTCGACGGTCAGCTCCTTGCCGGCCAGCGCGAACGTCTTGCTCTCGGGCTTCGCCTCGCTCGCGTCCGCGCTCCCGCAGCCGGCCAGGGCCGCCCCGGCGGCCAGCACGCCGGCCGTGACGAGAGAGAAGCGGGCGGCGGAACGGGCGCGGGAGCGCGGCTTCATCGGAACTCCGGGGTCGGGTCGACGGGTGCTGTGTACCCGGCAAGCGTAGAAGTGGATCACGCCCGGGCGCGATGAAGCCTCCTACCGGACGGGGGTGAAGCCTGCTACCGGACCGGGGGTGGGGATAACCCCCGTACGCGCCCCGCCGCCCTCACATTTGCGGGGACCCGGGCGGTGCCATGTAGGCTGTCACCTCGTGCCGGGGCGCATAGCTCAGCGGTAGAGCGCTGCTCTTACAAAGCAGATGTCGGCGGTTCAAATCCGTCTGTGCCCACCAGTGCGAAGGCCCCCGGCGGATCACCGCCGGGGGCCTTTGACATCCACGGATGACATCAACGTCGGCGACGGCCGAGCATACGGTCCATGTGGGCCACAGCTTCGCGCTTTAGCGCGTCCGGCACGTGCGTATAGACGTCCATGGTCACGCTGATCTTGCTATGCCCGAGGATCTCCATGGCTACGCGCGGATGAACGTTGCCCGCAGCAAGCAGCGTGGCCGCTCCGTGTCGCGCGTCGTGCACCCGGATCCTCGGGACGTCAGCCTTGGCACTCAGCCGGTGGAACGATCGAAGGACGTTACTGCCCTCGATCGGCCGACCGGTGCGCGTGGTGAACACCAGGTCACTCTCTCGCCACGAGTCCCCTGCCTTCGCGTGCAGGGCTTGCTGGCGCATGCGCTGCCAACGGAGTGGTGCTACACACAGAACCGGTAGCGGCAAGGCACGCTTGCGGCGGTTCTTGGTGTCGTCCTCGTAGTTCTCCCCGCCGACGCGTTGGCGCTGCTTGCGTACCTGAACGGTCATGCTGTCCAAGTCGATGTCCTGCCAACGTAGTCCGACGAGTTCACCACGCCGCAGGCCGAGGCCGACCGCGAGCATGAAGGCCGCGTACAGGGGGTCGCGGCGAGCGACGAAGATGAACTTCAGCGTCTCCTCCAACGTCCACACGCTGCTTTCGTAGACATCCACGCTCGGCGCTTCGACGAGCTTCACCACGTTGCGAGTGATCAGTTCCTCGCGGCAGGCCGTTGAGAGAGCAGAGCGCAGAACACGGTGTGATTCCTTCGCGGTCGCTGCTGTTGTGGCCTTGGCGATCCGAGCCAGGGCAGCCCGAACGTCCCGCGCGCTCAGCTTTTCCAGGGTCTTTGTTCCGAGATGCGGATTCAGATAGAGACGGGCATGCGTCTCGTACTTCGCGTATGTCGTGCGCTTCCGGTGGGGCTTAATGACGTGCTCCAGCCAGTAGGGCAGCCACTCCGAGAGCTTTGCCGACCGAGTAGGGACAGGAATGCCGCTGTGTACCTTGTTGAGAAGCTCTCGCCTTTTGACGTCGCACTCTGCCCAGGTCTTGCCGTAGGCGAACTTACGCGCCCGGGTCCCATCCGGCTGCAGCACGTAAACCGCAGCTTGATACCGGCCGTCTTTGCGCTTGGTGATTGTTCCGGCCCCGTTGGGGTTGCGCTTGCGCTCGGTGGCCATCAGGCAGCCTCCTCGATCCGGTCGGCAATGAAGCCGCGTACGGCGCCAGCAGGGATACGCCGCGAACGGTCGATGGTGATGGAGGCCAGGCGTCGGCTACGGATCAGGTCGTAGACCTTGGAGCGCCCGAGCTTGAGGAGCCTCATGACTTCTGGCACGGTGAGTAGTTCCTCGGTGGCAGTGGTCATGGCTGCTCCTCCTTCTCAAAGTGCCGACCTTGCTGAACCTCGCGGGTGGTTTCACGGTTGATCCGAATGCCTTCGGCGATGCTTGCGGCGAGGGCGGATTCGCCGGGGGTGTGTCCATGGCCAGCGAATTGCCAATCGGCCAGGACGAGCACGGTTCCAGGCTCGATCTCGGGGAGCCCTAGAGCTTGCCGTTGTTGGGTGGCACGGTAATCAGCCCGAGCCTGCCGGAGCGCGCCGAGGGTGGTGGAGTACTGGCGGGACTTGGTGGAGAAGTGGCCCCGGAAGCCGAGCATGTGCGCCCAATCCCACAGACGTCGTTCGGGGTAGGCCTTATCGAGGTCCCAGCAGGCACGGATGAGCCGACGGGCGTGGGCGGGGACTTGGTGTTGGTCGAGTTCGGCAAGTTCTCCGATGCGGCGGTCTAGGGTACCGGTCACTTCGGCGGCTTTGGTGGCGTACTTGGCGACGTAGGAAGCGACTGCCTGTTCGGTGATGTCGTGGCCGCTGTTGAAAGCCTGAATAGGGCGGATGTCGAGTTGTTCGCCCCAACGCAGTTCCCGGCCGATGTGGTAGCCCGCTTCGTCGTTCGGAGGAACCTTCACCGTGGTGTAGGCGTGCGTGGCGGCGGCCCGGATTGCGTCGGTGAGCAGGTCGAGGGTGGCCCATGTGGGCAGGGTGTCGGGGCAGCGCTTGGGTCCGTCGAGTCGGATGACGGCGTGGAAGTGCACGGCGCCACGCTTCTGGAATTCGGCGACCTTGCCGAAGGCCACTTGCAGGTAGTCGGGAAGCTCCCGTTGGGTGATACCGACGCGTGAGGCGATCTCGCGACGCAGACGGCGGGTGAAGCGGGCCCACAGTTCTCCGGCGTGATTGTTGAAGAGGACGGCGGCTGCGTAGTCGTAGGTGTGCGGGTTGAGCGGCGTTCCCAGGGCGGGATCACCGTCGGGGTGATGGGTTTTGCAGCGGCAGCGGCCGGTCGACGGGCGGTTGTGGACTGGGCCGAAGGAAGGGGCGGTCAGGGTGAGGAAGACGCGGGGCCGGTTGCGGACGGCGGTGGAGATGTTCTTGTTCTCGTCGCCGACGAGGCCAGCGCGGATGAGGTGGAAGGTGTCACCGGCGTAGAGCCAGGCGCAGGAGGGGCAGCGGGATGCGCGGCGATTCCCGCAGGCGATGCGCAGACGCCCGCCGGGCTCGGTGTCCGTGCTGTAGCTGTGGAGGATCTCCCCGGTGGCACCGTCCCGTGTGACCGCCCAGCCACGCAGATGGATCGGATCAGCGCAGCCTCCGGTACGGCGGATCTGGTCTTGCCACCGGGCGAAGTCGGGGGCCGAAGCCACCCTGAGTAGATCGCCCAGGATGGTCGGGTCGAGCAGGTCTGGCACGGGCTTGGCGCTCATCGGCCGTTGCCCTTCTCCTCACTGGTGCGGTGGGTGTCGTACCAGTTCTCCGCACAGACCTTGTGGACGGGCCTACCCCGGTCGGAGCGTAAGGGGGTGGGCTTACCGCAGCACACGCACGGCTTGTCGCCGCTGGAGTCGAAGTGCTTGGGGTCATGCCAGTCGAGGAGGGTCACCGGGCCACCTCCTGGCGTTCGCGAGGGGTACCGGTGCCGCGGCAGGTGCGGCAGACAACGCGGAGCAGGGCGCGGGAGCCGTCACGGTGACGGGTGCCGGTGGTGACCATGGCCGATGCGAAGCCGTCGCAGGCACGGCAGACGCGCGGGCCCAGGGTGTGCTGAGGCATGATGAGGTCTCCCTTTCGGGTCCGTTGGATCTGAAATGGGGCCAGGCGCCCGGGGCGGCGAAAGTTTGGCGACCGAGGCCGCCCCGGGGGCCGTTCAGCGGCGTCGGCCGCGACGGGGTTTGGAGTAGGCGGGCGGGATGGCGTCGTACGCGTCCTGACCGTCCTTGAAAGAGGCCCAGTCGGCTTCGGCAAGACCGTGCTCGCGCTCGACGGTGCGAACGATTTGGTTCATGGCCCGGCGGTCGCCGTGACGCTTGGCGATGGCGTAGTCCCGGCCCAGTTCCGACAGTGCGGGATCGACCTGCAGAGCTTCCTCTTTCTTGCGATTGAACAGGCCCATCGCAGGGGCTCCTTTCAGCGTTGGGTGTGGGAGGAGTTCAGGAGCGATCGGGCGACCAGGGCGACGACGACGAGTGAGCCAGCCGTGATGGAGATGGCCAGGAACATGCCGACCAGGACGGCACCGATGACGAGCACGGCGACTGTTCCCGCACCGATGGCCGCGACCGTGGCGCCCGCCGACAGATGCACACCGCCAGAGACCGGAGCCGTAGGGGTGGGCGAGTGCTGACAGAGCGGTGTCGACGTCCCGGCATGCCTCTCGACGGGCGCCTCAGGGGCGGGCCTGATGAGCGGGGCGGGAAGCGGGTTGGCCGGTACGTGGGGGCGGAGCATGGTGGTTCTCCCCTCTGAGGTGGGTTACTTGGAGCCGCCGATGACGGTGGCTCCGCCGTTGATGCCGGACTCGATCGGTCCGGCGAGGAAGCTATTGGCGAGCAGGACGCCGCCGACTAGGAGGACGAGGACGACCCACATAGGCGGGCGGGTGAGCTTGACCCCGAGATAGGCGACGACGGCGACGACGAACCAGAGCGGGACGTTCACGGTTGGTCTCTCCTTCTGCTGCTATCGGGGGTCGCAGCGGTGGGTCTGAGCGGCGAGTTCGGCGGCGGCGGGGTTGAGGTAGTCGGCCGACCAGTTGCAGCCCGGGGCGGTGCAGGCGACGGCGTGAGCGACGCGCCCGAGCCGGTCGGTGTGAGTCGCGATCTCGACCTTTCCAATGCGGTCGCGGTTCCAGAAGCGCTTGTTGCGCGACATGGGCTGGATCTCCTCTCAGGCGAGTTGGGCGGCGATGGCCTCAGCCATGGCGGCGGGCACTCCGAGGCGAGCGCGCAGGGTGTCGGGGTCGATGTCGTTTCCGGTCGTGGCCCTGTGGGCTTCTGCGACCTTGCGAGCGTGGGCGACCAGGGCAGCAGGCGCGGAAACCTGGATCACAGGTGGCTCCGGCAAGGCCAAGGCATCAGCGGACTCGTCTTGCGGGCGCGCTTCGGACGGTGGCTGCTCGAGCGCCTGCCGGTATTCCGCCGGAGGCGTCGCTTCAGGCTCCGCCGCAGGCGTGGCAGCCACCAGTGAAACCTCAGCCGGTGCCGGATCAGTAGCTGAGATGGCCGTTGTGGGGATTGGGCTGTGTGCGAGAAGGGTGCCACCGAGGAAGGCCGCGGCGGGCCAGCCAGCGACCAGCATTCGCAGCCAGGACGGGGGGTGGCCCAGGTCGAGGAAGCCCGCGGTGGCGACGTTCGCGCCGAGGGACGCGGTGAGGGCGATGAGGAACCAGACCCAGCCCAGACGCACCCCGTGCCCGGAGCGCAGACGACGCCACGCGGCGACCAGAAGCAGATCAACGGATACGGGATAGGCCCAGCCCTTCCACCCGTCTTGCCCGGCAGCTTGAGCGATGTCGTGCAGGTGGGCGAAAGACAGGGCACCGGCGATCACCGCTTGAACCAACACCGGGTCACGGTGGGAGAGGCGTTTCATCGCGCGGTTCTCCTTCCGGAGCATCTCGGTCAAGGAGGGGCCGGGCGGGCTCTTGGGGAGCGGCGACGCCCGGCCCCGAATGGATCAGGTGGCGGGAGGCTCTTCGCCTGTGCCTAAGCAGGTCAGGCACAGGGCCTCTTGGCGGTCCGGGCTGTCGCTCTTCTTGCGGCCGCCGACCTTGAAGGACATGGAGACCTGTCCTTGCTGACAGTCCGGGCACTTCTTCGTTCGGGGCTTGCGCTGAGTGGTCCTCTTGGTGGCCATGGCGCTTACCGGATCTGCGTGCAGTTGCTGCGAACCAGGCGGCCCTCACGCAGCTTCGGGTCCTTGATGACCATGTCCATCACCATGGCTCGCGACATCGACTGTTCGGTCTCGCAGTCGTTCGATGTGATCTCGCCTTGGCTGACGAAGATCTCGTTGTTGAGCTCGATGGCGACGTCGTACTTCCAGCGGAGCATCATGGGCTGTCTCCTTCGTTGTGTGAGTGACCGGTTAGTGCGTGGTTCGGGGGTAGCTGTGACCCTCGGGCGGATAGTCGCCATCCCACTTGGCGTCGTGCTCAGCCCTGAGCGACGAGTAGAGGACGGCGACGAACTCTGGGTCGTGCCCCGGATCGGTGAGGTACTCATCGATGCTGTGAGCCATCAGGTGCGTCACGTGGGCGTCGGCGTGCTGGGGGTCGTCGCTGCAGGCCATGGAGCTCACCGGTCCGAGCGGGGGTAGTCGTGCCCGGCGGGCGGGTAGTCGCCCTGACGCTCACGGCTGGCCTGCTCCAGCATCGAGCCGAGCACGGTACTGGCGAACTCCGTGTCCGCCCCGTCACTCTCGGCGTACTCGCAGACGTCGCGCGTCATGCGGGCACTGCGGTCGAAGTCGTCGGTACGTCGGGACATTGCTTCTCCTTTGGATCTGGCCCGGTTTTTGGGCATGGGCCGGGTAGGGACTTGGCGCGTTGGAGGCCGCGCCGGCCGGTTGTGCGCGTGGGTGGGTCAGGCTGGCTCTGTGACCGGGACCGGCGTCTCGACGGACGCGGGTACGGTGTCCGGCCGGAAGGGAGCCAAAGCCGGGACTTCCGGCGTGATGTGGGCGAACTCGTTGCAGGCCGCCACGGTTTCGTTCAGGCTCGTGAAGGGACTGCGCACGACGGTCCACCTGTCGCCCGTTCCGCCCACCACAGCCGTTCCCGCACGGTTCGCGGGGATTGCGGTTGCCGCAGCCATTGCCATGGGACTGATGTCGCCGAGGGCCATCTTCGCGGAGCCCTCGTCATTGACTCGGTGCGCCGTGCGACCAGTGAGCTGGGCGCGGAGTGTCGTTGCGCCGGGGCCGAGTTCGGAGCCGAACCGCTGGCCGCAGATTTCGAGGTACACCGCGGCTGCACGTCCGAGCTGCGCGAGTCGGATCATTTGGGTGACCATGTGGTCACGGCGTTTGGTGTCTGCTGAGGAAGTGGTGAGGAAGAGTTCCGCGACTTCATCGACGATCACCACGATGGGCACCGGTCGGATGTCTTCGGGCAGCCCCCAGACGTCGGAGGTGATCTCCTCCATGGGCACGTCAGGAGGAAGGTTCTGAGCGGTACGGATCAGCTCGTACCGGTCGCTCATCTCTTGAACGAGCACGTCCAGGAGCGCGGCAGCCTCTTCCGGGGTGTAGGCCAGTGCCGAGAACCTACGGGCCAGCGGGGCAAGTTCCACGCCCCATTTGCAGTCGATGCCGACCAAGGCCACCGGCTGTGGTGCCAGCCCCTTGACCAAGCGACGCAAGTAGACCGACTTGCCAGATCCAACGGCTCCGACGACCAACTCGTGAGCAACCGTCCGGAATTCCCGCATGTGGACCAGGCCGTCTGATCGCAGCGACACCGGCACTCGGAGCAGTTCGGCGGTCGCGCTGCGTGGCATGACCACCCGTTGCAGCAGGTCGTAGGCGATGAGTCGGATCTCTAGCCATCCGGGCTTCAGGGCTCGCATGTGGATCCCGTGGGCCCGCCACGCATGACGCAGGCGCTCCGCCGCCACTTCGAAGTCGCGGACTTCCTGGCCTGGCTGCATCTTGATCTGCAGCACCAGTCCCGCCCGCGTGACCTTGACTCGCCGTAGCCGGGGAATCATCCGCGTCGGCTCCCGGTCCATGGTCTTGGCCAGCCACAGCCGTGCCCGGGACGGCCGTTCCGTCAGGTCACACGCTTCCATCACAGACCGGTAGGTGAGCTGGACGCGGACGATGGCAATCACCGCGCCGATACCGGCCCAGTACCAGAAGGGACGATGGCGACGCAGGAGCGCGGCCCCAACGACGATCAGACCTAAGCCGATCAGTAATGCAGCCTGCCCGATGGTCATCGAGATCAGCCCTTGCTGCTGAGCGCCGTGACCGCAACGGCGCGGAAGCTGATGCCGTGCCGCTTCTGGCCGTTGAACTCGTTCTCCCACGGACGGGCAACCAGCCCCGTCAGTGCCACCGGAGTCCCCATGGTCATCTTCTCGGAGATACCCGTCTCAGGGACAGTCAGCGTGACGACATCCGCGTTGCCATCCATGACGAACAGCACGTCCACCGTCATCAGAGCGGCACCGGTCTCGCGGTCCGTTGCGACCAGGCCGGACTGCCTATCTGCCAGCTTCTTCTGCGGCGGCTGCGCGATCATGACCGTCGCTGTTGTCGTGTCCACAGGGATCTGACGCATTGCTGTACTCCCTCACAGGAGAAGGGGAGTTGCCCCAGGAGCTACGAGGGCACCCCCACAGGAAACTGGCTTGAGCCAGTTCTGGCTTAAGCCAGTAGAGCATGCGCCGTGTCGCGAGTCAAGCAACTGGCTTGGGCCAGTTGTATGCTGACCCTCATGACGACCCCCGAACGCTCACAGGAAGGGCTCCCGAGCAGGCGCATCGCCGAAGATCTGCGGCAAAAAATCTTGAGCGGTGCCCTCGGGCCCGGCGACAAGCTGCCGTCGGAGCGCGCGCTGGCCCAGGAGTACGAGACGGCCCGAAACACCGCGCGCGAAGCGATCCGGCTGCTTGCCGAACAGGGCCTTGTTACCGCCGAGCACGGGCGAGGGGTATTCGTACGAGAGCCGCAGCGACTCTTTAGGTTCGGCAGTGACCGCTACTCAATTGCGAACCGGTCAACCGGGCTTACTCCGTTCCGGCTTGAGGCTCAGCGCCAAGGGAAGACCCCAAGGGTTGAAGTCGTAAGCATCTCTCGTGAGGCCCCTCCGCCGGACGTTGCAGAGCGTCTCATGGTGCCCGCCGATGAGGAGAGTGTTGTTCATCGAGAGAATCACTACTTTGCCGATGAAGAACCAGTGCAGATCGTGTCGACCTATCTTCGATGGGAGGAAGCGCAAGGCACGAGGCTCATGGAGCCCAAGACTGGCCCTAACGGGATCTACGGACGTCTTGAAGAGCTTGGCCATGTGATGACCGCCGGGTGCGACGAAGTCACGGCGCGCATGGCAAGCCCAAACGAGGCCTTGCATCTTCGGCTTCCTACAGGGGTCCCTGTTCTTGAAGTGCTGCATACGAGCCTTGACCAGAACGAGACGCCATTTGAAGTAAGTCGTTACGTGCATCGCGCCGACCGGACGGGGCTGCTCTACAAGTTCCCTGTTCAGTAGCCTGACGCTGCCCGAGTGAACCATCGAGTCCGAAGGAGTGCGCATGGAAGAGACGCCGGTCATCCGCATTCGGCAGAGTGGCGATCTCCCTGGAACAGCAGACGCCCTTGTTGCAGTTCACGCCAGCGATGGGTATCCAGTCGAAGGCGTCGACCACCCTCAAGAATGGCTCAACCCGCCCGGGTTTATCAGGGCTTGGGTGGCAGAGATTTCTGGGCGAGTAGTCGGGCACGTGGCCATCAGTAGCCCTCAGGGCGAGGATGCGGTCTCGCTCTATCGGCGCCATGCACAGGACTCTCAAGAGAGCGTCGCGGTCCTTGCCCGCCTCTTCGTTCTTCCTGAGGCGCGAAACAGGTCCACCGGTGAACGCCTCATGGAAGCAGCGACCCGGCACGCCGAGGAAGAGAACCTGCGACTCGTGTTGGATGTGATGACCAAGGACGTCGCAGCCATTCGCCTGTATGAGCGGTTGGGGTGGCAGAGGCTGGGAACGACGACCCACACCTACGGGGAAGGCCAGCAAACAGAAGCAGTTTGCTTCGCATCGCCCAACAGGTGAAGCCGAGCAACGCGCGGTCAAAGTTTCTCTACCTCATCAAGCCCCCGCCCTCCTGGGCGGGGGAGGGGAGGGAGGGGGGCCGCCCAGGGGCTTGCACCCCATAGGTCATCCCCAGCGTCGCCTCTATGACCATGAGGCGAAAGGGTCCAGGAAGCCGAGCGCTCCGATCGCCGGTCCGCTTACCGGTGCTCTTTTGGGCATTGGTCGGGCTGCCCGTGGTCGGCCCGGCGTTCTTGTCTCGGCAGCTCTCTGCCCTGGTGACCGGCTGCTCTTGCCCTTTCGGGCATCCGGCGCGGCATGCCAATGTCTTCTTCAAAGCCACCGCTACGGAGCACACCCGCCCGGCCAGCACGGCTGGCCGCCCGGGGCTCGGGACTCGCGCCGCCATGCCTTCGGCCCGCGGCGCGGCCCCGGCCCCGCGCCATCGATATGCCGCGGGGTACTCCGCTTCACGCTTTGGCACGCCCAACAGCAGCCCCGGACTCCGAGAGCCCCACGCCGGTCACCCTGGCATGACGCTGCCGGAACGCCCAGGACCGACCGTGAAGCGCCAGCCAAGGACCCAGAGGAAGGCCCACGACCGTGCACAGAACGCCAAGCCCCGGCCGCATCGCATCGTCAACCGGTTGCGCCGGAAGGGCCGCGGGATAGCGAAGGGCGGGGGGAGTGGGATGAGTGGGGGGCGGGCGGCTCTGCGGCTTTACCCACCTCCCCGGGCCGGGGCCCGCGTCGAGCAAGACCAGGGGGCCACTCGACCAAATTCCGGGCAGGATCACAACCTGCCCGAGTTGCCAACCAGCGTACGGCCCCCTGGCCATGCTCGACCCCAACCCGGGCAGGACACCGGCCAAAGCCCCAGAGCCACCCTCACGTAGCCCGTAGGGTGCGGGTATGACTATCCCCCGTGAGCCTAGTGGGCGCCCGCTCACGCTCTACACATTGGATCAGGATGCCGCTCTGGCCTACGCCCATGAGGCACTGTCGGAAGGGCTGAACGTCGAGATCAAGGACTGGGACCTTCGCGACACTAAGACCTATGGCACCTTCCAGAAGTCTCCGATCTTGGTGAAGTACTGGTCCGTGTCAGTCACGGATGGCGAGAGCGCCATGGGATACCGATCCTCCTCCGCGCACCAGATCATCGAGGCAGTCGAAGCGGTGACCCCCGAGGAGTATGGCGCCATCCATGCTGAAGATCTCGTGGCTTTCTGCCGGGATCACTACAACAAGACCGGTAACAAACAGTGAAGGGCTAAAGTGTCCGGGGGTGAGGTCGCCCGCACGGTAAAGGACGGGACCCGGGGTGCGGACAGGGCCGTCTGCCTCACCTCCTTCACTCAGGTCGAGCGAAGATCGTGGAGCTGGATTACCGGGCCTCCCTGACATCCACGCCTGACATCAACGGCAGTGGACAAGGCGAGACCCCGGCGACTCTCCACGGAGTGGGGCCGTCGCCCAGAGTGTTGTGTCCAGTGCTGAACCGGCGCCTCGATCGAACTTACAAAGCAGATGTCGGCGGTTCAAATCCGTCTGTGCCCACTCTTCATTCCCGCGGTTTCCGCTCCGGCGGTTCTCCGTGCAGCCGCGCCGCCTGTGCGTCGTAGCTTCTCAGGACCTCCTTCAGCCGGTCCAGCGGCTCCTCGCCGATTTCCGGGGGAGCGGCCTCGGTCACATAGCGGGCCGCGGCGATCAGCGCCGCGAACTCGTACACGTGCGAGGTCACCCGCAGAACGCCCGGCCGGGCCCATTCGAGCTGCATCGGTCGGTCCTTCTCCGTCTCCGTCGGTTGTTCTCCGCAGGTTCAGCCCTGCGCGCCGAGGTATCCCTTGATCTGGCCGAGTTCCTGGGCGAAGTCGTCGTAGTCCTCGCGGATGCCGTTGAGGTAGGCGCTCCAGCCGAGGCTGTGCTTCGCGTAGTGGACCGCTTCCTGGATCTCCTCCTCCGAGGCGCCGAAGATCCTGGCCGCTTCGGTGTGGAAGAGCGTGCAGTACCGGCACTTGGTCTCGGAGTGCAGGGCGATTCCCATGAGCTCCTTGTACTTGTTCGGAATGAGGGTCTCGCCGAGTTCGAGCCTCTTGAAGAGCTCCCATTCGTATTCGAGCAGGTCGTCGGGGATGCCGCTGAAGAAGTGCGGGACGAGTCCCAGCGCTTCCTTGATCTCCGACTCGACTTCGCCGCGGCTGCGGTCTCCCATGGCAGCCACCCCTTTCGTCGGGATGAGCAGCTGTCCTCTTTATTACGATAGGTCCGCCGAGCCCGGGTGTCGCGGGCGCAGGCGCGGGCGCGGGGTGCCGGCGTGCCGTGCCCGCCGGGGGCCCGTCCCTTGTGCCGCTTACGCAGCCGGCAGCATGCCGCCGTTGCGGTGCAGCCACGACCGGTAGGCCGGGTGGGCGTAGGCCAGGGACCGGTAGGCGTCCTCCAAGTCGCCGAAGACGGCGTCGGCTTCCGGGAGGGAGAGGGCGCCGGGGCGGGTGGCGAGGGAGAGTTCGGCGGTGAGGGGGTCGCCGTAGAGGGGGCGGAGGACCGTGCCGGGCGTGGCCTCCGCGGTGGGCTGGCAGGCGCGTACGGCTTCGCCCGAGGCGACGAGGTCCGCGGCCGTGGCGGCGTCGCGCACGTGCACCAGGCGCGGGTCGGTGCCGGCCGCGGTGAAGGCCCGCTGCAGGGCCGACCACTCGTGGTCGGCGGCGGGGTCCACGATCCAGGCGTCGTCGGCGAGTTCGGCGAGCCCCACCACCGGGCGGCCGGCCGCCGGATGTGCGGCGGACAGGGCGACGAACCTCGGTTCCCGTGTCATCAGGACCCGTTGCCCGACGCCCGGTGGTATGTGCAAAGGGAAACCCTCCGCCTCGTGGACGAAGGCGACGTCGAGCTGATTGGTCGCGAGCAACTGCAGCAACGTGCCCGCGGAGACCTCGATGTGGATGGTGACGTCCGTGTCGGGCAGGCGGGCGTGCAGCCGCCGCAGCCAGCCCGCGACCACGCGGCCGCCCATGCTGCCGACCCGCAGCCGGGCCCCGCCCGCGCCCGCCGCCGCGTCGCGGGCCGCCGCCATCAGGGCGGTCATCTCGGCGATGATGGGCCGCGCCCGGGAGAGCACCGAGTGGCCGAGGGGCGTGGGGCGGCTGCCCGTCTGGCCGCGGGTGAACAGCAGGCCCCCGACGGCCCCTTCGATGCGGCGGAGCTGGGTGGTGAGCGAGGGCTGCGTCATGCCCAGCTGCAGCGCGGCCTTCCGCACACTTCCCGCATCCGCAATGGCGCAAAGCGCGCGGAGGTGCCTGACCTCGAGCTCCACGGGGGGAGCATAACTGCGCCTCGCACGTCACACCAGGCACATGCCGGGGCAGGGTAGGTGATTGCACGGTGCTATGGCCAGTTGGCATCATCCGCACCGCTGATAACTCGTCACAGACTCTGCGGGACCAGCAGTTCACCCGACGGACATCCGGCCGGCGTTCCCACCACGCCCCCGGGCGTCCTCGGCACGAATGGAGTCCCCCACATGAAACGCTCCACGATGGTGCTGTCGGCGGCGATCGGCCTCGGGCTCTCGGCGGCGATGACGGCGGTCCCCGCGTCCGCCTCCGCCCCGTCGGTCACGGCATCGCAGACGGCGCAGACCGTGTCGTCCTACGCCGGCTCGTCGGCCGAAGAGGCCAACAACAAGGCGTTCTTCGACGCGGTGATGAAGTCGGCGCAGGCCAAGGCCGCGAAGTCGCCGGGTCTGCGGGCCGTCACGGTGACCTACGACGCCAGCAGAGCGCCCAGCTTCGCCTCCCAGATAGCCGCCAGCGCCCAGATCTGGAACAGCTCCGTGCGCAACATCCAGCTGCGTGCGGGCAGCAACGCCGACTTCAGCTACTACGAGGGCAACGACTCCCGCGGCTCGTACGCGAGCACCGACGGCCACGGGCGCGGCTACATCTTCCTCGACTACCGGCAGAACCAGCAGTACAACTCCACGCGCGTCACCGCGCACGAGACCGGGCACGTCCTCGGCCTGCCGGACCACTACTCCGGTCCGTGCAGCGAGCTGATGTCGGGCGGCGGCCCCGGCCCGTCCTGTCAGAACACCCGCCCGAACAGCGCGGAGAGCAACCGGGTCAACCAGCTCTGGGCCAACGGCCTGTCGGCCTTCAAGAAGGACGACAAGGGAGCCTTCACCACGGCTCGATGAGCTTCACCGCCCGGTGAGCCTCTCGGCTCGGTGAGCTCCACGGCCCGATGAGCTCTACCGCCCGGTGAGCACGCTCACCGGGCAGGGCCCTGCCCGTCCGGCGGCCCGGTTCCCTCGCGGAGCCGGGCCGCCGCCCGTCTCCGGGCCCGTGCGGCCCATACTGGAACCGATGACACACGTGCCCCCCGGCCTCACCTACGCGGAGGCCGGCGCCACCGCCCGCCGGCCGCTCCCCGCCGGCTACCACCATCTCCGTGAGGTCGGATACCTCGGCCGCGGCCGCCCCGTCTTCGAGGCCGCGGCCGACGCGCTGCTCTCCTGGCGCATGCACCGCGCCGCCGGCGTCCGCATCCCCGCCGGCACCCTCCCGGCCGCCCCCGGCGTCACCGTGGACCTCTCCCTCGGCCTCGGCCCGCTGCGCGCCTCGGGGACCTGCGCGGTCGTCTGGGCCGTGCGGGAGGAGCGCCGCGCGGGCTTCGCCTACGGCACGCTGCCGGGCCATCCCGAGTGCGGGGAGGAGTCCTTCGTCGTCACGCTCGACGGCGCGGAGGACGTACGCCTGGCCGTGACCGCGTTCAGCCGTCCGGCGCGCTGGTTCACCCGGGCCGCCGGGCCGCTGGTGCCGGCCTTCCAGCGCAGGTACGCGCGCCACTGTGCGCGGGTGCTGCGCGCGGAGACCGCTCGCGCGATGAAGTGACGGAGACCACCCGCCGGGCGACGTAGAAGGGCGGACGGGCAGGCGTACGCACGCTCGTGCGACCGCGGAATCCTGTCGTCCATCCGTCACCGACCGGACGTACGGTCGCTGCTGTAACGGGTGCTACCGAAGGTGCGGGCGAGGCCGGGCCCGGGGCCCTGTGACGCCTCGCGCCCCCTGCTACGCCTCGCGTGCCCTGGGGCGCTTCACGACGTACGCGGCGCCCGCGCCGGCGGCGAAGAGGGCGAAGAAGGAGACGGCCGTGCCGATCCAGCCGGCGCCGAGCCACTGGCCGCCGAAGTAGCCGAGGCTCACGCTGTACGCGGCCCAGGCCAGACCGGCCAGGGCGGACCACGGGAGGAACTCGGCGGCCCGGCGGTGCATCACGCCGGCGCCGAGGCTGACGACCGACCGGCCGGCCGGTGCGAAGCGGGCGACGACCACCAGGGGGCCGCCGCCGCGCAGCAGCGCCGTGCCGAGCTTCGCCTGCGCGGCGGTCAGCCGGCGCGAGCGGGCGATGGCCCGGTCGAAGCGGTCGCCGCCGCGCCAGGCGAGCCGGTAGGCGACCATGTCGCCCATGACGGACGCGGTCGCGGCGCACATGACCAGCGGCAGCATCTCGGAGAAGCCGGCGTGGCCGTGGCCGCCGACGGCGCCCGCCGCGGTGCCCGCGGCGGCGGTCGCCGCCGTGATCACCAGGACGCCGCTGGGGAGGACCGGGAGGAAGACGTCGAGCAGTACGGAGATGCTGACGATCACGTAGATCCATGGGGTGTCGGCCAACGCCCCCAGTTTTTCCAGCACGTCCTGATCTCCCGGTACGGTCCCCCGCCGCGACGTCGCAGGGGAGCGGCAGGGGCGGCCTTCACAACCGAACAGCGTACGCCTGGGGCGTGTGTGACGTGTGAGTGGGGGTGGTGATGTTGTGCGCATCACGGTACGGATCGCGACATCACGGACGCCGGTCCACACACCGGGCGGGTCCGGGCTGGGGCCCGGCGGGTCCGGGAGCGGTACCGGACCCGCTCCGCGGATCAGCCGCGGCGGGAGAAGAGCCGGTCCAGGGACAGCGCGCCCGGGCCGGTGAAGACGAGGAGCAGGAAGGCCCAGCAGAACATCGCGGAGGCCTCGCCGCCGTTCTGGATCGGCCACAGGGCCATGCTCTGGTGCACGTCGAAGTACGCGTAGGCCATGGAGCCGGAGGCGATCAGGGCGCCGGTGCGGGTGCCCACGCCGAGCAGGACGAGCGCGCCGGCGACGAGCTGGATGGCGGCCGCGTACCAGCCCGGCCAGGTGCCGGCCTCGATGGTGCCGCCGTTGGTGCCGGCCGCCCCGCCGAGGACGCCGAAGAGGGAGGCGGCGCCGTGGCAGGCGAAGAGCAGGCCGACCACGATCCGGAAGGCGGACAGGGCGTACGGGCGGGCCGCGTCGAGCCGCTGCGTCAGGGCCGGGGCCGCGTCCGCGGAGGTTCTCGCGGGGGCGGCGGGCGCCGGGGCGGAGGGGGAGGTGGCGGTGGGCGTGGGGGGCATGACGGGGGCTCCTCGTATCGGGGACAGGAACGATGAGGGAACCAGGTTAGGTACCCCTTATCGATACTTGCAAGTTCAAGTTCTTGTTTCATTGTGCCGGACTCCGCTCCGGAACGCGTGGGGGCCGATTGCCGCCTGCATGACAGTGGGGCGGTCCGGATGGAAATCCATCCGGACCGCCCCACTGTGCGAAGGCCGAGGGGAGGGCTGCCTCAGCAGCCGTTGAGGACCGCCGCCAGCTTCTCCTTCTCGGCCGAGTCGACGGTCAGCTTGTAGTGGTGCTTCACCGTGACCCACATCCGCGCGTACGTGCAGGCGTAGGAGTTCAGCGGCGGCATCCACTGCGCCGGGTCCTTGTCGCCCTTCGCCTGGTTGACGCGGTCGGTCACGGCGATCAGCTGCGGCCGGGTCAGGTCGTTGGCGAACGCCTGGCGCTGCGCCGTGGTCCAGGCGTTGGCGCCCGAGCGCCAGGCCTGGGCGAGCGGCACGATGTGGTCGATGTCGATGTCCTGGGCGTCGTGCCAGGTGGCGCCGTCGTAGGGGGAGGCCCAGGTGCCGGAGACGGCGGCGCACTTGCCGTCCTGCTGCACGTTCTCGCCGTCGCGCTTGAGGACGACCTCGCGGGTGTTGCACTGCCCGGACTGGGTGCTCCAGTGCGGGAACTTCGTCCGGCTGTAGCCGTCCATGGAGCCCTCGGGGCTCACCTTCAGCTCGCCGAGGTAACCCCGGACGGTCGCGGCGTCCGGCGGGGTGGGCGGCGCGGCGTGGGCCGTGCCCCCGCCGAGGGTGAGCGAGCCGGCCAGTGCGGCGAGGCTGCACGCCACGGCGGCGCGACGCGCGTAGAGACCGCGCGCGGCGGAGGGGGTGCGTATTGCGGACATGAGAACTCCCTGTGAAGTGGGGGGTCTTCGGCCGTCGGGAGCGGCCAGGATCGCGGCGTCCGGTGTCCGGGGGGTGGGCGCCAGGTAACAGGGTGACGACGCGATCATGACAAGGCAAGAGCCCGTTCACGTGACCTTGACCGCGATCGGCGCCGCCGCGCGCCGCCTTCCTGACACGCCGCCATGCGACCGCCGGTAACCGGCCGTTCGGGCCGCCTAGGGTGGGCCGCGTGCTCGCCGCCGCAGCGTTGCTGCCCGTCAACGCCACGCTCGCCGTGGTGCTCGCCGTCCTGCTCGTGGCCGCAGCGGGCGTCGCGGCCGCCGCCCGGCTCGGCGACGGGCGGGGGCGCGGGCACGCCCGCTCCATCGCCGTCGCCGGGGTGCGCGCGGCCGCCCAGCTGGCCGCGGTC
This sequence comes from Streptomyces roseifaciens, assembly GCF_001445655.1. Classification (NCBI taxonomy): domain Bacteria; kingdom Bacillati; phylum Actinomycetota; class Actinomycetes; order Kitasatosporales; family Streptomycetaceae; genus Streptomyces; species Streptomyces roseifaciens. The sequence continues at coordinate 576,802 of NZ_LNBE01000004.1, forward strand.
TCCGCCGTCATCGGCTGGGTGGTCCGCGCGGTTCCCCTCCTCCTCTGCTTCGTCGGGCTGATGTTCGCCGTCGCGGTGCGGACCGCCGGGCGGCGCATCACGGACAACCGCACCTGGTGGTGGGCCGCGGTGCCGATCGGCGCGGCGGTGCTGCCGGTCGTGGCCCTGCTGCTGCTCACGGGGCTCGTGCCGCTCAAGGGCATCGCCCTGATCCCGGTCACCGGGATCCTCATCGGCGGCGGGCTCACGGCGACGGTCCTCGGCGGCCGGCGCGCCCTCGACGAGCTGCACACGCGGCACGGCGAGGTGGAGGCCGGCCTGGCGCTCGGCATGGCCGACCGCGACGCCCGCCTGGAGATCGCCCGCCCGGCCGCGTCCGACGCCCTGCTGCCGGGCCTCGACCAGACCCGCACCGTGGGTCTCGTCACACTGCCCGGCGCGTTCGTCGGCATGCTGCTCGGCGGCGAGTCGCCGCTGCTCGCGGGCGCGGTGCAGCTGTTCGTCCTGGTCGCGCTGCTGGCCGTGCAGGCGGTGGCCGTGGCGCTCGTCCTGGAGCTGGTGGCGCGGGGGCTGCTCCACCGCGAGGAGGGCGCGGCCGGCGGGCCGAGGCGATTCGCCCGCAGGTCGCGTACCCTGAACGGAGCAGAAGGGGAGTAGCTCTTCGCCGGACCGTCGACATACTGCCGAGCTCGCCTCGGCCGGCGCCCGGAGGCAGGCGTTCGCGCCCGCCAGCGAGACCTTCGGCCGCAGTGTCCACGACGCTGCCGTGCCGAAGCGACCCCTCGACAGGTTCAGGTCCCCTCGGTGCGGCAGCACCCCACCGACTGAGGGAATGCCTCCGTGATCAGCTTCACCGTCGCCGCCCTGGCCTTCGGCGTCGTCTTCCTCGCCGAACTGCCCGACAAGACCGCCCTGGCCGGCCTCATGCTCGGCACCCGCTACCGCGCGAGCTACGTCTTCGCCGGGGTCGCCACGGCCTTCGCCGTGCACGTCGCGCTCGCCATCGCCGCCGGGAGCGTCCTGACGCTGCTGCCGCACCGCCTCGTCCAGTGCGTGGTCGGCCTGCTCTTCCTCGCGGGCGCGGTCATGCTGCTGTTCAAGAAGGACGAGGGCGACGAGGAGCTGCGCAAGCCCGCCGACCAGTCCTTCTGGAAGGTCTCGGGGGCCGGCTTCATGCTGATCCTCGTCGCCGAGTTCGGCGACCTCACCCAGATCATGACCGCCAACCTCGCCGCCCGCTACGACGATCCGCTGTCGGTGGGCCTGGGCGCCGTGCTGGCCCTGTGGGCCGTCGCGGGCCTGGGCATCGTCGGCGGCCGCACCCTGATGAAGTACGTGCCGCTGGCGCTGATCACCAAGGTGGCGGCCGTGGTGATGCTGGGACTCGCGGGCTTCAGCCTGTACGAGGCGGTCGCGGGCTGATCCGCGCGAACGCCGACCGCCGGCCCGGGGCGGTCAGCGCGCCGGGCCGGCGGACGGGTGGGCCGGGCCGGGTGGTGTCGTCGGGCCGGGCCGGCGGACAGGTGGTGTCGTCGGGCCGGGCCGGTCAGGCCGAGACGTGGAGGACGACGGCGCCGTTCGCGTCCGCCTCCACGCGTATCCGGGTCAGGTCCGCGACGTGGACGTCCGGGTTGTGGGCCGCCGCGCGCGGGCCGACGCCCACCACGCGCATGCCCGCCGCCTTGCCGGCCGCGATGCCCGCCTCGGAGTCCTCGAAGACGATGCAGTCCGCGGGGGCGAAGCCCAGGGCCGCGGCGCCCTTGAGGAAGCCCTCCGGGTCCGGCTTGCTCGCGCCGACGGACTCCGCGGTCACCCGGACCTCCGGCATGGGCAGGCCCGCCGCGCCCATGCGGGCCTCGGCCAGGGCGCGGTCGGCGGAGGTGACCAGGGCGTGCGGGAGGGCGGCGAGGGCCGCCATGAAGGCCGGGGCGCCGGCGACCGGGACGACGCCGTCGACGTCGGCGGTCTCCGCGGCGAGCATCCGGCGGTTGTCGGCGTGGTTCTGCTCCATCGGGCGGTCCGGGAGCAGCACGGCCATCGTGGCGTAGCCCTGGCGGCCGTGGACGACCTTCATCACGGCGTCGCCGTCGAGCCCGTGCGCGGCGGCCCACTCGCGCCAGCAGCGCTCCACGACGGCGTCGGAGTTGACGATCGTCCCGTCCATGTCCAGGAGCAGGGCGCGGGCGGTCAGCGTGGTCGTGGTGGGGGCGTAGGCCTGCATCGACGGCTCCAGGGCGCGGGAATAAGGCAAGGCGGTCCCGCCCGCCGGTCAGGGAATACGGGCGGGACCACTTTGTTTCCTAACGATACAAAAAGTCCCGCCCGGAAAGCCAATGGCCTACCCCGGCGGGCCGGACGGGGCGATCCGGACCACGATGGAAGAGCGTTGCGCGCGTGAAGCGAGGCGGTGCGGGGTGCGGAAGCGCCGCGCAGCCCCGTTGTCCCGTAGTCCCGTATTCCGTAGTTCCAGGAGATCCCAGGAGACCCCAGGAGCGCCCATGGCGGACGACACCCCGGGCCCCTCCGTGGCCACGGAGCCCGAGCCCCTGCCCGCGCCCGGCCAGGGGCAGTCCCGGCGCACCCTCCTCGTCGCGATCGGGGCCCTGCTGCTCGGCATGCTGCTGGCCGCGCTGGACCAGACGATCGTCTCCACCGCCCTGCCCACGATCGTCAGCGACCTCGGCGGCCTCGAACACCTCTCGTGGGTCGTCACCGCCTACCTGCTCGCCTCCACCGCCGCGACCCCCCTGTGGGGCAAGCTCGGCGACCAGTACGGGCGCAAGAAGCTCTTCCAGACGGCCATCGTCATCTTCCTGCTCGGCTCCGTGCTGTGCGGCATCGCCCAGAACATGGGCGAGCTCATCGCCTTCCGCGCCCTGCAGGGCCTCGGCGGCGGCGGGCTGATGGTGCTGTCGATGGCGATCGTCGGCGACCTCGTGCCGCCCCGGGACCGCGGCCGCTACCAGGGCCTGTTCGGCGCGGTCTTCGGCGGTACGAGCGTGCTCGGCCCGCTCCTCGGCGGCCTGTTCGTCGACCACCTCAGCTGGCGCTGGGTCTTCTACATCAACCTCCCCATCGGCATCGTCGCCCTCTTCACCATCGCCGCCGTCCTGCACATCCCGGCCCGCCGCACCCCGCACCGCATCGACTACCTCGGCACGTTCCTCATCGCGGCCGTCGCCACCTGCCTGGTGCTGATGACCTCCCTCGGCGGCACGACCTACCCCTGGTCGTCCTGGCAGATCATCGGCCTCGGCGTGCTCGGCGTGGCGCTGCTCGTCCCCTTCGTGCTGGTGGAGCGGCGCGCCGCGGAGCCCGTCCTGCCGCTGAAGCTCTTCCGGATCCGCACCTTCACCCTCTGCTCGGTGATCGGCTTCGTCGTCGGCTTCGCGATGTTCGGCTCGATGACCTACCTGCCGACGTTCCTGCAGGTCGTGCAGGGCGTCTCGCCGACCATGTCCGGGGTGCACATGCTGCCGATGGTGGCCGGGCTGCTCATCGCCTCGACCGCCTCCGGCCAGATCGTCAGCCGCACCGGCCACTACAAGGTCTTCCCGATCGCCGGCACGGCCGTGATGACCGTCGGCCTGCTCCTGCTGCACCAGCTCGACCCCGGCAGCAGCACCGGGGAGATGAGCGCGTACTTCTTCGTCTTCGGCTTCGGGCTCGGCCTCGTCATGCAGGTCCTCGTCCTGGTCGTGCAGAACGCCGTCTCCTACCGCGACCTCGGCGTCGCCACCTCCGGCGCCACCTTCTTCCGCTCCATCGGCGCGTCCTTCGGCGTCTCCATCTTCGGCACGATCTTCGCCAACAAGCTCGGGCCGCGGATCGCCGACGCCCTCTCCGGCGCGAGCCTGCCCGCCGGCATCAGCCCCGACAGGCTCCAGGCCGACCCGCGCGCGGTCTCCGCCCTCCCGCCGGGCGAGCGGGCGGGCGTCCTAGCCGCCTACTCCACGTCCATCACCGACGTCTTCCTCTACGCGGTGCCCGCCGGGCTCGTCGCCTTCGCCCTCGCCTGGCTGCTGCGGGAGGAACCCCTGCGGGGCAGCGTCACCGCGCCCGACAACAGCGAGGTCATCTCCAGCAACCCCGTCGAACGCTCCTCGCGCGACGAGGTCGCCCGCGCCCTGTCCCTGCTCGGCAGCCGCGAGGGCCGCAAGAAGGTCTACGAGGTGATCACCGAACGGGCCGGGCTCGACCTGCGTCCCGCCGCGAGCTGGATGCTCCTGCGCATGAACCGCTACGGCTCCGTGGAACCCTCCCTGCTCGCCGAGCGCGTCGACGTCCCCCTGCGCGCCGTCACCGAGGCCGCCATCCAACTGGAGGTCCGGGGCCTGGCCCGCCGCGAGGGCCTGCCCCTCGTCATGACGGACGAGGGCCGGCGCGTCGCGGGCCTGCTGTTCCGGGCCCGCGAGGAATCCCTCGCCGACCTCCTCGGCAACTGGTGGACCCCGGACCGCCCCACCGACCTCGACGCCCTCGTCCGCGAACTCACCACGGAACTGTGCGGCTCGGACGCGGAACAGCCCCACGACGGCGACGCGCTGCCCCGGCGGGACCATGATGCGCGGCGGGACCCGGGGAGGCGGCAACCGTGAAAGGGTGACCGACGGCTTCACCCGCGCACAGCCGTCGCACCTGGAGGGGCGCCCCATGAGCGCAGCCGATCAACCGGCCGAGCAGAGAGACGTCCCGCCCCGTCCGGAGCGCACTCCGGACGCCCTCCGCCTGGCGCTCACCCGGCTCGCTCCCCACCGGCTGGCCGAGATGGAACGGCAGAAGAACGAGGCGTTCCAGCTCGCGGTCCAGAACGACAGCCTCGGCCCGATCCGCGGCTGGGTGACCATCTGGGCGGCCGAGGCCGAGGTCGAACGCCGCCCCGACCTCCTGGCCCGGCGCCGCGCCGCCGAGTACGCCGTCCAGACCCTCGACCGGGACGACCCGGCGTGGCGCGCCGCCATGGACGAGCTCCAAGCCGTCCTCACCGAGGCCCGCGAGGGGTAGCCGCTCCGGCGCCGTATGCCGGGCGGGGGTCAACGCCCGGCGGGCCCGGGCACGGCGTGGTCCAGGCGCCAGTGGTTACGGAATCGGTTCAAGGCGTCGACGGCCGAGTCCGCACGCTCTCCGGCCGCGGCGCACGCGGCGCGCCAGGCGGCGTCGAGTTCGGCGCATCCGACGCACCCCGACCAATGTGCCCTGTCGCCGTTGGCCAGAACCCGGAACGCCCCCCGCTGGAGAGGAAAGAGGTGATCACCGATGGCTGACCAGGGCGCTGGCCGCCGACCCAAGTACCAGCGGATCGCTGCCGATCTGCGGGACGCGATCCAGGGCGGCGAGTACGAACCCGGTGGTCGGCTGCCCGGCGAGAACGAGTTGATGGCCACCTACGGCGTGGCCCGCATGACCGTTCGTCAAGCACTCGGTCTGCTTCAGAGTGAAGGCATCGCCGAGGCTCGAAAAGGTGCGGGCGTCTTTGTGCGCTCGTTCCGGCCTATCCGGCGCCGGGGCATTCAGCGGCTGACCGAAGACACGTGGACTTCCGGGCGGTCCATATGGGCGGCCGATATCGAGGATCGCGACCTCGCGGTGGACCGCATCGAGGTCACCGAAGAGTCGGCACCGGAACATGTGGCCTCGATCCTCGGGCTGGCTCCGGAGGCCGCCGTCTGCGTGAGGAGCAGGCGCTTCGTACTCGACGGCAGGCCGGTCCTGCTTTCCGTGTCCTACCTCCCCGCCGAACTCGTGGCGGGGTCCCCGATCACCCGGGAGGACACCGGCCCCGGAGGTACCTACGCACGCTTGGCGGAACTCGGAGCCGCGCCCGTGCGCTTCCGCGAGGAGATCCGGTGCCGGATGCCTTCGGGTGACGAGGCCGACCGGCTCGGCCTGACGTCGGGGACCCCGGTCGTCTTGATCTGCCGCACGGCCTTCGCCGAAGGCGGTCGAGCCGTCGAGGTCAACGAGATGACGCTCGACTCGGCTTCGTACGTGCTGGAGTACGAGTTCGACCGGTAGCGGCGACCGCTCCACTGACGAAGGTGCGCTGTCCGTCCGCGGACGTACGGCCCCACCGTCTTCGTCAACTCGCAGATCGCGCGCGCCCGCTAGCGCGCAGGGCCGTCACCCGAGCGCGAACACCAGCTCCGGCCGCTCCCACGTGACCGGCCCCTTCGCGGGCACCGTCCCCGTCCGTTCCGCGCCCACGCTGCGGTAGAAGCCCTCGGACGGCGGGTGGGAGACGACGCGTACGCCGGAGAGCCCCGCTGCCCGGGCCCGGTCCTTCATGTGGGCCGCCAGGCGGCGGCCCACACCCAGCCCCTGGGCCTCGTCCGCGACGAACATGAGGTCCAGTTCGGCGGGCGGGCCGAGGATCAGGGCGTAGAAGCCGAGGAGCGCCCCGCCGCCCGGGCCGCCCCCGTCGCCCCCGCCGTCCCGCTCGGCCACGAAGACGTCGTGGGCCGCTATGTAGTCCGCGGTGACCTCGTAGTCCTCGACCATCGCCGCGTAGCCGCCCCGGTACGCCCCCGAGCCGCGCACCAGTTCCGTGAGCCGTCCTGCGTCCGCCGCCGTGGCCCGCCTGATCACCTGTGCCGCCCCCGTACGAGTGGAGTAATAGATCTAATGGCGTAGAGGCTATTACTTCACCCGTGCTGCGGCCCATGGCCTCCGTCACATCACGCCCGTCACGGCCCTCACAACCGCTGAATGATCGTTCCCGTCGCCAGCGCCCCGCCCGCGCACATCGTGATCAGGGCGAACTCCTTGTCCGCCCGCTCCAGCTCGTGCAGGGCGGTCGTGATCAGCCGGGCCCCCGTCGCGCCGACCGGGTGGCCGAGGGCTATCGCGCCGCCGTTGACGTTGATCTTCTGCAGGTCCTGTTCGAAGACCTGGGCCCAGGAGAGCACGACCGAGGCGAAGGCCTCGTTGATCTCCACGAGGTCGATGTCGCGGAGCGACATGCCTGCCTTGCCGAGGACGGCGCGCGTGGCGTCGATCGTGCCGTCTAGGTGGAAGTGCGGGTCGGCCCCGACGAGCGCCTGGGCGACGATGCGGGCCCGGGGGCGCAGCTTGAGCGCACGGGCCATCCGCTTGGACGACCACATCAGCGCGCACGCGCCGTCGGATATCTGCGAGGAGTTGCCGGCGGTGTGGACGGCGGTGGGCATGACGGGCTTGAGCCCGCCGAGCGCCTCGGTGTTCGTGTCGCGCAGCCCCTCGTCGCGGTCGACGAGCCGCCACATGCCCTGTCCCGCGTACTGCTCCTCCTCCGTCGTCGGCACCTGGACGGCGAACGTCTCCCGCTTGAAGCGCTCCTCGGCCCAGGCGCGGGCGGCCCGCTGCTGGGAGAGGAGGCCGAGTCCGTCGACGTGCTCCCGGGTCAGGCCGCGCTTGCGGGCGATGCGTTCGGCGGCCTCGAACTGGTTGGGCAGGTCGACGCTCCACTCGTCGGGGAACGGCTTGCCCGGTCCGTGCTTGGAGCCGCTGCCGAGCGGGACCCGGGACATGGCCTCGACGCCGCACGCGATGCCGATGTCGACGACGCCGCCCGCGATCATGTTGGCGACCAGGTGGTTGGCCTGCTGCGAGGAGCCGCACTGGCAGTCGACGGTGGTGGCCGCGGTCTCGTAGGGCAGGCCCATGGCCAGCCAGGCGGTGCGCGCGGGGTTCATGGACTGCTCGCCGGCGTGGGTGACCGTGCCGCTGACGATCTGCTCGACGCAGTCGGGCTGGATGCCGGTGCGGGCGAGCACCTCCCGGTACGTCTCGCCCAGCAGGTAGGCGGGGTGGAGATTGGCGAGCGTGCCTCCGCGCCGGCCGATGGGGGTGCGTACGGCTTCGACGATGACGGGTTCCGCGGCCATGGGTTCGTCCTCTCGTGGCATCCGCTGGGCGTCCCGGCGCCCCCGGCAAACAAGAACACGTTCTTATTCCGCTCTTCGCTCGCAGTCTTATGAGCGCTACCCCCGGTACGCAAGGGTCGCGCACGTGCTGCGCCCGCGACAGATGGCCTCGCGCCCTCCCTTGCCGCCCGCGGGGCGGCGTCACTACCTTCGGGACGCAGGCCGATAACTGATGGACCGTCAGACATGGAGGGGCCGATGCCCTGTCCCGCGCTCCCCGACGGCTTCGACTTCACCGACCCCGACGTCTACCACCGCCGCGTCCCCCTCCCGGAGTTCGCCGCGCTGCGCGGCACGGCGCCGGTGTGGTGGAACGCCCAGCCCCACGGCGTCGCCGGCTTCGACGACGACGGCTACTGGGTGGTCACCCGGCACGCGGACGTGAAGGAGGTGTCCACCCGGCCGGACCTCTACTCCGCCGCCCTCAACACCTCGATCATCCGCTTCAACGAGCACATATCCCGCGACCAGATCGACGTCCAGCGGCTCATCATGCTCAACATGGACCCGCCCGAGCACACCCGCGTCCGCCAGATCGTGCAGCGCGGCTTCACGCCGCGCGCGGTCCGCTCCCTGGAGGCGGCCCTGCGGGCGCGCGCGGGCGCGATCGTGGCCGCGGCGCGGGAGCGCGGCAGCGGCGACTTCGTCACCGACGTCGCCTGCGAACTGCCGCTGCAGGCGATCGCCGAGCTCATCGGCGTCCCGCAGGAGGACCGGGCCCGGATCTTCGACTGGTCCAACAAGATGATCGCCTACGACGACCCCGAGCTGGCGATCACCGAGGAGGTCGGCGCGAACTCCGCGATGGAGCTCATCTCGTACGCGATGAACCTGGCCGCCGCGCGCAAGGAGTGCCCGGCGAAGGACATCGTCAGCCGGCTGGTCGCCGCCGAGGACGAGGGCAACCTCACCTCCGACGAGTTCGGCTTCTTCGTGCTGCTGCTGGCCGTCGCCGGCAACGAGACCACGCGCAACGCCATCAGTCACGGCATGCACGCCTTCCTCACCCACCCCGGTCAGTGGGAGCTCTACAAGCGCGAGCGCCCCGCGACCGCGGCGGAGGAGATCGTCCGCTGGGCGACGCCCGTCGTCTCCTTCCAGCGCACGGCCACCCGGGACACCGAGCTCGGCGGCGCCTGCATCCGAGCAGGTCAGCGGGTGGGCATCTTCTACGCCTCCGCCAACCACGACCCCGAGGTCTTCACGGACCCGGAGGTCTTCGACATCACCCGCGACCCCAATCCGCACCTGGGCTTCGGCGGCGGCGGCCCGCACTTCTGTCTCGGCCGGTCGCTGGCCGCGCTGGAGATCGACCTCATCTTCGACGCGGTCGCCGACACGCTCCCGGACATCAGGCTGGAGGGCGAGCCGCGGCGGTTGCGGTCGTCCTGGCTGAACGGGATCAAGGAGCTGAAGGTCCGCTATCGGTAACCGGCTCCCCGATAACTGATTGATCGTCAATTTCCTTTCCCCGCAGGGGAATAGTCCGTACCGGGACCTTGTACGGCGACGGCCGCGGACTTACTCTCGGGTACACCTTCCGGGCAGGCCCGTTCGTCACGCCCCACGCCCGTCACAGCACCGACCCGCGCGATGCGGCGGGACACGGCGGCCACCCGTCCGGCAGCTCTCATCCGAGGCTCTCCGAGGGGACGATCAGCATGAACGATGCGCAGGACAGACCGGTCACGGGACGGGTCAGGTGGCGCAAGTTCGCCGTCCTGGCCGTGCCCGGCTTCGCGGCCACGGCGGCGCTGGCCGTCGCGCTCGCCGAGGGGGCCCTCGCGGCCTCGTTCGCCGTGTCGGGCCAGGAGTTCAAGGTCTCGGCCGACAGCCTGGAGGGCAAGGGGTTCGCGCAGTACGGCGGCGTGGACACCAACGCCCGCGGCGACCTGCTGCCCGTGGCGGTCACCGCGATCAAGGAGGCCGAGCTGCAGAAGCTCTGCCAGTCCGTGGTCACCCACCTGCCCGTCATCGGGGACATCTCCCTCAACCTGACGGCGGGCGGGAGCGGCACCCCGGTCAAGGCCACCAACCTCTTCATCGACGCCACCCAGCTCGGCGGCGACGCGGAGTTCACGAACATCGAGATCGGCCGCGACGCCTCCACCCTCGACAAGGGCCCGGCCGACGCGCAGGGCATGCAGGACCTCTTCGCCCAGCAGGCCGACCGCGTCAGCATGAAGAAGGTCCGGCAGGTCGCCTGGGCCACCAACGCAGGAACGTTCAAGCTCGCGGGCCTGCGGATGAACATCTCCAAGGGCAAGCAGGAGTGCTTCTGACGTGGCGGCCGGCACCGGGACCGCCGCCGCCCGTCCCCGCCCCCGTCGGCGGCCGTGGGCCGCGTGGCGCCGGTGGCGCAAGGCGCGGCCCTTCTGGGGCGGCCTCGCCACCGTGCTCGCCGGAGCGGAGATCTCCGTCATCCCGCTGGCGCCGCTGAAGATCATGCTCCATCAGGGGATCGCGGGCATCCCCTCGGTCCTGATGGGCCTGGTCATGGTGCTGATGGGCCTGAGCGCGTGGTTCGCACCGCAGTACCGCACCCTCGCCGGGGTGGTGACCGTCATGATCGCGGCCGCGGCGCTGGTGATGTCGAACCTCGGCGGGTTCCTCATCGGCACCATCCTCGGCGTCATCGGCGGGGGCATGGTCTTCGCCTGGCAGCCGGTGACGCCGGTGCCGGCGCCGGAAGCAGGGGGCACGCCCGGTGCCGGGGATGCGCCCGGTACCGGAGACGTGCCCGAGACCGGAGGCACGCCCGGCAGCGAGCCGTCCCACCCACCGCACGACGGGGCGCGCCCCGGACCGCACCACGATCCCCCCGCGCACCTCCCACACAAGGAGACCCGATGACCTCCGTGACCTCTCGCAGACTCCGTCCCCGCGCCCTCCTCGCCTGCGGCGCAGGGCTGGCCGTCACCGCCGCCCTCACCCTCACCGGTGCCGCGGGCGCCCAGACGGGCCCGGCCACCGGCCCGGCCGCCGCCGCGGGATCCACCACCGTCACCCCGGCCGGCCACTCCTTCGCGGCCACGCTCAACGGGAAGGCCACGTTCAAGGCCGGTTCGGTGACCGCCACCTGTACGGTCTCCAGCTCGCAGCCGTCGTCCGGCTCCGGCAACAACCGGATACCCGACGCGCCCGGCAACCAGAACCCCTCGGGGCCGGTCTCCAGCAGCATCAACCCGCCCACGTACTCCGGCTGCACCGCCAGCATCGCCGGGGTGACCGCGACCGTCACCACGTCCGGCACGTGGAGCGTGTCCATGCAGCACGGGTCGCCGATCACGGCCACCCTCGGCATCCCGGTCGGCGGCTTCGTCCTGGAGTCCAAGGGCCTGGCCAACTGCAAGATCACGGCCGCCCCGGCCGCGCCCGCGGACATCCTCACGACCTACACCAACGGCACGCCGTCCACGCTCACGGTCACCAACGCCACCGTCCCGGTCAAGGTCACGGGCGGGTTCGGGTGCCCGACCAGCGCGACGTCGTCGGTGTTCAACGCCGTCTACGACATCACGGACACCACCGACCCCGCCTCCCAGATCACCGTCAGCGACTGAGCCGGACCCCCGCAGGCAGCGGATCGCTCTCGCTGCGCGCCGCCGGCACCTTGCCGAACACCTGCCGCCCCGGGCCGCTGAGCGCGTACTGGACGGCGAAACCGGACAGCACGACGAGTGCACCGCCGACCGCGTCGAGCACGTAGTGGTTGGCGGTGCCGACGATCACCGAGAGCGTCAGCAGCGGGTAGAGCATGCCGAGGCACTTCATCCACGGCTTCGGCGCGACGGCGGCGATCACGACGCCGCACCACAGCGACCAGCCGATGTGCAGCGACGGCATGGCCGCGTACTGGTTGGACAGCTCCGTCAGCGCCCCGAAGTCGGGGTGGGCGAGGTCCTGCGGGCCGTTGGCCGTGTCGATGAAGCCGAGGCCGGGCATCAGCCGCGGAGGCGCCAGCGGGTAGGCCCAGAAGCCGGCCAGCGCCATCAGCGTGGCCAGGGACAGCGCGGTCCTGGCCCAGCGGTAGGTGCCGGGGCGGCGCACGTAGAGGTAGACCAGCAGGGACACCGGCACCAGGAAGTGGAAGGTGCCGTAGTAGTAGTTCATGCTGTCGGTGAGCCAGCCGATGCCCGCCACGAAGTGGTTGAAGCCGTGCTCGACGTCGATGTGCAGGAACTCCTCGATGCCGAGGATCTGCCGGCCGTGGGCCTCCGCGAGGGAGCGCTCGCCGGTCGCCTGCGCGCGGATGAACGAGTAGACCCAGTAGCCGACCCGTAAAAGCATCAGCTCCAGCAGGACGTTCGACCGGGACAGCGGGCGCTTCCAGAAGCGGAAGAGCGGCACCCAGGCGAAGCGGCCCTGCTGCGGCTCGGTCACCGGCGTCGGCAGCGGCCGCTCCCAGCCCTCCGCCGTGCGCGGGAGGAAGGGCACCGCGCAGGCCGCCAGGAGCGCGGCGAGCAGCGGGGCGTTGTCCCCGAGGGGGCGCAGGAACGGGTTGTCCGGCATCAGGGCGGTGCTCGTGAGCGTCATCACCAGGACGACGAGCACGGGCCATGCCAGCCGGTCGGCGCGGCGCCTGCCGACCCGGCCGACGACCGCGAGCAGGAGCCACAGCTGCTGGTGCTGCCAGGCCGTCGGCGAGACTGCGACGGCGGTGCAGCCCGCGATGGCCGTCGCGAGCAGGACCTGCCCGTCGAGGGCGTAGCGCGCGGCGCGGCGCAGGCCGAGCACGGCGACGGTCGCGGCCAGCAGCCCGTACAGCGCCAGTTCGGCCGGGCCGTGCAGGCCCAGGCGGAGCAGCAGGCCGTGCAGGGACTGGTTGGCGAGCCCGCCGGGAGCGTGACCGAGGCCCGCGCCGGCGATGTGGTGGATCCAGTACGTCCACGAGTCGTCCGGCATGAACACCCATGTGAGTGCCGAGCAGGCCGCGAAGGTGACGCCGCCGGCGGTGGCCGCGCGGCGGCGGCCCGTCAGCCACAGCAGGACGGCGAAGAGCAGCACGGTGGGCTGCAGCGCCGCGGCGACCCCGATGAGCAGGCCGCTCGTCCGGCCGGAGCCCTGCGCGAGGCGGGGCGGGCAGCAGGCGAGGAGCACCAGCAGGACGGGGATGATGCTCGTCTGCCCGAGCGTGAAGGTGTTCCGCACGGGCAGCGAGGCCACGGTCAGGATCACGGCCACGGGGGCGGCCAGCAGCGCCGTACGGCGCGGGACGGGCCCCGGCAGGGAGCGGGCGGCGACGAGCGCGAGGGCCACGACCAGCAGGAGCGTGCCGAACGTCCAGAAGACGCCGAGGTTCTCCTCGGCGGCCTTCGTCAACGGTTTGAGGACGAGTCCCGCGAAGGGGGTACCGGTGAACCGGTCCGTGTCGTAGAGCGAGCCGCGCACATGCAGGACACCGTTGTCGCCGATCCACCGGCCGAGATCGGTGAAGCGCCGCTCGGGAGGCAGTCTCAGCACCGCCGCGGCCTGACGCACGGCCAGCAGCCCGGCGACGAGCCACAGCACGCCCAGGGCGAGGCCGGTCCCCGCCCCCGCTCCCGGCGGACTTCCCGGCCCGCCCCTCTGTGCATTCACCACGCCCGGCCGCACCTCCAGTCGCCCAGCTGGGTCACCCTCGTAGTGCTCGTTGAGACCTTACTGAGTCCTGAAGAACAGACCAGGGCACCTCCACGTCACCGCGCATAATTCGGGCGCACTCTCGAACATCCCGTGCGACCATGCCCGCATGACCGGTACGGCCCCCCTCCCCGCCTCCTCCTGGAGCATCGCCCCGCAGTCCGTAGGCTCCGCCGAGTCCGCCGCGTTGCTGCGCGAGTACCTGACGGACGTCGCCGACCGCTGGTACGTCCTCAACCTCGGGCGGCGGTGCACCCCCGAGGAGATCGCGGGGCACCTCGCCGAGGATCCCAGCGACGATCTCGACCCGCCGAGCGGGCTGCTGATGGTCGCGCGGCGGGACGGGGAGCCGGTGGGGTGCGTGGGGCTGCGGTGGTTCGACCGGGTGCGGGGTGCGGCCGAGTTGAAGCGGATGTACGTGCGGCCGGGCGCGCGCGGGCAGGGGCTCGCGCCCGCGCTGCTGGCCGAGGCCGAGGCCGTCGCCCGGCAGTGGGGCGCGGAGCGGATCCTGCTGGACACGCGGAAGGACCTGGTGGAGGCGGTGGCGCTCTACGCCCGGCACGGGTTCGCCCACGTCCCGCGGTACAACACCCCCGAGGAGAATCCTTACGCCGAGGTGTGGATGGCGAAGGAGCTCCGGGCCTGACGCGAGCCCCCGCGAGGCTGCTTCGAGCCCCCGCGCGGTCACTTCGGGTGACGTGCCGGATGCAGTAGGTTACGGCGCTGTGGAACCTCTCGTTTCGCCCGTCAATTCGCACAACGAGTGGGACCCGCTGGAAGAGGTCATCGTCGGGCGCCTCGACGGCGCGGCGATCCCTTCCGACCACCCCGTCGTGGCCTGCAACCTCCCGCCGTGGGCGGCGCGGTTGCAGGGGCTCGCCGCCGGATTCCGGTACCCGCGCGTGCTGATCGAGCGGGCGCAGGAGGAGCTCGACCGGTTCGTCGCCCTCCTGGAGTCCCTCGGCGTCACGGTCAGGCGCCCGGACGCGGTCGACCACAAGCGGCGGTTCGCCACCCCCGACTGGTCGTCGCGCGGCTTCGCCAACGCCTGTCCGCGCGACAGCATGCTCGTGATCGGCGACGAGATCATCGAGACCCCGATGGCCTGGCCGTGCCGCTACTTCGACACCCACCCCTACCGCACGCTCCTCAAGGACTACTTCCGGCGCGGCGCGCGGTGGACGGCGGCGCCGAAGCCGCAGCTCACCGACGCGCTGTTCGAGGCGGATTTCCGTGCCCCCGCGCCGGGCGAGCCCGTGCGCCGCATCCTCACCGAGTTCGAGCCGGTGTTCGACGCCGCGGATTTCGTACGCGCCGGACGCGACCTGTTCGTGACGCGGAGCAACGTCACCAACCGCATGGGCATCGAGTGGCTGCGCCGTCACCTCGGGCCCGGCTACCGCATCCACGAGATCGAGAGCCGCTGCCGCACGCCCATGCACATCGACACGACGTTCCTTCCGCTCGCGCCCGGCAAGGTGCTGGTCAACCCCGAGTACATCGACGTCGGCCGGCTGCCCGACGTCCTGCGTTCCTGGGACGTCCTGGTCGCCCCCGAACCCGACCCGATCGAGGACCGCCTGCTCCGGATCACCTCGATGTGCGGCAAGTGGCTCAGCCTGAACGTCCTGGTGATCGACGGCACCAGGGTGGTGGCGGAGCGGCACCACACCCGCATGCTGCGCGCGCTGGAGCGATGGGGGTTCGAGCCCGTCCCGTGCGACCTGCTGCACTACGCGCCGTTCGGCGGCTCGTTCCACTGCGCGACGCTCGACGTCCGGCGCCGCGGCACGCTCGCATCGTATTGCCCGTGACCTGCGACCGGTGACCCGCGGGCGGGCCGAGGACGAGGTCCTGCTCCTCGGGCGTCAGCGCGGCTCCCCGAACGTCACCGGTGCGTCGAACGCCGCCCTCCGCGTCGCCCGCCGCAGCGCCTTCAGGACCGTCGGGCCGAGCGTGAGCGTCGCCGTGACCGTCACGACCGCGCGCGGCACGTCCCAGCCCAGGGAAGTCGCCAGGCAGTACGCGACGAAGCGGGCGAGGTTCTCCTCGACCGGGTCGCCCGGGACGAAGGAGACGCCCGTGGCGAGCGAGCCGATGTACGGCCAGCCCTGGAGGTTCATCACCGTGCCGTAGAGGAGGGAGGCCACCGCGCCGTAGCCCGCGAGCATCAGCACCTCGCGGGGGCCGCGCAGGCGGTCGGGGCCGGGCAGCAGGCCCGCGCCCATGGCCACCCACCCCATCGACAGCATCTGGAACGGCATCCAGGGCCCGACGCCGCCCGTCAGCAGCGCCGACGCGAACATCGACACCGCACCGAGCACGAAGCCGAAGCCGGGGCCGAGGACCCGGCCCGACAGCACCATCAGGAAGAACATCGGCTCGATGCCCGCCGTCCCCGCGCCCAGCGGCCGCAGGGCCGCGCCCGCCGCCGCCAGGACGCCGAGCATCGCGATCGCCTTCGCGTCCAGGCCCGAGTCGGCGATGGCCGCCACCACGACGGCCAGCAGCAGCGGCAGCAGGGCCGCGAACAGCCACGGCGCGTCCTGGGAGTGCGCGAGGCCCGACGCGGAGTCGGCGAGCAGGGGCCAGCCGAAGGCCGCCACCCCGGTCGCGGAGACGAGGAGCAGGGCCGCGATCGAGCGCCTGCCGAGGCGTATCGCTCGCGCTTGGCGGTCGGGAGCGGCGCTGCCGCGGCCGGGTGCGGTGTTCTCGCGGTCGGGGCCGGTGTCCCCGCGGCCGGGTGTGACGTTCTTCCCGTCGGGTGCGGAGTCCTCGCGGTCCGGTGCGGCGTCCGTCACGAGCCCGCCTCCAGCGCGTCCCGCACCTGTCCCACCGTCAGCCACGGCTGCGGCGCGAGGACCTTGGCCACCTGCGGCGCGAAGGCCGGCGAGGAGACCACCACCTCGGCCGTCGGGCCGTCCGCGACGATCTCGCCGTCGGCGATGACGACGACCCGGTGGGCAAGCTCCGCGGCCAGTTCCACGTCGTGCGTCGCCAGGACGATCGCGTGCCCCTCGGCGGCGAGGCCGCGCAGGATCTCCACCAGGCGGTGCTTGGCCGCGTAGTCGAGGCCGCGGGTCGGCTCGTCGAGGAGGATCAGCGGCGGGCTCGCCGTCAGGACGACCGCGAGGGCGAGCGCGAGGCGCTGGCCCTCCGACAGGTCGCGCGGGTGCGTCGTGCCGGGGACGTCCGGGAGGAGCCGGGAGACGAGCGCGCGGCAGGTGCCCGGTTCCGCGCCCGCGTCACCGTCGGCCGCCGCGCACTCGGCGGCGACCGTGTCCGCGTACAGCAGGTCGCGCGGCTCCTGCGGTACGAGGCCCACGTGGCGCAGCAGTTCCGCCGGGGTCGTGCTCTGCGGGGCGGCGCCGCCCACGCGCACGGAGCCCGCGGCGGGCTTGTGCATGCCGACGAGCGTGCGCAGCAGCGTGGACTTGCCCGCGCCGTTGCGGCCCATCAGCGCGACCGTCTCCCCGGCCCGTACGGACAGGTTCACGTCGCGCAGCGCCACCAGCCGGCCGTGCCGGACGGCGAGCCCGGCGGCGGCCGCGGCGGGGGCGGGGCCGGTGTCCGCCGTGCGGCGGGCCTTGCGCAGGAAGCCGGCGCGGCGGGTGCGGGCCGTGACGCCCTCCGCGCCCTGCGGGGCGGGTGCGGCCGGCGGGGCCGGCGGGGGCCGCCCCCCCCCCCCGGCGCGGGGGGGGGGGGGGCCCGCCGCCGGTTTCACAGCGCCGGTGGCACAGCAATACTGTTCGACACCGACAGGTGCGGAACAGAGAGCGAGGTGCCGCCCATGGCCGCGGAGACGGAGACCGGGGAAGCGACCCTGACGGTGGACGAGTTGGCCGCCCGGGCCGGGGTGACCGTCCGCACCGTGCGCTTCTACAGCACCCGGGGGCTGCTGGAAGCGCACGGTGCGGACGGTCACCCCGGCCCGGGCGGCCAACTCGTCCACCGTCAGGGTCGCTTCCCCGGTCTCCGTCTCCGCGGCCATGGGCGGCACCTCGCTCTCTGTTCCGCACCTGTCGGTGTCGAACAGTATTGCTGTGCCACCGGCGCTGTGAAACCGGCGGCGGCCCCCCCGCCCCCCCGCGCGCGGGGGGGTGGGGGCGGGCCTGTGTGCAGGACCGGTCAGGATCCGTCAGGGCCGGTCAAGGCCCATCAAGCCCCCGTCAAGGCCGGTCAGTGCCGGTGGGCGCGGGCCCCGCCCCCGCCGCGGCCGCCGCCGGGCTCGCCGTCCGGCACGGCCGGCTGGTGGCGCTGCGCGACGTGAACCTGTCCGTACGGGACGCGCGCCGCATGGCGCCGGCCCTGCGGGTGCGGCCGGCGGGGCCGGCGGGGCCAGCCGCTCCCGCAGGGCCGGCGCCATGCGGCGCGCGTCCCGTACGGACAGGGGGAGCGGCGACCAGCCGGCCAGCCGGCCCAGGTCGACGACGGGCGGGTGGACCGGCGACACCGCCATGACCTCGGCCGGCTCGCCCATGACCGGGGCCTGCCCGGGGCCGGGCAGCAGGATGACGCGGTCCGCGTACTGCACGACCCGCTCCAGCCGGTGCTCGGCCATCAGGACCGTGGTTCCCAGGTCGTGGACCAGGCGCTGCAGGACGGCGAGCACCTCCTCGGCCGCGCCCGGGTCCAGGGCGGACGTCGGCTCGTCGAGGACCAGCACCTTCGGGTGCGTGGTCAGCACCGAGCCGATCGCGACGCGCTGCTGCTGCCCGCCGGAGAGCGTGGCGATGGGGCGGTCGCGGAGGGTCGCCAGGCCCAGCAGGTCGAGGGTCTCCTCGACGCGGCGCCGCATGGTGTGCGGGGGGATGCCGAGGGACTCCATGCCGTACGCGAGCTCGTCCTCGACGGTGTCGGTGACGAAGTGCGCGAGCGGGTCCTGGCCCACGGTGCCGACGACGTCGGCGAGTTCGCGCGGCTTGTGGGTACGGGTGTCGCGGCCGGCGACGGTGACGCGGCCGTGCAGGGTGCCGCCGGTGAAGTGCGGGACGAGGCCGCTGACGGTGCCGAGGAGGGTGGACTTGCCGACGCCGGACGGGCCGACGAGCAGGCAGAGTTCGCCCTCGGGGACGGTGAGGTCGACCTCTTGGAGGGAGGGTGCCTCGGCGTCGTCGTAGGTGACCGACACCTGCTCGAAGCGGATCACTCGGAGGGCTCCTCGGGGTGGGTCGTGCGGGTCGTTTCGGCACCGCCGGGCTCCCCGGCGGGGGCTGAGCGCCGCCGCGGCGGGAGACCTTCCGGGGGCTCGCCCCCGGACCCGCGGGGGCCGGGGCGCAGCCCCGGGAAACGGTGAAGGGGCGGGACCGGGGCATCTTCTCCCGCCGCAGCGGTGCTCCGCCCCCACCGGCCTGCCCGGCGGTGCCCGGCAGCCTCCGGCTCGGCCGTCCCCGGTTCGGCAGGGCCCGGCTCGGCGGCCCGCTGCGGGCGCCTCGCGGTCCCCGGCCCGGTGGCCGCATCCCGCGAGCCCCCGTCGGCGGGCGCCGGCGCCACGAACGCCGGGAGCAGGCCGATCAGGATCGCCGCCGCCGGCCACACCGGCAGCTGCGGCGCCGTCAGCGGCACCGCCGGCGGATGCAGCGCGGCCGCCGCGTAGGCGTTCGCCTGGATCATCAGGGCCGCGACGGCCACGCCAGAGCCCGATACCAGCCAGGCCCGTACGCCCCACCGGTCCGGCCGGTAGCGCGTGCGGACGGAGCGGCGGCCGCCCAGCCACAGGCCCGCCAGTGCGGCGGCGAGGCCGGCCAGCAGGACGGGCATGCCGTAGCCCGCGCCCTGGTCGGCGAGCAGCCCGTACGTGCCGGCGCAGACGCCCATCAGGCCGCCCAGCGTCAGCGCGCTCGTGGTGCGGCGGACCGCGCGCGGCACCCGGGCCGTGCGGCCGTAGCCCCGCGCGTCCATCGACGCCGCCAGCGCCACGGAACGCTCCAGCGCGCCCTCCAGCACGGGCAGGCCCACCTGGAGCAGGGCGGCGAGGCCGCGGTCGGGGCGCCCGCGCAGGCGGCGGGCGGCGCGCAGCCGCTGGACGTCGGCGACGAGGTTCGGCGCGAACGTCATCGCGACGACGACCGCGACGCCCGCCTCGTACAGCGCCCCGGGCAGGGACTTCAGCAGCCGCGCCGGGCTGGCGAGCGCGTTGGCCGCGCCCACGCACACCAGCAGCGTGGCCAGCTTCATGCCGTCGTAGAACGCGAAGAGCAGCCCCTCGGCCGTCACCCGGCCGCCGAGCCGCACCCCCCGCGCCCAGTCCGGAAGCGGCACCTCCGGCAGGACGAAGAGCGTGTGCGTGCCGGGGATCGGGGAGCCCAGCACGATCGCGAAGACGAGGCGGATGCCGATGACGGCGAGGCCGAGCTTGAGGAACGCCCCGTACGAGCGCGCCCAGGGCGCGTCCGTGCGTCGCGCGGCCACGACGTAGCCGGCGACGGCGATGAGCAGGCCGAGCAGCAGGACGTTCGTGGTGCGGGAGGCCGCCGCGGCCAGGCCGAGCGCCCACACCCACCAGGCGCCCGCGTGCAGTGCGGAGGCGCGCGAGGTCAGCGGCGCGCCCCCGACGCCGGCCTCGGCGCCACCGCCGGCACCGGCGCTGACACCAGCACCAGCACTGGCCCGGGCACCGGCCCGGGCGCCCACCCCTGCCCCGCCCCGCGGAGGCTTCTTCCTGTCGCTCATCCGCGGCGTCGGCGGGCCTGCCAGAAGGCCGCGGCGCCCAGGACGACCACGGCGGCGATGCCGCCGATCAGGCCGGCCGAGGGACCACCGCCGTCACCGTCGGAGCCTTCGCTCCCGGCCGGGCCCGGCTGAGCGCTCTCCGTGCCCCGGGAATCCTTCTTCGCGCCACCGACCTGCTCGCCGCAGCCGGTCCGCGGGTAGCCGGCGATGGCGCACAGCAGCGCGGAGGAGTCGTAGCGCAGCGGCTTGGCGACGGCGGCCAGCGCCTCGCCCGCGGTCGCGTCCTCGCCCACCTGGGCGCAGGCCGAGCGGGCGGCGGGCGGCGTCTCGCCCCCGGGGGCGTCCGCGGCCGTGCCGAAGTCGAGGACGACGGCGACGCGCTTCGTACCGTCCTTGGCGGCGGTGCTGTCGCAGACCGCCCCGAAGTCGGCGGCGGCGCGAGGCTTCGCGGCGTCGGAGGAGTCCGCACTGACGGCGAACCGGAACCCGACGGCCTCGCCGTCACCGGGCCGGGCCGTGGCCGGACCCTGCGTGGCGTACGCCCACTGCCCGCCGGAGCCCTGCCAGAACGACCAGTACCGGTACCCGGCGGCCTGCGCGGGGGCCGTGCCGAGGAGGGTGAGGAGCACGGCGGCGAGCGCGGCGACCGCGCCGCCGCGCGTCACCGCGCCCCGTGCCGCAGCCGCTCGCGTCACAGCTGCTGCTTCTTCTTGCGGCCGCTGATCAGGAAGCCGATGCCGGCGCCGAAGGCCAGGCCGACGCCCACGATCCACCACACGTTGACGGTGACGGAGTCGTCGTCCTTCTTCTCCTCCGTCCCCATGCCGCCGGTGGCCTTCTTCTCCGGGGCCGGGCCGGTGGCGTTCAGCTGCTCCACCAGGTCGGTGCCCGCGAAGTCGTGCGGGTTGCCGCCCGCGGCGCGGGTGGCCAGGATCAGCTTGGCGAGGCGGCCGGGCTGGTCCTTGGCCCACTCGGCGGTGCCGCTCTCCTTGGACTGCAGCCACTTCAGGGGCTTCTCGGCGGCCGAGCGGTGGCCGCCGGCGGCGAGGGCGAGGGCGGCGTCGGCGGTGTTGCCCTGGTCGGGCTTGGCGGGGGCGCCGGGCATGGACGGCAGCAAGTAGCCGCCGTTCTTGTCCATGGTGGCCACGAGGTAGCCGTCGACGGCCTCGGCGGCAGCGGCGGCGTCCTTGGGCCCGGCCTTGTCGTCGCCGGAGCACTCCAGCGGCTTGACCGGCTGGTCGGCGTCCTTCTTCGGGGGCTCGACGAGGTAGCCCTTGCCGCGCGTGGCGAGCGCGGCGGCGGCGCTGGCGAGGTTGTCGGCGCGCAGCCCCTTGTCGTCCTTGAGGTACGCGAACGCGCCGCGCTCGCCCTCCTCCTTCGCGTCACAGCCGAGCTGGAAGGTCAGCAGCGTCTCGACGGGGTTCTTGCCGTTCTTGACGGCGTCCTTGGCCGGGTCCTGACCGGCCGCGGCGAACGCGCCGAGGGTGATGGAGGTGGAGTTGGCGTCGCTCGGGCTGCCGGCCTGGTAGCCCCAGCCGCCGTCCTCGTTCTGGTGGGCCTTGAGCCAGTCGAGGCCCTTCTTCACGGCGTCCGCGCGCCCGCCGGCCGCGGCGAGGCCCTGCACGGCCGCGGCGGTGGCGTCCGTGAACTCGTCCTTCTTGGGGTCGCACGCCTTGCTCGTGTCGGCGCGGTAGCCGGGGAAGCCGCCGTCCGCGCACTGCTGGCCGGCGAGCCAGTCGACGGCCTGCTTGGCCGGGGTGACGCCCGCCGTGCTCTGCGCCATGAAGGCCAGGGACTGCCGGAAGACGCCGTCGAACTTGGGGTCCGTGGTGCCGTAGAGCCCGGGGGCGGCCGGGGACGGGGAGCCGTCGGCGACGGCGGCGGGGACCACGGCCGTGCTCAGGGCGGCGGCGGTGGCCAGGACCGCGGCGCCGCGGCGCGCGTGGACGACGAGGGAGGGGGCCATGGGGTCGTGCCTCTCGGGTGGGTGTCACTGCGGTGGCCGGCGTGCCGGGGTGCGCGGCGGCGCAGCCGGGCGCGGCTGCCGCCCCGCGAGCTTCGCGCGGTGGCACCGGGCTCGGCTCCGCATACCTCGACGGTGCCGGTGGACCGGGCGGCACCGCCAGGCGGTACGACCGGCTCCGGAAGCCTGCCGCCTGGCCCGGGTGGTCCGGCTCGTACGGCCGCGCCGGGCGGCGGGCCGTAGTCACGGTTGCGGGTCAGCGCCGGATTTGCACCGGCTTCCCCCGTTCCGAGGCGGGATGAAGTTGTCACGGACACTTTAACCGGCCGGGTCGGCGGCCGGCCGTCCGGCGGCGGGGCCGCCGACCCCGTTGCCGCGGCGCCGGAGGAGCTGCTAACTGTCTGATGCAGCGTCAGATCCGACGCTCAGGGCTCCGCAGACGCGCGGGAGGCATCGGACATGAACCGGGACCTGAACCGGGACGGGAACGGACTGATCGAGCACGGGCAGCTCTTCATCGGCGGCACCATGACCGACCCGGCCGGCCGCGCCGTCATCGACGTGGTGTCGCCGCACTCCGAGGAGGTCATCGGCCGCGTCCCGCACGCCTCGCGCGAGGACGTCGACCGCGCGGTGGCCGCGGCCCGCACCTCCTTCGACTCCGGGATCTGGGCGGACCGGCCGGCGGCCGAGCGCATCGAGGTCGTCACCCGGATCAAGGACGGCATCGCCGCCCGGCACGAGGAGCTGGCCCGCACCGTCTCCGCGCAGAACGGCTCCCCCTACTCCTGGAGCGTCCTCGCCCAGGCCCTCGGCGCGATGATGGTGTGGGACTGCGCGATCGCCGTCGCCCGCGACCTGCCCTACGAGGAGCGGCGGGCGGGCGCCCTCGGGCCGCTGCTGGTGCGGCGCGAGCCCGTCGGCGTCGTCGCGGCCGTCGTGCCGTGGAACATGCCGCAGCTGGTGGCCGCGGCCAAGCTCGCGCCCGCGCTGCTGACCGGCTGCTCGGTGGTGCTCAAGCCCTCGCCCGAGACGCCCCTGGACTCCTACCTGCTGGCGGAGATCGTCACCGAGGCGGGCCTGCCGGAGGGCGTGCTGTCCATCCTCCCCGCGGAGCGCGAGGTCAGCGAGTACCTCGTCGGCCACCCGGGCGTCGACAAGGTGGCCTTCACCGGCTCGGTCGCGGCGGGCAAGCGCGTCATGGAGGTCGCCGCGCGCAACCTCACCCGCGTCACCCTGGAGCTCGGCGGGAAGTCCGCGGCGATCATCCTGCCGGACGCCGACCTGGACGCGGCCGTCACCGGCATCGTCCCCAGCGCCTGGATGAACAACGGCCAGGCGTGCGTCGCCCAGACGCGCATCCTCGCCCCCCGCGCCCACTACGCCGAGCTGGCCGAGCGCTTCGCCGCGGCCGCCTCCGCCCTCGTCGTCGGCGACCCCCTCGACCCCGCCACCCAGGTCGGCCCGCTCGTCGCCGAGCGGCAGCGGCGGCGCTCGCTGGAGTACATCGCGCTCGGGCAGCGCGAAGGGGCCAAGGTGCTCGCCGGCGGCGGCCGGCCGGCGGACCGCGGCACCGGCTGGTACGTCGAGCCCACCCTCTTCGGCGACGTCTCCAACGCCATGCGGATCGCCCGCGAGGAGATCTTCGGCCCCGTGATCTGCCTCCTGCCCTACGACACGGAGGAGGAGGCCGTGCACATCGCCGACGACTCCGACTACGGGCTCTCCGGCAGCGTCTGGACCCGCGACCCCGAGCGCGGCATCGAGGTCGCCCGCCGGGTGCGCACCGGCACGTACTCGGTCAACACCTTCGGCCTCGACATGTTCGGCCCCTTCGGCGGCTACAAGAACTCCGGCCTGGGGCGGGAGTTCGGGCCCGAGGGCTTCGCCGAGTACCTGGAGCACAAGACCATCCACCTGCCCGCGGGACACGGGGAGCCCGCCGGGGGAGAGGCGTGACCGATGGCGGACGAGCGCTGGCGCGTGCGGGTCGACCGGGGGCTGTGCGTGGGCTCGGGGATGTGCGCGGGGTACGCGCCCGAGGCGTTCGCGCTCGACGCGGGGCATCGCTCGCGCCCGGTCGCGGAGGAGACGGACGCATCCGGCCCGCTGTTCACGGCCGCCGAGAGCTGCCCGGTGGAGGCCATCACGATCAGCGCCCTGGACACGGGTGAGCCCGTCTTTCCCCCGGACTTCCCCCCGGAGGAGTGAAGCGGAGGCGTGTGCAGCAACGCCGTTCGCACGCACGCGCGTTGTTACTCATGCGTTCCGCACACTTCCTTGATGACACATGTGACTGGCCGGGCCCCTCACGGCGTGGAAATCTCTAGGCAACGCAGCCGAGGGGGGCGACGATGGACGCGCGGTACGAGGTCTACTGCCTGGCCGACAGGCACTTCTACGAGACCCCGGACCGCCTGTCCGTCCCGGGGGCGGACGGCGGGGGAGCCCAAGAGGCGGGCCTGTACGAGACCGCCCGCCGCCCCGCCCCCGCCGGCTGGAGCACCGCCCGCCACGGCGACTGGCTCCACGTCTTCCCCACCGGGGAGGACGGCGGCCCGCGGCCCGGGCCCCTCCAGGGCTGGAAGATCCACGTCTCCGCCACGGCCGACACCGCGGACAAGACCGCCTCCGACGTGTGGGACTACTGCGTCGCCCGGGACATCCCCTTCAAGTTCGTCCCCGGCCCCCACCTGCTCCACCTGCGCAACAACAAGTACGCGGAGCGCGGCCACAGCGGGAAGTTCGTCACCGTCTACCCCTCCGGCGAGGAGCAGCTGCACACCACCCTCGCCGGACTGCACGAGATCATCGGCGGCCGCCCCGGCCCGTACATCCTCACCGACCTGCGCTGGCACGAAGGCCCGCTCTACGTCCGCTACGGCGCCTTCACCCGCCGCTTCTGCATCGACGGGCGCGGCACCCTCGTGCCCGCGATCGAGGACGGGGACGGCAAGCTCGTCCCCGACTCCCGCAACCCCGCCTTCCAGGTCCCCGCGTGGGTGACGCTGCCCGGCTTCCTCGCCCCGCACCTCGCCGCGCGCAACGCCACCACCGTCGGCGACCTGCCCTACCGCATCGAGAAGGCCCTGCACTTCTCCAACGGCGGCGGCGTCTACTCCGGCACCGACACGCGCGACGGCCGCAAGGTCGTCCTCAAGGAAGGCCGCCCCCACGCCGGGCTCGCCGCCGACGGAGCCGACGCCGTGGCCCGCCTGGAGCGCGAGAAGGACGCCCTGGAGCGGCTCGCCGGCCTCGGGGTCGCCCCCGAGCCGCGGGACTGGCTCACCATCGGCGACCACCGCTTCCTCGTCATGGACTTCGTCGAGGGCAAGCCCCTCAACTCCTTCTTCGCCCACCGCCACCCGCTGCTTGCCGCGGACCCGGAGCCCACCGCCACCGCCGACTACACCGCGTGGGCGCTGCGCATCCACCGGGCCGTCGAGGAGGCCGTCGAGAAGGTCCACGCGCGGGGCGTCGTCTTCAACGACCTCCACATGTTCAACATCATGGTCGCGCCCGACGAAGAATCCGTCGTCCTCATCGACTTCGAGGCCGCCGCGCCCGCCTCCGAGCACGGCCGGCAGGTCGTCGCCCACCCCGGCTTCTTCGCCCCGCCGGACCGCCGCGGAGCCGACGTCGACCGCTACGCGCTGGCCTGCCTGCGGCTCGCCCTCTTCCTGCCCATCACCACGCTCTTCGTGATCGACCGGGCCAAGGCGGCGCACCTGGCCGACGTGATCGCCGAACAGTTCCCGGTGCCGCGGGAGTTCCTCGACGAGGCGGTGGCGGAGATCACGCGGGGGGCGGGGACGGTGGCGGAGCCCGCCGGGACGGCGGCGGGAACCGTAGCGGTGGCGGATTCGCCGGGCCGCGCGGCGCTGCCGAGCCCCGGCCCGGCTGCGGCCGCCCCGGAAGCGTCCGCGGGCGCCGCGGAGGAAGCTGCCGCGCCTGCCGTCTCCGCGGCCTCCGGCCCCGCCGGGCGCCGCACCCACACCCTCGCCCCCGGCGCCGGCCGCGCCCTCGCCCCGCACGCCCTCCCCGACCCCGCCGAGGACTGGCCCCGCGCCCGCGCGTCCATGGTCCGCGGCCTCCTCGCCTCCGCCACGCCGGAGCGCGACGACCGCCTCTTCCCCGGGGACATCGCCCAGTTCGCCGAGGGCGGCGGACTCGGCCTCGCCCACGGCGCCGCAGGCGTCCTGCACGCCCTCGCCGAAGCCGGCGCCGAGCGCTACGAAGAGGGCGAGCAGTGGCTCCTGCAGCACACCGCCCCCGTGCCGTCCGGCACCCCGCTCGGCCTCTACGACGGCCTCGCCGGCGTCGCCTGCACCCTCGACCGGCTCGGCCACACCCAGCGCGCCCTCGACCTGTCCGGGCTCATGCTCGGCGAGCAGTGGCAGCGCCTCACCTCCGACCTGCGCAGCGGCCTGGCCGGCGTCGGCCTCGCCCTCGACCACCTCGCCCGCACCACCGGCGAACGCCAGCTCCACGACCAGGCCGTCGAAGCCGCCCAGCTCCTCGCCGACCGGCTCGCCGCCGACTCCTCCGGCCAGGAGGAGGACGCCGGCGCACCCCGCCGGCGCGCCGGCCTCATGCGCGGCGCGAGCGGGCCCGCCCTGCTCTTCCTGCGGCTGTACGAGCGCACCGGCGCCCCGGCCCTCCTCGACCTCGCCGGGCAGGCCCTGCGCACCGACCTCGCCCGCTGCACCCGCACGGACAACGGCACCCTCGAAGTCGACGAGGGCTGGCGCACCATGCCCTACCTCGGTGACGGCAGCGCCGGCATAGGCATGGTTCTGGACGACTTCCTCGCCCTCGCCCCGGACCCCGACCCGTACTTCACCGAGGCCCGCGACGGCATCCTCACCGCCGCCCGCTCGCGCTTCTACGCCCAGCCCGGGCTGTTCCAGGGCAGGGCCGGGATGATCCTGCACCTCGCCCGCACCACCGCGCCCGGCGCGACCGCGGAGCACCTCGCCGCGCAGGTCCGCGGACTGTCCTGGTACGCCATGTCCTACCAGGGCGAACTCGCCTACCCCGGCAGCCAGATGATGCGGCTGTCCATGGACCTCGCCACCGGAACGGCCGGCTGCCTGCTCGCCCTCGCCGCCGCCCTCGACGACGACGGCGCCCGGCCCGCAGGGCCCGCGCAGCTGCCGTTCCTCGCGCCCCCACGGGGGCCCCGAAGCCGGCTCCATGCCGTTGTGGAGCCGTAGCAAGAAAACGCAAGTAGCAAATAGCTAGTGGCTAGTGGCTAGTGGCTAGTGGCAACAAGAACAAGAGAAACCGAACCCCGTCCCCACGGGAACCCCACGAAAGGAACACGACCATGGCGCTCCTCGACCTGCAGAACATGGAGTCCGACGAGAACACCGGCGGTCACGGCGGCGGCGGCCAGAGCACGGTCAGCCTGCTCTCCTGCGTCAGCACCGCCAGCGTGCTGATCTGTCTGTGATCCGGCACCGGATCCGGCACTGATCCGGCACCGGGCGGGCCCCTCCTGCGACGAGGGGCCCGCCCGGGTCCGCTTTTCCCCTACGGATGGTACGGACGCGAGGGCCACCGATCCATGGCACACACCCGCACCGCCACGGCCTCCGCCGGAGACCGGCTGCTGCTCGGCACCGCCCGGCACAGCGCCGGCCGCGCCGCCGCGCTCGCCCTCCTCGCGGTCGCCTCCACCGGAGCCGCGCTCCTGCTGCCCGTCACCCTCGGCCACACCCTCGACCTGCTCCTCGCCCGCCACGGCGCCGACGCCGGCCGATGGGTCGCCCTGTGCGCACTCCTCGTCGCCGGCCCCGCCGCCCTCGACGCCCTCACCGAACTCCTCACCGGCACCACCGCCGCCCGCGCCACCGCCCGGCTGCGCCACCGGCTCCTCGGCCACGTCCTCGCCGCGGGCCCGCGGACCACCGGCCGCTTCCCGCCCGGCGACCTCGTCACCCGCCTCGTCGGCAACGCCGCCGACACCGGCACCGCGCCCGCCACGCTCGCCCACGCCGCCGCCTCCGTGGCGGGCCCCGTCGGCGGGATCGTCGCCCTCGGCCTCATCGACCCCTGGCTCGCGCTCGCCTTCCTCGCCGGCGCCCCCCTGCTCGCCGTCCTCCTGCGCGCCTTCACCCGCGCCTCCACGGACTGCGTCGCCCGCTACCAGCAGCTCCAGGGAGACATCGCCGGGCGCCTCGTCGAAGCGCTCGACGGCGCCCGTACCATCGCCGCCGCCGGCACCGCCGCCCGCGAAGAGGCCCGCATCCTGCGACCGCTGCCCGGGCTCTCCCGCCAGGGGCACCGCATGTGGCGCGTCCAGGGCCGCTCCACGGCCCAGGCCGGCACGCTCGTGCCGCTGCTCCAGATCACCGTCCTCGCCGTCGCCGGCCTCCGGCTCTCCCAGGGCCTCCTCACCGTCGGAGACCTCCTCGCCGCCTCCCGCTACGCCGTCCTCGCCACCGGCGTCGGCATGCTCGTCGGCCACCTCAACGCCGCGGCCCGCGCCCGCGCCGCGGCCGCCCGCGCCGCGGAGGTCCTTGCCGTGCCCGAAGTCCCTTACGGGGAGCGGCCGCTGCCGCCCGGGCCCGGCACGCTGGAGCTGCGGGGGGTGAGCGTCGTACGGGGCGGGCGGACCGTGCTGCACGAGGTGAGCGTGACGGTCCCCGGAGGGACGTCGCTGGCCGTCGTCGGACGCTCCGGCAGCGGCAAGTCCGTCCTCGCGCAGGCCGCCGGCCGGCTCACGGACCCCGACGCCGGCACCGTCCTCCTCGACGGCGTCCCCCTCCCCGCCCTCCGCCGCGACGACCTGCGCCGCGCCGTCGGCCACGCCTTCGCCCGGCCCGCGCTGCTCGGCGGCACCGTCGGCGGCACGATCGGCTTCGGGGCGGTCACGCCGGGGCGCGAGGCGCGGGAGGCCGCGGCGCGGGCGGCCTGCGCGCACGACTTCGTACGGCGCCTCCCGCGCGGGTACGACACGCCCTGCGCGGACGCCCCCCTCTCGGGCGGAGAGGCCCAGCGCCTGGGTCTCGCCCGCGCCTTCGCCCACACGGGCCGCCTCCTGATCCTGGACGACGCCACGTCCAGCCTGGACACGGCGACGGAACGCCGCGTCACAGCAGCCCTGCACGCGTCGTCCGCCCCCACGCGCGTACTGATAGCCCACCGCGTGACGACGGCCGCGAGCACGGACCGCGTCCTGTGGCTCCACGAGGGCAGGACAAGGGCGGTGGCCCCACACGCCGAACTGTGGGCCGACCCGGAATACAGGGCGGTCTTCAATGCCTGAGACGACGTCATGACCGCCGGTCCGACCGGCGGGGGCGGGCCACCGCGGCGGCGGTTTCCCTTCCACCCCTGGTTGCTGAAGCCGGCCGGGTCGGCTGCTTCCCTTCCGCCGCGACGGCGAGTCGCCCCGCGGTGCGTCCCGGCGGTGCCGTCCCGGACGCAATCGTCCCGCCGACTCAGGAGGTCCCCGTGACACCCGTTGAGCCCGGGCTCGTCCGGCGAGGGGTTCGGTATCTCGCCGGGCGGCGGCGCGTCGTCGCGGTGCTGCTCGCGTGGTCCGTCGTGGAGGCCGGGCACACGTTCGCGCTGGGGTACGCGCTGGCCGAGGCGCTCGACGCGGGGTTTCTCGCCGGGCGGCCCCGCACCGGGCTCGCGTGGCTGGGGCTGGCCGCGGTGGCCGTGGTCGTCGGGGCGTACGGGACCGGGCGCACGTACGGCGGCGTCGCCGGTCTCGTGGAGCCCTTCCGGGACGGGCTCGTGAGGACGGTCGTCTCCCGCGCCCTGCACCGGGGCGACACCGCGGCCGTGTCCCGGCTGACGCACCAGGTGGAGATAGCCCGTGACGCCTTCGCCGGCCTGGTCATGGTCTCGCGCTCGTTCGTCTTCACCGCGGCCGGCGCCCTGACGGGCCTGTTCCTGCTCGCGCCCGCGCTGCTGGCGGTCGTCGCGCCGCCCCTCGTGCTCGGCCTCGCCCTGTTCCTGGCGACGCTGCGCCCGCTGGCCCGCCGCCAGGAGGCCTACCTCGCCGCGGACGAGGCCCTCGCCGCCGCGCTCGGCGACGTCTTCTCCGGTCTGCGCGACGTCACCGCGGCGGGTGCCGAGCCCCGCGTCCGCGCGGAGACAGGCGCGCTCACCGACGCCGCGCTGCACGCGTCCCGTTCGCTCGCCCGCTGGTCCGTCGTCCGGGTTGTGGCCCTGGCCCTGGCCGGGCAGCTGCCGGTGGTGCTCCTGCTGGCCGGGGCGCCGTGGCTGCTGGACCGGGGCGTCACCGCGGGCGCCCTGGTGGGCGCGCTGGCCTATCTGACGCAGTCCCTGATGCCCGCGCTGCAGAACCTCGTCCACGGCCTCGGCACGAGCGGCTCGCGCCTCGCCGTGGTGGTGCGCAGGCTGACGGCGCCGGGCCCGCCGGTGACGGGGGTGGCGGACATCCCGTCGGCCACCCCGCCGTCCACCTCCACCCCCACCCCCGCCCTCGAACTGCGCCACCTCACCTTCGCGTACGGCGACCGCGCCGACCCCGTCGTACGGGACCTGGACCTGACGCTGCCCCGGGGCGCGCACCTCGCGGTCGTCGGGCCCAGCGGCGTCGGGAAGTCGACGCTGGCCGGGCTGGTCGCGGGGCTCCTGCGCCCGGGCGGCGGCGAGGTCACCGTGGGCGGCGCCCGGGCGGGCACGGCGGCCGCCGCCGCGCAGCGGGTGCTGATCCCGCAGGAGGCGTACGTGTTCTCGGGGACGCTCGCCGACAACCTGGGCTATCTGCGCGCCGCCCCCGTCCCGGAGACGGAGCTGAGGGCGGCCGCGGAGGCGCTCGGCATGGAGGGACTCGTCCGCCGCGTGGGCGGTTTCGAGGCCCCCCTCGCCCCGGCGGAGCTCTCGGCGGGGGAGCGGCAGCAGATCGCCCTGGCCCGGGCGTACCTGTCGCCCGCCCCCCTGGCCGTGCTGGACGAGGCGACCTGTCACCTCGACCCCGTCGCGGAGGCCCGCGCGGAGCGGGCCTTCGCGCGCCGCCCGGGCGGCACCCTCGTCGTCATCGCGCACCGGGCGGCATCCGCCCGCCGGGCCGGCCGCATCCTGGTGATGGACGGCGCGGACACGGCCTGCGGGGAGCACCACGAACTGCTGGCGCGGTCCCCGCTCTACCGCGACCTCATGGGCGCCGCGGAATCCATGGACCCCGCGCACCCCGCGCACCCCGCGGCCCCCGCACCCCGCAACCCCTCACACCCACCCCGCCACCTGCGAGATACGGATCGCGTCGACCCGGTTCCGTGCCCCGGTCTTGCGGGTGATGGCGGCCATGTAGTTGCGCACCGTCCCGTTGGACAGGTGGAGGCTGCGGGCGATCTCCCCGACGGACGCCCCCTCCGCCGCGAGTGACAGGACGCTCAGCTCGCGTCTCGTCAGGGGCATCTCCGAGGCCTCCAGGAAGCCGAAGCCGAGCGTCTCGTCGATGTACCGCTCGCCGTTCGCCACATGCCGTATCCCTTCGACGAGCCGGTCGGGAGAAGCGTTTTTGCTCAGGTACCCCAGGGCCTTCTCCTCGTACGCCCGGCGCAGGGGCCCCGGCCGTCCCGCGCTGGCCAGGGCGAGCAGGGCCGCCCTGTCGTCGCGTGCGTCACCGTGCCCGGACAGCTCCCGCAGGCCGCCCGGCCCGCCGGCCTCCGGGCTGTCCATGTCCACCACGCACACGTGCGGCCGCAGCGAGTCCGACATGGCCACCGCGCGTTGCCAGGACGCGGACGAGACCTCCAGGTCCGGTTCTCTGCCGATGAGAGCCGCCAGCGCCGCTCGCAGCAGATAGGTGTCATGCACCAGTAGCACCCGGATCACGGTCCCCGCCTTCCCGCTCCCCCGCGCAGCGAGTGCTGCGCCGGACACCGACGCTCATTCATACCGGCGTGTGCCACCGCTCCGGGCGCGTATACCGGACATGGAGGGGGCGCAAGGGCGCATGAATTCCGCCACGTGCGCCCCAAGTTCACTCGAAAGCGCCCCTCATGAATCGGGTGCCGGGGGTAGCGCGTCAGGCCTGCTGTGGGGTAGTGAGCCGGATGAGCCGGCAGACGGTCTCGATGTCGATCCGCACCTGTGCGATCGAAGCGCGCCCCGAGAGCCAGGTGATGAGCGCCGAGTGCCAGGTGTGCTCGATGACGCGGACGGCGGAGAGCTGCTCGGGGGAGGGCGGCCCGGCCGGCCCCATGGCGTCCAGGATGATCGCCGTGGTGAGCCGGGAGACGGTGTCGACCTCGGCGCTCACCGAGCGGTCGGCGAAGGTGAGGGCGCGCATCATCGCATCGGCCAGATGCGGTTCGCGCTGCATGGCGCGGAAGGCCCGCATCAGGGTCTGGGCCACGCGCGCGGCCGGGTCGGCGTCCGTGGGCGGGCGCTTGCGCAGCGTCCCGTGCAGCCGCTGCAGCTGGTCCTGCATGGTGGCGACCAGCAGGTGGACCTTGGAGGGGAAGTAGCGGTAGAGCGTGCCGAGCGCGACGCCCGCCGCCTCGGCGACCTCGCGCATCTGCACGGCGTCGAAGCCGCCGCGGCTCGCGAGCTCCGTGGTGGCCTGCAGGATCCGGCGGCGGCGGGCCTCCTGACGCTCGGTCAGGGGAAGGCTGGGCCCGGCGAGCACGGCCCGCGCGGTCGGCGACTTGGGTTCCGTCGTCATATGTCCCATTCCGTGGCAATCCATCCAGGGTGTCCGTACGGCCCGGACGGCACAGCATGGCAGGGGCCGGGCCGTGGCGCGAATCACCCGATCCGGTCCTGGCGACCGCCTTTCCGGCCGGTAGATTCGAGGCTTCTGGACGACCCAGTCTGAAACTTGTTCTAGATTAGCGCGACCGGTTACGCTCCGGCCGGAACAGCAGCCAGAAGGAGGCCGGGGGAGTGACCGCTGAGGCCACTGAGGCAGCTCTCGCACATGCGGCGCGCGAGGCGCGCGCGGGGCAGGACGCACGGAACGACGGCCTCCGGGACGGGGACGGCGACCGCCCCCTGCGGATCGCGCTGCTCACCTACAAGGGCAACCCGTTCTGCGGCGGCCAGGGCGTCTACGTCCGCCACCTCTCCCGCGAACTCGCCCGCCTCGGGCACAGCGTCGAGGTCATCGGCTCCCAGCCGTACCCCGTCCTCGACGAGGGCGTGACCCTCACCGAGCTCCCGAGCCTCGACCTCTACCGCCAGCCGGACCCGTTCCGCACGCCCGGCCGCGACGAGTACCGCGACTGGATCGACGCGCTGGAGGTCTCCACCATGTGGACGGGCGGCTTCCCCGAGCCGCTCACCTTCAGCCTGCGCGCGCGGCGCCATCTCGCCGCGCAGCGCGGCCGGTTCGATGTCGTCCACGACAACCAGACCCTGGGCTACGGGCTCCTCGGCGGTCCCGACGCGATCGGCGCGCCGCTGGTGACCACCATCCACCACCCCATCACCGTCGACCGGCAGCTCGACCTCGCCGCCGCGGCGGACTGGAAGCGGCGGGCCTCCG
Source organism: Streptomyces roseifaciens (assembly GCF_001445655.1). Lineage (NCBI taxonomy): Bacteria > Bacillati > Actinomycetota > Actinomycetes > Kitasatosporales > Streptomycetaceae > Streptomyces > Streptomyces roseifaciens. The sequence continues at coordinate 610,436 of NZ_LNBE01000004.1, forward strand.
TGCGCCGCTGGTACGGCTTCACCCGGATGCAGAAGCGGGTCGCCCGCCGGCTGCCGTCCGTGCTCACCGTCTCCGGCTCCTCGCGCCAGGAGATCGTCGACCACCTCGGCGTCCGGGCCGAGCGGGTGCACGTGGTGCCCATCGGCGCCGACACCGACCTGTTCTCGCCCGACCCGTCCGTGCCCGAGGTCCCGGGCCGCATCGTCACCACCTCCAGCGCGGACGTCCCCCTCAAGGGCCTCATCCACCTGATCGAGGCGCTGGCCGTGGTCCGCCGCCGCCACCCGGACGCGCACCTCGTGGTCGTCGGCAAGCGTGCCGAGGACGGGCCGATCGCCACGGCGATCCGGCGCTGCGGGCTGGAGGGCGCCGTCGAGTTCGTCAAGGGCATCACCGACGCCGAGCTCGTCGGCCTCGTGCGCTCGGCGCAGGTCGCCTGCGTGCCGTCGCTGTACGAGGGCTTCTCGCTGCCGGCCGCCGAGGCCATGGCCACGGGGACGCCGCTGGCCGCCACCACCGGCGGTGCCATACCGGAGGTCGCGGGCCCCGACGGGGAGACCTGCCTGGCCGTCCCGCCGGGCGACTCCGGAGCCCTCGCCTCCGCCCTGGACCGGCTCCTCGGCGATCCCGGACTCCGCCGCCGCCTCGGTGCCGCGGGCCGCGAACGCGTCCTCTCCCGCTTCACCTGGCGCGAGGCCGCGCTCGGCACGGCCCGCCACTACCGCGAGGCGATCGCCCTCGCGGGCGCCCGGCCCGCCGGACGGCGAGGCTAGTGCGGCCCGGCACCACGTCGCGGGGCCCGTCCGCCACGGCAAGCGACCACCGTGGCGCGGTCCGGCGGCGTCCAGCCGGCCGTCACCCGTACGCACCCGTCAACCACCCCGTCCCGCCGGCCGAAGGCAAATACCCGTGCTGACCGTCGATTTCTCCCGCTTCCCGCTCGCCGCAGGCGACCGCGTCCTCGACCTGGGCTGCGGCGCGGGCCGGCACGCCTTCGAGTGTTACCGGCGCGGAGCGCGCGTCGTCGCGCTCGACCGCAACGGCGAGGAGATACGCGAGGTCGCCAGGTGGTTCGCCGCCATGAAGGAGGCCGGTGAGGCCCCGGCCGGGGCCACCGCCACCGCCATGGAGGGCGACGCCCTGGCCCTGCCCTTCCCCGACGACAGCTTCGACGTCGTCATCATCTCCGAGGTCATGGAGCACATCCCGGACGACAAGGGCGTGCTCGCCGAGATGGTCCGCGTCCTGAAGCCGGGCGGCCGGATCGCGGTCACCGTCCCGCGCTACGGCCCGGAGAAGATCTGCTGGGCGCTCTCGGACGCCTACCACGAGGTCGAGGGCGGCCACATCCGCATCTACCGCGGCGACGAGCTCCTCGACCGGATGCGCGAGGCCGGCCTGGAGCCGTACGGCACCCACCACGCCCACGGCCTGCACAGCCCCTACTGGTGGCTCAAGTGCGCCTTCGGCGTCGACAACGACAAGGCGCTGCCCGTCCGCGCCTACCACAAGCTCCTGGTCTGGGACATCATGAAGAAGCCCGTGGCCACCCGGGTCGCCGAGCAGGCCCTCAACCCGCTCATCGGCAAGAGCTTCGTGGCGTACGCGACCAAGCCGCACCTGCCCGCCGGGGCGGAGGCGTGACCTTCTTCAGCCGCGGCTCCGGCCGCACCGAGCGCCTCGTGCTGCCCGGCGTCCTGACCGCCGAGCAGGTCACCGGCACCGTCGCGGGCATCGCCGCCGTCCAGCGCGAGGACGGCGCCATCCCCTGGTTCCGCGGCCACCACCTCGACCCGTGGGACCACGTCGAGGCCGCCATGGCCCTCGACGCCGCCGGCGAGCACGGGCGCGCCGAGGCCGCCTACCGCTGGCTGGCCCGCCACCAGAATGCCGACGGCTCCTGGTTCGCCGCCTACGCCGACGGCGCCGCCGACGAGCCCACCGACCGCTCCCGCGAGTCCAACTTCGTCGCCTACGTGGCCGTGGGCGTCTGGCACCACTACCTCGCCACCGGCGACGACGCCTTCCTCGACAGCATGTGGCCGACCGTCTACGCCGCCGTCGAGTTCGTCCTGGCGCTCCAGCAGGCCGGCGGGCAGATCGGCTGGAAGCGCGAGGACGACGGCACCCCCGTCACCGACGCGCTGCTGACCGGTTCCTCGTCCATCCACCAGGCGCTGCGCTGCGCCCTGGCCATCGCCGAGCACCGCGAGGAGCCGCAGCCGGACTGGGAGCTGGCCACGGGCCTGCTCGCGCACGCGATACGCCGCCACCCGGAGCGGTTCCTCGACAAGGGCCGCTACTCGATGGACTGGTACTACCCCGTCCTCGGCGGCGCGGTCACCGGCGTCGCCGCCAAGGAGCGCATAGAGGAGGGCTGGGACCGCTTCGTGGTGCCGGGCCTGGGCGTGCGCTGCGTGCTGCCCAACCCGTGGGTGACGGGCGGCGAGAGCTGCGAGCTCGCCCTCGCGCTGTGGGTGATGGGGGAGTCCGACCGCGCGGTGCAGATCCTGCAGTGGATCCAGCACCTGCGGGCCGAGGACGGCATGTACTGGACGGGCTACGTCTACGACGACGACGCCGTCTGGCCGGAGGAGCGCACCACGTGGACGGCGGGTTCGCTGCTGCTCGCGGCGGCCGCGCTCGGGGGCGACGAGGCGACGACCGCCGTGTTCGGCGGGGAGCGGCTGCCCTCCGGGCTGGAGCCGGACTGCTGCCCCTAGCGGCGCACCCTGAAGGGGCGAACCGGAATCTGAACGTCCGGGCTCGTCCGGGGAGTTGTCAGTGGGCGGACCTACAGTGAGGTCATGACGATGACGCTCAGCCACGACCGCTACTGTTCCGAGATCCTGCACCAGACCGAGCTGCTGCGCGGCGCCCTGGGCGAGGGCGCCGACGTGTCGGTCACCGTGCCCACCTGCCCGGAGTGGACGCTCGGGCAGCTCCTGCTGCACGTGGGCCAGGCCCACCGCATGGCCACCGGGCTCGTGCGCGATCAGGTCAAGGAGTTCGTGCCGCCGTCCACCGCCGCCCAGGGCGGCCCCGCGCCCGCCCCGGGCGAGCCCTCCGCGGACGATCTGCCCGCTCTCGCCGCATGGCTCGGCGAAGGCGCCGAGGCGCTGGTGGCCGTCCTGCGCGAGGCGGGGCCCGACAGCCCCGTGTGGACCTTCTCCGAGGACCAGCGGTCCGTCTTCTGGGCCCGCCGGATGACGCACGAGACCCTCATGCACCGCGCCGACGCCCTGGGCGCCCTGGGCGTCCCCTTCACGGCGGAGCCCGAAGTGGCGGCCGACTGCGTCGACGAGTGGCTGGACATCCTCACCTTCCCGGCGGCCGTCGCGTTCAAGCCGCGCCTGGCGGAGCTGCCCGGCCCCGGCCGCACCCTCCACCTGCACGCCACCGACACCCCGGCGGAGCTCGACGCGGAGTGGTTCATCGACCTCACCGGCGAGGGCGTCTCCTGGCGCCGGGCCCACGAGAAGGCCGCCGTGGCCGTGCGCGGTCCGGTGACCGACCTGCTGAGCGTCCTCTTCCAGCGCCTTCCCGCCGACAGCGACCGCGTCGAGGTCCTGGGCGACCGCGAGCTGCTCGACTTCTGGCTGGATCGGGCCGTCTTCTGAGGCCCCTGTCCTCCGTGCTTCCGGCCCCCGCGAGGCATGTCCTGACAGGCCGTCCAACAGTCGGATGAGAGCATGACCGTATGACCGTTGTGCCCAGATCCCCCGTGCCCAGGTGGCTGCGGCGGGCCGTGCTGCCCGCCGCCCTCGTGCTCCTCGCGGCCTGCGGCGGTTCCGGTGACGCCGCGTCCCGCGAGGCCGGCGCCCCCGGCGCGGGGGACCCGCTCTTCCCCCGCCTGGGCAACGGCGGTTACGACGTCCGGCACTACGGCCTGACCCTCGACTACGACCCCGAGGACAACCACCTGGAGGCCACGGCCGTCATCACCGCGCGGGCGACGCAGGACCTCAGCGCGTTCAACCTGGACCTCGACGGGCTGAAGGTCCGCAGCGCCCGCGTGGACGGGCGGCCCGCGCGCACCGCCAGGAAGGGCAGCGAGCTGACGGTGACGCCCCGGGCGTCCATCGCCAAGGGCCACGAATTCGAGACGGTCGTCGTCTACGACGGCACGCCGAAGGAGATCAAGGACGAGGACGGCGACGTCGCCGAGGGCTGGGTCGAGACCGACGACGGAGCGGCCGGCCTCGGCCAGCCCACCGGCTCGATGGCCTGGTTCCCCGGCAACCACCACCCCTCCGACAAGGCCTCCTACGACTTCACGGTGACCGTCCCCAAGGGCTACACCGCCGTGGCCAACGGCGAGCTGCAGCGCCGCCTGACCAAGGGCGACCAGACGACCTTCACCTGGCACAACGCCGAGCCGATGGCGAGCTACCTGGCCAGCGTGGCCGTCTCCCCCTTCAAGGTCACCACCACCCGCGCCGGCGACCTGCCGGTCTACATCGCCACCCACCCCAAGGAGGCCGCGGCCACGCCCCGGCTGGAGAAGCTCCTGCCCGAGGCCATCGCCTGGGCGAGCGAGCTCTTCGGGCCCTACCCCTTCTCCTCCGCCGGCGCCGTCGTCGACCACAACCCCTACGTCGACTACGCCCTGGAGACCCAGACCAAGCCCTACTTCAACGCCGCCCCGGACGACGTGACCGTCGTGCACGAAGTCGCCCACCAGTGGTTCGGCAACTCCGTCAGCCCCCGCACCTGGCGCGACATGTGGCTCAACGAGAGCTTCGCCGCGTACGCGGAATGGCTGTGGGAGGAGAAGCAGGGCGGGCGCTCCGCGCAGCAGATCTTCGAGGACCACTACACCGGGAAGGACCCGCTCAGCGAGGGCATCTGGGCCTTCCCGCCCGCCGACCCCACCCCGGCCACGGTCTCCGACCCACCCGTCTACGGCCGCGGCGCGATGGTGCTGCACAAGCTGCGCCGGGCCGTCGGCGACAAGACCTTCTTCGCGACCGTCCGGGCCTGGGTGAGCGAGCACCGGCACGGCAACGCCGACACCGCCGGGTTCGAGCGGTTCTGGCAGGAGCGCACCGGGAAGAACCTCGGCGGCGTGTTCGGCCCGTGGCTCCACGGGCAGGGGAGGCCGGAGCAGCCGTGACCGCCGGGCGCGCGGCGCCCCGCCGCTCCGGTCACACCAGCTCCGCCAGCACCCGCAGCGTCTCCGGGTCCGGCGCGGTCACCAGCAGGTCCGTCACCGGCCCGGCCCGCCACAGCTCCAGCCGCTCCGCGATGCGCCCGCGCGGCCCGACGAGGGAGATCTCGTCGGCGAAGGCGTCCGGCACGGCCGCGACGGCCTCCTCCCGCCGGCCCGCCAGGAACAGCTCCCGCACCCGCTGCGCCTCCTCCTCGTACCCCATGCGGGCCATGAGGTCGGCGTGGAAGTTGCGGCGCGCGTGCCCCATGCCGCCGATGTAGAACCCCAGCATCGCCTTCACCGGGCGCAGCCCCTCGGCGACGTCGGCGCAGACCCGCGCCTGGGCCAGCGGCGCCACCAGGAAGCCCTCGGGCGCGGTGGCGAGGGCGGCCGCGTGCAGGTCCGTCCGCAGCGGGGACCAGTACAGCGGCAGCCAGCCGTCCGCGATGCGCGCGGTCTGGGCGACGTTGCGGGGCCCTTCGGCGCCGAGCAGGACGGGCAGGTCCGGGCGCAGGGGGTGGGTGATGGGCCGGAGCGGCCTGCCGAGGCCGGTCGCGCCGGGGCCGCGATAGGGGAGCGCGTGGTGGCGGCCGTCGAGCGTCACCGGCGCCCGGCGGCGCAGCACTTGGCGGACCACGTCCACGTACTCGCGCGTCGCGGTGAGCGGGCTGTCCGGGAACGGCCGCCCGTACCAGCCCTCCACGACCTGCGGGCCGGACAGCCCCAGGCCGAGCAGCAGCCGGCCGCCGGAGAGGTGGTCGAGGGTGAGGGCGTGCATCGCCGTGGCGGCCGGGCTGCGGGCGGCCATCTGCGCGACCGCGGTGCCGAGCCGGATGCGGGTGGTGTGCGCGGCGATCCAGGTGAGCGGGGTGAAGGCGTCGGATCCCCAGGACTCGGCCGTCCACACGGAGTGGTAGCCGAGGCGTTCCGCCTCCCGGGCGAGGTCGAGGTGGCGCGGGTCGGGGCTGCGTCCCCAGTAGCCGAGCGCGAGGCCGAGCCGCACGGATGCCCTCCCGGCGGGTCCAGCGAGCTGACGGGCTGTCAGGTTCGGGGTCTCCGACGGTAGGCCCGTGCCGGTGCCCCGGCAAGAGGACCCCGCAAGAGGCCCCGGCAAGAGGTCCCGGCAAGAGGATCCGGCAAGGGGCCCCGGCAAGGGGTCCCGGACCGGGCGCCGGTAAAGGCGACGGCCCGCCGGGATCTCCCGGCGGGCCGCCATCTTTCGGCTACGGCGCGGATCAGCCGCGCTGGATGCCCGTCGTGTCCTGCAGGACGCCGCGGCGGCCGTCCTGCGTCTGGGCGACGAGGGCCTGGCCGCGCTGCTCCACCGCGAGGTACCAGGTGCCGGGCGCGAGCTCGGCGATCTGCGACGGCGAACCGTCCTCGCCGTACAGCGGGCGGGGCACCGGCACCGCGAACCAGAACGGGGCGAAGTCCCCGGCCGGAGCGGCCGCGGCCTGGCCGGCGGCCGGCTGCGGCGAGGCGGCGCCGCCCAGACTCGCGTCAGGCTGACCCGGCTGCGCGCCGTAGGGCTGCTGGGCCTGGGCGCCGTACGGACCGGCGGCACCGGGCTGGGCACCGCCCGGGCCCGGGTAGCCGTAGCCCGGGTTCGGGCCGGCGCCGAAGGGGGACGGGGCCTGCGGGCCCGGGGCGCTCACCAGCGGGGCCTTCAGGGCCGGGGTGCGCGGGGTGAGCAGCGCCGCGGCGGCCAGGGCCGCGTTGGCGAGGAGGCCCAGGATCTGGCCGACGCCCGGGGACACGCCCTGGGCGCCACCGACGATCGTCCACAGCGAGGACCACGCGGCGAACACGGCGAACGCGGTGCCCCACTGGACGAGCTCCAGGCCCACGAGCTTGCGCCCCTCGGGCTGGAAGCGCGCGGCGACGATGAGCGCGGCGGCGATGATCCCGGCGAGGAAGATCGACGGCAGAACGGGGAAGAGGCCGGCCTTCCAGCCGTTCGGCTCCGTCGGGCAGATCGATCCCGCGCAGTCGTACGAGTAGAAGCTCAGGAACGAGGCGATGAACAGCAACACCGCTGCTCCGATCACCACGCCGTCGCCTCGAGTGAGGGAGCGGATGTTCACCTAAAGTCCTTTGTCAGTGTGATCATTAACGTCGCTTTCGCCGGCACGCGAGTATGCGGGGGCGCGGGGGTGGCCCCCCATCGTACGGGTGAACCTATCGCCTGCACGGTCGGGGCGTCCTCTTCGTATCTGCCTCGTGACAAGCGCGCGGCCCGCGGGCGCCGCTACGGCCCGTTACCGCCCGGGGAGCCCTACCCGTCCAGGAAGTCCGTGATGCCGTCGGCGATCCCTTGCGCCGCCTTCTGCCGCCATGCACCGTCCGTCAGCAGGGCGGCGTCCTTGGGGTCGCGCATGTTGCCGCACTCGACGAACACCTTGGGGACGGTGGAGAGGTTGAGCCCGCCGAGGTCACCGCGGGTGTCCAGACCGGTACCGCCGCCGATGTAGTTGGACGGGGCGCTGCCCGTGCTCCGCACGAAGTGGCCCGCGATGCGCACCCCGAGGTCCTTCGACGGCCCGGCGATGGGCGAGGTGTCCGCGCGCCCGCCCTTGACGGAAGCGGGCAGGATCACATGGAAGCCGCGGTTGCCGACGCCCGAGCCGTCGGCGTGCACCGAGACGGCGGCGTCGGCGTGCGCCCGGTTGCCGATCGCGGCCCGCTCGTCCACGCACGGGCCGTACGGGCGCTCGCCGTCGTGCGTGAACACCACCTTGGCGCCCTGCGCCCGCAGGAGCGTGCGGATCCGGTGGGCGACGTCGAGGCTGAACGTGGCCTCGGCGTAACCCGCGTCCGTGGACGTCCCCGTGGTGTCGCACTCCTTGCGGCCGGTGCCGATGTCGACGGAGCGGTTGATCTCGGCGGTGTGCTCACTGTTGCGGATGTTGTGACCGGGGTCGACCAGGACCACCTTGCCCTTGAGCGGGCCGTCCGGCAGCGGCCCCTCGTCGGCCGCGGCGGGCGACGCGCTCGGCGGCGCGGACGACCCGGACGCCGAGGGGGACCCGGCGGACGGCGACGGCTGCCGGGACGGGGCCTGCGAGGCGGGGGAGCGGCCGGGCGAGGCCGACGACGCGGCGGCCACCGGGGCCTTCTCCCCGCCGTCCGCGCTCGCGTCCCACAGCAGCCAGCCCGCGAAGCCGGCCGGCACCAGGGCCGCCACCGCGATGACGACGGGCCTACGGATGCCGCCCGGACGGCGGGTCACACGGGGAAAGCTGCCTTTGGACACCCGGCGATGCTACGCCGCCGCTCCACCGCGCAGGGGGCCTACGCCGCAACCGGTACGCGCCGCAGCACCCGCAGCGAGCGCGTCACCGACACTTCGGTGAACTCCCCGGATTCCAGTGCCCTGCGGTACACGCGGTACGGCGCCTGCCCGCCGTCCGCCGGGTCGGGGAAGACGTCGTGGACTACCAGCAGCCCGCCCGGGGCGAGGTGCGGCACCCAGCCCTCGTAGTCCGCCGTGGCGTGCTCGTCGGTGTGCCCGCCGTCGATGAACACCAGCCCCAGCGGCGCCGCCCAGAGCGAGGCCGCCAGCGGCGACCGCCCCACGATCGCCACCACGTGCTCCTCCAGCCCCGCCTGATGCAGCGTGCGCCGGAACGCCGGCAGCGTGTCCATCCGCCCCACGGCCTCGTCGACGAGCGACGCGTCGTGGTACTCCCAGCCCGGCTGCTGCTCCTCGCTGCCCCGGTGGTGGTCCACCGTCACGGCCGTGACCCCCGCCTCCCGCGCCGCGGCGGCCAGCAGGATCGTCGACCGGCCGCAGTACGTGCCGACTTCGAGCAGCGGCAGCGCGAGCCGCGCGGCCTCCTCGGCGGCGGCGTGGAGCGCGAGCCCCTCGTCGAGCGGCATGAACCCCTTGGCCGCCTCGAAGGCGGCGAGGATCTCGGGCTTGGGGGGCATGGTGTCGTCCTCCTGGGGTACGCGGTGGTCGGCTCATTGTCCTCACGGGCCGCCGTGCGCGGTGCGCGAGGGGTCGATACCGTGGGGAAGCACGTCCGCGGGACGCAGGGGGAAGCCACTGCTGAAGCTCCTGAAAGGGGCGGAAGATGTCCTTCGCCGTATCGCTGCTCGCCGCTTCCATGGCAGTCGTGTCCCCCATGGGCGGGGCCCACTGCCAAGGGGCGAGCGTGAGCGCCGTCTTCGCGGAGCCCACGGCCGACGTGCTGCGCGCCGTGACCTTCGACGACGCCGCGGTCCCGCCGGGCGCCCGCGTCTCCGTCGTCGAGCGGACCGGCCACCGCGGCACGGCCGTCCAGCTGCGCCTGCGCGGCGTCCAGCCGGGCCGTACGTTCGGCGCCCACGTCCACACGAAGCCGTGCGGCACCCTGCCCGACCACTCCGGCCCGCACTACCAGCACGTCAAGGACCCGAAGCAGCCCTCGACCGACCCCCGGTACGCCAATCCGCGCAACGAGGTCTGGCTCGACCTCACCACCGACCGGCGGGGCGACGGCACGTCCTCCGCCTCGGTCGCCTGGCGCTTCCGCGCGGGCGAGGCCCGCTCCGTCGTCATCCACGAACACGCCACCGAGACGGGCCCGGGCCGGGCGGGCATGGCGGGCGCGCGGCTGGCGTGCGTCAACGTGCCCTTCAAGTGAGCGTCGAACAATAGGACGAGGCACTCGCAAGGGTGATCGTGCGCGCTGCAGGGCCCGGGCACGGCCCCCGGCGCCATAGCCTGCTGCCGCCATGAACGATTTCGTTGACGAAGCACGCTCACGCGTCGCACACCTGCTCCGGATGGCCAACACCACGGACGACCGGGTCAGGGCACGGATCATCGAGTACGCGGACACCACCCCGGAGCCGCCTGTCATGAGCCGGGCCGGGATCGTCACGACCGGATGCGCGCAGTGCCTGAGGACCGCGTGGAGGCAGCAGGACGCGGAAGGACCCGTGTGGGTCTGCGCGTCGTGCGGCCATGTCGAAGGAGTGACCGTGAACTGCCCCCACTGCAAGGTGGCCATGACCCCGCCGCCCCTCGGCGCCCCCGACCGGTGGCAGTGCCCGCGGTGCCCTCGGGTCGCGGCCACGGGTGAGAGTGCGCAGGACATCGAGGAACGCGAGCGGCAACGGCTTGCGGCGGTTGCCGCGCTGGACTCGGCGATGGCCCTGCGGGCCGGCGAGTGAGTGCTGCGCTGATGCGCCGAAGTTCACTGCGAGGTCACGCCCCGCAAGGGGCGCGGGGAACTGCGCGACCAGCCACGGTCCGCCCGCAGCCGACCGACGGCACGGCACCGCCGGTCGGGCACATGGTGGTTTCTCGCCGCTGCGGCGGAAGAACATGCCCGCCGCGGTGCAGGGCTGCCGTACGGCCACCGGCCGGCTACCGCAGGTGCCCCGTGTCGTTCAGCAGCCGCAGTGACGCGTTCCCGTCCGCGTAGTACGCCACCGCCGACAGCGACGCCGCCGACAGCTCCATGCGGAACAGGGACTCCGGCGGGGCCCCGAGGGCCAGCCGGACGAGGGTCTTGACCGGCGTCACATGGGTGACCAGCAGCACCGTGCGGCCGGCGTACCGGGCGAGGAGCTTGTCGCGCGTGACCGCCATGCGGCGGGCGACCGCCGCGAAGCTCTCGCCGCCGCCGGTCGGGGCCGCCTTGGAGGAGGCCAGCCAGGCGTCGAGGTCGGCGGGGTGGCGCTCGCGGACCTCCGCGAACGTCAGGCCCTCCCAGGCCCCGAAGTCGGCCTCGCGCAGACCCTCCTCGACGCGCACCTCCAGGCCCAGGCGCGCGGCAGCGGCGGCCGCGGTCTCGCGGCAGCGCCGCATGGGCGAGGAGACGATCGCCTGGATCGTGCCGCGCGCGGCGAGCGCCGCGGCCGTGTGCTCGGCCTGGCGGAGGCCGACGGGCGAGAGCTCGGGGTCGCTGCCGCCACTGCCGGAGAATCGCTTCTGCGGAGTGAGGGCCGTCTCGCCGTGCCGCAGCAGCACGAAGGTGGTCGGTGCCCCGAGGTCGGCGGGGGCGGCCCAGCCGACGGGAGCGGCCTTGGGCTCCTCGAGCGGCTCCGCCACGGGCTCCGCCGTACGTACGGCCGTGCGCGCGGCCGTACGCTCCGCGAGCGCCGCCGCGGAGGCGCCCGCCTCCCACTGACGGCCCGCCTTGCCCGCGTCCATGGCCTCGTTGGCGAGCCGGTCCGCGTGCTTGTTCTGCTCGCGCGGGATCCACTCGTACGCGACCTGCCCCGCGGGGTAGAGCGCGCGCGCCCGGGCGGCGAGCGGCCGCATGTCCGGGTGCTTGATCTTCCAGCGGCCCGACATCTGCTCCACGACGAGCTTGGAGTCCATCCGGACCAGGACCCCGGCGCCGGGGTCGAGGGCCTTCGCGGCCTCCAGGCCGGCGATGAGCCCCCGGTACTCGGCGACGTTGTTCGTGGCCGTGCCGATGTACTCGGCGGCCTCGGCGAGCGCCTCGCCGGTCGCCGCGTCCAGCACGACGGCGCCGTAGCCGGCGGGGCCCGGGTTGCCCCGGGAACCGCCGTCCGCCTCGACGATGAAGCGAGGGGCCACGGGGCTTACAGGCCGGACTCGGAGGTGCGGACCAGGATGCGGCTGCAGTTCTCGCAGCGGACGACCTGGTCCGGCGCGGCGGCGCGGACCTCGTTGAGCTCGGTGATGTCCAGCTCCAGGCGGCAGCCCTCGCAGCGGCGCTGGTTCAGGCGCGCCGCGCCGATGCCGCCCTGCTTCGCCCGCAGTCGGTCGTAGAGCTTGAGCAGGTCGGCCGGGACGGAGCCGGAGACGATCTCGCGCTCCTTGGTGACCGAGGCGGCCTCGGCGTCGATCTCGCCGACGGCGGCGTCGCGGCGCGCGACGGCGTCGTTGACCTTGGCCTGGACGGACTCGACGCGGCCGGTCAGCTCGGTGACCCGCTCCTGCGCGGACTCGCGGCGCTCCATGACCTCGAGGACGACGTCCTCCAGGTCGCCCTGGCGCTTGGCGAGCGAGGCCACCTCGCGCTGCAGGTTCTCCAGGTCCTTGGCGGACATGCCGACGCCGGTGTCCAGGCGCTGCTGGTCACGGGCGGCGCGCTGGCGGACCTGGTCGACGTCCTGCTCGGCCTTGGTCTGCTCGCGGGCGGTGTCGCTCTCCTCGGTCTGCGCGGCGACGAGGAGGTCGCGGTGCTGGGCGAGGTCGGCCTCGAGGGAGGCGATCTCGGCGTGCTCGGGCAGGGTCGTGCGCTTGTGGGCGAGCTGACCGAGGCGGGTGTCCAGCGCCTGGAGGTCGAGGAGGCGGATCTGGTCGGCGGGCGCGGCGTTCAGTTGGGGGCTCCTGTTGAGTGGTGGTCGGTGGAGGACGCCGCGTGGGCGGTCCAGGGGTCGGTGACGATCTTCGAGACGTGGGTGCGCAGGCCCCAGCCGTGCCGGTCGGAGATCTCGTCCAGCTGGGCGGCCGCCTGCTCGGTCCAGGGCCACTCGGTGGCCCAGTGCGCCGCGTCGACCAGCGCCAGCGGGCTGTGCTGCTGGGCCTCGGACGCGGGGTGGTGGCGCAGGTCGGCGGTGACGTAGGCGTCCACGCCGGCGGCTCGCACCGCATCGAAGAGGGAGTCGCCGGAGCCGCCGCAGACCGCGACGGTGCGGATGGTGCGCCCGGGGTCGCCGGCGACCCGGATGCCCTGGGCCGTGACGGGCAGCCGCTTGGCGGCGTGCTCGGCGAATGCGGCCAGATCCATGGGCGGGTCGAGCTCGCAGACGCGGCCGAGGCCGCGGCGGCCCGCGGGGTCGTCCGGGTCGGGCACGAGCGGGCCGGTGACGCGCAGGTCGAGCGCGCCGGCGAGGGCGTCGGAGACGCCGGGGTCGGCGCGGTCGGCGTTGGTGTGCGCGACGTGCAGGGCGATGTCGTTCTTGATCAGCGTGTGCACGGCCCGGCCCTTGAAGGTCGAGGCCGCGACGGTGGTCGTCCCGCGCAGGTAGAGCGGGTGGTGCGTGACCAGGAGGTCGGCACCGAGCTCCACGGCCTCCTCGACGACCTCCTGGACGGGGTCGACCGCGAACAGGACCCGGGTGACCGGGGCGCCGGGGTCGCCGCAGACCGTGCCGACGGCATCCCACTGCTCGGCCCGCTCGGGGGGCCACAGGGCGTCGAGGGCGGCGATGACTTCAGACAGTGCGGGCACGGAGGAAAGGCTACCTGTCCGCCGTGCCCGCGCGGCCATCGCTCAGCGCATGGTCATGCCGGGGGTTCCGGGGCGGGCTCCCGGCCGGGGTGCCGGCCGGGGGTGCCCGCTACGTCACCCTGCTACTTCACGAGGAAGCCGCGGAGGTCGTCGAGGACGCTGTTGGCGGCCGTGACGCCCAGGCCCAGGTACCAGGTCTCGTCCTTGACGTCCTTGGCCCGGTCCTCCTTGACCGCCTTCAGGCTCTTCCACAGCGGGTTGCCCTCGGCGGCGTCGCGCTTGGTCTTGTCCGCGGCGCCGTAGACGCCGGTGAAGATCCAGTCGCCGTCGGCCTGGTCGATCTGCTCCGGGGAGATCTCCACGGCGAGCTTGTCGGCCTGCTGGTTCTTCGGGCGCGGCAGGCCGGCGTCCTTGAGGATCGTGCCGATGAAGGACTGCCCGGCGTACAGGCGCGTGAACTGCGGCAGGTAGCGGACCATCGAGATGGTGGGCTTGTTCTCGCCGAGGTCCTCGCCCAGCTTCTTCGCCTTGGCGGCGTACGCGTCGAGGTTCTTCCTCGCCTCGGCGGTCTTGTCGAGCGCGGCCGCGTTGAGGAGGTAGTTCTCCTTCCACGTGAAGCCCGGGCGGAGGGAGAAGACGGTCGGGGCGATCTTGGCGAGGTCCTTGTAGTTCTTCTCCGCGCGCAGCTTGCTGCCGAGGATCAGGTCCGGCTTGAGCTCGTTGATGGCCTCGAGGTCGAGGTTGTTGATCGTGCCGACGTTCTTCGGGTCGCCGGCGTCCTTCTTCAGGTACTCCGGGAGCTCCTGGCTGCCCTCGCTGGGGGCCCAGCCGACCGGCTGGAGGCCGAGCGAGACCACGTTGTCGAGCTCGCCGACGTCGAGGACGACGACGCGCTTCGGGCGCTCCTTCAGCTCGGTCTTGCCGAGCGCGTGCGTGATGGTGCGCGGGAACCGGCCGGGCGCGGCGTCCGTGCCCATCTTGGCGGTCTCCTCGGCGGCCTTGCCGAAGTCCTTGCCGCCCTGCGCCACGGCCTTGGAGCCGCTGCCGCCGTCCTTGCCCGCGGCGTCCTTGCCACCGTCCTCCGACGACCCGCAGGCCGTGAGGGAGAGCGCGGCGGCTACGGACAGGGCGACTGCGGCGGTGCCGCGGCGACGAAGGGACATCACGTACTCCATGTCGGTCCGGCCGGCCATCGGGGCCGGCGGGTGGTCAAGGGGGCCTTTTCAGCCACCCCCCGCGACTACTTAGGCACGCCTTACCTTACGTGACGGTGCGAATGCGCGAAGCACAGCCTCCTCCTGCTCCTCAGGCGAATCGGACAAGAGCCACCCTTACGCGTGAAGCGGGCCGACTCTCATTGTTCGGCTGGAAGTGCGATAACTACGTTCAGTGCCGGAGGTGACGTTTCTCATGACGGTCTGTGCCCCCCAGAGCACTCCACAGAGCACCCCGCGGAGTGGCTCGATGGACATGAGACGCGCGGCGTTCACGGTCACGGCGAACGGCTCGTACGCCGCCCGGCTGGCCCTCGACGGCGGCACGGGCGGCTGGTTCCCCGAGCGCTGGACGCTCGACGGCCCCGAGCCCTACGCCGTGCCGCTGCCCGGCAGCCAGCCCGAGGAACCCGACAGCGAAGTGCAGCCGCTCGCCGACGGGCGGGTCCTCATCCGCCGCCGCGTCGCCGAGCGGCACACCCTCTCGCTGCTCTACCCCACCGGCCCCGGCACCGGGGAGCTGGCCGTCGGCGCCGTCGAGTGCGCCCGGCTGACCCTGCTGCCCCCCGCGCCGGGCGGCGCCGCCGCCTACGGGCTCGTGCACGCCGAGCGGACCACCGCGCTGTGGCGGCTGCACGGCGGCTCCTTCGGGCCCGAGCGGGTCGTGGAGGTGCCGGGCCGCTGCGCCGGCGGCGCCTGGCTCGACCGCACGGGCCGGCTGCTGGCCCTCGACCGCGAGCTGGACGGCCGCACCAAGACCGTCGTCGTGGACCTGGAGCGCGGCGGCGAGACCAGCCCCCTGCTGCAGATCACCGAGGAGAGCAACGACCGGCTGCTGCTCGCCGACCCCTACAGCGGCCTGCTGCTCGTACGGTCCGACGCCCCCGGCCAGGACCGGCTCGGATGGGGCGTGCTCGGCTCCGCCCGCCCCGTGCGCTTCCCCGAGTGCCTGCGGCCCGCGGGCGCCGCGCTCACCCCCTTCGCCGCCCAGCCCGGGCAGGAGCTCACCCCCGAAGGGTGCGCGGTGGCCTTCCGGGTCGAGGGAGCCACCGGCAGCTGGGTCGGCGTGTGGCGCCCCGCAGGGAAACAGCTCCAGCAATTCCCGGCACCCGCCGGGTGGCTGGTCGGCGCCGGCCTGTGGACCAGCGGCGGCGAACTGCGGCTGCCGTTCGTCACGCCGTACGTGCGCTGCGGCCTGGCACGGCTGCGGCTGCCGGAAGGGGAGCGGGGCGAGACACGGGATACCGACGGGCGCGGTGCGGCGCGGGACGCGGCCCCCGGAGGGCCGCGCACCGCGCCGGGTCAGGCACCGCGGCCTCCCCTGGAACAGGTGCAGCAGCCGCTGCCACCGCACAGGCCCCCGTCCGGCTCCCAGCTGCGGACCGGGCCCGCCCCGGCGGCCGAACAGCAGCCACAGACGCCTGCGGCGCCCGCGCAGACGCAGCAGCCGCTGCTGCAAGTACCGCGCCCGATGCCGGAGCAGACACCCGCCGGGCCGCAGCGGCCACAACAGCCGCTGCTGCGGGAAGCCTCACGCCCGGCGGGGCCGTCGACTTCCGCCGCGGCGCATCGGCCGCAGCCGCTGCTGCAGGAAGTACGGCCCGCGGCGCCGCAGCCGGTCCGGCCGGTGCTGGGGTCCGGGGCTGCGGATGGGCCGCAGGAGCAAGTGCCGTTCCTGCACGAGGTGCCCCGTGCGGCGGAGCCGCCGGTCTCCGTCGTGCCGCCTGCGCCGCAGTCGTTGCTGCGGGAAGTACGGCCCTCCGGGCCGGAGCCGGCCCGGTCGGTGCCGGAGTCCGGGTTTGCTGCGGGCGGGCCGCAGCTGCAGGCGCCGTTGCGGCAGGAAGCGCCGCGGCCGGTGCCGGAGGAGCAGGCCGCCGCAGCGCCGCAGCGGGTGGAGCAGCCGCTGCTGCACGAAGCGCTCCGCCCGGCGCCGCCGCAGACGCCGCTGCTGCAGGACGCACCCCGCCCGGCGGAGCAGCCGGGCTCCGCCGCGGCGCATCGGCCGCAGCCGCTGCTGCAGGAAGTACGGGACGCCGGGCCGCAGTCGGTCCGGCCGGTACCGGAGACCGGTTTCGCGGGTGGCCCGCA
This sequence comes from Streptomyces roseifaciens, assembly GCF_001445655.1. Classification (NCBI taxonomy): domain Bacteria; kingdom Bacillati; phylum Actinomycetota; class Actinomycetes; order Kitasatosporales; family Streptomycetaceae; genus Streptomyces; species Streptomyces roseifaciens. The sequence goes on from NZ_LNBE01000004.1 coordinate 627,031, forward strand.
GATGCAGGCGCCGTCACTGCACGAGGCGTCCCCTGCGGCGGAGCCGCCGGTCCCCGCGGCGCCGCAGCCGTTCCGGCCGGTGCCGGGGTCCGGGGCTGCGAGTGGGCCGCAGGTGCAGGTGCCGTTGCTGCACGAGGTGCCGCGGCCGGGCTCTGCTGGGGTGCATCAGCCGCAGTCGTTGCTGCGGGAGGTGCCGTCCTTCGAGCCCCAGTCGGCGCGGCCGGTGTCGGAGTCCGGACCGGCGGGTGGGCCGCAGGCGCAAGCGCCGTTGCTGCACGAGGTGCCCCGCCCGGCGGAGCAGCAGGCTCAGCCGCAGCTGCAGGAAGTCCCGTCCCCCGAGCCGCAGCAGGCGCGGTCGGAGTCCCGTTTTGCGGGTGGGCCGCAGGCGCAGGTGCCATTGCTGCAGGAAGTTCCGTCCCCCGAGCCGCTGCCGACGCGGCCGGTGTCGGAGTCCGGACCGGCGGGTGGGCCGCAGGCGCAAGCGCCGTTGCTGCACGAGGTGCCCCGCCCGGCGGAGCAGCAGGCTCAGCCGTTGCTGCAGGAAGTCCCGTCCCCCGGGCCGCAGCCGGCCCGCCCGGTGTCCGAGGAGTCGGCTTCCGCAGGGCGGCCGCAGCAGCCGTTGCTGCATCAGGTGCCTTGCCCGCCGCAGGCGTCCCCGCAGGCGTCCCCGCCCCTCATGGAGCGTCCCCACGAAGGGCCCCCGCCCTGCCCGCCGCCTCAGGCTGAGCGAGGTGAGTCGCCCGCGTCCGTGTGGACCGCCGTGCCTCCCACCGGTCTTCCGGGCGCCGGTATGCCGGGTGCCTGGTCCGCGGCGGCTTCCAGGCCCGTGCCCCTGCAGCAGGCACCGCTGGGACGGGAGTCCCGGCCTTGAGCGGCCGCCGACTCGCGGCCCGGCCGGGTGGCCCGGGCGATCAAGGTCCCGTTAGAATCCGGGCGGGGGTTGCGCAGCTGTGCCGGACGGTGACGGTCACCGTCGTGAGCCGGACGGCCGTGCGCGGAGGACGTGTCGGCGTCCGCCGACACCGCGCGCCACTGCCGTGGCAGCCCCCTACGCGCAAAGCACGCATCCCCATCCGACGGAGTGACTTTCCCCATGCCCGACGCCCGAACCGACACGACCGAGGCGCGCCCCCTTGAGGCGTCCCAGGCCGCAGCCGCCGGCTCCGGCAGGCACCGTGGTCCGGCTTCCCCCGACGACAACAGCTCACCTGCCCACGGCAAGCACCGCCGTACGCCGGAAGGCCACTGACCGGCGTCGCCGACGATTCCGGTCAGCCCTCGGGCGCCGGGTGGTCCCGCTCAGCGGAGACTCCCGGCGCCCGAGGCGTTTTCCCGGCCGGTGCTCAACCGGGCCCGAGCTGCCACACCTCCGGCGCGGCGAACGTCTCCCCGGGCGGCCGCCCGGCGAAGTGCGGGGAGAGCAGCCCGTCCAGCTCCTCGGCGGTGAAGACGTCCCCGGCCGTGCCGAACTGCGCCGCGACCTTCGGCCGCTCCATGACGGCGACCATGCCGCCGTGGACGAGGAGCACCTGCCCGGTCACCCCGGCCGCGGCGGGCGCGGCGAGGTAGCCGACGAGGGGCGCGACGTGCTCGGGGGCCAGCGGGTCGGGCCCGCCGTCCGCGGGCGTGCCGACCCCGGCGAAGATCTGCTCGGTCATCCGGGTGCGGGCCCGCGGGCAGATGGCGTTCACCGTGACCCCGTACTTCCGCAGGGCCTCCGCCGTGGAGGTGGTGAGGCCGACGACGCCGCCCTTGGCCGCCGCGTAGTTGGGCTGGCCGGGTGAGCCGATGAGGAACGCCTCGGAGGAGGTGTTGACGATCCGTCCGTACACCGGTCGCCCGGAGGCCTTCGCCCGCTCCCGCCAGTGCGCGGCGGCGAAGCGCACGGTGTTGAAGTGGCCCTTGAGGTGGACGCGGACGACCGCGTCCCACTCGTCCTCGGCCATGGAGAAGACCATCCGGTCGCGCAGGATGCCCGCGTTGTTGACGAGGACGTCGAGCGAGCCGCCGCCGGCGTCGACGGCGAGCCGGACGAGGTCGCGGGCCGTCCCGAAGTCGGACACGTCGCCGACGTGGGCGGTGGCGCGGCCGCCGGCCGCCCGGATCTCGGCGGCGACGGCCTCGGCGGGCGCGGCCGATGCCTCGCCGGAGCCGTCCGCGCCGGGCTGCCCGTAGTCGTTGACGACGACGTGCGCGCCGAGCCGGGCGAGTTCGAGGGCCTCCGCCCGGCCGAGGCCGCGCCCCGCGCCGGTGACGATCGCGGTCCTGCCGCGCAGGGACACCATGCCCGTCACCCCTCTCAGATCTCGATGCACGTGCGCAGTGCCTCGCCCGTCCGCATCTGTTCCAGGGCGTCGTTGACGCCGGACAGCGGGACCCGGTGGGTGATCAGGCCCGCGAGGTCGATGCGGCCGGCCCGCCACAGGGCGACGGCCCGTTCGTAGGAGCGCAGGACGTCCCCGCCGCCGTACAGGGACGGCAGGATCTTCTTCTCGTCGAAGAACAGCTCGAACATGTTGATCTGGAAGAGGTCGTCCATGGCCCCGGCCCCGACGATGCAGAGCGTGCCGCCCCGCCGCGTCGCGTCGTACGCGGCGCGGGCGGTGGCGGAGGTGCCGACGACCTCGAAGGCGTAGTCGAAGCCCTCGCCGCCGGTGACGCGCGCCTTGGCGTCGGCGAGCGCGTCGGGCGCCACGGCCTCGGTCGCGCCGAAGCGCAGCGCGGCCTCGCGCCGGGAGGCGACCGGGTCGACGGCGACGATCTGCGCCGCGCCCGCGGCCCGCGCGCCCTGGATCGCGCAGATCCCGACGCCTCCGCAGCCGATGACCGCGACCGAGGAACCGGCGGTGACGTCGGCGGTGTTGAGGGCGGCCCCGAGGCCGGTGGTGACGCCGCAGCCGATGAGGGCGGCGATGTCGTAGGGCAGGTCGTCGGGGATGGGCACGGCGCAGCCGGCGCCGACGACGGCCTCCTCGGCGAAGGTGCCGGTGCCGGCGAAGCCGAAGAGGTCGGAGCCGTCCAGGCGGAAGTTGGGGGTGCCGGCCTCCATGAGGCTCGCCAGGCACAGCTGGCTCTGGCCGCGCTTGCAGGCGGGACAGCCGCCGCAGGGCGGCAGCCAGCAGACCAGGACGCGGTCGCCCGGCTGCAGCCCGGTCACGCCCTCGCCGACCTCGACGACTTCGCCGGCGCCCTCGTGCCCGGGGACGAAGGGCACCATCTGGGGGAGCACCCCGCTCATGGCGGACAGGTCGGAGTGGCACAGCCCGGTGGCCCGCATGCGCAGCCGGACCTTGCCGGGGCCGAAGCCCACCGCCTCGACGTCGTCGCGGACTTCGAGGCGGGGCCGTCCCGTCTCGTGCTGTACGGCTGCGCGCATGACGGACTCCTCTGACGTGGGAACGACGTAGGAAGGGGTCTCTGCGGGTGACGTGGAACGAGGTCTTCGTGGGCAGTGCGCCCGGTTGCTCACCCGTGCGTGACGACCGTGTCCGCGAGGACGGGTGCGTCGTCGCGCTCCACGGCGCTGACGGCGACCTGGATCCGGCCGGGCGCCGGGGTCTCCCGCCACATCCGCACGCGCAGCGTTTCGCCGGGGTAGATGACGCCGGCGAAGCGGGTGCGGTACGCGCGGACGCGGGTGACGTCCCCGGCGAGGGCGGTGTCGACGACGGCCTTGAGGGTGATGCCGTACGAGCACAGGCCGTGCAGGATCGGCCGGTCGTAGCCCGCGAGCTTGGCGAACTCGGGGTCGGCGTGCAGGGGGTTCCAGTCGCCGGAGAGGCGGTAGAGGAGCGCCTGGTCCTCGCGGACGGGCCGCTCCACGGTGGTGTCGGGGGCGCGGACGGGCGCCTCCAGGCGGGTGGAGGCGCCGCGTTCGCCGCCGAAGCCGCCCTCGCCCTTGACGAAGATCTCGCTCTCGCCCGTCCACAGCGGCCCGCCGGCGTCCGCGGCCTCCGAGCGCAGCACGATGACGGCCGCCTTGCCCTTGTCGTGGACGGCGGCGACGCGGGAGGTGAGGGTGGCGGCGCCGCGGACCGGGAGCGGGCGGTGCACGTCGAGGGACTGGCCGCCGTGCAGCACCGCGGCGAGGTCGATGTCGATGCCGGGGGCGGAGAGGGCGCCGGCCTGCGCGACGCCGCCGCCGGCGACGGTGGCGAAGCTCGGGAGGACGTGGAGCCGGCTCTCCAGGGTGTACCGGAGCTCGTCCGGGTCCGTGGCCGGGGTGCCCGCGCCGATGCCGAGGTGGTAGAGCAGGACGTCCTTGTGATCCCAGGTCAGGGAGGTGCTGCGCGGGGCGGCGGCGACGGCCCGGCGTACGTCGATGGGCATCGGGAACCTTCCTAGAACGCGTTCTAGCCGATCCGATGGGACCCCCTGTATAGCCGGGTCCGGGACAAATGTCACGGGTAGTCGCCCACACTTGCATCTGCCCAGCTCAGCGGCGGGTTCCTTAGGGTCGGAGCCATGACCGACAGCAAGGCCGGGGCCGAACGGCACAAACCCCCGGGGAAATTCGCCTTCCTTCCCTGGCTCTTCATGCTCACCGGGGACGTCCAGGACCTGTTCCGCGGCGAGGTGCCGCTGCCCTGGCTCGGCGGGCTGGGCGTGCTGGCCTTCGCCGCGATGTACACCGTCACGGTCTTCACCGGCCTCGACGCGCGGTACAGGACGACCCGCGTCCCGCGCCTCGCGCTGGCCGGACTGGCCGTCGTCACGTACGCGCTGACCATCGGGTACGGCGGCGACTGGCTGCTGTGCTTCCCGCTGCTGTCGCTGGCCTCCGGCATCGTGCTGCGGCGCGGGCTGACCGGGAGCGGGCGCCGGCCGGTCCTCCTCGTCCTCACCGTGGCCGGCTCGGCCGGGCTGATCGCGAGCATGCGCGGCGACCCGTCGGAGTCGCTGACCGTCGCCTACGGGACGCTGCTCTCCGGCTTCGTCACCGCCGCGGTCCTCACCCTCTTCGAGACGGTGGCCCAACTGCGCGCCACGCGCGAGGAACTGGCCCGCAGCGCCGTCGAGCGGGAACGGCTGCGGTTCTCGCGCGACCTGCACGACCTCCTCGGGCACACCATGTCCGTCATCGTCGTCAAGGCCGAGGCGGTGCGCCGGCTCGCCCCGCGCGACCTGGACGCGGCCGTCGGACAGGCGGCCGACATCGAGGCGGTGGGCCGGCAGGCCCTCACCGAGATCCGCGAGGCCGTCACCGGCTACCGCGAGGGCAGCCTCACCACCGAACTCGACCGCGCCCGCTCCCTCCTGGAGGCCTCCGGCATCACCGCCGGCCTGCGCCAGTCCGGCCCCCCGCTGCCGCCGCAGACCGCGGCCCTGCTGGGCTGGGTCGTCCGCGAGGGCGTCACCAACGTCGTCCGGCACAGCGGCGCGGGCCGCTGCACGGTCGAGGTGCGCGGCGAGACCGACCGGGTACGCCTGGAGATCACCGACAACGGGCGCGGCGTAGGCTCGGGGCAGGCCGCGCCGGGGACGGGCCTGAAGGGCCTGACGGAGCGCATGGCCGCCGCGGGCGGCCACCTGAGCGCCGGCCCGGACGGGCGCAAGGGCTTCCGGCTCGTGGCCGAACTGCCCGTGGACCCGGAGTCCGAGGAGGACCACCGCTCATGATCAAGCTGCTCCTCGCCGAGGACCAGGGAATGATGCGGGGCGCGCTCGCGCTGCTGCTCGGGCTGGAGGAGGACATGGAGGTCGTCGCCCAGGTCGGCGACGGCGACGAGATCGTCCCCAAGGCCCTGGAGACGAAGCCCGACGTCGCGCTCCTCGACATCGAACTGCCCGGCCGCAGCGGCCTGGACGCCGCCGCCGACCTGCGCGCCCGGATGCCCGGCTGCCAGGTGCTGATCCTCACCACCTTCGGCCGGCCCGGCTACCTGCGCCGCGCGATGGAGGCCGGAGCGTCCGGCTTCCTCGTCAAGGACGGCCCGGTCGAGGACCTGGCCGCGGCGGTCCGGCGCGTCCTGGCCGGGGAGCGCGTCATCGACCCGGCCCTGGCCGCCGCTGCCCTCGGCGCCGGCCCCAACCCCCTGACCCGGCGCGAGCGCGACGTCCTCGCGGCGGCGGTCGACGGGGCGACGGTGGCCGACATCGCGGCGAAGGTCCACCTGTCGCCCGCGACGGTCCGCAACTACCTGTCGGCGGCCATCGGCAAGACCGGGACCCGCAACCGCATGGAGGCCGTCCGCGCGGCCCGGCAGAACGGGTGGCTGTGACTCGGTGAGCACGAGAGCCCCCGCCGCCCGCGCATCGGCGGGCCGCAGGGGCTCGTGCAGAACAGGCGGCGGACGAGTCGGCCTGTACGCCGGGTTCTGTCACCCGGGTCCCTTGCGGGGCCCGGGGTAGCGGCCATCCATCTAGGCCTGCCGTTGCCGGCAGGCTCGTGCGGTCTACCCGCGGACTCGGGCTGGCAGCCCTCGATCGTCCGCGCAGGGCCGCCGCGAAGGCGGCCCCTCTTGACCTTGCTCCGGGTGGGGTTTACCTAGCCGCCTGAGTCACCTCAGGCGCTGGTGGTCTCTTACACCACCGTTTCACCCTTACCGGAGGCCTTGCGGCCCCCGGCGGTCTGTTTTCTGTGGCACTGTCCCGCGGGTCACCCCGGGTGGGCGTTACCCACCACCCTGCCGTATGGAGCCCGGACGTTCCTCGGGGGATCCGAAGACCCCACGCGGCCGCCCGGCCGGCTCGTCCGCCGTGCCGACCATGCTACCTGGCGGGGGCTGTCACGATCGCCCCGGGAGAACCCGGAGCCCGTCACCGCCGCTCCGGCTAGGCCGGGGCGAACCACACCTTGTCGCGGCCCGGGTCCGCCTCGATCACCCGGACGCGCATGCGGTGCCCCAGGGGCAGGGGCGGGCCGTCGCCGTCGCCCTCGATGTGGCCGATCACCGCCGGCTCGTAGAGGTGGACCGTGCCCGCGGTGGGGCGGTCCGCCTGGACGTCCACCACGTAGGCGTCGAAGACCTGGCCGATCCGGTCGCGCAGCAGCGCCGCCTCGACCATGTCCACGCACTCCCGCTCCACCTGGCCCGCGCGCCGCGCCCCGGTCTCCATCTCGCCGGGCAGGGCGTCGAGCGCGGCGCGCACCCACTCGGGCGGGTCGGTGCCCGCGGCAGCGGCGAGGCACAGCTCGCCGGTGTAGCGGTCGACCAGGCGGCGCAGGGGGGCGGTGCAGTGCGCGTACGGGGCGGCGAGGGCGGCGTGGCCGGGATCCGCCGGCAGCGGGCGTTCCGTGGGGCGTTCGCGGTCGAAGACGGTGTAGCCCGCGCCGCGCAGCAGTGCCGTGCACTCCTGGAGGAAGGCCGCGTGCTGGGTGTGGGAGGGGTCGAGGGCACGGATGACGACCGCGTACGGCATGTCCTCCGGCCAGGTGACGCCGAGGGCGCGCGCCACGCGCCGCAGCCGGTCGACCGCCCGCTCGGGCGCGGCGGGCAGGGTGCGCAGGATGCCCGTGCCCGTGCGCAGCATCAGGTCGGCCGCGGCCATGCCGGTCATCAGGGATATCTGGGCGTTCCAGCCGTCCGCCGGCAGGGGCGTGCGGTAGGCGAGCGCGTAGTGGCCGCCGCGGCGCACGATCTCCTGCTCGGGGACGTTGAGGGAGATGCCGCCCCGGGCGCGCTCCAGCGCCTCGCGCCGCATCCCGATCTCGCGCAGCAGGGCCAGCGGCTCCTCGGCCCTGCCGGAGTCCACGGCGGCCTGGACGGCCGCGTAGTCGAGCCGGGCCCGGCTGCGGACGAGCGCGCGCCGCAGGTCCGTCCCCTCGACGCGGCCGTCCGCGTCGAGGTCGAAGCGCCACAGCAGGGCGGGCCTGCTGTGGTCGGGGAGCAGGCTGGCCGCGCCCTCGCCCAGGACGTCGGGGTGGAGGGGGACGCGCCCGTCGGGGTAGTAGAGGGTCATGACGCGGCGGTGCGCCTCGGCGTCGAGGGCCTGGCCGGGGCGGACGAAGGCGGCGACGTCGGCGATCGCGTAGTGCACGCGGAAGCCCCCGCCGTCGCGCCGCTCCAGGTACATGGCCTGGTCGAGGTCCATCGAGCCGGGCGGGTCGATGGTGAACAGCGGCAGCTCGGTGGCGTCGTACGCCGGGAGGCGGGGCCGGCGTGCGGCCTGCTCGGCCTCCGCGAGGGCGGCGGCGGGAAACTCCTCGGTCACCCCGGTGTCCTCGCGCAGCCGGCGCAGCGCCGCTCGCAGGGGGCTGCTGCCGTCCGCGTCGGTCACGTGCATCTTGCGGCGAGGCATGGGACGAGCGTATTTCCGGTGCGGGCGCGGGGCACGGCGAGCGTGGCGTGCGGCGTCGGGGTCGGGGTTAGGCTCGTCGGGGCGTGCGGGGAGGCCCGGCGTGCCGGGCGTGCCGGGTGCCGCGCGATCCGTATGCGCACCGACCCGTGCTCGCACCGCTCGTATCCGCACCGCCCCGTATCCGTACCGATGGGAGAAGACACCGTGCTCGTGCTGTTGCCGCCGTCCGAGGGGAAGGCCGCCGCCGTCGGTTCCGGCGCCGGGGCCGCGCTGGAGGTCGGTGCGCTGTCGCTGCCGGGGCTGGCCGGGGCGCGGGAGACCGTGCTGGCGGAGCTGGTGGAGCTCTGCGCGGGCGACGAGGACAAGGCCGCGGAGGTGCTCGGCCTGTCCCCGGGGCTGCGGGGCGAGATCGCGAAGAACGCGGCGCTGCGGACGGCGGGCACCCGCCCCGCGGGCGAGGTCTACACCGGCGTCCTCTACGACGCGCTCGGCCTGGCCTCGCTGGACGCGGCGGCGCGGGAGCGGGCGGAGCGCTCGCTGCTGGTCTTCTCGGGGCTGTGGGGCGCGGTCCGGGTCGGTGACGCGATCCCGTCGTACCGCTGCTCGATGGGCGTGAAGCTGCCGGGCCTGGGCGCGCTGGGCACGTACTGGCGCGGCGTCATGGACGACCACCTGCCGCAGGAGGCGGGCGACGGGCTGGTGCTCGACCTCAGGTCGGCCGCGTACGCCGCCGCGTGGAAGCCGAAGGGCGCCCTCGCGGAGCGGACGGCGACCGTCCGGGTGCTGCAGTCGAAGATCGTGGACGGGGTGGAGAAGCGGTCCGTCGTGAGCCACTTCAACAAGGCCACCAAGGGCCGGCTGGTCCGGGACCTGCTGACGGCGGGCGCGGAGCCGGACGGGCCGGCGGAGCTCGCGGAGGCGCTGCGCGGCCTCGGGTACGCGGTGGAGGGCGGGGCGCCCGCGAAGGGCGGCAAGCCGTGGGCGCTCGACGTGGTGGTGACCGAGCTCTGAGGGCCCCTCGTTGCACATAGTGCAACGACCGTTGCGTTAAGTGGTGGCGGCGCGCAGGATGGGCCCGTGACCGCCGCCGCGCCCGCCCCAGCGCCCGCCTCCGTCCTCGGCCTCGCCCCCGTCATCCCCGTCGCCGTCCTCCCCGACGCGTCCGACGCCGTGCCCCTAGCCCGCGCGCTCGTCGCGGGCGGGCTGCCGGCGATCGAGGTGACGCTGCGGACGGACGCGGCGCTCGATGCGATACGGGCCGTCGCCGCGGAGGTCCCGGAGGCGGTCGTGGGCGCGGGGACCGTCCTCTCCCCGGCCCTGGCGGAAGCCGCGGCACGCGCCGGGGCCCGCTTCCTGGTCAGCCCGGGCTGGACGGACCCCCTGCTGGAGGCCCTGCGGGAGACGGGGCTGCCGTTCCTGCCGGGCGTCTCGACGGTCTCGGAGGTCATGGCCCTGCTGGAGCGCGGGGTGAGCGACATGAAGTTCTTCCCCGCGCAGGCGGCGGGCGGCACGCCGTACCTCAAGTCCCTGGCCTCCCCGCTCCCCGGCGCCCGCTTCTGCCCCACCGGCGGCATAGGCCCCGACACGGCCCCGGCCTACCTGGCCCTGCCGAACGTCGCCTGCGTCGGCGGCTCCTGGATGCTCCCCCCGGACACCCTGGCCCGCCGCGACTGGCCCCGGGTGACCCAACTGGCCCGCCAGGCATCCCAACTGGTCCCCGGCCCGGCCTCTGCCTGACGGAACGCCCGCCTGTCCGCCCCGCTACCCGCCGGCGATCGCCCGCAGCGCGGCACAGTGCGCGGTGAACGCGGCCCGGCCCTCCTCGGTCAGAGCCAGCCATGTGCGCGGCCGCTTGCCCACGTACCCCTTGGTGACCTTGACGTAGCCCGCCTTCTCCAGCGTGGCGACCTGCTTCGACAGCACCGAGTCGCTCACTTCGACGGTGTCGCGCACGAACGCGAACTCGGCCTTGTCGGCGGCGGCCAGGGTCGCCGCGACGGAGAACCTCACGGGCGCGTGGATCACCTCGTCCAGGCCGTGGCGCGGGTGGCTCGCCGTCACCGCCGCCCCTCCCGCCAGGCGCCGACCAGCCCGGGCAGGGCGACGACGACGGCGCCGGGCACCCACCACGCGGGGTCGCCCCGGAACCAGGTGGTGCCCGGCACGATCACGGCGGCGTGGAGCAGGCCCCAGGTGGCGATCAGGTAGTGGTGCCGGCGGCCGAGCCCGCGCCGGCTGACGGGCTGCAGGTTCGCCCAGACGGCCAGGGCCGTCACCGTCCCCGCCCAGAACAGGGCGAAGGCGAGCGCGCTCCCCGGTCCGTCGATCAGGCTGCAGGCGAGCACGGCCACCGCGGCCGCGCAGCCGAACACCAGCTGGTAGCGGGCGAACCACCGGGATCCGTCCCGCACCGTGGAGTCCAGCGCTTGCGCCCGGGCCAGTGCCGTCGCCGCGGCGGTCGCTTCGGGGTCAGGCATGTGAGCCTCCGTCAGTTGCCTCGTGTCGTCCGTACGGGAGCACGATGGCAACTACTTTCCGAACTGGCAAGTACTTTCCAGTCGGCTATGGCCCGGTCGTCGCTACGATCCGAACGTGAAGTTGGAGTGGTTCGTGGCCAGTTGCCTGCCGTCCGGGCCGTACGCCGTGACCTGGAGCTGCCAGCGCACCGACGGTGTCGGGACGAGGAACGTGGGGTGCCAGTCCGTGCTGTCCCAGGCCAGGACCGGGGAGCCGATCACGCTGTCGCCGCTCATGCTCTGCTTGGTGACGTCGTTGTAGGTGTGCCACCTGATGGAGCCCGTCCTGCCCTTGAGGCCTTTGAAGGTCACGTTCACCCGGACCTTGGTGACCGTCGGGGTGACCGCGCCCTGGGTGAGGACGCTGACGACCCGTGCGGACACCGCGGGCGCGGACGGCGACCGGGTGCGGGAGGGTGTGCCCGGCGGGGACGGCGTTCCCGGGTCGGTGGGGCCGGCCGAACTCCCCGTGCCTCCTGAGCCCCCTGAACCCTCCGAGCCCCCTGAGCCTCCCGAACTCCCCGGCCCCGCAGGGCTCCCCGGGGCCGGCGGGCTCGTGGCCGGCGGGGGAGCGGTCGTCGGGTCGCGCCCGCCCGCCCCGTCCGCCTCGAAGGGGCCCGCCTTGAACAGCACCGGGAGGATCGCCGCCAGCACCACGGCCAGGCCTGCGGTCACCCAGTACTTCCACACGTGGGACCAGAAGCGGTTCTCGGGCGGTTGCGGTTGAGGTTGTGGAGGTTCTCCGTCGTGGCTCACCGCGCCACCTCCCCCGTGGTGTCCGGCCTCGCCTCCTGGGACGGTACACCTGGAACGGGTCGTTCGGGCGGGTACGGAGCAGGTGGGACGGAACTGCCGTCGAAGGCGTGACGCGGCTCTTCACAGCCGCCCCAGCCGCGCGCAATCTGAACGGCATGACCCCCCTCTCCGAAAACCCCTTCACCCTCGGAGTGGCCTCCGGCGACCCGCTGCCGGACTCCGTCGTGCTGTGGACCCGGCTCGCGCCCCGGCCCCACGAGCCGGGCAACGGCCTGCCCGCCGAGGGCGGCATCGCCGTCCAGTGGGAGCTCTCCGAGGACGAGGCCTTCCGCCGCGTCGTGCGGAGCGGCACGGCCACGGCCCCGGCCGCCGACGGCCACACCGTCCACCTGGACCTGTGCGGCCTCGAACCCGGCCGCGGCTACTGGTACCGCTTCCGCGCCGAACGCTGGATCAGCCCGGTGGGCCGCACCCGCACCGCGCCCCGGGCCGATGCCGCCGTCGCCGCCGCCCGCTTCGGCCTGATCTCGTGCCAGCAGTACGACGAGGGCTACTACACCGCCCTCGGCCACCTCGCGCGCGAGGACCTCGACGCGGTGTTCTTCGTCGGCGACTACATCTACGAGAACGCCATCGACGCCCGCGCGGGCGCCCGGAACTACACCGAGCCCCTGCCGGAGTTCTACAACCACTGGACGCACACCCTGGAGGACTACCGCCAGCGGTACGCCCTCTACAAGACCGACGCCGAGCTCCAGGCCGCGCACGCCGCCCACCCCTGGTACGTCACCTGGGACGACCACGAGGTCGAGAACAACTACGCGGGCGACGTCTCCCAGCACGACGACCCCGTCGACCGCTTCCGCGCCCGCCGCGCCGCCGCGTACCGCGCCTACTGGGAGAACATGCCGCTGCGCACTCCCCAGCGGCCCGCCGGGCCGGACCTGCGTCTCTACCGGCGCTTCGCGTACGGCCGCCTCGCGCAGTTCGACCTCCTCGACACCCGCCAGTACCGCTCCGACCAGGCCTACGGGGACGGCTGGCACACCCCCGGCCCCGAGTCGCAGGACCCGGCCCGCACGATCACCGGCGACGCGCAGGAGCGCTGGCTCCTCGACGGCTTCCGCGCCTCCACCGCCACCTGGAACGTCGTCGCCCAGCAGGTGTGCTTCTCCCAGCGCAAGGAGACGCCCGGCGACTCCTCCCGGGTCAGCATGGACACCTGGGACGGCTATCCGGCCTCGCGCGCCCGCGTCCTGGCCGGCGCCGAGCGTGCGGGTATCCGGAACCTTCTGGTCCTCACCGGCGACGACCACACCCACTGCGCGTACGAGGTGAAGAAGGACTTCGACGACCCGGACTCCGCCACGCTCGGCGTGGAGTTCCTCGGCACCTCCGTCTCCAGCGGCTTCGACGGGCAGGCGCGCCCCGAGGACTGGGAGACGGCGCGCGCGGCGAACCCGCACCTGAAGTACTACGACGCCCGGCGCGGGTACGTCGTCGTCACGCTCGACCCGGAGCGCGTGCGGGGCGACTTCCGGACGCTGTCCGGGGTCACCACACCGGGCGCTCCGATCTCCACCGCCGCGTCGTTCGTCTCGGAGGCGGGTGCTCCGGGGCTCCGGGAGGCGTAAGGGCCCGGACGCCGGTGACGCCGGTGATGCCTTCCGGAGTCGGTGCATGCCCGGGTCAGTGCATCCCGTCACACCCGCCCCCCGAATAACATGTAAGACCCAAGTATGGGCCGCGGTCATGACACCATGGTTGAACAGACGACAACCACGGAGCACGGAGCGCGACGCATGACGGACCCCGGCCAGGACACGGCCGAGCAGGAACAGCAGCCCGCCCGGCCCGCCGAACGCCACTCCACGGGCCCCGGCACGGCCGGGGCCCGTGCCGCCCGCGCCACGGGCCTCATCGTCACCCTCGTCCTCGGCGGCCTGAGCGCGCTGCCGCCGCTCTCCATGGACATGTACCTCCCGGCCCTGCCGGAGGTCACCGGCGCGCTCCACAGCCCCGCCGCGACCGTCCAGCTCACCCTCACCGCGTGCCTCCTGGGCATGGCGCTCGGCCAGCTCGTCGTCGGCCCCATGAGCGACAAGTGGGGGCGCCGCCGCCCCCTCCTCGCCGGCATGGCCGTCTACGTCGTGGCCACCGCCGCCTGCGCCCTCGCCCCGAACGCCGGGCTGCTGATCGGCTTCCGCCTCGTGCAGGGCCTCGCCGGTGCCGCCGGCATCGTCATCGCCCGGGCGGTCGTGCGCGACCTCTACGACGGCGTGGCCATGGCCCGCTTCTTCTCCACCCTCATGCTGATATCCGGCGTGGCCCCCGTCGTCGCCCCGCTCATCGGCGGCCAGATCCTGCGCCTGACCGACTGGCGGGGCGTCTTCGTCGTCCTCACCGCCGTCGGCCTGCTGCTCACCCTCGCCGTATGGCGCTTCCTGCACGAGACCCTGCCGCCGGAGCGGCGCCAGGCCGGCGGCCTCGGGGCGACCCTGCGCACGATGGGCGCCCTCCTCTCCGACCGGGTCTTCACCGGCTACATGCTCGCGGGCGGCTTCGCCTTCGCCGCGCTCTTCGCCTACATCTCGGCGTCGCCCTTCGTCGTCCAGGACATCTACGGGGCCTCCCCGCAGACCTTCAGCCTGCTCTTCGGCGTCAACTCGATCGGCCTCGTGCTGGTCGGCCAGATCAACGGCAAGCTGCTGGTCGGCCGCGTGAGCCTCGACAAGGCCCTCGCCGTCGGCCTCGTCGTGATCGCCCTGGCCGCCGCGGCCCTGCTGCTGATGGCCTCCGGCGTCTTCGGGAAGGCGGGCCTCGCGCCGATCGCGGGCGGGCTGTTCGTCCTGATGTCCGCGATGGGCCTGGCCATGCCCAACACCAACGCCCAGGCCCTGATGCGCTCCCGCGACGCCGCGGGCTCCGCCTCGGCCCTGCTGGGCACGTCCACGTTCCTGCTGGGCGCGCTGGCCTCGCCGCTCGTGGGCATCGCGGGGGAGGGCACGGCGGTGCCGATGGCGGTCGTGCAGCTGGTGTGCGCGCTCGCGGCGGCGGCGTGCTTCCTGGGCCTGTGCCGCCCCTGGCAGAAGCGCGACTGAGTCGCCTTCCGGGCGGGGCACCCGCCCCGCCGCGGCCCGGCCGGTGCCGGCCGCACGGCCTCGCCGCCCCCCGCGCCTCCCGGTGAGCCCGGCACCGCCGGGCACGTACGTCGTGGCCGATCGCCGTCGCGGCGGAAGGATCCGCCGAGGCGGCCCCGGCGCATCCGCCGCGGCGGCGAGCAGCCACGACGCCGCGTCCCGGCCGTGCCGGACTCGCCGGCCACCGCGGCCTCACCAGCCGCAGGCGCCGCACCCGACCCCGACATAGACTCCATCAAATGCACGTCCCCCATTCCCCCCGGTCCGGCGACGAACTGCGCACCGCGCTCGCCGGGCTCCTCGACGGTCTGCCGCCGCGCCAGGCCGCACAGGCCGTCGACCGGCTGATCGCCAACTACCGGGGCCTGACCCCCACCGACGCCCCCGTGCTGCGCGACCGCTCCGACGTGGCCGCGTACGCGGCCTACCGCATGCCGGCCACGTTCGAGGCCGTGCGGTCCGCGCTGGAGGCGTTCCGGGACCGGCTGCCGTCCTTCGTGCCCGCCTCGCACGTGGACGTGGGCGGCGGCACCGGCGCGGCGACGTGGGCCGTGGCCTCCGCCTGGGAGGGCGAGAGCCGGGAGACGACGGTCCTGGACTGGGCCGCGCCCGCCCTCGCGCTCGGTGCCGAGCTCGCCGGGGAGGCCTCCGAGCCGGCCCTTCGCGCGGCCCGCTGGGAGCGGGGGATCATCGGCGACGGGCTGAAGGTGCCGGAGGGCACGGACCTCGTCACCGTCTCGTACGTGCTGAAGGAGCTGACCGACGCCGGCCGCGCCGCGGTCGTGTCCGAGGCCGCCCGCACGGCGCGGGCGGTCGTGATCGTCGAGCCGGGCACGCCCGACGGCTACCTGCGGATCATCGAGGCGCGCGACCGGCTGATCGCGGCGGGCTTCCGCGTGGTCGCGCCCTGCCCGCACAGCGCGGCGTGCCCGATCGAGCCGGGCACGGACTGGTGCCACTTCTCGGCCCGGGTGAGCCGCTCCTCGCTGCACCGGCAGGTCAAGGGCGGCTCACTGGCGTACGAGGACGAGAAGTTCTCGTACGTGGCGGCGGTACGGGGCGACGTGCCGGAGGCTGCTGCACCCGCGCGCATCGTCCGCAAGCCCCAGATCCGCAAGGGCCAGGTCCTCCTCGAACTGTGCACGCCCGAGGACGGCCTGACCCGCGAGACGGTGACCAAGCGCCACGGCGACGCCTACAAGCGGGCGCGCGACGCGGCCTGGGGCGACGAGTGGCCTCCGGCCGGGGGATGACCCGGGTGCTCTGCCGGCCGCGGGCCGTGCGTGGCCGATCGCGGCCACGCGGCGGAGCCGCAGATCGACACCGCCCCGCCGCAGGGGAGGGTGTTAAACCCGTAGCTCCTGCGTGCAGCACTTCACGCTGCCGCCTCCCTTCAGCAGTTCGCCGAGGTCCATCCCGATCGGCTCGTACCCCCGTGCGCGCAGCGGTTCGAAGAGCCCCACCGCCGCCTGCGGGAGCAGCACGTGCCGCCCGTCGGACACGGCGTTGAGGCCGAGGGCCGACGCGTCCTCCTCGCTCGCGATCAGGGCGTCGGGGAACAGCCGTCTCAGCACCTCGCGGCTGCCCGCCGAGAACGCGCCCGGGTAGTACATGATCTCGCCGTCGGTGGTGTCGTCGAGGACGCAGAGCGCCGTGTCCAGGTGGTAGTAGCGGGGGTCGACCAGGTCGAGGCCGATCACCGGCCGGCCGAAGAACTCCTGCGCCTCGGGGTGGGAGAGCGGGCTGCTGCGGAAGCCGCGGCCGGCGAGCAGCCAGGAGGCGGTGACGGCGAAGTCGCCCTCGCCCTCGTTGATGTGCTCGGGTTCGAGCACGTCGGCGTAGCCCTGCTCCCGGAACCAGGCCGCGTGGATCGCGGCCTCGGCGGTCCGCTCGGGGTGGGCGAAGCGCGCGCCGAGCACCCGGCCGTCCACGACGGTCGCGCCGTTGGCGGCGAAGACCATGTCGGGCAGTCCGGGCCGGGGCTCGAGCTCCTCGACGGTGTGCCCGAGGGCCAGATAGCGGTCCCTGAGGTCCTCCCACTGCGCGAGCGCAAGAGGGATGTCGACCGGTTTGGCCGGATCCATCCAGGGGTTGATGGAGTAGGTGACCTTGAAGTGGGCCGGGGGGCACATCAGATAGCGCCGCGGAGTGGCTGCGCGTGGAGCTGTACTACGCAAGGAGTGCTCCTCACGGTGGTGTTGGGCACGTACGGGATCGTCGTGCGTGCCCAAATCGTCCACGCTCCACGGGCTTTGGCGCATGAACCGTACGGGTGGTTTACCGCTGGCTCACTCACGCGCCGGTGGTTCCGCTTCGCCCTTCCCGCAACTTCCGCAGCAGTTCCCGCTTCTGGGCCGCCGCGTCCGCGCCGCCTCCCGCGCGCCCGCCCCTGCCACCGCCGCGCAGGGCGTTGCGGGAGAGGTTGCTGCGGGTGCCGCCGACTCCGAGCATGCCGCCCGATCCGCTCCTGCTCATGGGGTTCTCCCTTCAGTTGAGCGAGACGCTCCGTCTCGCTTCGCCCCAAGGATCCAACGAGACGTCTCGTCTTGTCAAGACGATACGTCTCGCTCCATGCGTGGCTAGGATGCCGCCATGACCGACGCCCCGACCCCGTCCTCGCCGTCCTCGCCGTCCGCCAAGGCCCCCGACGCCTCACGCCGCAGCGAGCGCTCCCGCCGCGCGATCCTCGACGCCGCCCTGGAGCTCGTAGGCGAATCCAGCTTCGCGAAGCTCACCATCGAGGCCATCGCCGCCCGCGCAGGCGTCGGCAAGCAGACCATCTACCGCTGGTGGCCCTCCAAGGCGGCGGTCCTCTTCGAGGCCTGCGTCCTCGAGGGCGTCGACCCGGCCGGCGTCGAGCTCCCGGACACCGGCGACATCGCGGCCGACCTCAGGGCCGTGCTGCGGGCCACCGTCGACCAGCTCAACGACCCGCGCCTCGACGCCCCCACCCGCGCCCTGGTCTCCGAGACCGCCAACGACCCCGAACTCGGCCGCGCCCTCACCGAGAAGGTCCTCGAACCCCAGCTCCAGGCGTACGCCCGACGCTTGCGCACCGCCCAGGAAGCCGGCCAGGTCGACCCCGACACCGACGTCCGCATCGCCCTCGAACTGCTGGTCGGCCCGCTCTTCCACCGCTGGCTGAACCGCACCCTGCCGCTCACCCACGCCTACGCGGACACCGTCCTCGACCTCGCCCTGCGCGGTCTCGCGCCGCGCCCGTGACCCGTCCGGCGCAGGCTCCGGACCGGCCGGGACGGCGGACCGGATAGATGGCCCCGCCCGCGCGAGCGGCCGGTCTCACACCCCCTGGATACGTCCGACGGTCACACCAGGCGCAGGATGGTGGCAGCATTGACCGGAGACCGCGGTCGAAGTGAGGGGATAGATGGAACGCAAGAGCAGGTTCTCCCAGTGGCTGCGCCGCCCCAGGAGCGGAGCGGGCGGCGGTACGGGCACCGGCGCGGCATCCGAGGCCGCCCGCGAGGAACTGCTCCTGGCCGCGGCAGCCGCGGGCTTCCCGCTGGCCCCGGCCGCGCACCCGTCGGGGTACGGCTGTTCCTGTGAGCGCATCGGGTGTCCCACCCCCGGCCGCCACCCCGTCTCCTTCGCCTGGCAGACCCTCGCCACCACCGACGCCGAGAAGGTCACGGCGTGGCTGCGCAGCCAGCCGGAGGCCAATTTCGTCACCGCCACCGGCATCGCGCACGACGTGCTCGACGTCCCCCTCGAGGCCGGCCGGCAGGCCCTGGAGCGGCTGCAGAAGGCCGGGGTCGAGACCGGGCCCGTGGCCACCGTCGCCCCCGACCGCATGCTCTTCTTCACCGCCACCCGCGGCACCCCGGACGACGAGGACGAGTGGTGGCCCTGCGAGCTCGACTGCCATCCCGAGACGATGGACGAGCATCCGGGCCTGCGCTGGCACTGCCGGGGGAGCTATGTGCTGCTGCCCCCCTCGCGGCTGCCGGAGGAGTCCGGAGTGGCCTGGCTGCAGGGCCCCGAGCGGCCGCTGCCGGATCCGCTGACGCTCCTGGAGACCCTCACGGACGCCTGCGCCCAGTACGCGGGCGGCCGCCCCGATCACGAGGCGGCCTGGCCGATCGGCCGCTGACCCCACCCGGCCCGACGGGTCCGGCTCGCCCCGCCGCCCGGTTCCGTACGCCCGGCGCGCTATTCGCCCTGCGCGGCCGTCATCGTGTCGATCCGGTTGAGGAAGTTGATCATCCCGCCGTCCGCGTCCCGCGGGGGCACCTCGACCGCCGCCTCCGAGACCCGCGTGTACGTCACCGAGCGCTTGAGCTCGCCCTTCAGCAGCGCCTTCGTCCGCGGGTCGGTGACCGCGGGCCGCAGCCCCTCGGCCATCGTGCGCTTCTCCCGGTGGTGCGCGGTGAAGAACACCAGCGCACCGCCGCCCTTGGTGCGCAGCGCCGGAGCGGGGAAGGCGGGCGCCTTCTCGGGGGTGTCGATGAACTCCGTCCAGAAGGTGGCCGTACGGCGCACCTTGTCGCGCTCCTCCCGCAGCCCCGTGGTCCGCGGGCCCGGCACGAAGTCCTTGCCCTTGCCGGTGCGCAGGAAGTCGGTGTAGACGGCGCTCACCTTGCCGGGGTCGGCCATCAGGCCGTGGTCCTTGCCCTTGGCCGCCGGGACGGCCTCCGCGTGGCCGTCCTTGCCGGTCGTGAACTCCGGCACCTTCCCCGGGTTGACGATCGACAGGTAGGCGGCCTTCCACGGCTCCTTCACCCCGTACCGCGTGAAGACCACGAGCCAGCGGTTGGCGTCGCGGTTGCTGCGGGTGTCGGCGAGGAAGAACTTCGGCCAGCCGGCCTGCCCGGGGATCGTGAAGCGGGCGTCGTCGAGGACCAGGGAGGGGTACTTCGGGTTGCCGCCCGGCGTCTGGACGCTCTGCGCCGCCAGGTCGGCCTTGCCTATCTCGGCCAGCGCACCGGTCTCGACCCGGGCGATGACGCCCGGGTCGAGCTTGCGGTAACCCTCGTTGTAGCCGTCGGTGAAGGCCTTGAGGACCTTGGCGGCCTCAGCCTTGCCCACCGACGGGACGATCTCCCGTTCCCCGTGCACCGTCATGCACCCGGTCGCCGTCAGCAGCAGCGCCGCCGCCGTCACTGCCGTCCGCGTCGCGCGCGGTCTGCCGGCCCCCCGTCGTCTCATCGGGCTTCGACTCCTTGGTGGCTGCTCGGTTCGGCGCCACCCTACCCGGGGCGAAGAACACCAGGAGGGTGGGTACCAGATACAGCGCCCACACCGCCACCTGCAGCCAGGTCGGGTCCGGCTGGAAGTTGAAGACGCCCTTGAGCAGGGTGCCGTACCAGCTGTCGGCCGGGACCTGCTCGCTGATGTCGAAGGCCCTGTCCCCGAGGCCCGGCAGGATGTCGGCCTCCTGCAGGTCGTGGAAGCCGTAGGCGAGCACGCCCGCCGCGACCACGATCAGCATGGCGCCGGTCCAGGTGAAGAACCTCGCCAGGTTGATCTTCAGCGCGCCGCGGTAGAACAGCCAGCCCAGCACGACGGCCGTGAGCAGTCCGAGCAGCGCGCCGGCCAGCGGCCGGACCCCGTCGTCGGTGGCCTGCACGGCCGTCCAGACGAACAGCGCGGTCTCCAGGCCCTCCCGGCCCACGGCCAGGAACGCGGTGACGACCAGTGCGGTCGTGCCCATCGCGA
Source organism: Streptomyces roseifaciens (assembly GCF_001445655.1). NCBI lineage: Bacteria > Bacillati > Actinomycetota > Actinomycetes > Kitasatosporales > Streptomycetaceae > Streptomyces > Streptomyces roseifaciens. The sequence continues at coordinate 647,360 of NZ_LNBE01000004.1, forward strand.
GCGCGGCGTCCAGCTTGCCGTGCAGCTCCTTCTTCAGGTGCCGCGCGGTGCGCCGCATCCAGAAGACCATCCACGTCACCAGGCCGACGGCGACGATCGACAGCGAGCCGCCGAGCATCTCCTGGGCCTCGAAGGTCATGGTCCGCGAGCCGTACTGGAGCAGCGCGCCGAAGCCCATGCTCAGCAGCACGGCCGCGGCGATGCCGGCCCAGACCGGGCGCAGGGCGTCCCGGCGCCCGGTCTTGACGAGGTAGGCGACGAGGATGCAGACGACCAGGCTGGCCTCCAGGCCCTCGCGCAGGCCGATCAGATAGTTGCCGAACACGCGGCATCTCCTCCCCGGGAAGAACCGGTGGTCATGCGAACAGGGCCTTGCCCCACCAGTCGTCCTTGTCCCGGACGCCCGGCGGCACGGCGAAGACCGCCGAACCCACGTGCTGGATGTACTCGTTGAGGGTGTCGTTGCGCGCCAGGTTCATCTGCAGCGGCACGAACCCGTCCCGGACGTCCTTCTGGTACGCGATGAAGAACAGCCCGGCGTCCAGCCGGCCGAGCTTGTCCGTGCCGTCCGTGAAGGAGTAGCCGCGGCGCAGGATCGTCACGCCGTTGTTGCTGTCGGGGTGGGCGAGGCGCACGTGCGCGTCGGGCTTCATGGCCTTCAGCAGCGGCTCGTCGTGCTCGCGCTCCTTGCCGACGGGCGCGCCCTCGGCCTTGTCCCGGCCGAAGATGTCCTCCTGCTCGGCGAGCGAGGTGCGGTCCCAGGTCTCGATGTGCATCCGGATGCGGCGGGCCACGAGGTACGAGCCGCCGGTCATCCAGTCCGGGCCGTCCTTCTCGCCGACCCACACGTGCTTGTCCAGGCGGTCGGTGTCGGTGCCGGCGATGTTCCGGGTGCCGTCCTTGAAGCCCATCATGTTGCGCGGGGTCTGCGCGTCGGGCGTCGTCGAGGAGGTCTTGCCGAAGCCGAGCTGCGACCAGCGGATGGCGACCTTGCCCATGCCGATGCGGGCCAGGTTGCGGATGGCGTGCACGGCGACCTGCGGGTCGTCCGCGCAGGCCTGGACGCACAGGTCGCCGCCGCTGCGGGCCGCGTCGAGGTTGTCGCCGGGGAAGACCGGCAGGTCGATCAGGGCCTTGGGGCGGCGGTCCTTGAGACCGAAGCGGTCCTTGCCGTCCTTCTCGAACAGGCCCGGGCCGACGCCGAAGGTGAGGGTCAGCCGGGACGGCTTGAGGCCGAGGGCCTCGCCGGTGTCGTCCGGCGGCAGCTCGTCGTTGCCCGGGACGGCGCCCTCGCCGATCTCGTGACCGGCGGTCATCCGCGCGGCGGCGGCCGTCCACTCTTGGAGCATCCTGACCAGGGCGGCGCGGTCGCTCGTCGTCACGTCGAAGGCGGCGAAGTGCAGCCGGTCCTGGACGGGGGTGGCGATGCCGGCCTGGTGGGCGCCGTGGAAGGGGACCGCGTCCCCGGCCGCGGCGGCCGGGGACGCGTCCTCGCCGATGCGCAGCGCGGCGGCGGTGCCGCCCGCGGCCGCGGCGCCGAGCGCGAGGCCGGCACCGCCCCAGCCGAGGACGGAGCGGCGCGAGGGCCTGCCGCCCCCGGGCGCGCCCGCGGCCGCGCTCTCGTCGGCGGGCTGCTGCGGCCCGCCGGTCTTCTCCGCGTCGGTCATGGGAGCTCCCCCGTTACTTCGCGACGGTGCCGGCGAGCTTGGACAGGGGCTCCGCGAGGGCGTTCACGGCGTCGGACAGCTTCTTGCGGTCCTCCTTGCCGACGCCGTCGTACGCCTTGAAGGTGTCGCCGTCGCGGTACTCGTCGAGCAGCTTCTTCAGGTCGCCGAACTGCTTGTCGAGCTCCTTGGCCAGCGCGGCGTCGCTCTTGGCGGCGACGGGCTTGAGCAGCGCGTAGGACTTCTCGGCGCCCTCGACGTTGGCGTGGAAGTCGACGAGGTCGGTGTGGCTGTAGCGCTCCTCCTCGCCGGTGACCTTGCCGGTCGCGACCTCGTCGAGCAGCTCCTTGGCGCCGTTGGCCATGCTGGTCGGGGTGATCTCGGCGGTGCCGACGCGCTTCTGCCAGTCCTTGAGGTCCGTCATCAGCTGGTCGGCCAGCTTCTTGTCGTCCTCGTCGATCTTCTTCTCGTCCCAGAGCGACTTCTCCAGCTTGTGCCAGCCGGTCCACTTCTGGTCCTTCTCCAGGCCGTCCTCGCGGACGTCGACCTTCGGGTCGATGTCGCCGAAGGACTCCGCGACCGGCTCGGTGCGCTCCCAGCCGATGCGGGAGACCGCGTAGAGCTTCTTGGCCTCGTCGACGTCGCCGCTCTTGACCGCGTCGGCGAACTTCTGCGCCGCCGGGATCGTCTCGTCGGCCTGCTGCTGGACGTACTTGCGGTACTCGGCGACCGCCTTGTCCAGCTCCGGGTTCGCCTTCTCCGCCTTTCCGCCGCCGGTGACGGTGATCTTCTGGCGGATGCCGTCGCCCTTCATGCCGGGCTTGCAGGCTATTTCGTAATCGCCCGGCTTCTTGATCGTCGCGGTGATCTCGGCCTTGGTCTTCGGGCCTATGTTCTCCCGCTCCGTCACGATCCGGTCGCCCGCGGCGTACACGTACACCTCGGTGACCTTGGAGCCCGTGTTCTCAATGTTGATCTTTATGTGACCGGAGGGGAAAGAGGTCCTGGAGACCTCGCACTTGTCGTCGGAGGCGGTCACCTCGATCGCATCGGAGCCCTTGCCGTCCGACTTCTCGGCGCAGCCGGACACGGCGGTCAGGGCCGCGGCCGCGGCGACGGCGGCGACGGCGGAGGAGCGGAGGGCGCGCATAAGGGCTCCAGGCGTGCTCGGAGAGGACGGAAAGGACGTTCGCGCCGTAAACGGCATGGCCGAAAACCGGCTGGCCGGATAAGGCCGCCCTAACTTATCTGAGGCTTGCCTACCCTGTTCCCGGACGGGTGCGTGATTCTGCTCTCACGAAGCAAAATCTCGTACCTCGCGCCTCGGGATCACCAATGGCTCACCCGTACGCGGATGATCAATAACCTCGACCGGCTGCGAATACACACGACTGAGCAATTCCGCTTCGAAGACGCGCGCCGGCGGCCCCTCCGCCGCGATCCGCCCTCCGTGCAGGACCGCCACCCGGTCCGCGTATGCGCCCGCCAGGCCGAGGTCGTGCAGGACGACCACCACCGCGGCCCCGGCCGCGGCCCGCTCCCGGCAGATCCGCAGCACCAGTTCCTGGTGGCGCAGGTCCAGCGCGGCGGTCGGCTCGTCGAGCAGCAGGAGCGGGGTGCGCTGCGCGAGCACGCGCGCCAGGGCGACCCTCGCCCGCTCGCCGCCGGAGAGCCCGGCGAACGGACGGGAGGCGAATCCGGCCACCTCGGCGGCGGCCATGGCGGCCCGGACGGCCTCGTCGTCCTCGTCCTCGGCGGGGGTCCCGGCCCACGGCGCGCGCCCCATCCGGACGACCTCCTCGACCGGGAACGGGAACGACAGCTCCGCCGACTGCGGCAGCACGGCCCGGCGCACGGCGAGTTCGGCGGCCGTCCAGGCGGCGGCGGGCTCGCCGTCGATGCGGACCTCGCCGGACCCGGCGGGCAGGTCGTGGGCGAGCGCGGCCAGGAGCGTGGACTTGCCCGCGCCGTTGGGGCCGACGAGCGCGAGGACTTCGCCGGCCGCGACCTGGAGGTCCACGCCGTCGAGAACGGTACGGCCGGCGAGGCGCACGTGCAGGGCACGGGCCTCGGCACGGACGGTCCCGAAGGGGGAGGGGAGGGGGAGCCGGCGCTTCCGCCCGCGGTTGCGCAGAAGTTCCTTGATCATGCCCGGCTCCCTTGCTTGCGCCGGGTCCTTCTGAGGAGCCAGCTGCGTTTTCCCGGGGGCAACCCCCGGACCCCCGGCCGGAAACCTGCCCACCTCACGCCCAGCCTCCCTGCTTCCGCCGGGTCCTTCGCAGCAACCAGAAGAAGAACGGGCTGCCGAACAGGGCCGTCAGGACGCCCAGGGGCAGCTCCGCCGGCTGGGCGGCCGTACGGGCCGCGAGGTCCGCCGCGACCAGGACCAGCGCCCCGCCCAGCGCACTGCCCGGCACAAGGAACCGGTGACCGGGGCCCGCGGCCATCCGCAGCAGGTGCGGCACCAGCAGGCCCACGAACGTGATGACCCCCGCCACGGCCACCGCCGCGGCCGTCAGCAGCGCGACCACCAGCACCAGCACCAGGCGCAGCCGCTCGACGTCCACGCCCAGGTGGCGCGCGGGCCGTTCGCCGAGCGCCAGGAGGTCCAGCTTCCGCCCGTAGAGCGGTGCGACGGCCAGGCCGGCCAGGGCGCACGGCAGGACGGCGAGCACCTTCGGCCAGGTCGCCTGCGCGAGCGAGCCGAGCTGCCAGAAGGTGATCTGGCTGACCTGGGCGTTGTCGGCGATGAAGATGCCCAGGCCGACGAGCGCCCCGCCGAACGCGTTCACCGCGATGCCGGTGAGGATGAGCGTGACCACCTCCGTACGGCCGCCCGAGCGCGAGAGGGCGTAGACGAGCAGGACGGTCACGAGCCCGGCCGCGAACGCGCAGGCGGTCACCGTCCAGTTGCCGAGGAAGGTCAGGCCCAGGGAGATCGCGGCGACCGCGCCGACGGCCGAGCCCATCGAGATGCCGATGACGCCGGGTTCGGCGAGCGGATTGCCGAACACGCCCTGCATCAGCGCCCCCGCGCACCCCAGCGACGCCCCGACGAGCAGGGCCAGGGCCACGCGCGGCAGCCGTACGTTCCACAACACGCTCTCGGGGACCCGGTCCAGCTCCGCCCCGCCGAGCCCCGCCCGGTGCAGCAGGGAGCCCACGACGTCGCCGAGCGGGATGTCGTACGCGCCGATCCCGGCGGAGAGCAGGCACGCGAGGAGCAGGGCCGCGGCCATGCCGGTGGCGAGGAGGGCGCTGGTGCGGCGGCGACGGGGCTGCTGCCCGCCGCCGGGCTCACCGGCGGGGCCGGCGGCCACGGGGGAGGGGGCCGTGGTTCTGAGGAGGCTCATCCCGCGTCACTTCCCGGCGTGGATCTGCTCGATGAGGGAGGTGAGGACGGTGTCGGTGCGGGGGCCGAAGTTCAGCAGCACGCCGTCGTCCACGGAGGCGACGCGGCGGTCCAGCCCGGCCGGCGTCTGCCCGACGCCGGGGATCTTCACCAGCCCGTCCACGCCGCCGACGGACGCGAGCCCCTTGCTCATCACGAGGATGACGTCGGGCGCGGCCTTGGCGAGGGCCTCGCTCGTGATGGGCGTGAAGTCCTTCTTCAGGCCGGACTCCTTGCCCGCGTCCACGCCGCCCGCGGCCTCGATGAGCGAGTCCGCGCCGGACCCGGCCCCGCCGAGGAGGTAGACGGAGGCCGAGCCGCGCAGGTAGAGGAAGGCGACGCGCGGCTTCTTCCCGCTGTTCCCGCCGCTGTTCGGGATGGCCTTCTCCGCCTTCTCCAGGCGCTGCCGGGTACGGCGGTCGAGCTCGTCCCCGGCGGCCGGGACGCCGAGGGCGGCGGCCACCTTGCCGATGCGCGGGCCGACGTCTTCGAGCTTCTTGGCCGGGTCGAGGACGACGAGGGGGACCCCGGCGGCGCGGATCTGGCCGATGGCTTCCGCGGGCCCGGTCGTGGTCTCCGCCAGGACGAGCGTGGGCTTCAGCGAGAGCACGCTCTCCGCGGAGACGTCGTGGGCGCGGGTGACCACGGGCAGCTTCGCCGCCTGCTCGAAGGTGGCGGTGATGTCGCGGGCGACGACCCGGTCGCCGAGGCCGAGGCTGAAGACGATTTCTGAGAGCGCTCCGGTGAGCGGAACGATCCGGTCCGTGCTGCGGACGGTGACGTCGTGGCCGTCCGCGGACCTTACGGTGGCGGGCAGTTGGGCCTTAGGCGTGCCGGAGAGTGGCTCGATACGGTCGGCCGCCGGTGCCTTGGCTGCTGCCTTGGACGCCCCTGAGCTGCTCGAACTGCCCGAGGAGCCACAGCCGGTGAGGGCCAGGGCGGCCAAAGTGAGCCAAGTGAGCAGTGCGGCGCATATGCCGGTGCGGCGTGGGGTAGGTATCGCGGGGCCCGCCGACTGCCGTTGAAGCACGGTTCTGCCTTTCGCTCCGGCCGGGGGTTTCCGACCTGATGGGACATAGCTTAGGTTAGCCTTACCTAAGTCGCTATGGCGTGATGTCTCGCGATGTCTGCCGTCCCGCGCTGTCCCACCCGAAAGGGGCCCTTTCGATGCTGCCGCCGCCCAGACCCGCCCGCGCCCCGGTCGTCGCCCTGCTGGCGGCGGTGCTGGCGGGGTTGGTGCCGGGGGTGGGGCCGGGGGCGGTCGCGTCCGCGGCGCCCGCGGCACCGGCGGCGCCCGCGGACGGGAACGCCGGCGGTGCGCGGACGGTCTCCGGCGGGCGGCTCGACTGGGGCGTCAAGTCCTCCTTCCA